>JAHBZV010000002.1 GCA_019635275.1 Burkholderiaceae bacterium | reverse complement strand
TCTAGGCCCGGTCGAGGTCCGCGCGCAGGCCGGCCGGCAGGCGGTCGAGCATCCAGCGGATCGCGACGGGCAGGATGACGAGGTCGTCGACGACGCCGAAGAACGGAATCGTCTCGGGGATCAGGTCGAACGGCGAGACCAGGTAGAGCAGCAGCAGCGCGGTGCCCACCTTGAGCCATGCGGGGGCATCGGGATGGCGCAGCGCAAGCCAGAGCCGGCGCGCGTCGCCCTTGACCAGCATCCACAGCATCGACAACCGCTTCCACATCCTCGTCTCTCCCGATGGGGTGGACCGGGTTCAACGCGCCACGGCCCGCAGCGTCAATACATGGGGGTGGGTCGGTGCGTTGCAAGCCGCCCCGGCGAGCGGGCGCCGGGGACGATGCGGTCGCGGCAGCGATCGCTCAGAAGATCCGGTTGAACCACAGCATCGACAGCAGCGCCGCGAGTACCGCCGCCACCGCCGCCGCGGCGGAGAACAGCGCAGTGACTTCGCTCTCGCGGGTCTCGAGCACCATCTTCGAGGTCATCGTCTCGTAGACGGTCTTCAACTCGGTGGCCGTGCCGGCGTAGAAGTAGGCCCCGCGGGTCGCCTGCGCAATCGACTGCAGCGCTTCCTCGTCCAGGCGCACGCGCATCGACCAGCCGTCGCCGATCAGGATCTCGCCGTTCGGCGTGCCGATGCCGACCGTGTAGATGCGCACGCCGCGCTCAGCCGCCAGGCGGGCCGCCTCGATCGGGTCGGGACCCGTGGTGGTCTGGCCGTCGGACAGCAGGATGATCACGGCCGACGCATACGAACCGGGCGCGGACGGCTTCGGCGGCGCGGTCGCCGCCTTCGCGTCGCCGCGCCTGGCCTCGAGCGGCGTGCCGCGCTGCCCGCGCTGCGCGCCCTGCGAGGGCAGTTCGAACTCCTGGTCGGGGAAGATCGTCTTCAGCGACACCAGGATGCCGTTGCCCACCGCGGTGCCGCGCTGCAATTCGAATCGGTCGATCGCCGCGAGGATGTCCTCGCGGTTGTGCGTCGGCGGCTGCACCAGCGCGGCGCTGCCGCCGAACGTCACGACACCGATCCGCGCGCTGCGCGGCTGCTCGGCCACGAACGCGCGAGCCGCGGCCTGCGCCGCGGCGAGCCGCGTCGGCTCGACGTCGGTCGCGCGCATGCTGCCCGACACGTCCATCGCGAGGATCACGGTCTCGTACTGCGACGGCAGCGTCACGACCGCGGTGGGGCGCGCGGTCGCGACGATCATCGCGGTGATCGCCAGCAGGAACAGCAGCGGCGGCAGGTGCCGACGCACGCCCTGGCCCGCGGTCATCGCCTCGCGAACCATCGCCAGGCCCGCGTAGCGGACCGCGAGCCGCTTGCGCCGGCGCAGCAACCACAGATAGGCCGCGACCAGCAGCGGCACCGCGAGCAGCAGCCACAGCATCGACGGCCAGAGGAAGCTCATCGCACCCTCGCCAGGTGCGTCGGCAGGCCGCCCGCGGCGGCCAGCCGGCTGCGGCGCTTGCGCAGGTCGGCGAAACGCAGGATTGCGTCGACCAGGTCGTCGTCGGTGGACAGTTCGAGCACGTCGACGCCGGCCTCGGCGAACGCCTCGCGCAGCGCGCTCTCGCGGCGCCGGGCCACCTGCTCGAAGCGCCGCCGGAAAGCCCGGTCGTACGTGTCGACGAACAGCTGCTCGCCGGTCTCGGCGTCCTGCATGACCAGCAGGCCCAGGTCGGGCAGGGCGCGCTCGAGCGGGTCGGTCAGCCGCACCGCGACGACCTCGTGGCGCTGAGCGAGCTGCGCGAGCGGCTGCGCCCAGCCAGGCGCGCTGAGGAAGTCGGAGACGACGAACACCAGCGAACGCCGGGCCATCACCTCGTGGGCCGCGGCGAGCAGCGTGCGCAGGTCGGTGCCCGCCGAGCGGGGCGGCGGCGGTCGCGTCGCGATCCGGTGCAGGATCTGCAGGACCTGCATGCGGCCACTGCGCGCCGGCATCACGGCCTCGACTTCGGCACCGTAGAGGATCGCGCCGACGCGATTGCCGTGCCGGGCGAGCAGCCGTGCGAGCACCGCGGTGAAGTCGCGCGCGACCGACTGCTTGGTGACCCGGTCGGAGCCGAAGTCGACCGAGCCGCTCAGGTCGAGCAGCATCCACGCGGCCAGCTCGCGCGCCTCGGTGTACTCGCGCACGTACGGTGTCTGCAGCCGCGCCGTCACGTTCCAGTCGATGTAGCGCACGTCGTCGTCGTGCTGGTACTCGCGCAGGTCGGCGAGGTCGAGCCCCGTACCGCGGAACAGCGTGCGATAGTCGCCCTGCAGCAGCCCGTCGAGCCGGCGCAGCACGGTCCACTCGAGCCGGCGCAGGACCGCCTCGGCCCCGCCCGCTTCAGCCGTTCGCGGCGCGCTCGACATGGGCCTGCAGCGGCTGCTCCGGGGCGGGCACCGCTTCCATGATCCGGTGGACGATCCGGTCTGCGCTCACCGACTCGGCCAGCGCCTCGTAGGACAGCACCAGCCGGTGCCGCAGCACGTCGGGCACCAGGTCGATGACGTCCTCGGGCAGCGCGTAGCGCCTGCCGCGCAGGCAGGCCAGTGCACGCGCGCCCTCGATCAGGTGGATGGTCGCCCGCGGGCTGGCGCCGAAGGTGACGAAGCGCGAGAGGTCGGCGAGGCCGCAGCGCGCCGGCTCGCGGGTGGCCGTGACGAGCCTCACCGCGTACTGCGTGAGCGACGGGTCGACGTAGACCGTACGGCACTCGCGCTGCAGCGCCCCGAGTTGCTCGGTGGTCGCGACCGCCGCGACCGCCGTCGCCGGCCCGGTGACGCGCTCGACGATGACGAACTCCTCCTCCTCGGACGGATAGCCGACCAGCACCTTCATCATGAAGCGGTCGACCTGCGCTTCGGGCAGCGGGTAGGTGCCCTCGGTCTCGATCGGGTTCTGGGTCGCCATGACCAGGAACGGCTCGGGGACTTCGTAGGTCTCGCCGGCAATCGTGACCTGGCGCTCCTGCATCACCTCGAGCAGCGCGCTCTGCACCTTCGCGGGAGCGCGGTTGATCTCGTCGGCCAGCAGCAGGTTCGTGAAGACCGGGCCGAGCGAGGTCGCGAACTCGCCGGTCTTCTGGTTGTAGATGCGCGTGCCGACCAGGTCGGCCGGCACCAGGTCGGGCGTGAACTGGATGCGCCGGAACGTGCCGCGGATCGTGCGCGCCAGCGTCTTCACGGTGAGCGTCTTGGCCAGGCCCGGCACGCCCTCGACCAGCAGGTGCCCCTGCGCCAGGATCGCGACCAGCACGCGTTCGAGGAAGCGGTCCTGGCCGACGACGACGCGCTTGACCTCGTAGAGGACGCGCTGCATCAGCGCAGCGACGTCGGTGGCGCCTTCGATCGGGTTGCTCATGAGCGGGCGTCCGTGGGTCGGTTGCGGTGCGGGTCAGAACGGCGACATGCCGACCGAGCCGGCAGCGGTCTCGATCGGCACCGCGAAGCCGATGCCGATGAAGACGCGCTGGTCGGTCGGGTTCATGATCGCGGTGACGATGCCGATCACTTCGCCGTCGGCGGTCACCAGCGGCCCTCCGGAGTTCCCCGGATTGGCCGCGGCGTCGAACTGGATCAGGTTGGTGAGCAACCGCTCTCCCTCGGGCGAGCGGAACTCGCGGCGCAAGCCGGAGACGATGCCCGCGCTCGCACTCGGACCGATGCCGAACGGGAACCCGACCGCCACTACGCGGTCGCCGACCGCGAGGTCGCGCGTCGAGCGCATCGTCGCCGCGACGAGGTCGTCGGGGATCGACTTCGCCTTCAGCACGGCGAGGTCCTGTTCGGGCTCGAGCCCGATGATCGACGCGTCGGCCTCCAGCCCGTCGGCGAACTCGACCCGAAGGCGCGGCGCGCCGACGACCACGTGAAAGTTCGTCAGGATCGTGCCGGTGTCGACGATGACTACGCCGGTGCCGACGCTGCGCTCGACATCGGGGTGGCCGGGCTTCTCCGCCTCGAGCGCGCGCACGCGCACGACGGCCGGCCGGATGATCTCGTAGGCTCGCGCTGCCGGCGACGGCAGCGCCGCCGTCTGCAGCGAATGCAGCACCGCGGCGTCGATATCTTCCTGGGTGAGCGGCGAGGGCCAGCGGGCGGCGAACATCTGCAGCGCGACGAGCGCCGCGCCGACCAGCACCGCACTTCCGATCAGCACGCGCCGGCGGCGTGCGACGGCTCCGGCGAGCCTGCGATGCCAGCCCGCCGGCGCCGGCGCGTCGGGCGCAGCCGTCGGCGCGTTGCGGCGCGAGGCATCCGGCGGCGCGGCGGGCACGGGCGCTCGGGCGGTCGACCCGGGAAGCCGGGATCGATCGGAACTGCTGTAGAGCGGCACTCGTCGCATGCGCGGCCCCGATGGGCGATTGCTGTCCGAAAAAATAGCACGCCGCACGTCGGTGCGCGCGTCGAACAGTCGTCCGGCACAGTGCGAACTTGCAGGCGAGGGCCGACGCGTCGGGTCGAAGCTGCGCCGGCGCGTCGGGCGCTGCCCCATCGGCCGCCGGCGGCGGCGTCGCTCAGCCGCCGGCGGCGGCGTCGCCGATCAGCGACCGGTAGGCGTGCCAGGTGGCGTGGCCCACCAGCGGGGCCGTGACGACCAGCAGGCCGAGCCACAGGACGAGGCTCGCGCCGATCAGCACGACGATCATCAGCGCCCAGAGGTAGACGGGGCCCGGATGCGTGGCCAGCGCACGCGCACTGGAAAAGACGGCCATCATCGTGTCGGTGCGGCGATCGAGCATCAGCGGCACCGACACCACCGAGATCGCGAACACCAGCGACGCGAAGACGAAGCCGACCGCCGCCCACAGCGCCACGAACTCGAAGTTCTCCGGCGAAACGATCTGGGCGAACATGCCGCGCATGGTCGGGAACTCGGTGGTCGAGGCGAGCGCGAACAGCACCACCGACACGCGCGCCCAGACGATCATCGCGAAGGTGAGGATCGCGGCGAAGAACGCGATCGCGCCGAGGTTGCGCCGCCAGCAGACCAGCGACTTCGCCAGGCTCACGGGCTCGCCGCGTTCCCGCTGTCGCGAGAGTTCGTACAGGCCCGTGCAGACGAACGGGCCGAGCAGGAAGAAGCCCGCGGTCAGCCCCATCGTGAGTTGCCACTGCGTTTCGTAGATGCTGCGGATCGCGGTGCCCATCAATGCGAACAGCAGTCCGTAGAACAGTCCGCGGAATTTCGTCGCACGCAGGTCGTCCCAACCCAGCGCGAGCCAGCGCCTTGGCGCCGACAGAGGCACCATCGCGGCGATCGGGGGCGGGCCAGGACGCGTTGGCGGGGTGACGGCAGTGCTCATTGGTTGTCGCCTCGGGTCGGTGCGGCGCATTATGCCGTCGGGTGCCGGGTTCCGCGACGCCCGGCCGCCCACCGCGCCTGCCGGCCAGGGGAAATCGTATTTGCATGAATCATCCGGACGCGCTCGATCCTGCCCGTGCCCGCCCGATCCGGGCGCGGCCGTCGCGACCCGCGACGACTTCGCGATGATCGAATTCGCCGACGTCGACGCGGCTGCCCGGCGTCTCGTCGGGCAGGTGCAGGACACCCCCTGCCTTGCGTCTCGCACGCTGTCGGAGATCACCGGCGCCGAGGTGTTCCTGAAGTTCGAGAACCTGCAGTTCACGGCGTCCTTCAAGGAGCGCGGGGCGCTGAACCGGCTCGTGCTGCTCGATGCCGGCCAGCGGGCGCGCGGGGTCGTCGCGGTCTCGGCGGGCAATCACGCGCAGGGCGTCGCCTGGCACGCCCGCCGGCTCGGCGTCCCGGCGACGATCGTGATGCCGCGCTTCACGCCGTCGGTGAAGGTCGAGCGCACACGCGCCTTCGGCGCCGAGGTGGTGCTGCACGGTGAGCGCTTCGACGAGGCGCGCACGCACGGGCTGGCGCTGTCGGCCGCACGCGGCCTGACGATGATCGATCCGTTCGACGACGATGCAGTGATCGCGGGCCAGGGCACGGTCGCCGTGGAGATGCTGGCCGCGCAGCCGGGACTCGAGCACCTGGTGGTGCCGGTCGGTGGCGGCGGCCTCGTTGCCGGGGTCGCCATCGCGGCGAAGCACCTGAGGCCCGGGATCCGGGTGACGGGCGTCGAGGTCGAGCGTTTCGCGCTGGTCCGCGACGCGCTGACCGGCGAGCGCCACCCGCTCGGCGCGAGCTCGATCGCCGAGGGCATCGCCGTCGACCGTCTCGGCGAGCGCACGCTGCCGATCATCCGGCAGTGCGTCGACGAGGTGCTGCTGGTCGACGAAGGCGACATCGAGCAGGCGGTGCTGATGCTGCTCGAGATCGAGAAGACCGTTGCCGAAGGGGCGGGCGCCGCGCCGCTCGCGGCACTGTTGCGCCACCCGGAGCGCTTCCGCGGCCAACGGGTCGGGCTGGTGCTGTCCGGCGGCAACATCGAACCGCTGCTGCTCGCGTCGATCATCGAGCGCGGCATGGTCCGGTCGGGGCGGCTCGCGCGGCTCTTCGTCGACCTCCGCGACGTACCGGGCGCACTGGCGCAAGTCACGACGCTGCTGGCCGACGAACACGCGAACATCGAGCAGATCCGCCACGAGCGGGCGTTCGGAAGCATCGGCGCGCAGCGCGTCGAGGTCGAGATCGTCGTCCAGACACGCGGCGCCGGGCACGTGGCAGCGCTGCTCGCACGTTTGGCCGAAGCCGGATTCGCCGCCCGCACCGGCTGAGGCCCTCGTCAGGAGGCGTCCATGGACAGCTCGCCCGAAACCTCCGTGCCGGCACCGCCGGCGAACGATGCACCGGCCCGGCGCTCGTCGATGCGGTTCGTCCCGCTCGTGGTGCCGCTGATGGCGGTGTTGCTCGCGACCTGCGCCGCGGTGATCCTCTCCGAGGTCTGAAGCCCGGCCCTCGCCCGCGCCGGCCGGGCGGACGCAGCGCGGCGGCCCGATAGAATGCGGGCTTCGTCGACGCTGCGAGGACATCCGCCATGGCCATTCAGACGGTAGGGATCATCGGCGCGGGCACGATGGGCAACGGCATCGCCCAGGCCTGCGCCGCATCCGGCATCGACGCCGTGATGCAGGACGTCAGCGACGCCGCGCTCGAGCGCGGCGTCAAGACCGTGTCGGGGTCGCTCGACCGGCTGGTGAAGAAGGGCTCGATCGACGACGCGCGCAAGCAGGAGATCCTGTCGCGGATCCGCGCGACGACGCGCGCCGACGACCTCGCGCCGGTCGACCTCGTGATCGAGGCGGCGACGGAAAACGAGGAGCTCAAGGTCCGGATCCTGAAGAACCTCGAGGGAATCGTCAGGCCGTCGGCCATCATCGCCACCAACACCTCGTCGATCTCGATTACCCGGCTGGCGGCCGCGACGCACCACCCCGAACGTCTCGTCGGAATGCATTTCTTCAACCCGGTGCCGGTGATGGCGCTGGTCGAGATCATCCGCGGGCTGCGCACGTCGGAGGAGACGGTCGCGACCGTCACCGAGCTCGCGCAGCGGCTCGGGAAGACGCCGATCGGCGTGAAGAACAGCGCCGGCTTCGTCGTCAACCGGATCCTCTGCCCGATGATCAACGAGGCCGTGTTTGCGCTGCAGGAAGGGCTGGCGAGCGTCGAGGAGATCGACGCCGGGATGAAGCTCGGCTGCAATCATCCGATCGGCCCGCTCGCGCTGTGCGACCTGATCGGGCTCGACGTCGAGCTGGCCGTGATGGAAGTTCTCTACGCGGGCTTCAACGACCCGAAGTACCGCCCCGCGCCGCTGCTGCGCGAGATGGTCGACGCCGGCCTGCTCGGCCGAAAGACCGGCCGCGGCTTCTACCGCTACGACAAGTGAGGCCGGGATGAGCAGCCCCGCTTCCTCCTTCGGCGGCCCGACGCTCGAATTCTGGCAGCAGCGCTTCGAGTCGCAGCGCACGCCCTGGGATCGCGGCGCGGTCAACCCGGCGCTCGCGCCGCTGGTGGCCGGCGGCGTGCTGCCGGCCGGCGCCCGCGTGCTGGTGCCGGGGTGCGGCGCCGGCTACGAGGTGCTGGCACTGGCGGCGGGCGGACTGCATCCGGTGGGGGTCGACTACGCGCCGGCGGCGGTCGAGCTCACGCGCGCCCGGCTCGCGCAGGCGGGCCTCGCGGCCGAGGTGGTGCAGGCGGACCTGCTCGACTGGAAGCCCTCGGCGCCGTTCGACGCGATCTGGGACCAGGCCTGCCTGTGCGCGCTGCATCCCGACCTGTGGTTCGCCTATGCGCAGCGCCTTGCCGCGTGGGCGAGGCCGGGCGGCACGCTGGTGCTGCTGGCGGTGCAGGTCGAACGCGAGGGCCGGCACGAGGGACGCATCGAAGGGCCGCCTTACCACTGCGATGTCAACGCGGTGCGGGCACTGTTCCCGGCCGAGCGCTGGCAGTGGCCGCGGCCGCCGTATCCGCGGCACGCGCATCCGGCGGGGATCGCTGAATTGCAGGTGGTGCTCACGCGACTGGCTGAACCGCGCGGCGCCGCCTGACCCCGAAGCCGGCGCCCGCGCGGGGGGCCGGCAGGGCGGCTCACCCCTCGAATTCGCGCAGCCCGTCGAGCGACAGGACGGTCAGGCCGCCGTAGTCGACCTTCAGCAGTTCGCCGGACTCCAGGCGACGCAGCGCCTGGTTCACCCGCTGGCGCGACAGGCCGGTGAGGTAGCCGATCTCGCCTTGCGAGATCTCGAGCTTGCGGCCCAGCCCCGGATAGAGCAGTGGATTGAACAGCTGGGCCAGGCAGCGCGCCACCCGCGCGTCGGGGCCGAGCAACCGGTCGATCTCGACCGTTCCGATGAACTGCCCGAGCCGTTCGTTCAGCTGGATCAACAGGTAGCGATTGAACGCGATGCTGGTGTCGAGCAGCCACTGGAAGGTGGCGCGCGGCAGGCAGGCGATCCGGCTGTCGCGCAGCGCGACGGCGTCGTAGCGACGCGGCTCGTCCTTGAGCATCGAACCCTCGCCGAACCAGCCGCCCGGTGCGATGCCGGTGAAGGTGACCGCCTTGCCGCGCGCGGACACGCTGCTGATCTTGACCAGGCCTTCGATGACGCCGATCCAGTGGTCGACCGGTTCGCCCTTGCGGCACACGAAGCCCCCGCAGGCGACGCGGCGTTCGACGAGATCCTGGCGCATGCGTTCATGTTGCGTTGCGTCAAGCTGGCGCATCCACGGCGACAGCCCGAGCAGGTCGTCGAAAGCGCTCAACGGCAGGATCCCCCGGTTTTCCCTGAGTTTGTCGGACGGACGACAACTATACTTCGCTGCCTGCCTTAGACTGCCCGTGGCGGCACGACGCACGCCACGCGGGCGCCGTGCGCGCGCGAAGCAGGCCGCGGCGACGGCCGGGAGGCAGACAGTTGCAGGGCGAAGCGACACCGATCCTCGAGGCGAAGGCGATCTCGCTGCAGTTCGGCGGAGTCCGGGCGTTGAGCGACGTCAGCTTCCAGGTAAAGCCGGGCGAGCTCTTCTCGATCATCGGCCCGAACGGTGCGGGCAAGACCTCGATGCTGAACTGCATCTCGGGCCGCTACACCCCCACTGCGGGACAGATCCTGTTCGAGGGTCGCGACATCACGGCCCTGACGCCCAACGAGCGGGCCAGGCTCGGGCTCGGCCGCACCTTCCAGAACCTCGCGCTGTTCAGCCACATGACCGTGCTGGACAACATCATGGTCGGCCGGCACCACCTGCTGAAGAACAACTTCCTCACCGGCGGCCTGTACTGGTTCGGCGGCGCGCAGCGCGAGGAGCTCGAGCACCGGCGCCATGTCGAGGACATCATCGACTTCCTCGAGATCAGCCACATCCGCAAGGCGGTCGCGGGCACGCTGTCCTACGGCCTGCGCAAGCGCGTCGAGCTGGCGCGCGCGGTCGCGGTCAAGCCCGACCTGATCCTGCTCGACGAGCCGATGGCCGGCATGAACCTCGAGGAAAAGGAGGACATGGCCCGTTACATCGTCGACCTCAACGAGGAATGGGGGATGACGGTGATCATGATCGAGCACGACATGGGCGTGGTCATGGACATCTCGCAGCGCGTCATCGTGCTGGACTTCGGCCGCAAGATCGCCGACGGCCTGCCCGACGAGATCATGCACAACGAGCACGTGAAGACCGCCTACCTGGGCGTGGACGACGAGGCCGCCTGATGCACGCGCAGTATGGCGACGTCGTCCGTCACGACACCCTTCCGAAGCTGCTGCTGCACAACGCCGAGCGCTGGCCCGGCGAGGTCGCGATGCGCGAGAAGGAGTTCGGCATCTGGAACGAGTTCACCTGGTCCGACTACCGCGACCGGGTCAAGGAGATCGCGCTCGGGCTGATCGAGCTGGGCGTCAGGCGCGGCGAGGTCGTCAGCTACCTCGGCAAGAACCGCCCCGAGATGGTCTGGAGCGAGCTCGCGATCCATTCGATCGGCTGCATGTCGCTCGGCATCTATCACGACGCGATGCCCCAGGAGGTCGCCTACCTGGTCGACTACGCCGAGGTGCGGGTCGTCCTGGCCGAGGACGAGGAGCAGGTCGACAAGCTGCTCGAGGTTGCCGAGCACTCGAAGAGCATCGAGCGGATCGTCTACTTCGACCCGCGCGGCATGCGGAAGTACCGCGACCCGCGCCTGGTGAGCTGGGACGAGCTGAAGGCGATGGCGGCGCGCGCCGCCGCCCGCGAGCCCTCGCGCTTCGCCGACGAGGTGGCGCTGGGCAAGGCCGAAGACGTCGCGATCCTGTGCACGACCTCCGGCACCACCTCGAACCCGAAGCTGGCGATGCTGCAGGCCGGGCCCTTCCTCGGCCACTGCGCGGCCTATCTCGAGGTCGACCCGAAGCTGCCGACCGACAACTACGTGTCGGTGCTGCCGCTTCCGTGGATCATGGAGCAGATCTACGCGGTGGCGCAGCCGCTGATCTGCGGCATCACGGTCAATTTCGTCGAGGAGCCCGAGACGATGATGGCCGACCTGCGCGAGATCGGCCCGACCTTCGTGCTGCTGGCGCCGCGCGTGTGGGAGCAGATCGCGGCCGACGTGCGCGCGCGGATGATGGACGCGACGCGCTTCAAGCAGAAGATGTTCGAGCTGGGCATGAGGCTGGGCCTGCAGGCGCTCGACCGGAAGCGCCGTTCCTGGCTCGCCGAGCTGATCCTGTTCCGGCCGCTGCGCGACCGGCTCGGCTTCACCTTCCTGAAGTCCGCAGCGACCGGCGGTGCGGCGCTGGGCCCCGACACCTTCCGCTTCTTCCAGGCCATGGGCGTGCCGCTGCGCCAGATCTACGGCCAGACCGAGCTCGCCGGCGCCTACACGATCCACCGGCCCGGCGACGTCGACTTCGACACGGTGGGCCTGCCCTTCGGCCGCACCGAGCTGCGCATCGACCAGCCCGACCGGAACGGCGTGGGCGAGATCGTCGCGCGCAACTCGGGCATGTTCCTGGGCTTCTACCGCAACGACGACGCCACCCGGGCCGACGTGCGCGACGGCTGGATGTACACCGGGGACGCCGGCTACATCAAGAAGGAGAACGGCCACCTGGTCGTCATCGACCGGGTCAAGGATCTCGCCACGACGTCCGGCGGCACCCGCTTCTCGCCGCAGTTCATCGAGAACAAGCTGAAGTTCTCGCCGTTCATCGCCGAGGCGGTCGTCCTGGGCCACGACCGGCCCTACCTGGCCGCGATCGTCTGCATCCGCTACTCGATCGTCTCGAAGTGGGCCGAGCAGCGCAGCATCGCGTTCACGAACTACACCAGCCTGTCGTCGCGCCCCGAGATCTACCGGCTGCTGCGCGAAGAGGTCGAGAAGGTCAATGCGACGCTGCCCGAGCCGCAGCGCGTGCGCAAGTTCGTGCTGCTGTACAAGGAGCTCGACGCCGACGACGGCGAGCTGACCCGCACCCGCAAGGTCCGGCGCAACGTGATCGCCGACAAGTACGCCGACATCATCGACGCGATCTACGGCGACACGCCGATGGTGCACGTCGACACCGTGATCCGCTTCCAGGACGGCACGACCTCGCGGATCCAGACCGACCTGGTGGTCGAGAAGCTGCTCGAGACCGGGGCCGCCGGCCCGGGGCCGGCGAAGGCCGTGGCCGCCGAGCGGGCCGCGTAGCAGAGGCAACCATGAACACCGAACTTCTTGTCCAGCTGCTCGTCAACGGCGTGATCATCGGGACGCTGTACGGCGTCGTCGCGATGTGCTTCGTGCTGATCTACAAGTCGACGCAGATCGTGAACTTCGCGCAGGGCGAGTTCCTGCTGATCGGGGCCTGGACCTGCTGGTGGCTGCTCACCAGCATGAAGGTGCCGTTCTGGGTCGGCTTCCCGCTGACGCTGGCCTTCATGACCGCATTCGGGGTCCTGCTGCAGGTGCTGGTGCTCAGGCCGATGATCGGCGAGCCGATCATCTCGGTGATCATGGTCACGATCGGCCTGTCGATCTTCTTCCAGGCGATGATGAAGTGGATGTTCGGCGTCTGGACCGCGCCGTTTCCACAGGTGTTCTCGTCGAAGTCGATGAACATCCTGGGGCTGAACGTGCAGACGCCCTACATCATGTCGATGCTGATCTCGCTGGTGATCATGGCCGGCTTCGCGTGGTTCTTCAAGTTCTCGCGGATGGGGCTGGCGATGCGCGCTACCGCCTTCAACCAGCAGGTCGCGCAGAGCCTGGGCATCTCGGTCAAGACCGTCTTCGCCGCGGCCTGGGCGATCTCGGCGGTCGTGTCGGCGCTGGCCGGCGTCGTGGTCGGCATGGTCAACGGCGTGTCGCAGGCGCTGTCCTTCTTCGGGATCAAGGTCTTTCCGGCGGTCATCCTCGGCGGGCTCGACTCGATCGTCGGCGCGATCGTCGGCGGGCTGATCATCGGGGTGCTCGAGAACCTGGCCGAGTTCGTCGACAGCCAGTACCTGAACTGGGGCAACCTGTACACGGTGGCGCCGTTCTACGCGCTGATCGTGATCCTGATGATCAAGCCCTACGGCCTGTTCGGCACGAAGCAGATCGAGAGGATCTGAACGCATGGCGACGACCTCCTCGGCGCTGGTCCCCTGCGGCCAGTTCAAGACCAGCTACCGCAAGGACACGACGATCTTCCCGACGCCGGTCTCGCGGGCGTTCGCGATCGCGGCGGTGCTGCTGCTGTGCCTCGCGCCACTGAAGATCGGCGGCACCGAGCTGCTGAGCGCCTACCAGCTGAACCTGCTGATCCAGATCGGCTACTACGGGATCGCCGCGCTCGGCCTGAACATCCTGGTCGGGTTCACCGGGCAGATCTCGCTGGGCCACGCGGCCTTCTTCGGCTTCGGCGCGTTCGCGTCGGCGTGGCTGAACAACCGGTGGGGCGTGCCGGTGTTCTGGGCGATCCCGCTGGCCGGCCTGATGACCACGGTCGTCGGCATGCTGTTCGGCATCCCGGCCGCCCGGATCAAGGGCCTGTACCTGGCGATCGCGACGTTCGCCGCGCAGTTCATCCTCGAGGACTTCTTCGCCCGCGCCAACTGGTTCACCGGCGGCTCGTCGGGCACGATCGCGCAGCCGTTCAGCGTCTTCGGCTGGCAGATCTCCGGCGACCGGCAATACTTCTACGTGGTGCTGGCCTGGCTGGTCGTGCTGTACCTGGTCGGCGCGAACCTGCTGCGCAGCCGCGACGGGCGCGCGTTCGTGGCGGTGCGCGACCACTACCTGTCGGCCGAGATCATGGGCATCAACCTGACCAAGTACCGGGTGCTGTCCTTCGGGATCGCGGCCTTCTACGCGGGCGTGGGCGGCGCGCTGTTCGGCCATTACCTGAGCTTCGTGTCGGCCGAATCGTTCACGATCCTGCTGTCGATCCAGTTCCTCGGAATGATCATCATCGGGGGCATGGGCAGCGTGATGGGGACGCTGATGGGCACGGCGTTCATGGTCCTGCTGCCCGAGACCGTGCAGGCCTTCTCGCAGGCGGCCGGGAGCGTGTTCCCGGCGCTCACCGAAGGCATCGCCTTCCTGAAGGAGGGCGCGATCGGCCTGGCCATCGTGCTGTTCCTGATGTTCGAGCCCGACGGGCTCGCACATCGCTGGAAGATGATCAAGGCGTACTGGAAGCTCTATCCGTTCTCTTACTAGCTGGCGACCAAAGGAGGAAACTGAAGATGAAGACCACCGTATTCGCTGCCGCTGCCGCGGCGCTCGTGCTCGGCGCAGGCCCCGCCTCGGCGGCCGACCCGATCTTCGTCGGCCACCTGGTCGACTACACCGGGCCGACCTCCGACGTCGGCAAACCCTACGGCCAGGGCGTGGCCGACGCGATGGCCTGGATCAACAAGAACGGCGGCATTGCCGGCCGGCCGCTGAAGTTCGAGACCGTCGACTACAGCTACAACGCGCCGCGCGCGATCGCCACCTACAAGAAGTGGGTCGGCACCGACAAGGCGGTCACGATCCAGGGCTGGGGCACGGCCGACACCGAGGCGCTCGTCGGCTTCCAGGCGGAGGACAAGATTCCGAACTACTCGGCGTCGTACTCCGGCCACCTGACCGATCCGCAGGGCAAGGGCCCGAAGGGCACCAAGCCTGCGCCGTACAACTTCTTCTACGGCCCGTCGTACCCCGACGGTTGTCGCGCGCTGGTGCAGTGGGCGGCGGGCGACGCGAAGGCGAAGAAGATCGACAAGCCCAAGTTCGTCCACCTGGGCGACAACCACCCGTACCCGAACGCACCGAAGGCGGGCTGCGCGGCCTACGCGACCGAACTCGGCTTCGAGGTGATGCCCTCGATCCAGTACTCGCTGAAGCCCGGCGATTTCAAGGCCCAGTGCCTGAGCCTGAAGGAATCCGGCGCCCAGTACGCCTTCCTCGCCAACACCGGCGGGTCGACGATCTCGCTGCTGAAGTCCTGCGAGACGGTGGGCGTCAAGACCCAGTACCTGGCCAACGTCTGGGGCATGGACGAGAACGCGCTGCGCGGCGCGGGCGACGCGGCCGACGGCGTGATGTTCGTGGTCGGCGCCGCCGACTGGAAGTCCGACGCGCCGGGCATGAAGACGGTGCGCGAGATCTCCAAGATCTCGGACCCGACCGGCAACGAGTACCGGCCCGTCCACTACATGCGCGGCGTCTGCTCGGCCTTCTTCATGCGTGACGCGATGGTCGCTGCGACCAAGATGAACGGCGGCGTGACCGGCCCGAACATCAAGGCCGCGATGGAGCAGTTCAAGGACCACGTCCCGGCGGAACTGCAGGGCGTCTGCATCCCGTCGACCTGGACGGCCGAGGATCACCGCGGCACGACCAAGGTGTTCATCTATCGCGCCAACTCTAAGGGCGGCCAGCAGTCGATCTCGAAGGCCGGCGAGGCGGACATCCCGCGCAAGCCCGAGTGGCTCGGCTGGTAAGCAGCCTGCACGCCCCCCTCTTCGCCCCGTGAAGAGGGGGGCCCCGGAAAGCAGCGGAGCAGCACGCATGGCGCAAGCCGAATCCGTCCTCGCCGAGCCGGCGAAGGCCGGAACGAACGCAGCGACGAAGCCGCCGATCCTGACGGTCAACAACATCGAGGTCGTCTACGACGAGGTCATCCTCGTGCTTCGCGGCGTCAGCCTCGAGGTGCCCGAGGGCGAGATCGTCGCGCTGCTCGGGCCCAACGGTGCCGGCAAGTCGACCACGCTGAAGGCGATCTCGGGGCTGCTGCGCACCGAGGACGGCGAGGTCACGCGCGGCAACGTCACGTTCATGGGCGAGGAGATCGCCAACCGGGCGCCCGAGGACATCGTGCGCCGGGGCATCTTCCAGGTCATGGAGGGCCGCCGGATCGTCGAGGACATGACGGTCGTCGAGAACCTGCGGCTCGGCGCCTACACGCGGCGCGACCACGCGGGCGTCAAGCGCGACCTCGACATGGTGTTCGACTTCTTCCCCCGGCTGCGCGAGCGCACCGGCCTGGCCGGATACCTGTCGGGCGGCGAGCAGCAGATGCTCGCGATCAGCCGGGCGCTGATGGCCAGGCCGAAGATGATCCTGCTCGACGAGCCGTCGATGGGCCTGTCGCCGCTGCTGGTGAAGGAGGTGTTCGGCATCATCCGCCAGCTCAATCGCGAGCTCGGCATCACCATCCTGCTGGTCGAGCAGAACGCGCGCATGGCACTGCACGCGGCCAGCTACGGCTACATCATGGAGTCGGGCAAGATCGTGCTCGACGGCACGCAGGCCGAGCTGGTCGACAACGAGGACGTCCGCGAATTCTACCTGGGGGGCGGCGGCGAGGAGCGCCGCTCGTTCAAGAACCTGAAGTCCTACAAGCGCCGCAAGCGCTGGCTCTGAACCGATGTCGGCCTGGTATGACAGCCTCGAAACCCGTCCCGCCGAGGCGCGCGAAGGGGCGCTGATGGCGCGGCTTCCCGGCCTGGTCGAGCACGCGATCACGAAGTCGCGCGGCTGGGCCAGGCTGCTCTCAGGCGTCGACCCGCGCGCGGTGAGCTCGCGCAAGGTGCTGGCGCAACTGCCGGTGCTGCGCAAGAGCGACCTGAAGACCCTGCAGGAGCAGGATCCGCCTTTCGGCGGACTGTGCACCGTCGAGCCCGGCCGTCTGGGGCGCCTGTTCATGTCGCCCGGGCCGATCTTCGACCCCGAAGGCGCGCGCGACGACCCCTGGCGCGCGACGCGCGCGCTGTACGCCGCCGGCATTCGCCCCGGCCACATCGTCCAGAACTGCTTCGGCTACCACCTGACGCCGGGCGCCTGGATGGTCGACGGCGCCGCGCGCAAGCTCGGCTGCGCGGTGATCCCGGCGGGCATCGGCCAGACCGAGCAGCAGATCGAACTGATCCGGCGCTTCCGGCCCGACGCGTATGCAGGCACGCCTTCGTTCCTGCGCATCATCGTCGAGAAGGCGCGCGAGCTCGCGCTGGACATCTCGACGCTCAAGCGCGCGCTGCTGGCGGCCGAGGCGCTGCCGCCGAGCCTGCGTGCGTGGTTCCACCAGCAGGGCATCGAGACGGTGCTGCAGTGGTACGGCACCGCCGACCTCGGGCTGGTCGCCTACGAGTCGAGCGCAATGGAAGGGATGATCCTCGACGAGGACCTGATCCTCGAGATCGTGCGCCCGGGAACCGGCGAGCCGGTTCCCGACGGCGAGGTCGGCGAGATCGTCGTCACCAGCTTCAATCCCGAGTATCCGATGATCCGCTTCGGCACCGGTGACCTGTCGGCGGTGCTGCCAGGCATCTCGCCGTGCGGGCGCACCAACGTGCGCATCCGAGGCTGGCTCGGCCGTGCCGACCAGACGACCAAGGTACGCGGGATGTTCGTCCACCCCGGGCAGGTCGCCGAGATCGTCCGGCGTGTCCCGGCGGTCGGGCGCGCGCGGCTCGTCGTCGAGGGCGAGATGGCCAACGACCGCATGACGCTGAAGTGCGAGGTCGACGCAGCGAAGCTCGCCGCGGCCGGCGGCGCTCAGGCGCTGTCGGCGCAGCTCGCCGACGCGGTGCGCGAAGTCACCAAGCTGCGCGGCGAGGTCGCGCTGGTCGAGTCCGGCAGCCTGCCGAACGACGGCAAGGTGATCGAGGACGCGCGCAAGTACGAGTGAGCGCTGCGCGCGCCGCTACACTGGCGCATCGATCCCGGAGGAGACGATGCCCCGCTTCCAGACGTTGAAATACGCGCGCGACCGCGCCAATCCGCGCATCGCCCGGATCACGCTGAACCGGCCCGAGCGCCTGAACGCGATCGACGAGCGGATGCCCGGCGAGATCCGGCGCGCGGTGGCGCTCGCCAACGACGACGACGACGTCCACGTGATCGTCCTCGCCGGGGCGGGGCGTGCCTTTTGCGCCGGCTACGACCTGCAGGCGTTCGGCGAAGGCGTCGTCGACCATCCGTGCCAGCAGGAGTCGACGCCCTGGGACCCGATGCTCGACTACCGGACCATGAAGCGCTTCACCGAGGACTTCATGAGCCTGTGGCGAAGCTACAAGCCGACGATCGCGCAGGTGCACGGCCACGCGGTCGCCGGCGGCAGCGACATCGCGCTGTGCTGCGACCTGCTGGTGATGGCCGACGACGCGCGGATCGGCTACATGCCTACGCGCGTGTGGGGATGCCCGACGACCGCGATGTGGACCTTCCGGCTCGGGCCGATGCGCGCCAAGCGGATGATGTTCACCGGCGACACGATCGACGGCCGGACGGCGAAGGAGTGGGGGCTCGCCACCGACGCGGTGCCCGCGGCGCAACTCGACGAGGCCGTGCGCGTGCTTGCCGGGCGCATCGCCGGCGTGCCGCGCGGTCACCTGATGATGCACAAGCTGGTCGTCAACCAGGTGCTCGAGTCGATGGGGCTCGAGCAGACGCAGATGTTCGCCACCGTCTTCGACGGCATCACGCGGCACAATCCGGAAGGGATGTGGTTTCGCCGGCGTGCGCAGCTGAACGGTTTCAAGGACGCGGTGGCCTGGCGCGACTCGGGGCGGCCGATTCCGGAAGGGGCCGAAGCGCAGGCGCTGGTGGCGCAGATGGAGCGCGAACTGGCGCGCAAGCGGCCAGGCGAGGGGCCCGGCGCCGGCGCGGGCAGCGCGCCTGGGAAACCCGGGCGCCGCAGGCGGCCCTGAGCCGCGTCCGGCCCGACGGTCAGACGGCCGGCTCGGCCAGCATCTCGCCGGAGCGCACCACGCGGTTGCGGCCCTCGGTCTTCGCGCGGTACACGCAGTAGTCGGCGTGCACCAGCACCCGCTCGAGCGACTCGGCGTCGTCGACCGGGACGGCGCCGATGCTGGCGGTGAGCACGATCGTCGAAGGCCCGGCGCGCATCGGCGCCGCCTCGAGCGCCCGGCGCAACTCGTCGATCGTGCGGTTCGCATCGGCGTGGCTGCTGCTGCGGATCAGTGCGCAGAACTCCTCCCCGCCGTAGCGGCCGAGCAGGCCCGAGTTCTTCAGCGCCTTCTTCAGCACGCGCGCCGCGTGCCGAAGCGCGCGGTCGCCGACCGAGTGGCCGAAGCGGTCGTTGACCGACTTGAAGTGATCGAGGTCGATCATCAGCAGGTGATGAACTGCGCCCGCTGCACGGCGACCGCGCAGCCGCTCGCGCGAGAGTTCGAAGAAGTGCCGCCGCGAGTGCAGCCCGGTGAGCTCGTCGGTCGTGGCGCGGCGGTGCAACTCGCCCGAGATGCGCGCGTGCAGCATCATCTGCACGATCATCGCGAGCGCGATCGGGCTCAGCGCGAACAGCAGGCCGAAGCCGACCTGCGCGGGACTCGGCGTGAACACGCCGCCGGCGGCCGAGTGCACGCCCATCAGCGCGGCGATCCCGCGCAGCAAATGGACCATCGCGTAGCCGGCGAAGAACGTCGCCAGCGTGCGCACGTAGGGCTGGTGCCCGTAGGCGTCGGAGCGGCGGATCGCGTGGACGCACACGGCCACCCAGACGAACTGCACCGCCGAGGTCGCGAGCACGCGCTCGCTGACGCCGTCCGGATCGCTGCCGAGCCAGCCCCACAGCGCCCCGAGGCCGGTGACCTGGCCGACGAAGAGCCACAGGGGCGGCGTGCGCCCGAACAGGCGCAGCGTCGCATCGGTGGTCAGCACGATCCCGACCGACACCAGCCAGTTCGTTCCGCCGTAGCTCAGCCAGTCGGACAGGCCGGCGCCGCGCAGCGCGAGCAGGGTCAGGCCGATCGCCATCGCCACCAGCGCCAGCGCGTAGTGGCGCATCGCGGTCGCCGCCGGCCGGTACATGCGCGCCAGGCCCATGAACGCCATGGCGCCCAGGGCCGTCGTGCAGGCGCCGACGAGGAAGATCGTGCGCAGGTCGAACAGGGCTGTCATCTTCCCGGCAGCGTAGCGTTCCGCTCCGGCGGCCGGGGATGCCCGTGAACGGCGCCCGACGGGCGGGGCATCCGATCGGAGGAGCGCTCGCGCGGTGTTAGCATCGCCGCAACAGGAGATGCCCGTGACCAGCGCGCCAACCGTCTACGCCTTCGAAGGGGTCGTTCCGGTGATCGACCCGGCGGCCTACGTCCACCCCTCGGCGGTCCTGATCGGCGACGTGATCGTCGGGCCGGGCTGCTACGTCGGCGCCGGCGCCGTGCTGCGCGGCGACTTCGGCCGCATCGTGCTCGAGCGCAAGTCGAACGTGCAGGACAACTGCGTCGTCCATTCGCGTCCCGACCTCGATTGCGTGATGGAGGAGGAAAGCCACATCGGGCACGGCGCGGTGATCCACTGCGCGCGCGTCGCCCGCGACGCGATGGTCGGCATCGGCGCGGTCGTGATGGACCAGGCGGTGGTCGGCGAGCAGGCGATCGTGGCAGCGATGTCGTTCGTCAAGGTCGGCATGGCGATCCCGCCGCGCGTGCTGGTGGCCGGCGTGCCCGCCAAGGTGCTGCGACCGCTGACCGATGCCGACGTCGCGTGGAAACGCGAGGGCACCGCGCTCTACATCGAGCTGGCCCGGCGTTGCCTCGCGGGGTTGACGGGGACCGCGCCGCTGGCCGCGGTCGAGCCCGGGCGCGCGCGGACCCGGTGGTCGTTCGGCGAGGCGCGCACCGACCGCTAGCGACGCGGTGCAGCGCCGGCCCGAACCGCCGCCGGGGCTCTCCGACCGGGGCGCGGGGCCCCCGGACCGTCAGGCGTTCAGCAGCCAGGCGCCGTCGCGCCGCAACTGTCCCTGCGCGACCAGTTCGTCGGCGGCCCAGGCCAGCGCCGCGCCGAACTCCATGCCGATCAGTTCGGCCGTGCGCTGCATGACGGTCGCGCGCCGCAGAAAGTCGACCAGCCGCGTCGCCTCGACGCGCTCGAGGTCGAGCAGCAGGAACTTCACCAACACCTTCAGCGCGTGGCGCGCATGGCGTCGCGGGTCGGCGCGCAGGGCCTCGAGCCGGGTGAACGCGCGGTCGAGCGCGCCGCGAACGTCCGAGAACGCGCGCCCGTGACCGGGCAGGACGAGACGGACCGGCAGCGTTGCGATCAATTCGAGCACCGATCGTTGCTCGTCGAAGCCGGAGTGGCCGTCGAGTTCCGGGAAGATCACTCCGAATCCCTGCTCCCACAGCGCATCGGCGGACACCAGCAGTCCCTCGCGTTCGCAATGGAAGATCAGGCTCTTCGGGTCGTGCCCGGGGGCCGCCAGGACCCGCCAGTCGAGTCCGCCCAGTCGAAACGTCTCGCCCGGAGCGAGCGTCGCGGCATGTCGGAACCGCTCGCAGCGCTGACCGGTCGTCGCATGGGTCAGCGCGACCTCGTCCCACGCTGCGACGTCCGCCGCGCTGGCCGCCGGGACCGTGATCGGGCAGCCGAAGGCGTGCGCCAGCGCGCGGTTGCCGCCGCAGTGATCGGAGTGCAGATGCGTATTGACGATTCCGACGAGCCGGATGCTGCCGCCCGTCTCGCGCTCGCGTGCATCGAGCACGCGCCGCACCAGCTCGACCGTGAGCGCCGCGTGCTTGGCATAGCCCGTGTCGACGACGATCGCCGCGTTCCCCGCGAACCCGACGACCTGGTTCGACGACAGCCAGTCGCGCTCGATGAAGCGCAGCGACTCCGGAAGCGCCGCAGCGGCCGGGGGCGCCGGGGCGTCGCTCATGCGGCGGCGCCGCGCCGCGACGGCGATGGCCCGGCGGCGTCGGGCGTCGACGTATCAGGCGTCGCCGCGTCAGTCGTGGTGCGGCGCATCGAACCGCGGCGGTGCTCGATCTCGTTCCAGATCGCGCGCTTTGCGCCATCGGCGAGCGAGCCCCAGGCCGCGATCTCGTCGAGGGTCCGCAGGCAGCCGACGCACAAGCCGCTGGCCGGATCGATCCGACATACCGAGACGCATGGGGATGGAACAGGACGAGAATGCATCAGGTAGTCTCGATTTCGCGCTGTCGGCGCGCGGCCAGCGCATTGCCGGCCCTCGACTGGCTGCGCCGGCCGAGCTGGGCCGAAATCCACTGCCCGGTATCGACCAGGCGATCGAGATCGAGACCCGTCTCGATCCCCAGTCCGTGCATCAGGTAGACGACGTCCTCGGTGGCCACGTTGCCCGTCGCGCCCTTCGCGTACGGGCAGCCCCCGAGACCGGCGATCGACGAGTCGAAGCGGAAGACGCCCGACTGCAGGCTCGCGACCACGTTGGCGACGGCCTGGCCGTAGGTGTCGTGGAAGTGGCCCGACAACTGCTCCAGCGGCACTGCGCGCGTCACGGCATCGAACACGCGCGCCACGTGTGCAGCCGTGCCCACGCCGATGGTGTCGGCGATGCCGATCTCGTCGCAACCCAGGTCGCGCAGCCGCGCGGACACGTCGACGACCGACGCCACCGGCACCTCGCCCTGGTACGGACATCCGAAGGCCACCGACACCGCGGCGCGCAGCCGCAGCCGATGGGCCTTGGCGGCCTGCGCGACGGGCCGGAACCGCTCGATGCTTTCGGCGATCGAGCAGTTGATGTTGCGCATCGAGAAGGCCTCGCTGGCCGCTGCGAAGATCACGACCTCGTCGGCGCCGCACGCCAGCGCGGCCTCGAATCCCTTCATGTTCGGCGTGAGCACCGACACGGTCACCCCGGCGGGGCGAGGCAATCGCGCCATCACGTCGGCGGCGTCGGCCATCTGCGGCACCCACTTCGGCGAGACGAACGAAGTCGCTTCGAGCTGGCGCACGCCGGCGGCGAGCAGGCGCTCGCACAGCTCGACCTTGACGTCGGTGGACACCGGCTGCTTCTCGTTCTGCAGCCCGTCGCGCGGGGCCACCTCGGTGATGAAGACGCGGCTGGGCAGGCTCATGACGGCTCCTGGTGCGGACGGGGGCGGCCCCGTCGATACGGTCGATTCTACTGGCCCCGCCAGGACCCCCGTCGCAGGGGCCGGGCGCGCGTCAGCGGTGCGGGACGAACTCGATCAGCTGCGCGCCCTCGGCCACCTGGTCGCCGACTGCGTGGCGGATCGCGGCGACCTCGCCGTCGGTGGGCGCACTGATCGTGTGCTCCATCTTCATCGCCTCCATCACCAGCAGCGGCTGGCCCCGCGCGACCTTCGCGCCTGCCTGGACCATCAGCGCGATCACCTTGCCGGGCATCGGCGCGGTGAGCCGCGCGTCATCGGACTCTTCCTCGCCGACGTGCGCGAGGGGCGGCGCGTAGCCGAGCGTCAGGTGGCCGTCGGGCGTGAACAGGTGCAGCGTCTCGCCGTCGAGCACGGCGCTGGCCTCGAAGGCGCGCTCGCCGGCCAGCCCGCGCAGCTTGCGTTCGGCGGGCGACCAGCGCAGGTCGGCGATGCACAGCGCGTCGTCGCCGTCGCGCACGGTCCATCCCCGCGCGGCATACTCGACTTCGACCGGGCAGGGCTCGCCGGCCGCGTCGAACGGCAGCGTGCGGCGCAACCGGCCCGACGGGCGCCAGCCGTTGCGCAGGTTCCAGGGGTCATGGCGGCCGGCTGCGCGATCGGCGGCGGCGGCTTCGTCGGCCTCGCCGGCCAGCACCGCCGCGGCAGCGATCGCGCGCGGCAGCAGCGGCGGCTTCGTCGCAGCGGGCATCAGCACCGCCTTCTCGCGCTCGATCAGTCCGGTGTCGAGGTCGGCGCGAGCGAAGGATTCGCATCCGACGAGCCGCGACAGGAAGCCGACGTTGGTCGCCGGGCCGACCACCTCGAACCCGGCCAGCGCCTGCGCCATCCGCGCCAGCGCGTGATCGCGGTCGCGGCCCCAGACGATGAGCTTGGCGATCATCGGGTCGTAGTACGGGGTGATCGCGTCGCCTTCGCGCACGCCGCTGTCGATGCGCACTGCGGCGGGCTCTTCGTGTTCGGCGCCCCCTTCCACCCGGTGCGTGAACGCCGAGGCGGGGGGCGTGCGCAGGTGCCGAAGCGTGCCGATCGACGGGAGGAACCCCTTGTCGGGGTTCTCGGCGTAGACGCGCGCCTCGATCGCGTGGCCGCGGATGCGCAGAGCGTGCTGCGTCGCGGGCAGCGGCTGTCCGGCGGCCACCCTCAGCTGCCATTCGACCAGGTCGAAGCCGGTGATCATCTCGGTCACCGGGTGCTCGACCTGCAGCCGGGTGTTCATCTCCATGAAGTAGAAACGGCCCGACTGCTCGGCGATGAACTCGACGGTGCCTGCGCCGACGTAGCCGACGGCCCGGGCCGCGGCGACCGCTGCGTCGCCCATCGCGCTGCGCCGCTCGTCGGTCATGCCGGGCGCCGGCGCTTCTTCCAGCACCTTCTGGTGGCGCCGCTGCACCGAGCAATCGCGCTCGAACAGGTGGACGCAGTGGCCGAAGCTGTCGGCGAACACCTGGATCTCGACGTGCCTGGGCCGGGTGACGTAACGTTCGACGAGCACCGCGTCGTCGCCGAACGCGTTCTTCGCTTCGCGCTTGCACGAGACGAGCATCGCGTCGAACAGGTCGGCGCGCTCGACGATGCGCATGCCCTTGCCGCCGCCGCCTGCGCTGGCCTTGATCAGCACCGGATAACCGATGCGCGCCGCCTCGCGCGCGAGCAGCGCGGGATCCTGGTCCTCGCCGTGGTAGCCGGGCACCAGCGGCACGCCGGCGCGCTCCATCAGCGCCTTGGCCGCCGACTTGCTGCCCATCGCGGCGATCGCGTCGGCCGGCGGGCCGATGAAGGCGATGCCGGCCTGTGCCGCGGCGCGCGCGAAGTCCTCGTTCTCGGACAGGAAGCCGTAGCCGGGGTGAATCGCCTGCGCGCCGGTGCGCCGCGCGATCTCGAGGATCAGGTCGCCGCGGAGGTAGGACTCGCGTGCCGCGGCCGGGCCGAGGCGCCAGGCCTCGTCGCAGGCGGCGACGTGGCGCGCGTTCGCGTCGGCGTCGGAATAGACGGCGACCGTGCGGATGCCGAGCCGGCGCGCGGTGGCGGCGACGCGGCAGGCGATCTCGCCGCGGTTGGCGATCAGGATCTTGCTGAACATCGGGCGTCTCCGGATCGGTCTCGGATCAGGACTGCGACGGCACCCAGGCGGGCCGGCGCTTCTCGAAGAATGCCGCGATGCCTTCCTGTCCCTCGTCGGAGGCGCGCGCCGCCGCGATGCGCGCGGCGGTCTCGGCCGCCAGCGCGTCGTCGATCGCGCGTCCGGCGACATCGCGGATCAGCCGCTTGCCCTCGCCGAGTGCGACGGGGCCGCCCTTCAACAAGTGGCCGAGCATCGCGTTGACGGTCGCGTCGAGCTCCGCGGGCATGCACAGTTCGTGGACGAGCCCGATCCGGTAGGCCTCGGCCGCCTCGAAGACCTCGGCGGTGAGGAAGTAGCGGCGCGCCGCCTGCTCGCCGATCGCCCGGATCACGTACGGGCTGATCATCGCCGGGATCAGCCCGAGCTTCACCTCGGACAGGCAGAACTTCGCGTCGGTGCTGGCGATCGCGATGTCGCAGGCGGCCACCAGCCCCATCCCGCCGGCGAACGCCGGCCCGTGCACGCGCGCGACGACCGGCTTGGGGTTCTCGTAGATCGTGCGCAGCATCTTCGCCAGCTTCGCGGCGTCGGCGCGGTTCTCCTCGGGCGTGAACTCGCGGGCCCGCTTCATCCAGCCCAGGTCGCCGCCCGCGCAGAATGCGCTGCCGTGGCCGGCGAGCACGATTGCGCGGACCTCGTCGTCGTCGCCGGTTCGCTCGAACGCATCGGTGAGTTCGGCGATGACGACGTCGTTCATCGCATTGCGCAATTCGGGCCGGTTCAGCCAGATCAGGGCGACGCCATGGCTCAGTTGCGTCTGCAGGGTTTCGTAGCTCACTTCGCGATCCTTCGTCTACATGCGGAACACGCCGAAGCGCGCTTCCGGGATCGGCGCGTTCAGCGCCGCCGACAGGCCGAGCCCGAGCACCATCCGGGTGTCGGCCGGATCGATGATCCCGTCGTCCCAGAGCCTGGCGCTCGCGTAGTACGGGTGGCCCTGGCGCTCGTACTGCTCGCGGATCGGGGCCTTGAACGCTTCCTCGTCCTCGGCGCTCCAGGCCTGGCCGCGCGCCTCGAAGCCGTCGCGTCGCACGGTGGCGAGCACCGAGGCCGCCTGCTCGCCACCCATCACGCTGATGCGCGCGTTCGGCCACATCCAGAGGAAGCGCGGCGAATAGGCGCGGCCGCACATCCCGTAGTTGCCTGCGCCGAACGAGCCGCCGATGATCAGCGTGAGCTTGGGCACCTGCGCGCAGGCGACGGCCGTGACCATCTTCGCCCCGGCGCGCGCGATGCCTTCGTTCTCGTACTTGCGGCCGACCATGAACCCGGTGATGTTCTGCAGGAACAGCAGCGGAATCCTGCGCTGCGCGCACAGCTCGACGAAGTGCGCGCCCTTGTTGGCCGACTCGGAGAACAGGATGCCGTTGTTGGCCACGATGCCCAGCGGCATCCCGTAGAGCCGCGCGAAGCCGGTCACCAGCGTCGTGCCGTAGCGCGCCTTGAACTCGTCGAACGCCGAGTCGTCGACGATGCGCGCGATCACCTCGCGTACGTCGTAGGGCTTGCGGGGGTCGGCCGGGATCACGCCGTACAACTCGTCGGCGGCGTAGCGCGGCTCGACCGGGTCGACGACGTCGAGCTGCTGCGGCTTGCGGCGGTTCAGGTTGCCGACGATGCGGCGCGCGATCGCCAGCGCATGCGCGTCGTCGTTGGCCAGGTGGTCGGCCACGCCGGAGAGCCGCGTGTGCACGTCGCCGCCGCCGAGGTCCTCGGCGCTGACCACCTCGCCGATCGCCGCCTTCACCAGCGGCGGGCCGCCGAGGAAGATCGTGCCCTGGTTGCGCACGATCACCGCCTCGTCGCTCATCGCCGGCACGTAGGCGCCGCCCGCGGTGCACGAGCCCATCACGACGGCGATCTGCGGGATGCCCATCGCCGACATCGTCGCCTGGTTGTAGAAGATGCGGCCGAAGTGCTCGCGATCCGGGAAGACCTCGTCCTGGGTCGGCAGGTTCGCCCCGCCCGAGTCGACCAGGTAGATGCAGGGCAGCCGGTTCTCGCGGGCGATCTCCTGTGCGCGCAAGTGCTTCTTGACGGTGAGCGGGAAGTACGAGCCGCCCTTGACCGTGGCGTCGTTGCACACGATCACGCATTCGATGCCGGCCACCCGGCCGATGCCGGTGACGACGCCGGCGCACGGCGCCTCGTCGTCGTACAGGCCCAGCGCCGCCAGCTGCGAGAGCTCGAGGAACGGCGTGCCCGGGTCGAGCAGCATCTGCACGCGCTCGCGCGGCGGCAGCTTGCCGCGGGCGACGTGCTTCGCGCGCGCCGCCTCGCCGCCTCCCTGCGCCACCTGTGCCACCTTCTCGTGAAGGTCGCCGACCAGCAGCCGCATGGCCTGCGCGTTGGCCTGGAACTGCGGATCGCGCGGATCGAGCCTGCTTTCGATTCTGTTCAATCGCGTCTCCCTTCGTGCGCATTGACGGCCCGGTGCGCGGATCCGGTGTCCACGGCGCCCACGCACTGCATCGCCAGCTGCGTGTATTGCTCGACCAGCTCGCGCCTGCCGAGTCGACCGCCCTCCCGGTACCAGCTGCCGACCCCGGTGAGCATCGCCAGCACGGCAAAGGTCGCGATGCGCGGATCCGGCACGTGGAACGCGCCCGCTTCGCTGCCCGCGCGCAGGATGTCCGTGAGGATATCCTCGTAGCGCCGGCGCAGCGCGACGACCCTTCGGCGGTCGGCGGGCGCGAGGCTGCGCAGCTCCATGTTGGCGACGAACACCTCGCGGCGGCGCAGCGTGTGCAGGCGGACGTGGAAGTCGACGAAGGCGCGCAGCAGCGCGACGGGGTCGTCGGTCGCGGGCCGCCCGGCCTCCCACTGGCCGAGCAGGAACTGAAGGTGCTCGACCAGCAGGTCGACCAGCATCCGGGCCTTGCTCGGGAAGTAGCGGTAGATCGAGCCCGGTTGCACCCCGACCCGTCCTGCGAGTTCGCGCAGCGTCATCGCCTCGAAGCCGCGCTCGGCGATCAGCGAGATCGCCGCCTGGCGGATCGCGTCCTCGGTGCGGGCGCCGTCGGAGCCGACGGTACGGGCCATGGTCGATGTGCGTGGGCGTGGGCGAGAGGCCGCAGCATAGCAGATTAATTGAACGCACGACCGATTAACTGCGGCCGCGGGCCGGCGCGCGCAGGTACCATGCCCGGATGACAGCTTTCGCACGGGTTCTGGGCGCGGCTTGCCTAGCCGCCTCGGCCGCGGTCGCGCAGGCGGGTTCCGGGGTGACGGCGCTTCCGGGCGAGCGGCCGGCCGTGCCCGACGGCGGCTACGACGCGCTCGTGGCCGCGGTGGCCGCGCGTGCCGGCCCGTCGCCGTCGCCGTCGCCGGGCGCGCCGTCCCCCTCCTGCGAAGCGGCGCTGCGGCTGCCGTGGGGCCCGATCCGGACTTGCCGCACGGCGATCGTGGCCGGCAGCGTCGCCGCGAGCGCCGCCGTGAGCGTGGCGGCCTGGTGGAGCCAGGGCTTCACGTCGGACTTCAGCGTCGCGAGCGAGGGCTGGTTCGGCAAGGACACGTACGCCGGCGGCATCGACAAGCTCGGCCACGCCTTTTCGTTCTACCTCGCCACGCGGCTGGGCACCCGCGCGCTGGGCTGGGCGCAGGTGCCGCAACAGGAGGCGGTGCGCATGGCGGCCGGCGTCGCCTTCGGTTTCGGGCTCGGCGTCGAGATCCTCGACGGCCTGTCGCGCTCGGGACAATACGGCTTCAGCTGGCAGGACCTGGCGATGAACACGCTCGGCATCGGGCTGGGCGCCGCGATGGAGTCGTACCCGGCGCTCGACCGCTACTTTGCGTTCCGCTGGATGTACTCGCCGGCAGGCCGCAAGGACAGCTGGTACGACCACCACACGTACCTGCTCGCGCTGCGCCTGTCGGGTTTCGAGGCCATCGGGCCCGACAACCCGCTGCGCTACGTCGAGCTGGTGGCGGGATACGGCGCGAAGGGCTTCAGGAGCGATTTCGACTACAGCCAGGAGGACCTGCGCCGGCGAACCGTCTACGTCGGCGTCGCGCTCGACCTGACCGAGCTGCTCGAACGCACCGTGTTCACGGGCAGCGCGCGCGGCGGCACCGCGCATCGGTGGACGACCGAGGCGTTGCGCTACGTGCAGCCGCCGGGCACCGCCGCGGCCTGGAACCGGACCTGGCGGCCGTGACCCGGCGCAGCCGGGCAGACGCCGCTCAGCGGCCGGGCAGCGGGTGGCCGGGCATCAGCTCGTACGGGTGGACCCAGCCGGGCAGCGCACGGATGCGCTGCAGCCACGCGCCGACCGACGGGAACGCGGTGGGGTCGATGCCGAACTCGTCGAACCAGTACAGGTAGCCGCACATCGACAGGTCGGCAATCGTCGGAGCGTCGCCGACGGCGAATCGGCGACCGTCGGACAGTTGCTGGTCGAGCACCTTCAGCGCGGAGTTTGCGCGGCCGCGCAGCCACTCGGTGACCGGCGTCTCGCCGGTGCGCGCGAACTGCAGCATGAAGCGCAGCGTGGCGATGTAGCTGGTGAGCTTGTGGTTGTCGAACAGGATCCAGCGCAGGATCTCGCGCCGCTCGTCGTCGTCGCGCCAGCCGAAGCGCCCGAGCCGCGAAGCGAGATAGTCGAGGATGACCCCGGACTGCGACAGGCGCCGCCCGTCGTGCTCGAGGACCGGCACTTCGCCCATGACGTTGATCGCCCGGTAGGCGGGGGTGCGGGTCTCGCCGTTGAAGAAGTCGACGAAGCGCGGCGCCCAGTCGGCGCCGCACAGGTTCAGCATCAGCGCGGCCTTGTAGGCGTTGCCCGATTGGGCGAAGCAGTACAGCGTGAAGTCGGCCATCGACGGTGTCTCCGGTGTCTCGCGTGGGCAGTGGCTGCTCAGCCCGGGCCTGCGGCCAGCGCGCGCCCGATCAGGATGCGCTGGATGTCGCTGGTGCCCTCGTAGATCTGGCACACGCGAACGTCGCGCCAGATCCGCTCGACCGGGTAGTCGGCGACGTAGCCATAGCCGCCGTGGATCTGGATGGCGTCGGAGCAGACGCGCTCGGCCATCTCGGAGGCGAACAGCTTGGCCATGGCCGCCTCCTTGAGGCACGGTCGGCCGGCGTCCTTCAGCGCCGCGGCGTGCCGGATCAGCTGTCGCGCCGCCTCGATGCGGGTGGCCATGTCGGCGAGCCGGAAGCTGACCGCCTGGTGCTCGAAGATCGGCTGGCCGAAGGCGACGCGCTCCTTCGCATAGGCGAGCGCCGCCTCGAAGGCCGCGCGCGCCATGCCCACCGACTGCGACGCGATGCCGATGCGCCCGCCCTCGAGCCCGGACAGCGCGATGCGGTAGCCCTGGCCCTCCTCGCCGATCAGGTTCGCCGCGGGCACGCGGCAGTTCTCGAACACGACCTGCGCGGTGTCGGAGGCGTGCTGGCCGGTCTTCTCCTCGAGCCTCGCGACGACGTAGCCCGGCGTGGAGGTGGGCACCAGGAACGCCGAGATGCCGCGCTTGCCCGCGCCGCGGTCGGTGACCGCCATCACGATCGCCACGTCGCCGTGCTTGCCCGAGGTAATGAACTGCTTGACGCCGTCGAGCACCCAGTCGGCGCCGTCGCGAACCGCAGTCGTGCGCAGCCCGGACGCCTCGGAGCCCACCTGCGGCTCGGTCAGGCAGAACGCGCCGAGCATCCGGCCGGACGCCAGCGGCCGCAGCCACTGGTCTTTCTGCGCGTCGTTGCCCCAGGCCAGCAGGATCGAGCACACCGGGCAGTTGTTGACCGAGACGATCGTCGAGGTCGCCCCGTCGCCGGCGGCGATCTCCTCGATCACGAGCGCGAGCGACGCGTAGTCGAGGCCGGCTCCGCCCCAGCGCTCGGGCACCGCGATACCGTAGCAGCCGAGCGCGGCCAGGCCGCGCAGCGCCTCGGCGGGGAAGGTCGACTCGCGGTCCCAGCGCGCCGCGTGCGGCGCGATCTCCTTCTGGACGAACGCGCGCACCGCGTCGCGCGTCATCGCCTGTTCTTCGGTCAGCAGCATGGCCTCACCGCAGTTTCGCCGTCACCTCGATCTCGATCTTCATGCGCGGATCGACGAGGCCGACGATCATCGCGGTCGCCGCCGGGCGCGCGGCGCGGAGGTACTCGCCGAATACCGGCGCGAGCCGCTCGAACAGCGCGGGGTCGACGAGCAGGTAGCGCACCCGCACCACGTCGTCGAGGCTCGCGCCGGCCTCGCCGAGCGCCTGCGCAATGTTGCGGAAGCACTGGTGGGTCTGCTCGACCGGATCGTCGGCGATGGTCATCGACGCGTAGTCGAAGCCGGTCGTCCCGGACACGTGCACGGTATCGCCGTCGACGATCGCGCGCGAGTAGCCGGCGAGCGCCTCGAACGACGAACCCGACGAGATCCGGCGCCGCGTCATCTCGTCGGCCTCACCATGCCAGCGACTGTCCGCGGTAGTCGTAGAACCCGCCGGCCGGATACGCCGTGGCATCGGCGATCACGCGCCGCATGCCGGCGATGCTGGCCGGGACGTCGACCTCGGCGTTCGGTCCGCCCATGTCGGTGCGGACCCAGCCGGGGTGCAGCGCCAGCACCCGCACGCCGAGCGGGCTCAACTCGACGTGCGCGAGCTTCGCCACCATGTTCTCGGCGGCCTTCGAGACGCGGTAGAGCATGCCGTGGCTCGCGCCCGCCGCCGAGATCGATCCCATCCGGCTCGAGACGAACGCAAGGGTGCCGCGCGCCGGCCCGAGCATCGGTGCGAGCCGCGGCACGAGGCGCATCGGCGCCAGCACGTTGGTGCGCATCACCAGGTCGAAGTCCTCGGTGGCGGGCGGCTGCTGCAGGTGGCTGCTGCGCGGCCCGTAGACGCCGGCGTTGATCACCACCACGTCGAGCCGTTCGCTCTCGAGCTGCCACGCGAGCCCCGCGAGGTCGTCGGCGTCGAGCACGTCGAGCTTGAGCGTGTGCGCGCCGAGGTCGCGCAGCCGCACGCGATCGGGCTCCGAGCGATGGGTGGCGTAGACCGTCCACCCTTCGGCCAGGTACTGCCTCGCGAACTCCAGGCCGAGGCCGCGCGAAGCCCCGAGGACCAGCGCGGTCGGCATCGTCAGAGCAGTTCGATCGCGACCGCCGTCGCCTCGCCGCCGCCGATGCACAGCGACGCGATGCCCTTCTTGCCGCCGCTCTTGCGCAGCGCGCCGATCAGCGTGACGATCAGCCGCGCCCCGGAGGCGCCGATCGGGTGGCCTAGCGCGACCGCCCCGCCGTGGACGTTGACCCGGTCGTGCGACAGCCCGTGCTCCTTCATGGCCGCCATCGCGACCACCGCGAACGCCTCGTTGATCTCGAACAGGTCGACGCCCCTGGTGTTCCAGCCGGTCTTCTCGTAGAGCTTGGCGATTGCGCCGACCGGGGCCGTGGTGAACCACTGCGGCTCCTGCGAGTGCGTCGCGTGGCCGACGAGTCGCGCCAGCGGCTTGCAGCCCAGGCGCTCGGCGGTCGAGGCGCGCATGAGCACCAGCGCGGCCGCGCCGTCGGAGATCGACGACGAGGTGGCCGCGGTGACCGTGCCGTCCTTGCGGAACGCCGGCTTGAGCGTCGGGATCTTCTCGACGTTGGCCTTGAAGGGCGACTCGTCCTTGTCGATCACCACGTCGCCCTTGCGACCCGCCACCGTGACCGGCGCGATCTCCCACTTGAAGCTGCCGTCGTTGTTCGCGGCGAGCGCGCGCCGCGTCGACTCGATCGCGTAGGCGTCCTGCTGCTCGCGGGTGAACGTGTACTTGGCGGCGCAGTCCTCGGCGAACTGGCCCATCGACTTGCCGCCGCCGTTCGGGGTCTTCTCGTAGGCGTCCTCGAGGCCGTCGAGCGCCATGTGGTCGTAGACGGTCGCGTGGCCGTAGCGGTAGCCGCCGCGGCCCTTGAGCATCAGGTACGGCGCGTTGCTCATGCTCTCCATGCCGCCGGCGACGACGATGTCCTGGCTGCCCGCGACCAGCAGGTCGTGCGCGAACATCGCGGCCTTCATGCCCGAGCCGCAAACCTTGTTGATCGTGGTGGCGCCGGTGGAGCGCGGCAAGCCGGCGCCTAGCGTCGCCTGGCGCGCCGGGGCCTGGCCCTGGCCGGCGGGCAGCACGCAACCCATGATGACTTCCTGCACCTGCTCGGGCTTCAGGCCGGCACGCTCGACCGCGGCGCGGATCGCGATCGAGCCGAGTTGCTGGCCGGCGAGGCCGGAGAGCTCGCCCATCATGGCGCCGATCGGCGTGCGGGCTGCTGAAACGATGACGACGGGATCGCTCATGGAATCCTCCTGCGGAATGATCGGGAAAGCTGGCACTGCAAGGATGCGATATCCGCCCCGGCTTGTCGATGACGAGGGGCAATCATGCGGCCTGCGCCGACGGCTGCGCCGGCAGCCGGTTGCGGAAGCGCAGCGTTTCGGGATACGGGAACACGTCGTCGAGCACGCCCTCGCGGATCCGGCGCTGACGTTCCTGCCAATAGCCTGCGTCGAGCAGGTCGGCGTGGTGCTTCATGAACAGTTCGCGCACGCGCGGATTGCCGAGCAGGAAGGTGCCGAACTCCTCGGGGAACACGTCGTGCGGGCCGACCGAATACCACGGCTCGGCGGACATCTCGTCTTCGGGCGTGCGCGGCGGCGGAATGCGGCGGAAGTTGCAGTCGGTGATGTAGGCGACTTCGTCGTAGTCGTAGAACACGACCCGCCCCTGGCGCGTCATGCCGAAGTTCTTCCACAGCATGTCGCCGGGGAACATGTTCGCGGCGACCATCTGCTTGATCGCGTCGCCGTACTCGACGATCGCGTGCTCGCGGTCGGCGTCGTCGGCCTGCTCGAGGTAGATGTTCAGCGGCACCATCCGGCGCTCGATGTACAGGTGGCGGATGACGATCGAGTCGCCTTCCTCCTCGATCTGCGAAGGCGCGAACTCCTTGAGCTCGGCGACCAGGCCCGGGTCGACGCGGTCCTTCGGGAACGGCACGCCGGAGTACTCCCAGGTGTCGGCCATTCGCCCGGCGCGATCGTGGAACTTGACCAGCTGGTACTGCGACTGGATGAACTCGCGCGAGATCTCCTTGCCGCGCTTGTCCTTGATGAGCTTGAACACGTACGGGAACGACGGCAGCGTGAACACCAGCATCACCAGGCCCTTGATGCCCGGGGCCACGATGAAGTGGTCGTGCGAGTACTTCAGGTGCTGCAGCAGGTCGCGGTAGAACAGCGTCTTGCCCTGCTTGTGGAAGCCGAGCATCGTGTACAGCTCGGATTCCGGCTTGGTGGGCATCAGCGTCTTCAGGAAGCGCACGTAGGCCGACGGCACGTCCATGTCGACCATGAAGTAGGCGCGTGCGAAATTGAACAGCGCCTCGATCCGCTCGCTGCCGAACAGCACCGTGTCGAGGTACAGGCGCCCTTGCGAGTCGCGCAGGATCGGCACCGCGAACGGCAGCAGCTCGCCGTCGTTGACGAAGCGGCCGATCAGGTAGGCGCCCTTGTTGCGGAAGAACAGCGTGCGCAGCACTTGAAGCTGGCAGTCGGCCGCGTAGACGAAGCCCGGCGGGAAGTGTTCGCGCGCGGCGGCCTGTACCAGCGACAGGTCGCGCTCGATGTCGACGAACGGGCAGGCCAGCCCGAAGTCGATGATCATCTGCCGCAGCGCCGGCCGCCAGCCGACGGTGAGCGGGTAGTAGACGCGCCAGCTCGGCCGGTCGGCGTCGAGGTACTCGGTCGAGACCCCGGGGCGCACGAAGATGAAGCCGTTGTGGAAGTAACTGCGGTGCAGGATGTTGCAGCACACCGAGTTGAAGAAGGTCTCGGCGAGCTCCGGCTGGCGGTGGTCGGCCAGCAGCGCCACGTAGTTGCGCTTGACGCGCGGCCACAGCCAGTCGTCGGCCATCCGCTGGCCGCGCTGTCCGAGCGCGAACTCCGACTCCAGCCGCTCGACCGCTTCGTGCACGCGCTGGTCGTAGAACGCGATGCGGTCGCGCGCGAGCCGGCGGATGCCGTGCCAGTCGCCGCGCTCGTAGCGCGACTTGGCCTGCTGCGCGATGTAGCGCGTCAGCCCGAAGTGGCGGTCGAAGCCGGCGAGGATCGCCTGCGCGACCGCGGCGGGGCGGTCGGCGCTGCGGTCGGGCGCGCTGCGGTCCGCGCGCGGGTCCTCGGCGGGGCTCGATCGGGTCTGCGGCATCGGCGTGCGCGGGCGGCGGCTACTTCGTCTCGGCGAACAGCTCGCGGCCGATCAGCATCCGGCGGATCTCCGACGTGCCGGCCCCGATCTCGTAGAGCTTCGCATCGCGCCACAACCGCCCGGTCGGCGAGTCGTTGATGTAGCCGTTGCCGCCCAGGCACTGGATCGCCTCGCCGGCCATCCAGGTGGCCTTCTCGGCCGAGAACAGGATCGCTCCGGCGGCGTCCTTGCGCAGGCTGCGCACGTCGACCAGCCCGGCGCGCGAGCGGTCGCACTGCCGGCCGACCTCGTAGACGTAGGCGCGCGTGGCCATCATCGTCGAGTACATGTCGGCGAGCTTGCCCTGCATCAGCTGGAACTCGCCGATCGGCTGGCCGAACTGCTTGCGCTCGTGCACGTAGGGGATCACCACGTCCATGCACGCGGCCATGATGCCCAGCGGCCCGCCGGAGAGCACTGCGCGTTCGAAGTCCAGGCCGCTCATCAGCACGTTGACGCCTCGGCCGAGGCCGCCCAGCACGTTCTCCGCGGGCACTTCGCAGTCCTGGAACACCAGCTCGCCGGTGTGGCTGCCGCGCATGCCGAGCTTGTCGAGCTTCTGCGCGATCGAGAACCCCTTGAAGCCCTTCTCGATCAGGAATGCGGTCATGCCGCGGGGCCCGGCCTCGACGTCGTTCTTCGCGTAGACCACCAGCACGTCGGCGTCGGGGCCGTTGGTGATCCACATCTTGGTGCCGTTCAGGATCCATCGGTCGCCGCGGAACTCGGCGCGCAGCTTCATCGAGACGACGTCCGAGCCCGCGTTCGGTTCCGACATCGCCAGCGCGCCGACCCACTCGCCCGACACCAGCTTCGGCAGGTACTTGCGCTTCTGCTCCGCGGTGCCGTTGCGGTGGATCTGGTTCACGCACAGGTTCGAGTGCGCGCCGTACGACAGGCCGACCGACGCCGAACCGCGCGAGATCTCCTCCATCGCGACGACGTGCGCCAGGTAGCCCATGTTCGTGCCGCCGTACTCCTCGGAGACGGTCATGCCGAGGACGCCGAGGTCGCCGAACTTGCGCCACAGGTCCATCGGGAACTGGTCGTTGCGGTCGATCTCGTTGGCGCGCGGCGCGATCTCTTTCGCGGTGAACTGCTGCAGCGAGTCGCGCAGCATCGCCACGTCGTCGCCGAGGTCGAACTGAAGACCGGGGATCGTCACCATCGCGAGGCTCTCCTGCTTGTGTCCTTCGTTGCGTTGCTGCTCAATCGACGACGCCGTCGCGCCCGCGGATCGTCATCTCGGTCGCGGTCATCGTCGCGACCAGTTTCTCGGCCCCGTCGGCGGTGACCGCAAGCGCCTCGCCCTCCACGAGCAGGATCGTGCGGCCCGGCTTGCGCACGCGCCCGACCAGGCGGATGCGCTCGCCCACGCCGGGCGCCAGGCAGTTCAGCTTGTATTCGATCGTCAGGATACCGGTACCCGCCGGCATCACGGTCAGCGCCGCGTAGCCGCAGGCGGAGTCGAGCGCCGCGCCGATCATCCCGGCGTGCACGAAGCCGTGCTGCTGCGTGATCTCGCGCCGGTACGGCAGCACGACCTCGACCTCGCCGGGGACGACGCGCACGACTCGTGCGCCGATCAGCGTCATCGCGGGCTGGCGCCCGAAGCTGTCGCGCACGCGCTGCTCGAAGCCCGGCTCGGTCGTCAGGGCGGGGGCGGACGGTGGCATGGGCGACTCCGTTGGGCGGCGGGATCGGGGCAGGACAGACGTTACTTTACGTTAACGTCAACGTCAATCAACCGGAGCGGCGCGCCTCGAGCATCGTCCGGGCCCGCGCCTCGTGGGCCTCGATTTCGGCCAGCGTCTCCTGAAGGTCGGTCAGTTGCTGCGCCAGCGTCTCGCGGTGCCGGGCGAGCACCGCCAGGAAGCGGGTCAACTGGGGCACGGTGTCGGCGGGCGACTCGTACATGTCGACCAGGTCGCGGACCTCGGAGAGCGACAGCCCGAGCCGCTTGCCGCGAAGCGTGAGCTTCAGCCGGGTGCGGTCGCGCTGCGAGTAGACGCGCTGGCGCCCGCCGGCGCCCGCGCGCTTCGGCGCGAGCAGCCCCTGGTCTTCGTAGAAGCGGATCGTGCGCGGGGTGACGTCGAATTCGCGCGCCAGCTCGCTGATGGTATAGGTCGGCATCCGCGCATCATCGACCACGGTTTACGTAAACGTCAATTCGCGAAGACGCCGAGCCGCTCCAGCCGGTCGTCGACCTGCGGCGCCCACCCGCGATTGGCTGCCGGGCTCGCCGGGCTGGGGTGCAGGATCTGGTCGATGCGGACGCCGGCATCGACACCCAGTGCCGCCTGGATCCGCTTCATCGCGTAGCCGCCGACGCCGATCGCCCAGTCGGGCTGCAGCGTGCCGATCGCCGTGCGCAGGTGCGCGTCGCAGGCGTCCTGCAGCGGCCGCAGTTCGGCCGCCGGCAATTTCTCGGGCGTGAAGTTGCGGCCACTCGCCTCCAGGAACACCAGCGGGCAGTAGTTCAGCACGAAACAGCGCTCGAAGAACGCCGGGGCGGAGCCGAAGCGCGCGGCCGCCCATCCCCACAGGCGCTTGCCGCTCACCTCGGAGCGCCGGCACGCGAAGCCTTCGATCGGGCGCTTCGGGTGCTCGTCGGCCGGCCGCCGCACCGGACCCTGCACCCCCATCCAGTCGCGCACGGCGGCGATTTCGCCGAACGGCACGCCGGTCTGCATCATTCCGAACGGGCCCGGATTCATGCCGACGAACACGACTCGCTTGCGCCCCTCGCCGTAGCGGCGCAGCCAGGCCTCGTGCGGAGCCCAGGCGTAGTCGAGCGGGTTGTAGACATGGGCGACCGGCGGGCCGAAGCGCAAGGTCGAGACGGCGCGCGACAGCGCGCGGGCGGCTTGGATCAGGTCGGCGGCGGACATTCGGCAGGAGAAGGGGGAAGGGAGAAGGGAGAAGGGGTCGGGCCAAAAAAAGAAAGGGGCGCGGGTGTGTTGCCGCGCCCCATGAGCCGCGAGTAGCGGCTGCCCTTCCTCGAGCGGTGCCGATCCGTGGGCGCACCGCGCATCGCTTCGATGTCCGGTGCTTCTGCGATCGGGCCGCTGTCGGAGTCGTCGGCATCGGCGCATGGCTGCGCCCGGTTCGATGCCTCACGGACCGAAAGTTAGCCCCGCTTCGCGGGGAGGTCAAGGCCGGCGGCCGCCGGCGACGGCAAGGCGAGCGAGGCCCGGATATTCGCCGCGGCGGATCGCGACCTTGCGCGCGTGCGCGCTCCAGGCCTCGCCCGCGCGCAGCGCGTCGACGACGGCACCCGCGTCGGTGATCCAGCTGCCGCCGAACAGCGTGACGCCGCGCGCGAACAGCGGGTCGGGCAGGCAGCCCGCGCCGGGCCCGATCATGGCCACCCGCTCGGCGTTCGCGCAGTGACGCAGGATGCCGTCGGCCGTTGCGTTGAGCAGCACCGAGCTCGTGCACAGCACCTTGTTGCACGACGCCAGCTCGGCCGCGTCGAGCGTGACGCGGTAGCCGTCGTGCTCGCCGACGAGGTCCTCGCGCAGCTCGATCACGGTCACCCGCGCGCCGGCGGCGCTGCAGCGTCCGAGCAGCGGCCCGAACAGCCCGACCATGCCGACGTGGTCGCCCGCCCGCGGGTCGAGCTCGCCGATCGAGTCGGCGCTATCGGGCGCGACGTAGCCGACCCGGTCGAACACGCAGCGGCTCAGCGCGTTGATCGCCGCCATGCCCAGCGTCCGGCCCACCGCGTCGCCGCGCGCGTAGCCGCCGGCCAGCTGCAGCGCGTCGGCGCCGGCGAGGCGGCCGACGAGGTCGCTGGCGCGCAATTGCGCCCAGGTGTCGCCCAGCAGCACGAACGCGAGGCCCAGCGTGCCGTCCTCGAGCTCGAGCGCGCAGAACTCGCCGCGCCGGCTGTCGAGCGTCTCGGGGCGCGGCAGGTGCAGCGCGCGAACCCGCGGCAGGCGAACGCCCGTCGCGAAGTCTTCGAGCAGGGCGATCAGTTCGGCGGCGATGGTCGATCCGGTGGTCATCGGGACTCCAGCTTCGTGGGCGCTCATCGGCGCATCCGGCGGGCCATGATGCGCGCATAGCCGGCCGGGGCCAGCCGGGACAGCCACCACGCGATTCGCGCGGTCGCCCCCGGCAAGACGAGCCTGCGCTCGCGGCGCGCGGCCTCGTAGATGTGGTCGGCGATCTCCGCGGGCGTCGCCGTCCTGCCGGCGATCGCCTTGGTGCCGCGGAACGGGTTGCCCTGGCCGTCGAGCGCGTGGCGGTCGATGTCGGTCGCGATGAACGACGGGCAGACCAGCATGACGGCGACGCCGGCGCCGGCCACTTCGCTGCGCAAGCTGTCGAAGAATCCGTGCAACGCGTGCTTGCTCGCCGCATACCCGGTGCGGCCGACCAGCGGCGCGAAGCCGGCGACACTGGAGATCGCGATGACCATGCCGCGGCGCGCGAGCAGCTCGGGCAGCGCCGCGTGCGTGCAGTGCATGGCGCCCAGGAAGTTGACCGCCATCACGCGCCGGATCACGTCGGGGCGCGTGCGCGCGAAGTCGCCGTGGTGCGAAATGCCGGCGTTGCAGACCAGCAGGTCGAGGCTGCCGTGGTGCGCGGCGCCGGCCTGGATCGCCTCGCGGCAGGCCGCCTCGTCGGTCACGTCGCAGGTCGAGCCGAACACGGCGATCCCGGCGGCGCGCAGCGCGTCGACGGTGTGCCCGAGCGCCGCGGCGTCACGGTCGAGCGCGACGATGCGCGAGCCGGCGCGTCCGAACCGTTCGCACAGTGCGCGGCCCAGCCCTGCGGCCGCGCCGGTGACGACGACGGTGGCGCCGGCGAATTCGCGCATCGTCAGTTGCGCAGCTCGCGCGCCCGCAGCCAGAGGTCGAACGTCTGCGCCGAGCTCAGGCGGGGCAGGTAGCCGAAGTCGCGCTTCAGGCGCGTGTTGTCGAGTACCGGTCGATAGCGCAGGAACCGCACCTGCTCGGGCCCGTAACGGGTCAGGCCGAGGCGCTTGAGCACCGCCAGCGCGGCCCCGAGCAACGGCGCCGGGAGCGTGACGCAGCGCTTGCCCAGCCGCTCCGCGATCTGCTGGATGGTCATTGCACCGTCGCCGGCAAGGTTGTAGACGCCGGTGCGGTCGCTGCGGATCGCGTGCAGGATCGCGCCGACGACGTCCTGGTCCCAGACGAACACGAACGGGCTGTCCGAGCCGCGGATCGCGATGAGCCGCGGCTTCTCGAAGAGATCGGTGATCTGGTTGCGCGTGGTCTCGCCAAGGATCGTGCCGATCCTGAAGACCACCTGGAGCAGTTCCGGGTGCTCGGCGCGGTAGCGCGCGAGCATCTCCTCGACCAGGCGCTTGTGGCACGAATAGGCGAACTCGTCGTTGCCCCGCACAGGCTGGTCCTCGGTGATCCACGCCGGGTTGTCGGCGTGGTAACCGTAGGCGGCGCCGCTCGAACTGACGACGATCTTGCTCACGCCGGCCGCGACGCAGGCCTCGAGCACGTTGCGCGTCCCGAGCACGTCGACCGAGTATTCGAACTCGCGCGTGCTGTCGCGGCCCGGGGTCACGATCGAGGCGAGGTGGACGACGATGTCGCAGCCGCGCATCTGCGCGGCCAGCTCGGGCGACCGGACGTCGGCCGTCAGGTAGCGCACCCCCGGCACGCGGCGCTCGGGCGGGCAGTCGCGGACGTCGGCCGCGACGATGTCGGCCGACGCTGCGCCGAGCGCGGCGACGAGCTGGCTGCCGAGATAGCCGCCGGCGCCGGTCACGAAGACACGCGGGACGCTCACTGCACCGGCACCGGCACCGGGGGCGGACGGCGACGCCACCAGCTCGCGAGCGCCAGCCCGGTCAGGATGTGCCAGATCCCCCACCACGCGGCGACGATCGCCATGCCGCCAAGGCCGCCGAAGAAATTGAACACGAGGATGAGGCCGAAGCCCGAGTTCTGGATTCCGACTTCGATCGCCGTCGCCCGGCAATCGGCCTCGGGGAGCCGCGCGAGGCGTCCGCTCCAGTATCCAAGCAGCAGGCCCAGTCCGTTCATCAGGAACACCACCAGCACGACGCGTCCGACGTACTCGAGGAAGTACCCCCAGTTCGCCGCCAGTGCAGCGACCACGAAGATCCCGAAGAAGGCGAGCGACAGGACCTTGAACGGACGGTGCGCGCGCGCGGCTGCGCGCGGAAACCAGTGCGCGACGGCCATGCCTGACGCGGCGGGAATCCCGAGCAGGAAAACGATCGTGACCAGCACGTCGAGGGGATCCAGGGCGACGGCCGAGAGGATCCGGGCCGTCTGCGGGTTCAGGCTGCCCCAGAACGCCAGGTTGAAGGGCGTGAGGACCAGCGAGCCGAGCGTGGAGACCGAGGTCATCGTGATCGAGAGCGCGGTGTTGCCGCGCGCGAAGTGCGTCAGGAAATTCGAGATGTTGCCGCCGGGACACGCGGCCACGAGGATCAGGCCGAGCGCGATGCTCGGCGCCGGCTTCAGCACCATGCCGATGGCCCAGCCCACCGCGGGAAGCAGCACGAACTGTCCCAGCATGCCGATTGCCGTCGCGCGCGGCGCGCTCGCGATGCCCTTGAAGTCGGACACCTTCATGTCGAGCGCCACGCCGAACAGCACCAGCGCGAGGATCGCGTTGAGCGCGGTCAGCGACGCCGGGCTGAAATTGAGTCGGACGAGGTCGATCTCGCTCATTCGGCGTCTCCGCTCAGCGGCCCTTCGGTTCCTCGTGCATCTTCTTGAAGTGGATCAGGCCCGGCGCCCACATGTGCTTGACCGGATCGACGTCGACGTGGATCACCGCGCACTTGCCGGAGGCGATCGCGCGCTCGAGTGCGGGCCTGAGCAGGCGCGGGTCGGCGACGCGCTCGCCGTGCGCCCCCATCGCCTGCGCCATCCGGTCGAACTCGATCTCGCCGAGGTCGGTCTTGATCGTCTCGTCGGGGCCGAGCGACTTCATGATCATCGTCTTCAGCGGCCGAAGCATGAACTGCTGGTTCATCTTGACCATGCCCCACTGCTTGTCGCACAGCACCAGGTAGACGACCGGCAAGCGGTTGCGCACCGCCGTCTCGATCTCCTGCGGGTGAAAGCCCATGGCGCCGTCGCCGATGATGCAGCACACCGGACGCCCCGGCAGCGCCGCCGCCGCGCCCAGCGCCTGCGCGACGCCGGCGCCGAGCATGCCGAACTTGAACGTCGACAGCAGCGTGTTCGGCTGCCGGACCTGCCAGTGGAACATCGTCCAGATCGTCGCGTTGCCGCCGTCGGCGACCAGCACCGTGTCGTCGGGAAACACCTCGCGGCAGACGTGCGCGACGTGCGCCGGATTCATCGGCACCGAGAAGTCGGAGAGCGCCTTGTCCCAGCCTTCGCGGTCCTCGCGCATCGCCTTCGCGTAGCGGGCGACGCGCGCGCGCCGCTCGTCCAGGCGCATCTCGCCCTGCCTTCGCTCGAGTTCGTCGGCCAGCTGCTCGAGGAACGAGCGCGCGTCGCCGACGATCGCCAGGTCGACCGGGCGGTTCATGCCGAGCGCGTCGCCGTCGGCGTCGACCTGGATCGTCTTCTGCTCGCCGGCGTTGCGCCAGTACGGCGGCTTGCCCCACCAGTCGGTCTCCCCGACGCGCGAGCCGACGATCAGCATCGCGTCGGCCTCGTTGCGCACCGTGTGGTTGAGCTTGATGTGGATCATCGGGATCGCCAGAGGCGAGGATTCCGGCAGCACGCCGCGGGCCGCCCAGCTGGTCGTGACCGGCGCGTGCAGCGACTCGGCCACGCGTTGCAGCGCCGCGTAGGCGCCGGCGTGGATCACGCCGCTGCCGGCGTGGATCGCCGGCGCGCTGGCGTGGACCAGCACCTGCGCGGCGCGGCTCACCTGGTCGGGCGACGCCACGACCGGGTCGGTGCGGCGATACCGGTGCGGCTCCTGCAACGGCACGCCGGGATCCTTGAACTTGCCGTTCATGATGCTCTCCGGAACGTCGACGTGGACGACGCCCGGCCTGCCCTCCCAGCTGCGGCGAAGCGCCTTGCGGACGATCTCGCCGATGCGCTCGAACCCCGGCACCGCGATGCTCGACTTCGCCATGCGCGCGATCACGCCGGTCTGGTCGAAGCTCTGGTAGGCCCCGGGCCTGTCGGGTCCCGCGATGCCGATGCGGCGCCCGCTGGTGATCGCGAGCACCCGGTTGCCCTCGGCCTGCTCGACGACGAGCCCCGGAAGCAGATTGGCGACGCCGGGCCCGTTGCTGGCCATGCACACACCCAGCCGCCCCGTGAGGCGCGCGTAGGCGCCGGCCATGTGCGCGGCGCTGGTTTCGTGGCGCGGCGTGACGATCTCGATCCCGAGCCGGTGCAGCGCCGAATAGAACCCGAAGTACGTGCCGTCGATGATGCCGAAGACCTTCTCGACCCCTTCCTTCTGGAGCATGCGGGCGATCAGTTCGCCGCCGCTGATTTCCGACATGTCGTCCCCCGGTGTGCGTTCATCGTGTTGGACTTCGCCGTCGCGCGCGTGGGTCTGCGCGAGCAAAGGCGCGGGCCGCCCGCCGCGGGCGCGCTCGGTGCTTGCCCCCGCTTCGCGGGGGTGCCCTGCGATGCTCGGAGCGCCGGCCCCGCGGCGAAACTCGCTACGCTCGCTGCGCGAGCTCCGCTCAGACAATCGCCGCGAGAATGATGGACGAAGCGCGCTTCGCGCGCGGGCCGGCGCTCCTGCGCTTCTCGGCTGCGCACAGGCGCGCCCGCGACGGACGGCCCGCGCCTTTGCCGGAGACGTCCTGGTGCTCCCGAGCACGTTCGAGTGGTCGATGAAGTTCCAGTCGGTTGCGATCGCGAATGACGCGGGCCCCTCTCGCGCACAGGACGTATCGAGCACCACGAACGTATCCAGAGCGGCAGGCGGTGGCGAGTCGGGCCAAGGCGAGAGCGGGCTCGGGCCAGGCTGGGGACGGCGAGGCGCAGTGCGGCCAGGCCGCGCGGAGCGATGTCGGCGGCGCCGAGCAGCGCAGCCTCGGGGTCGGCGCGCGAAGCGCGCTTCGTTTCTCTGACTCGCGGCGACTGTCTGAGCGCAGCGCGCGTAGCGCGCGAAGCGAGTTTCGCCGCGCGACCCCGAGGCGAGATGGTATGGACGCCTCCCACCCCTTCTCCGCGACCCATCCGATCGGAGGTGGGGCCTCGCGCACAGCGGCATCGAGTGCCAAAGTGAGTGGTCGTGTCGAGCAACCCTCTTGTGACGGAGGCCCCGAAATGAATGTTACGACGTATGCGGTGGATACGGCCAAGAACGTGATGCAACTGCACTGGGTCGATGGCCACACCGGCGAGATCGGCCGGCGCAAGCTCAGCCGCGCCAGGTTCTTCGAGTTCTTCGCGCAGCGCCCCGGCTCCCACGTCGTCATGGAGGCCTGCGGGGGCTCGCACCACCTGGCGCGTCGGCTGGGCGCACTGGGCCACGACGTCGAACTGCTGCCGGCGCGCCAGGTGCGTCCCTTCGTCAGCGGCAACAAGGACGACGCCGCCGACGCACGAGCGCTGTGGCTGGCGAGCCGGCACCCCGACATTCGCCGCGTGCCCGTCAAGACCGAGCAGCAGCAGGCCGTCCTGTCGCTGCACCGCATGCGCGCGCACTGGAGCAGCGTGCGCACGGCCACCCTCAATGCGCTGCGCGCGCTGCTGTACGAGTTCGGCGTTGTCCTGCCCCGTGGCAAGGCCTGCGGACTCAAGACCCTGGCCGAGCGGCGCGCCGAGTTCGACGCGCAGTTGCCGGCGCTGATGCAGCGCCTGGTGGACCAGCACCTCGCGGCGCTGCGCCAGATGGATCTCGAGGTCAAGCGCATCGAGGCCGAGCTCTGCGCGGTGCAGGCCGCCGACCAGAACGCGCGCCGGCTGCGCGAGGTGCCTGGCATCGGGCTGCTCGGCGCCACGGCACTGTCCGCGACGCTGGGAGACGCCCGCGCGTGGCGCCGGGCGCGCGACTTCGCCACGAGTACCGGCCTGACACCGCGCCACACCGGCACCGGCGGCAAGGTCCGCATGGGCGGCATCAGCAAGCGCGGCGATCCATACATCCGCACGCTGCTGGTCAGCGGTGCACGATCGCTGCTGAACTCGCCCAGCGCCCCGCAGTGGGCCCGGCAGATGCTGTTGCGAAGGCCGGTCAACGTGGTCGTGGTGGCGCTGGCCAACAAGCTCGCCCGCACGGCCTGGGCACTGGTGGCCCACGACGGCGCGTTCGATCGCCGCTGGGGCCGCCCCGATGCGGTGGGCACGACGGGGTGACCCGGGTGCCGGACCGGGCGACGAAGGGCTGAGACGTAACGAGTGTGCGAGAGGAGTCGAGCAAGTGATGGTGAAGCGGTCAAGACCGTGGGTCGGCAAGGCAGTTCCGCTGCTCGGGCCAGCACCAGGCTGAGCCCACAGGCGAGATGTGCCCCGACCTCGCGAATGACCATCAAGGCCACGCATTCGGTGACTGCGGCCTTCGTGCCGACGTACGTGAGTGCAACCCGTAGGCCGGATATGAGACCGCAGTTGATCCGCCGAACCGCCGCCTGCAACACTCCCCTTGCAACACGGGAGGCGTCCATATAAGCAGCGGAGGGAAGTCGGTGCGAAGCACCGACCGCCGTCGTCATTGCTCCGCGCGGCCTGGCCGCACTGCGCCTCGCCGTCCCCAGCCTCCTGGCCCGAGCCCGCTCTCGCCTTGGCCCGACTCGTCACCGCCTGCCGCGAACGCGCCAGTCGCTTCACGTCAGTCGACGACCAGTTCGCGGCGCACGCAGCGCACGTCGATCTCGAACTCGAGCCCTTCGACCGGAGGGCGGCAGACGTGCCAGTCGATGCCCAGGCGCGCCAGCCCGCGCGGCGCGAAGTGGCTCGCGACCAGCGCCCCGATCTCGTGCTCCGTGTAGACCTGCACCGCGGTGAGCGCATTCCAGTCGCCGCCGAGGGCTGCGGTGTTGCGCTCGAGGCCGTCGAGCACGAAGCCCGCCTTGCGTGCGAGGCCGGCCGGCGACGTGTCGCCGTGCGCGACGATGCCGTCGGGGAACGGCGTGCCCTCGGCCCACTCGGCGAATCCGGCGATCACGAAGCTGCGCGGTCCCGGCGCGTCGACCGCGTGGTCGGAGGTGGTCAGGAAGCCGGCGTGCGCCGCACCGGTGGGCATCGTGTAGCTGAATGCGTGGAACCCCGGCTGCTGCGGCGCCTCGTGCACCGGGCAGACGTTGCTGCGCGCGACCGGATTCAGTTCCTGGCGGTACAGCCCCCAGCGCTTGAGCACCGCGACCCAGGAGGCGTTGAAGTCCCCGAAGCCGCCCGGAGTAAAGGGCTTCGGCGAGCGCAGCTCGGCCGCGCACAGCGCGGTGAGCGGCCGGTGGCGTTCGCGAAGGTGCGCAGCGATCGCCTCGAAGCCCTCGGCGACCGGCAGTACGCGCGCGAACCGGGCCCGCACGATCTCGAATCCCGGCAGCGCGATCACGCCGGACGAGAACGCCAGTCCGCCCTCCAGGAAGGCGTAGTCCGCGCCGGCGGAATTGTGTATGGTTGGCAACTCTGCTTCCTCGAGAAGAAGGGTCCGGACCGGGCGACTATGCTCGACGCGGCCGGACCGCGCAAGCATCCGGGTCAACTCATGAGTCAGATCCCCGCAACGATGGAATTCGTCGATCACGGCGACGGCGGCCCGCCTTCGGTCCTGCGCGCCGGCCGGATGCCGGTGCCTGCGCCTGCGGCGGGCGAGGTGCTGATCCGCGTCGCGTGGGCGGGTGTCAACCGTCCCGACGTGGCGCAGCGACAGGGCCGCTATCCGCCGCCGCCGGGCGCCTCTCGCGTGATCGGGCTCGAGGTGTCGGGACACGTGGTCGCGGTGGGCGAGGGCGTCGTCGAGCCGAAAATCGGCGATGCGGTCTGCGCGCTCACCAACGGCGGCGGCTACGCGCAGTACGCGGTGGCCCCCGCCGGCCAGGTGCTGCCGGTGCCGCAGGGGCTGTCGTTGCTGCAGGCGGCGGCGCTGCCGGAGAACTTCTTCACGGTCTGGACCAACGTGTTCGAGCGTGGCCGGCTGGCGGCGGGCGAGTCGTTCCTGGTCCATGGCGGCTCGTCCGGCATCGGCCTCACCGCGATCCAGCTCGCGCGCGCCCGCGGCGCGACCGTCTACACGACGGTGGGCGGCCCCGAGAAGGCGGCGGCGTGCGAGCGGCTCGGCGCCAGCGTGGCGATCGACTACCGGCACGAGGATTTCGTCGAGCGCATCGCGGCGCTCACCGGCAAGCGCGGCGTCGACCTGATCCTCGACATGGTCGGCGGCAGCTACATCGCGCGCAACTTCAAGGCACTGGCGATCGAGGGCCGGCTGGTCCAGATCGCGTTCCTCGAGGGCCCGAAGGCCGAGATCGACTGCACGCCGCTGATGGTCAAGCGACTGACCTGGACCGGCTCGACGCTGCGCCCGCGCAGCGCGGGCGACAAGGCGCAGATCGCCCGGCAGCTTCGCGAGCACGTCTGGCCTCTGCTCGCCTCGGGCCAGGTGCAGCCGGTGATTCACGAGACCTTCGAACTCGCCGACGCGGCGCGCGCGCACGAGCTGATGGAGTCGTCGCGGCACATCGGCAAGATCATGCTCCGCGCAGCGGGAGAGTAGCCGCGCCTGCCGGGTGCCGCGGGCCGCTGCGGCTCGTGCGCCGCGCTTCGCGCCTCTCGCGGTCGCTCCTCGTCAGGTCTGGACCAGCTTGCGTTGCCGGCTGATGGCCATCAGCAGTCCGGCACCGAGCCCGAGCGTGACCATCGCAGTGCCGCCGTACGACATCAGCGGCAGCGGCACGCCCACCACCGGCAGGATGCCCGACACCATGCCGATGTTGACGAACGCATAGGTGAAGAAGATCAGCGTGATCGACCCTGCGAGCAGTCGGGCGAAGATGTTCGCGCCGTTTGCGGCAATCACCAGGCCGCGGCCGATCAGCAGCAGGTAGACCACCAGCAGCACGAGGTTGCCGACCAGGCCGAACTCCTCGGAGAACACCGCGAAGACGAAGTCGGTGGTGCGCTCGGGGATGAAATCGAGGTGCGACTGGGTGCCCGCGGTCCAGCCCTTGCCCCAGATGCCGCCCGAGCCGACCGCGATGGTCGACTGGATCACGTGGAATCCCTTGCCCAGCGGATCCGACGAGGGGTCGATCATCATCAGGATCCGGTGCTGCTGGTAGTCGTGCATGACCGACCACAGCACCGGCAGCGCGGCGATGCCTGCGACGATGCCGCCGGCGATCACCTTCCAGCTCAGACCCGCGAAGAAGATCGCGTAGAGGCCGGCCGCCGACACGAGCAGCGCGGTGCCCAGGTCGGGCTGGCGTGCGATCAGCCACACCGGAAGCGCGAGCAGCACTCCGGCGATGACGAAATCGGCCCAGCCGCGCGCGCCCTCGCGCCGCTGGAAGTACCACGCGAGCATCAGCGGCATCGCGATCTTCATCAGCTCGGACGGCTGGATGCGCGTGACGCCGAGGTCGAGCCAGCGCCGCGCGCCCTTCGAGATGTCGCCGAACAGGGCCACCGCGACCAGCAGCGCCAGTCCGGCCAGGTAGACCGGCACCGCCGAACGCTGCACCCACTGCAGCGGCAGGCTCGCGGCGATCCACATGATCGCGAACGCGATCAGCAGGTTGCGGCCGTGGTCCTGCAGCCGCCCGTTGTAGTCGATCCCGGCCGAGTACATCGTCACGAGGCTCAACGCGACCAGCAGTGCGAGCGCGAACAGCAACGGCGCGTCGAACACCAGCACGTGCGGGCGGACGCGCTGCCACAGGGACGGCCGCTCGTGGATCATCGCTTCGGCTCCGGTTCGGCGACCTGTTCGGGCTCGACGCTCTCGGGCACGTCGCGCAATTCGGCTTCGTCGAGCAGCTTCGGCAGCAGGTCTTCGCGCACGTCCTTCGGCAGCTTGCCGAGCAGGTGGAAGTCGAACAGCTTGCGCGCGATCGGCGCCGCGGCCTGCGCGCCGAAGCCGCCGTTCTCGACGATCAGCGCGACTGCGATCTTCGGGTTCTCGACCGGCGCGAAAGCCATGAACAGCGAGTGGTCGCGATGACGCTCGGCGATGCGCTTCGCGTCGTAGCGCTCGCCCTGCTTGATGCCGACCACCTGCGCGGTGCCGGTCTTGCCCGCCGCGACATACTCGGCATTGGCGAACGCGATGCGCCCGGTACCGAAGCGATTGACGTCGACCATCGCGCCCTTGACCAGGTCGAGGTACTCGCGCTTGAGCGGTATCCGGTAGCTCTCGGCGGGCACGGTGCGCTGGCGCGCGTGCGAGACCGGGTCCTCGATCGTCTGGACCACGTGGGGCTTCATCACGATGCCGTCGTTGGCGAGCGTCGCCGTCGCGTGCGCCAGCTGCAGCATCGTGAACGCGTTGTAGCCCTGGCCGATCCCGATCGAGGGCGTCTCGCCGGGGAACCACTTCTGCTTGAAGCGCTTGAGCTTCCACTGCGAGGAGGGCAGCACGCCGGTGCTCTCGTGCTCGAGGTCGATGCCGGTGAGCTGGCCGAATCCCCACTGTTTCATGAAGTCGTGGATCCGGTCGACACCCATGTCGTAGGCAACCTTGTAGTAATAGGTGTCGCTCGAGACGACGATCGACTTGCGCAGGTCGACGATCCCGTTGCCCGAGGGCTTGGAGTCGCGGAAGCGGTGGTTGCCGAGCTGGAAATAGCCCGGGTCGGAAATCGTGTCCTGCGGCGTTCGCGTGCCCGACGTCAGCGCTGCCAGCGCCATGAACGGCTTGTAGGTCGAGCCCGGCGGGTAGGCGCCGCGAAGCGGACGGTTCAGCAGCGGCTTGTCCGGGTCCTCGTTGAGTGCTGCCCAGGTCTGGGTGTCGATGCCGTCGACGAACAGGTTGGGATCGAACGATGGGCGCGAGACCATCGCCAGCACGTCGCCGGTCTTCGGCTCGATCGCGACCAGCGCGCCGCGCCGGTCGCCGTAGAGTTCCTCGGCGAGCTTCTGCAGCCGGATGTCGATCGACAGCACCAGGTTCGAGCCGGGCACCGGGGGCTTGCGCGACAGCGTGCGCACGATTCGGCCGCCGGCCGACACCTCGACCTCCTCGGCGCCGACCTGGCCGTGCAACTCCGACTCGTACGATGCCTCGACGCCGACCTTCCCGATGTGGGTCGACCCCGCGTAGCTCGACAGCAGTTCCTGCTCCTCGAGCCGGCGCTTGTCTTCCGGCGAGATGCGCCCGATGTGCCCGATCACGTGTGCCGCGGTCTCACCGAGCGGGTAGTTGCGGAACAGCCGCGCGCGGATCTCCACGCCGGGGAAGCGGAAGCGGTTGACCGCCAGGCGCGCGACCTCCTCGTCGGTGAGGCGCACCTTCAGCGGCACGCTGTCGGAGCTGCGCGAGTCCTCGAGCAGCCGCCGGAAGCGCTGCCGGTCGCGGGCGGTGATCTCGACGATCCCCGACAGCGCCGCGATCGTGTCGTCGAGCCGGGCCACTCGCTTCGGCGAGATCTCGAGCGTGTACGCCGAGACGTTCTCGGCCAGCAGCACGCCGTTTCGGTCGAAGATCAGGCCGCGCGCCGGGGGGGCCGGAACCAGCGCGATGCGGTTCTCCTCGGCCTGCGCGTGGAAGTCCTCGTAGCGGTAGACCTGCAGGTAGATGAAGCGCGCGACCAGGATGCCGAAGCAGATCAGCACCAGCCCCATCGCGATCGCCAGCCTCAGCCGGAGCTGATAGAGGTCGCGCTCGGTGTCACGGACTTCGACCATGTTGCCGCCGTGTCAGATCGGCCGGTTTTCGTCGCGGTCGATGGCTCGACGCTGGGGCGCCAGCAGCAACCAGTGCGCCAGCGGCCACAACAGCGTGCAGCTGAAGCTCTGCAGGAACCAGGTCCAGCCGGGAAACGCCCCGCCGATGGCCATGCGCACGATCAGGAGCACCAGTTGGGTCAGGAGAAACAGCGGCAGCACGTGCGCCATCTGGCCCGCGAGGTGGAACCAGGGCACCCGCCGGTGCATGCTCAGCGCGCCGTACGAGAGCAGCGTGTAGGCCAGCGCGTGCTCGCCTAGCAGCGCCGCGTCGTGCACGTCCATCAGCAGCCCGAACAGGAACGCGATGCCGATGCCGACCATTCTCGGTTGGTGGATGTTCCAGAATACCAGCACCACCGCGAGGAAGTCGGGCACGCCGGTCGCGTGCCCCCACGGCAGCACGTTCAGCAGGAACGCCGAGGCGATCGTGAACGTGATGAACGCCCGGTTCGCCGGCAGCAGCAGGTAGTGCGGACGCATCTGCATCGCGTCAGTCCCCGCGGCGACGCCGTCGCGAATCGGCCGCCGGCTCGTCGGGCGGCAGTGCCGGCTGCGCCTGCGGCTCGGCCAGCAGGATCAGCAGCAGCTTGGTGCGCTCGGCGTGCGCCGCCGGCTCGACGAGCACTCTCACGAACGCCGACGAGCCGGTCTCGACCGCCCGCACCGTGCCCACCGGCAGGCCGGGCGGAAACAGCCCGTCGAGGCCCGAGGTGACCAGCACGTCGCCCTCGCGCACGTCGGCGTTGGTGCGCAGGTAGCGCAGCTCGATGGTGCCGTCCGGCGAGCCGCCGAACGCGACCGAGCGCTCGCCCGTGCGGCGGATCTCGACCGGGATCGTCGACCTGCGGTCGGTGACGAGGGTGACTTCGCTCGACAGCGGGTAGGCGCGCGTGACCTGGCCGACGATGCCCGACGCGTCGATCACCGGTTGTCCCGCGATCACGCCGTTCTGCTGCCCCTTGTCGAGCACGAGCTTGCGCGAGAACGCGTCGCGGGCGTCGTAGAGGACCTCGGCGACCGTCGAGCGGATCGCGGTGCGCTCGCGCATCGCGAGGAGCTGGCGCAGCTGCTGGTTCTCGGCCACCAGCTGCTCGGTCTGCAGCAGCGCGTTGGCGTTGGCGGTCTCGAGCCGGCGCAATTCGGCGTTCTCGGCGCGCAGCCGGTTGACGTCGGCCAGGTATTCGGCGCCGAGGTCGAGCACGTCGCGCGGCACCAGCAGCGTGCGCTGCACCGGATAGAGCACCGTTGCGATGCCCTCGCGAAGGCGTCCCAGCACCTCGAGCCTCGAATCGACGACGAGCAGCGCGATCGCGAACAGCGAGAAGAACAGCAGCCGGGCGTTTGCGGACGGACCTTGCTTGAAGAACGGCGGCGGGCTGCGGTCCACTCTACCTCTGCTGGCCCTACTCGCTGGTGAAGATGGTGCCGAGCTTTTCCATGCGCTCGAGCGCCATGCCGCATCCGCGCACGACGCAGGTCAGCGGGTCTTCGGCGACCAGCACCGGAAGGCCGGATTCCTCGATCAGCAACCGGTCGAGGTCGCGCAACAGCGCGCCGCCGCCGGTGAGCATGATGCCGCGCTCGGTGATGTCGGCGCCGAGCTCGGGCGGCGTCTGCTCGAGGCCGATCTTCACCGCCGACACGATCTGGTTCAGCGGATCGGTCAGCGCCTCGAGGATCTCGTTCGACGTGATCGTGAAGCTGCGCGGGATCCCCTCCGACAGGTTGCGGCCCTTGACTTCCATTTCGCGGATCTCGGAGCCGGGGAACGCCGAGCCGATCTGGGTCTTGATCGCCTCGGCGGTGGGCTCGCCGATCAGCATGCCGTAGTTGCGGCGGATGTAGTTGATGATCGCCTCGTCGAACTTGTCGCCGCCGACGCGCACCGAGCCCTTGTAGACCATGCCACCGAGCGAGATCACGCCGACCTCGGTGGTGCCGCCGCCGACGTCGACGACCATCGAGCCCGCGGGCTCGGACACCGGCAGGCCGGCGCCGATCGCAGCGGCCATCGGCTCTTCGATCAGGAACACCTGCGAGGCGCCGGCGCCGAGCGCCGATTCGCGGATCGCGCGGCGTTCGACCTGGGTCGACCCGCAGGGCACGCAGATGATGATGCGCGGGCTCGGCGAGAACAGCCGCGACTCGTGCACCATCTTGATGAACTGCTTGAGCATCTGCTCGGTGACGGTGAAGTCGGCGATCACGCCGTCCTTCATCGGGCGGATCGCCTCGATGTTGCCCGGCACCCGCCCCAGCATCTGCTTGGCTTCCGAACCGACCGCGGCGATCGTGCGCTTGCCGTTGGGCCCGCCCTCCTGCCTGATCGCGACGACCGAAGGCTCGTTGAGCACGATGCCCTTGCCGCGCACGTAGATCAGCGTGTTGGCCGTGCCGAGGTCGATCGCGAGGTCGGTGGAGAAATATTTGCGCAAGAACCCGAGCATTTCGCTTCCGTGCAGTGTCGAAGGTTTCGCTCGTACGCGGCGAACGATCGTGCCGTCTCCTTGGCGAGCCTGGATGCGACGGCCGTCCTGCTGCAGCGCAAAAGACTTCTAAATTGGCGTTGAATGATACCGTATAATTCCTTGCAAACACGGCGGTTTTCTCGAGACCTCCGCCGTCGGTACGGGCCCCGCTCCACGCGGCCGCCGCCCCGACCTCACCGCCACCGACGACCCATGTCCCTCACCCTCGACGACGTCAAGCGCATCGCGATGCTCGCCCGCATCGGGCTGACCGACGGCGAGGCCGAGCGCACGCTGGCGCAGCTCGACGCCGTGTTCCACCTGATCGAGCGGCTGCAGGCGGTCGACACCCGAGGCGTCGAGCCGATGACGCACCCGGGCGACATGAGCCTGCGGCTGCGCGACGACGTCGTCGACGAGCCGCAGCGGCGCGACGACTACCAGGCGGCGGCGCCGAGCGTCGAGCGCGGGCTGTACCTGGTGCCGCGGGTGATCGAGTGAGCGCCACGAGCGGCTCGCCCGATTCGCTGCGGGCGCTGGGCGCACTGCTCGAGCGTGGCGAGGCCTCCGCGCTCGAGCTGGCCGACGATCGTCTGGCGCGCATTGCAGCCAGCGACCTCAACGCGTTCATCGACGTGCAGCCCGAGCTCACCCGGGCGCAGGCGCGCGAGGCCGACGCACGCCGGTCGCGCGGCGAGCGCGGCGCGCTGCTCGGCGTGCCGCTCGCGCACAAGGACATCTTCGTCACGCGCGGCTGGCGCTCGACTGCGGGCTCGAAGATGCTCGAGCGCTACGTGAGCCCGTTCGACGCCACGGTGGTCGAGCGGCTGGCGGCTGCTGGCGCGGTGTGCCTCGGCAAGACCAACTGCGACGAGTTTGCGATGGGCGGCTCGAACGAGCACTCGCATTTCGGGCCGGTGCGCAATCCCTGGGACCGCGCGGCGATTCCGGGCGGTTCGTCGGGCGGCTCGGCCGCGGCCGTCGCGGCCGGGCTGGTGCCCGTGGCCACCGGCACCGACACCGGAGGCTCGATCCGGCAGCCCGCCGCGATGTGCGGCGTCACGGGGATCAAGCCGACCTACGGCCGCGTGTCGCGCCACGGGATGATCGCCTTCGCGTCGAGTCTCGACCAGGGCGGTGTCATCGCCGGCAGCGCGGAAGACTGCGCGACGGTGCTGGGCGCGATCGCCGGATTCGACCGGCGCGACTCGACCAGCGCCGACCGCCCCGACGAGGATTTCGCGCGCGACCTCGAGCGCCCCATCGAGGGCCTGCGCATCGGCGTGCCGCGCGAGTTCTTCGGCGAAGGGCTGGCGCCCGACGTGCGCGCGGCGGTCGAGGCTGCGCTCGAGCAGTACCGCCGCCTGGGCGCCGAACTGGTCGACGTCTCGCTGCCGCAGACCGAGCTGGCGATCCCGGCCTACTACGTCATCGCTCCCGCCGAGGCCTCGAGCAACCTGAGCCGTTTCGACGGCGTTCGCTACGGTCACCGTGCGGCGCAGTACTCCGACCTGCGCGACATGTACTGTCGCACGAGGGCGGAAGGCTTCGGCGACGAAGTGAAGCGGCGCGTGCTGGTGGGCACCTACGTGCTCTCGCACGGCTACTACGACGCGTACTACCTGCAGGCCCAGAAGCTGCGCCGCCTGATCGCCGACGACTTCCGCCGGGCGTTCGAATCGGTCGACCTGATCGCCGGTCCGGTGTCGCCGACCGTGGCCTGGGACATCGGCGCGATCGTCGACGACCCGGTCGCGAACTACCTCGCCGACATCTACACGCTGCCGGCGTCGCTGGCCGGCCTGCCGGGCATGTCGGTCCCCGCGGGCTTCGGTCAGGGCGGGCGCCCGGTGGGGCTGCAGCTGATCGGCCGCTGGTTCGACGAGGCGCGCGTGCTCAACGCCGCGCATCGGTTCCAGCAAGCCACCGACTGGCACTTGCGGAGGCCCGCATGATTGCAAGACGACTTTCGCGTCCCGCGCTGCTGGCGCTGCTGGCGCTGCTCGCGGTGCTGGGCGCCTGCGGCCTGCTGCCGCCGGCGGCGCCGCCATCGGGGCCCGCTCCGGCCCCGGCGCCCGGGGCGCGGCCGGCCCCGTCGCGGCCGGCGCCGATCGCCGACCGGCCGATCAACCTGGACGGCTACTGCAACGAGACCGAGGACGACGGCTTCCACGAGAACGCGCGGCTCGTCGTGCGTGCGAACCAGGTGCAGGCGATGACTTGGCAGATGCAAATCGGCAAGCGCGGCACCTGCAGCTTCGATCTCGGCACGTTCCGCCAGACACAGAGCCGCCCGCACATCGAGCTCCTCGAGCGCGACGGCAGCGGCTGCAAGGTGATGATCTGGCAGGATCCCCGGCGGATCACGATGGGGCACGCCGGCTGCGAGAAGCACTGCACGCCGGGTGTCTACGACAAGGCCTGGCCGGTGATGTTCGAGCCCGCGACCGGCCGCTGCGCGCGGCCCTGACGCGGCGCCCAGGCGACACAGGCGCGACCGGCATGCAGTGGGAAATCGTCATCGGCCTCGAGACGCACGTCCAGCTGGACACGCGCTCGAAGATCTTTTCCGGCGCCTCCACCGCGTTCGGCGCCGAGCCGAACACGCAGGCCTGCGCGATCGACCTGGCGCTGCCGGGCGTGTTGCCGGTGGCCAATCGCGCGGCGGTCGAGTGCGCGATCCGGCTGGGGCTCGCGGTGGGCGGCAGCATCGCGCCGCGCTCGGTGTTCGCGCGCAAGAACTACTTCTATCCCGATCTGCCCAAGGGCTACCAGATCAGCCAGTACGAGATCCCGGTCGTCGCCGGCGGCGGGCTGGCGATCGCCTGGAAACCCGACGAGAAGGCCGGCCAGCAGGAGCGCTTCGTGCGCCTCACGCGCGCCCACCTCGAAGAAGACGCGGGCAAGTCGTTGCACGAAGACTTCCACGGCATGTCGGGCATCGACCTGAACCGCGCCGGCACGCCGCTGCTCGAGATCGTCACCGAGCCCGACATGCGATCGGCGAAAGAGGCCGTCGCCTATGCGCGGGCGCTGCACGGGCTCGTGGTGTGGCTGGGCATCTGCGATGGCAACATGCAGGAGGGATCGTTTCGCTGCGACGCCAACGTCTCGGTGCGGCCGGCGGGCCAGGCCGAGTACGGCACGCGTTGCGAGATCAAGAACCTGAACTCGTTCCGCTTCCTCGAACGGGCGATCGACTACGAGGTGCGCCGCCAGGTCGAGCTGATCGAGGACGGCGGCCGGGTGGTGCAGGAGACGCGGCTGTACGACCCCGACCGCGACGAGACGCGCTCGATGCGCAGCAAGGAAGAGGCGCACGACTATCGCTACTTCCCCGATCCCGACCTGCCGCCGCTGGTGGTCGAGGCCGACTGGATCGCGCGGGTGCGCGCCGCGATGCCGGAACTGCCGTCGGACATGCGCCGCCGCCTCGTCGAGCAGTACGGGCTGGGCAGCTACGACGCGACGACGCTGACCGCGTCGCGCGACGTGGCGACCTATTACGAGTCGGTGGTCGCCGCGCTGGCGACGAGCAGCGTCGCGGGCCGCGACAGCGTCGCGACGCTGGCCAAGAGCGTCGCGAACTGGGTGATGGTCGACCTCGCTGCGGCGCTGAACCGCGACGGCGTCGAGGTCGCCGCGTGCCCGGTCGCGCCCGGGCAGCTCGCGCGGCTGGTCGAGCGCATCCACGACGGCACCATCTCGGGCAAGATCGCCCGCGACGTGTTCGCCGCGATGTGGGCGCAGCCGTCGGCCGGCGACGACGCGGCCGATCGCATCATCGACGCGCAAGGCCTGCGGCAGATCAGCGACAGCGGCGCGCTCGACGCGATCGTCGAGCAGGTGCTCGCCGCCAACCCGAAGTCGGTCGAGGAGTTCCGCGCCGGCAAGGAGAAGGCATTCAATGCGCTGGTCGGCCAGGTGATGAAGGCCACGAAGGGCAAGGCCAATCCGCAGCAGGTCAACGAGTTGCTTCGGCGAAGGCTGGGCTGAGCGCGCGCGGCGGCGCGCCGGCCGCCGGGCTCGCGTGGCCGGGGCCGCGCTCATGCGAACGCATCAGTTGCCCGCGCGCACCCCGTAGCGCGTCCGGTACGCGGCGACGCTGTCGCGGTGTGCCGCGATGCCTGCGCCGCTCGCTTCGGTCGAGCCCAGGAAATCGAGCAGGTCGCCGAGCGTGGCGATCGACAGCACCGGGATGCCGTAGAGCCGCTCGGCCTCCTGCGCCGCCGACAGCTCGCCGACGTGCTCGGCGTCGCCGCTGCGTTCCTGGCGGTCGAGCGCGATCAGCACGGCGGCCGGCTCGGCGCCGTGCGCCCGGATGAGCTCGACCGACTCGCGCACCGACGTGCCGGCGCTGATCACGTCGTCGACGATGACGACGCGACCGGAGAGCGGCGCGCCGATCAGCGTGCCGCCTTCGCCGTGGTCCTTGGCCTCCTTGCGGTTGAATGCGAAGGCGACGTTGCGTCCGTCGTGGGCCAGCGCGACCGCGGTCGCGCTGGCCAGCGTGATGCCCTTGTAGGCCGGGCCGAACAGCATGTCGAAGCGCACGCGTCCCGCGCGTTCGGCGGCGAGCAGCGTCTGCGCGTAGAACTGCGCGAGCCGGCCCAGCGAGGCCCCGTCGTTGAACAGCCCGGCGTTGAAGAAGTACGGAGAGAGCCGCCCGGCCTTGGTGCGGAACTCGCCGAAACGCAGGATGCCGTTGTTCACGGCGAACCGGATAAACTGCGCGCGCAGGTCGTCTGCCAAGGAATCACCCCGCAACCAACGGATTCGACGGACGCAATGATACGGGTCGTCACGCTGAACCTGAACGGCATACGCTCGGCCGCCCGCAAGGGCTGGCTCGACTGGGCCGCGGCGCAACGCGCCGACGTGCTGTGCGTGCAGGAAGTCAAGGCGCAGGAGGCCGACCTCGACGACAGGCTGCGCGAGGTGGGCGGGCTGCGCGGCCACTTCCACCTCGCTCGGAAGAAGGGCTACAGCGGCGTCGGGCTGTACAGCCGGCGCCGGCCGAAGGCGCTGCGCACCGGCTTCGGCAGCGCCGAGTTCGACGCCGAGGGGCGCTACGTCGAGGCCGATTTCGGCGCCTTCACGGTGATCTCGGTCTACGTGCCGTCGGGATCGAGCTCGGATGAGCGGCTGGCGGCCAAGTTCCGCTTCATGGCCGAGTTCCAGCCGCATCTGCGCGAGCTGGCTGCGAGCGGGCGCGAGATCATCCTGTGCGGCGACTGGAACATCGCGCACCGCGAGATCGACCTGAAGAACTGGCGCAGCAACCAGAAGAATTCCGGCTTCCTGCCCGAGGAGCGCGCCTGGCTCGGCGAGGTGTTCGACCAGGCGGGCTACGTCGACGTGTTCCGGCGGCTCGACCCGCGCCCCGAGCAGTACACCTGGTGGAGCAACCGCGGGCAGGCGTGGGCGAAGAACGTCGGCTGGCGGCTCGACTACCAGATCGCGACGCCCGGGATCGCCGCGAAGGCGAAACGCGCGGAGATCTTCACCGCGCAGCGTTTCTCCGATCACGCGCCGCTCACCATCGACTACGCGGTGCGAGCATGAAGGTGCTCGTCACCGGGGCGGCCGGCTTCATCGGTGCGGCGCTGGTGCGGACGCTTCGCGCGCGCCACCCGCAGGCGAGCGTGCTGGCGTTCGACCTCGTGCCGCCCGACGCGGCGCAGGCGACGGCGACGCGCGTCGGCGACGTCGGCGAGCCCGGCGTCGCCGCCGGACTCGTCGACCCTGACACGACGCACGTCTTCCACCTCGCGTCGCTGGTCTCGGGCGGTGCCGAAGCCGACTTCGAGCGCGGCATGCGGGTGAACCTCGATGCCACCCGCGAGCTGCTCGAGGCGGCGCGGCGCGCCGGCGGCTCGCCGACCTTCGTGTTCGCGTCGTCGATCGCGGTCTACGGCGGCGACCTGCCCGACGTGATCGACGACGCCACGCCACCGTCGCCGCGCCTGTCGTACGGCGCGCACAAGCTCGCCTGCGAGATCCTGATCAACGACTACTCCCGGCGCGGCTTCGTCGACGGGCGCTCGCTTCGGCTGCCGACCGTGATGGTCCGGCCCGGCGCGGCCAACACCGCGGTCTCGGGTTGGGCGAGCGCGATCGTGCGCGAGCCGCTCGCCGGTCGCGACTACGACTGCCCGGTGGGGCCCGGAACGTCGATGGCCTGCCTGTCGCTCGCGCGCACGGTGGACGCCTTCCTGCACGCCGCCGAGCTGCCGGGCGACGCGCTCGGCGCCGATCGCACGACGCTGCTGACGGGCATTGCGGTCACCGCGCGGCAGATGGTCGACTCGGTGCGGCGGCTCGGCGCCGGCCGCCGGCTGGGCGCGGTGCGCTTTGCGCCCGACGAGCGCCTGCAGGCGATCATGGATCGCCTGCCGCGCGCGGTTCGCTCGGCGCGTGCCGCGCGCCTGGGCTTCGCGCCGAGCGCGAGCATCGACGAGATCGTCGCCGACTACCTTGCCGCGGATGACGCGCCGGACGCGCCGGATGCGACGCCCGGGCGCGCGCCGGCCTGACCGACCCGCCTTCGCCGGAGACCGAACGTGACCAACCGTCCTGCCAAGCTTCCATCGCGCGTCACCGTCGAGGGCGTCGACCGCGCGCCGCACCGCGCGTTCCTGCGCGGGCTCGGCCTGTCCGACGCCGACATCGACAAGCCGTTCGTCGGCGTGGCGAGCACTGCGAACAACGTGACCCCGTGCAACGCCGGCCTCGGCGACCTGGCGCGCGAAGCCTGCACCGGCGTGCGCGAGGCCGGGGGCGTGCCGTTCGACTTCGCGTCGATCTCGGTCGCCGACAGCATGTCGATGAACCACGGCGGCATGCGCTATTCGCTGCTGTCGCGCGAGCTGATCGCCGACGGCGTCGAGGCCGTGGTACGCGGCCATGCGTACGACGCGCTGGTCACCTTTGCCGGCTGCGACAAGACGCTGCCCGGCATGATGATGGCGATGGTGCGGCTGAACCTGCCGTCGGTGTTCGTGTACGGGGGCGCGGCGCTTCCGGGTTCCTGGCGCGGCCGCGACGTCACGGTGCTCGACACCTACGAGGGCATCGGCGCGCTGCTCGCCGGCGACATGAGCGCGAGCGAACTCGACGAGCTCGAGCACGCCTGCCTGCCGACGATCGGCGCGTGCCCGGGCCAGTTCACCGCCAACACGATGGCGATGGTCTCCGAGACGCTGGGCCTCGCGCTGCCCGGTTCGGCGACGATGCCGGCGGTGCACAGCGCGCGCCGGGCGATGGCGCGCGAGGCCGGACGGGTCGCGATGCGCATCCTCGCGGGCGACGGCCCGCTGCCGCGCGACCTGGTCACCCGCAAGAGCCTCGAGAATGCGTGCGCCGCCGTGGCCGCCACCGGCGGCTCCACCAACGCCGGCCTGCACATCCCGGCGATCGCGCACGAGGCCGGCATCGACTTCTCGATGGACGACCTCGCGCGCGTGTCGCGCCGCACGCCGCTGCTGGCCGACATGAAGCCCGGCGGCAAGTACCTCGCCAAGGACCTGCACGCGGTCGGCGGCGTCCACGCGGTGTTGAGGGCGCTGCTCGACGCGGGCGCGCTGCACGGCGACTGCCTGACCTTGTCGGGTGCGACGCTGGAGCAGGCGCTGGCCGGGCACCCCGGTGCCGACGGCGAGGTCGTCCGCAGGCAGCCGATCACGCCGACCGGAGGAATCGTCGTGCTCAAGGGCAACCTCTGCCCCGACGGCGCGCTCCTGAAGGTGGCCGGACTGAAGCGGCTGCGTTTCGACGGCGTCGCGCGCGTGTTCGACTGCGAGGAGGACTGCGCCCGCGTGGTGCGAGACCGCGCCTACCGTGAGGGCGACGTGCTGGTGATCCGCTACGAGGGCCCGCGCGGCGGCCCCGGCATGCGCGAGATGCTCGGCGTGACGGCGCTGCTGTACGGGCAGGGGGTCGGAGAGAAGGTCGCCCTGTTCACCGACGGCCGCTTCTCGGGGGCCACGCGCGGGATGATGGTCGGCTATGCGAGCCCCGAGGCGGCGGCCGGCGGTGCGCTCGCGCTGGTGCACGACGGCGACCGCATCACGATCGACGCCGAGGCCGGCACCGCGACGCTGCACGTCGGCGACGACGAGCTCGCGCGGCGCCGCGCCGCCTGGCACTCGCCGCGGCGCGAGCCGCCGACCGGCGTGCTCGAAAAGTACGCGCGGCTGGTCGGCTCCGCGTTCGACGGCGCCGTGACCCACGGCGCCAAGTAGAATGCGCGACACGCGGCGCGCGCCGCCACCACGAGACGAGGGGACCCCTGATGACTGACAAGAGAAGCTTCCTGAAGGCCGCCGCGGCCACCGCGATCGCCGGCCCGGCGATCGTCACGTCGAAGACCGCGCGGGCGCAGGCGGCGACGCTTCGCGTCGGCAGCTGGCTGCCGGCGCACCACCTGATCGTCGCGGGCATCGTCCGCCCGTGGATGCAGGCGGTCGAGGCCGACAGCGAGGGCACGGTCAAGTTCGACCTCATGTCGGCGTCGATCGGCCGGCCTCCCGAGTACTACGACTTCTGCGCCAACGGCGCGATCGACGTCGGCTTCGGCGTGCTCGGCCACAACCCGAACCGCTTCCTGATGACCGAGGTCATGGGCATGCCGTTCATGTCGATCGACCCGTGGGCAGGCTCGGCGGCGTCGTGGCTGGCCTTCACGAAGTACGGCGCGCGCTACAACGAGCACAAGGGCGTGCAGCTGGTCGGCACCTGGGTGCACTCGGAGCCGTACCTGCACATGCGCGGCGAGGGCCTCAGGACGATCGACGACCTGAAGGGCAAGAAGATCCGCGTCGGCAGCGCGATCACCGGCCGCATCATCCAGGCGCTGGGGGGCACCCCGGTGCAGCTGCCGCCGACCGAGGCGCAGCAGGCGATGATGAGCGGCGTCGCCGACGGCATCACGTTCCCGATGGAGTCGATCGAGTTCTTCAAGATCACGCCGGCGATCAAGGCGACCACGAAGATTCCCGGCGGCCTGCTCTACACCGACACGTTCTGGCTCGGCGTCAACGAGAAGAAGTGGGCGTCGCTGAACCCGAAGGCGCAGGCGGCGATGCAGAAACACGGCGGCATGGCGATGGCGCTGAACGCCGCGTGGGCCTGGACCAGCGGCGACAATCTCGGGCGTGCCGCGCTCGAGAAGGCCGGCGTCAAGTTCAACACGCTGCCGGACTCCGACACCGCGAAGATCAAGGCCGCGCTCAAGCCGCTGAACGACGAGTGGCTGGCCGAGGCGAAGAAGCGCGGGTTGCCGGGCGAGGAGATCATCAGGTACGCGCTCGACATGGCCGATCGGTACAAGGCCGCCAAGCGCGTGAACGTCGTCTGAGCGCGTTTCGCACCAGGGCCCCGGCCTGCGCCGGGGCGACCGCATGAGACTGCCGACACGCATCTTCGCCGCGCTCGCGGGTGCGGCGATCCTGTTCATGATGGCCGTCACGTCGATCGACGTGTTCGGCCGCTTCTTCTTCAACGCGCCGCTGACCGGCGCGTTCGAGATGACCGAGATCACGATGGCGCTGGTCATCTTCGGCGGGATGTCGCTCGCCGCGCTGTCGCGCGAGCACATCACCGTGAACCTGTTCGAGGCGCATACGCCACCGGGGGTGCGCCGCGTGCAACTCGTCGCCGGCGACGTCGTCTGCGCGGCGGTCGTCGCCGTGATGGGCTGGCGCATCTTCGAGCGCGGCAACGCGCTCGTCGACAGCCGCGAGACCACGCTGGTGCTCGGGGTCATGCGCGGCCACGTCGCGTGGGCGATGGCGGCGCTGTGCCTGGTCGCGACGCTGGTGTTCCTCTACTGCGCCTGGCGCGACGCGCGCCGCGCGCCAGGCGCCGCCGAGGAGATGCACGGGGGCGCGCTGTGAGGGTCGCGCGATGACCGCGTGGACCGCTGCCCTCTATGGTTTCGGCTCGCTGGCCGTGCTGCTGCTGGCGGGGGTGCCGATCGCCTTCGCGATGATCATGGTCGGCGTGGCCGGTATCGTCTCGGTGATCGGCCTCGACCCGGCGCTGTCGCTGCTCGGGCAGATCCCGGTCTCGCAGACCACGAGCTACGAGCTGTCGGTCGTGCCGATGTTCATCCTGATGGGCAACTTCGTCGCCCGATCGGGCATCGCCAACGACCTCTACGACGCCTGCAACGCGATGGTCGGCCACCGCCGGGGCGGGCTGGCGATGGCGACCATCGTCGCCTGCGGCGGCTTCGCCGCGGTCTGCGGGTCGGCGATCGCCACCGCCGCCACGTTCTCCCGGATCGCGCATCCTTCGATGCGGCGCTACGGGTACGACGAGGGACTCGCGGCGGCGGCGATCTGCGCCGGCGGCACGCTGGGCATCCTGATCCCTCCGTCGGTGATCATGGTCATCTACGGCGTGATGACCGGCACCGATGTCGCGAAGCTGTTCATCGCCGGCCTGGTGCCGGGCGTGCTCGCGATCGTGCTGTACATGCTCACCGTCCAGCTGATCGTCTGGCGCAAGCCGGCGGCGGGGCCCCGCGGCGAGCGGGTGCCGGCCTCGCAGGCGCTGGCGGCGCTCGGCCGCGTCTGGCCGGTGCTGGTGCTCTTCGCGCTGGTGATCGGCGGCCTCTACTTCGGCGCGTTCACGGCGACCGAGGGCGGGGCGGTGGGCGCCGCCGGCGCGTTCTTCTTCGCGTTGTGGCGCGGCCGGCTGTCGTGGCGGGTCATCCTCGACTGCGCGATCGAGACGGCACGCACGACCGGCTCGCTGTTCGCGATCCTGATCGGCGCGCTGCTGTTCTCGCAGTTCATGAACTTCGCCGGGCTGCCCAACGCGCTGAAGGATGCGGTGACCGCGTTCGGCGTCGAGCCGCTGCTGGTGATCTTCATGATCCTGCTGCTGTACATCGTGCTCGGCACGTTCTTCGAGGAGCTCTCGATGATCCTCCTCACCGTGCCGATCTTCCATCCGCTGGTCGTGCACCTCGGTTTCGATCCGATCTGGTTCGGCGTGGTGATCGTGATGGTGGTCGAGCTCGGCATGATCAGCCCGCCGGTCGGCATGAACCTGTTCGTCGTGCAGAGCATGCTGAAGACGCCGATCACGACGCTGTGGCGCTGGATCGCGCCGTTCGTGGCGGCCGACATCGTGCGGCTGGCCATCGTCGTGCTGGTGCCGCCGATCGTGCTGTTCCTGCCTCGCCTGATGAAGTGAGCCCGCCGTGACCGCGCCCGCCGCACTCGGCTTCATCGGCATCGGCCTGATGGGCAGGCCGATGGTCCTGCGCCTGCTCGACGCCGGCCACCGGGTGACGGTCTGGAACCGCAGCCGCGACAAGCTCGCGCCGGTGCTCGCGCGAGGAGCGGCGGCGGCCGATACGCCGGCCGCGGTCGCGCGCGCGGCCGACGTGGTGATGATCTGCGTGACCGACCAGCGTTCGGTGCACGACGTCCTGTTCGGTGCCGACGGCGTGGCCGTCGGCGGCGCGCCGGGCAAGGTCGTGGTCGATTTCTCCAGCATCGCGCCGGCGGCCGCGCGCGAGTACGCCGCACGCCTCGAGTCCGAGTGCGCGATGGGCCTGGTCGACGCACCCGTGTCGGGCGGCGTGCCGGGTGCGGAGAAGGGAACGCTTGCGATCATGGCGGGTGGAAAGGCCGAGCACGTCGAGCGCGTGCGCCCGCTCGTCGCGCATCTCGCCCAGCGCTTCACGCGGATGGGCGATTCCGGCGCCGGCCAGGTGGCCAAGCTGTGCAACCAGGTCATCGTCGGGTCGCTGCTGCCGGTGCTCGCCGAAGCGGTCCGGCTCGCCGAGGCCGCCGGGGTGGACGCCGCGATGCTTCCCGAGGCGCTGCGCGGCGGCTGGGCCGATTCGATTCCGCTTCAGGTGTTCGTTCCGCGAATGGCCGCGCGCGCCTGGGATCCGCCGCTGGGCGCCGCCGACACGATGCTGAAGGACCTCGACAACGCGCTGGCGCTCGCGCGCGAACTGGGCGTGACCCTGCCCATGCTCCAGGATGCGGCCGAGCGTTATCGCGCGCTGTCGGCGCGCGCGATGGGCGGGCAGGATCCGTCGGCGCTGGTCGAACTGCTGGCTACACCGCCATGTATCGCCCCGGCCGGTGATTCACCGCGAGCGTGAGGTTCAGCGCCAGCGCACCGAGCAGCGACAAGGCCACGATCGGCGGCGCCACCACGCCGAGCGACGACAGCAGGATCGCCGCGTCCAGCCCGAGTTGCACCCACCCCGCGCGCCAGCCGAAGCGTTCCTGCAGGTACAGCACCAGCACGTTGAACCCGCCCAGGCTGCCGCGGTGCCGGAACAGGATCAGCAGCGCGATGCCGAGCAGCAGGCCGCCTACCAGCGCGGCCCAGGCCGGCTGCACCGCGCCGATCGCGAGTAGCGGGCGCTGGATCTCGGCGACGGCGGCCAGCAGCACGACTGCGACCGCGGTCTTCGCCGTGAAGCGCCAGCCCATCCGCCACAGCGCCAGCGCGAAGAACGGCAGGTTGACGAGCACGAACGCCGCCCCGAAGGGCAGGCCGAAACGGTAGGTGGCGAGCAGCGCGAGCCCGGCCGTGCCGCCCGTCACGAGACCGGCCTTCTCGAAGATTGCAATGCCGAGCGCGGCGAGGATCGCGGCGGACAGGAACGCCAGGACGTCCTCGATCGGGGAATGGCGCGGCCCGGACGGCGGGTCGGTCCGGGTCATCGGCGGGCAGATCGGCGCGGCCGGCGCGACTAACGCCGCTGCGTCGCGGACCAGCGGCGCACCGCGTCCAGCGTGTTCGGCACGTGCAGGTCGGGACTCATCGACGAGTAGGCGTAGGCGATCCGGCCGTCGGGGGCAATGACATACGAGATCCGGCGCGCGTAGCTGGTGACGAACGGCATTGCCGCGTCGTACGACTTCATGATCTTTCCGTCGGCGTCGGAGGCCACCGCGAACTTGTTGCGGCACTCGGTCGCCGAAAACCGCTGCAGCGTCTCGATGTCGTCGCCCGAGACGCCGATCACCGTGGCGCCGAGCTTCGCATAATCGTCGTGCGCCTCGGCGAAGCGGTTGGCCTCGATCGTGCAGCCCTGCGTGAACGCCTTCGGATAGAAGTACAGGACCACCGGCCCCTTCTTCAGCGCATCGGCCAGCGAGAAGCGGAACGGCTTGCCGCCGATCGCGGCCGGCGCGCTGAAATCGGGGGCCGCATCGCCCGGCTTCAATTCGGCCCGGGCGGGCAGGGCGGTGCAGAGGGCCAGGATGCCGGCGGCCAGCATCCGGCGCAGACGGGAATGCGTCATGGGCGTGTCTCGTGGTTCATCGACCGCCTCGGTCTCCGCAGAGCATGCCACCCTGCCGCACCGGCCGCTGCGAATCCCGGCCCGCGCAGAGGGTCGAATGCGCGCGACACCGCCGGCCCGGATCCTGCGTGATCGCGGCCACCTGCGCCGCCGGACCGCAACTGGCGCCGGCAAGGCGCATCTCGCGGCGCCGACGCCGCGCTTCGTCGCAAGCGCCTCGCCCGCCCGACGCCCGCACCGCAAAGTGGCGCCTCGTCGAAGCCCGAGTCCCCAGGAGAACCGCCATGCCGCTGTCGTCCCTCTCCCCGCAGATCGTCGTGCACCTGTTCCTCGCGGCCGCCGCACTGGCGCTGGGGCCGTTCGCGCTGGCGTCGCGCAAGGGCTCGCGGCTGCATCGTGGGCTGGGCTACGCCTGGGTCACGCTGATGCTCGGGGCCGCCGTCTCGAGCGCCTTCATCCGCGACTTCCGCCTGCCCAATGTCGCCGGCTACACGCCGATCCACCTGCTGACGGTCATCACCTTCGTCGGCATCGGCGCCGCGCTCTGGTACGTCATGCATCGGCGGATCCAGAACCACCGCCGGGCCATGTGGATCACCTACCTGGGCGGCTGCGTCGGCGCCGGCCTGTTCGCGCTGCTGCCGGGCCGCTACCTCGGACAGCTGCTGTGGCACCACGCGCTGGGCCTGATCTGACCCCGACGGAGGATGCGATGCACGATCTCTCGAAGCCGGACCCGGTCGAACGGTTGGCGCGACGGCGCGCGGGGGCCAAGCTCGGCCTGTACATCCACGCGACGGTCTATCTCGTCGTCAATCTGGGTCTTCTGGTGCTCGATTCGCTGGGCGCAGGCGCACGCTGGGCCTGGTACCCGATGCTGGGATGGGGCCTGGGGCTGGCGGTCCATGCCGCGGTCGTGGTGCTGGCGCTGCCCGGCGGCGGGCTGTTCGAGGCGCTGCTCGCGCGCGAGCGCCAGGCGCTGCGCGCGCGCGGTCGACCCGGGATGGACTCCTGAGCGCTCGGGCGCCGGTCGCCGCACGCCACGGCTGCCCTACACTATCGCGATGACGGCCGATCCTTCGCCGAGGTCTTCCCTCCTGCCGCGAGCACTGGTGGTCGCCGCGCTGAATTCCGTGGTCGCAGTGGCGCTCACGGCGTTCGGTTCACAGCAGCACGGTTTCGGCGTCAACCTGGTCTATTCACAGTGCATCGGCACGTCGATCTGGCTGCTGATCGACGGGGGGCGCCTCCTGCTGCGCCGCGGTGAACGGATCGGGGCGCGCGCGCTGCTGCTGCTCACCGTGTCGGGCACCCTCGGCGGCTATTTCTTCGGAACCCTGCTCGCCGACCTGCTCACCGGCGGCTCGACTGCCGTCTACTGGGCGCAGGCGCCGCGAAGCGCGATCGGCGTGCTGCTGATGTCGATCTCGCTGGGCGCGCTCGGCGTCTTCTACTTCTCCAGCCGCGAGACGCTCGCGCAAACACGCGCCCGCGCCGAGGCGGCGCAACGGCAGGCGAGCGAGGCCCGCTTGCGCCTGCTCGAGGCCCAGCTCGAGCCGCACATGCTGTTCAACACGCTGGCCAACCTGCGCGTGCTGATCGCGGCGGATCCGCCCGCCGCGCAGCGCATGCTGGATCGGCTGATCGCGTTCCTGCGCGCGACGCTTGCCGCCTCCCGGACCGGCAGCCACACGATGGCGGCCGAGTTCGAGCGCCTTCGCGACTACCTCGAGTTGATGGCGATCCGGATGGGCAACCGGCTGCGCTACCGGCTCGACTTGCCCGAGGAGCTGGCCGTCGTGCCGGTTCCGGCACTGCTGCTGCAGCCGCTGGTCGAGAATGCGATCAGGCATGGGCTCGAACCCAAGGTCGAGGGCGGAAGCGTCACCGTGGCGGCGCACCGGGAAGGCGACACGGTGTGCCTCGTCGTCGACGACGACGGCCTCGGACTGGACGCGTCGCGCGACGCGCGGTCGACCCGCGGCGGCAGCGGATTCGGCCTCGAGCAGGTGCGCGAGCGCCTCGCCACGGCGTTCGGGCCGGCCGCACACCTGCACGCCGAAGCCGGCCCCGGGGGCGGCACGCGCATCTCGCTCACGCTGCCGTTGTCGACATGAACGCAAGCGCGCTCATCGCCGAGGACGAGCCGCTGCTGGCGCAGGCGCTGCGGGCCGGGCTGCAGCAGGCCTGGCCCGAGCTCTCGGTCGCCGGGATCGTCGGCGACGGGGCCTCTGCGGTGCGTGCCGCACTGGTGCAGCGGCCCGACGTCCTGTTCCTCGACATCCGGATGCCCGGGCGGAGCGGGCTGGAGGCGGCCGAGGCGCTGGCGGACGAGTGGCCCGCCGCTGCGCCGTTCCCGCTGCTGGTCTTCGTGACCGCCTACGACCAATATGCAATCGCGGCCTTCGAGCGCGCCGCGGTCGACTACCTGCTCAAGCCGGTCGAGTCGGAGCGGCTGGCGCGGACCTGCGCGCGGCTGCGCGCCATGTTGGCGCTGCGTGCGAACGGCACTGCGAGCGCCTCGCCAGTGCCCGGCGCGAGGGCGCCGGCCGCAGCGGTGCCGCGTACGGCCGAGGCGGGCGACGATGCACTCGAATCGCTGCGCCGCCTGCTGGCCGCGCACGCCGCGCCGGCGCAGCCCCGCCTGCGGCTGATTCCGGCCGGCGTCGGCCAGACCGTTCGGATGATCCCGATCGGCGAAGTCCTGGCCTTCGAGGCCGCCGACAAGTACGTGCTGGTCGTCACCGCCGCGGGCGAGACGCCGATCCGCGTCCCGCTGAAGGAGTTGCAGCCACAGCTCGACCCGGACGAGTTCTGGCAGATCCATCGTGGCACGGTGGTACGTGCCTCGGCGATCGAGTCGGCGACCCGCGACGAGGCCGGCCGCACCTGGGTTCGCTTGCGTGGGCTCGAACGCGCGCTCGCGGTCAGCCGGCTGTACGCTCAGCGGTTCAGGCCGCTCTGAGCGGCGCGCCGCGCCGCGCGGCCTAACGGACGAGAAGCCCGGGCAACCAGGTGCCGAAGCCCGGGAACAGGACGAGCAGCCCGAGGACCAGCAGTTCCAGAAGCAGGAACGGCATTGCCGCCCGGTAGACGGTGCCGAGCGTGACCTGCGGCGGCGCGACGCCCTTCATCACGAACAGCAGCAGGCCGAACGGCGGCGTGAGGAAACTGATCTCCATCGTCAGCAGGTACAGCACGCCCAGCCACAGCAGGTCGATGTCGACCGCCTTCGCCAGCGGAATGAAGAAGGGCACCGTGATCATCAGCATGCTCACCTGGTCGACGAAGCAGCCCAGGAACAGCAGCACCAGCACCATCGCCAGGACGATCTGGAACGGCGTGAGTCCCGACGCCGACACCAGCGACACCAGGCCGTCGGTCGCGCCCGAGAACGCCAGGATCTGGGCGAAGGTGATCGACGCCACGATGATGAACAGGATCATCACGCTGATCTTCGCGGTCTCGGTCAGCGACAACACCAGGTTGCGGCGATCGAGCGCCCGGTAGCCCACCGCGGCCAGCGCCGACGCGACGCAGCCCAGCGCCGCCGACTCGGTCGGCGTGGCGATGCCGGCGACCAGGCTGCCGACCACCGCGATGAAGATCACCGACAGCGGCAGCACGTCGACTGCGAATGGCCGGAAGCGCGCCCAACCCCGTGCGGCCGGCGCGTCGTCGCGCGGCGCTTTCGACGGGTCGAGCACGCAGACGGCGACGATGTAGCCGATGAAGAGGGCCGCCATCAGCAGCGCCGGAAGCACGCCCGCGATCAGCAGCTTCGAGATCGACATGCCGGCGAGGCTGCCGAGCAGCACCGCGAGTGCCGACGGCGGGATCAGCATCGCGATGCCGCCGGTGGCCATGATCGGGCCCATCGCGATGCGCGGGTCGTAGCCGCGACGCAGCATCTCGGGCAGCAGCGCGCTGCCGAGCATCGCGGTATTGGCCATCGACGAACCCGACAGCGCGGCGAACACGGTCCCGCCGACGACGCTGACGATCGGCATGCGGCCGGGCACCCGCGCGATCAGCTTCTCGATGGCGTTGATCGCGCGGAACGCGACGCCGCTGTGCAACAGGATCTCGCCCATCAGGATGAACAGCGGGATCGGCGCGAGCGAGTAGTTGGTCAGCGCAGTCGCCGAGTTGCGGATCATCTGCGCGAGCCCGGCGTCGCCGCCCAGGAACACCAGCGCCCCGACGATGTTGACCGCGAAGAACGCGAAGGCCACCGGCAGGCCGATCATCAGCAGCGCGCACAGCAGCCCGAGCAGCAGCAGCAGCGCGTCGGTCCAGGCCATCGTTGCGCGTGCCCCCGGCCGTCAGAAATCGGGCGCCGACGCCGGCCGCTCGCGCGTCGCGAGGCGGCGCACGAACTCGAACGCGAGCAGCAGCGCCGAAAGCGGCATGACCGCGAACACCCACCACTCGGGGAACACGATCGCCTTCAGCACCATGCTGCCCTGCTGCCAGGCCTCGAACGTCACGCGGGTCGACCAGGCCAGCAAAACGAGGCTGGCCGCGAGGCCGACCAGGTCGGCGAGGCGCTGCACCCAGCGCCTGGGCGCCGGCGCGAGCGCGTCGACCACGAAGTCGACCTGGACGTGCCCGCCCTGGCGAAGCACCCACGGCGCGGCCAGGAACGTGGCCCCGAGCAGGCCGTATTCGACGACGTCGACCAGGCCGCGCACGCTCGTGCCCAGCACGTTGCGGGCGAACACGTCCCAGGCGGTGGCCACCGCCATGAGCGCGAAGGCCGCGCCGGCCAGCAGCCCGCACAGGCCCAGCACGCGTTCGTAGACGCGCACGGCGCGCCCTATTTCGTCAGGAGCTTGCGCAGTTCGTCCGCGTGCTGCGGCGCGATCTTCTTCACGTAGGCCCACCCTGCGTCCTGCGCCGTGGCGTTCCACTTGGCGAGCTCGGCCCCGGACAGCGTGATCGCCTTGATGCCCGCCTCGCCCTGGCGCTTGACTTCGGCCGCGTTGAGCGAGGCGTTGCGCGCGTTGCGCTCCTCGACCCATTGCGCTGCCTTCGTCAGGACCGCGCGCTGCGCGTCGCTCAGCTTCTTCCAGCGATCGAGGTTCACCAGGATGTTCACGTCGACCTGGTAGAAGCCGGGATCGACGCGGAACTTCGTTTTCTCCTGCCAGCCGAGGTCGAAGATCCCCTGGATCGGCCAGCCGTAGCCGTCGACGACACCGCGCTCGAGTGCCGTGTAGACCTCGCCCGGGGCAGTCTGGACCAGGTTCGCGCCGAGTTCGGTGAAGAAGGCGCGATAGATCGGGGTGACGCGGATCGTCAGGCCCTTGAGGTCGGCCTTGTCGATCGGCTTGTTCAGGTAAAGGTGGAACGGAACGCCGTCACCCGTTCGCGCCAGGTACCAGGCGTTGAGCTTCTCGTTATGGAGCTTGTTCAGGTACTCCCAGGCGCCGTTCTGGCGCTGTTCCTGGATGGTGCGCGTGGCCAGTTTCAGCGCCTCGGCCTCGGGCATCAGGTTCGTGTAGAACGCGCTGGTCACGTTGGCGACGTCGACGACGCCGGACTTCACCGCGTTGCCGACCTCGAACGGGGGCATGGCCTTCGGGCCGCCGACGTACGTGATTCGGACGATTCCCTTGCCGTCGGCATTCACCTTGTCGATGAATTCCTCGAACGGTTTCGCGAAAGCGGTGCCCTCCTGGAACGAGCTGACGGCGCGCAGCGTCACCTCCTGGGCGCCAACGGTCGCGGCTGCGGACGCAGCGACGGCCAGGACAACGGTGACAGCCAAACGTTTGGGAAACATCGTCTCCTCCATGGGTCTCGTGGTCGGGCCGACGGCGGCGCGCTGCCGTCGCGCGAAAAGCGCGATGGTAACCCGCCGGCTCCGGCGGCTGGCGTGCCCGCGGGCCGTTGATCCAGATCAACGGCGCGGGCACCCCATTGCCCGCAAAGTGCCGCGACGGGGCGCCGGGTGCGCAGCCCGCGGCGGGCGCGAACGGCGGAGGGTCAGGCCCCGGCCGCGGCGTAGATGTTCAGGTACTTCAGGCAGATCACCCGCAGGCACGACGAGATGTTCTTGTCGTTGGCGACGAGGCAGCCGTCGTGGACGCGCTCGATCAGGCGCGGCAGCGACACCTGGCTTTCGCGCGCCATGTCCTCGAGCACGTTCCAGAAGGCGCGCTCGAGCGACACCGTGGTGCTGTGGCCGTGGATGCGGAACCCGCGTTTCTCGGGGATGAATTCGCTGATCTGCGCCGTCGTGCAGGCGTTGAACATGTGGTCCAGGACGTCGTTGATTTCGGTGTAGATGCTCATCCGCCTTCCCCTCCCGTAGCGGGTTGGCAATAAATACCACCACTGGCCCGGGCCCGATCGACACAATGCCGCAGCATACAAGAAGGCGTGCGCCCTCCCGGAGTGCGGCGCGCGAAGGAGCGACGATGGAGTTCTTCCGCAAGACTCTCGACCCGGTGCTGGCGCTGGCGGCGATCGCCGTGCTCGACATCTTCCTGTTCCTGCTGCTCGGCGCATGGACCGTCGGCGGCGGGGAGACGATGATGACGGGGCTGGTCGCGAAGGCGGTGATCGGCGGCGAGCAGCTCGAGCGGATTCCGTTCTGGAACGTCGTGTTCCCGGTGCACGGCGACTACTGGAAGATCTACATCAGTCTCGGCATGTTCTTCGGCGCCTTCGTCGGCGCCGTGCTGAGCAAGGAGTTCTACTGGCGGATGCCGCGCCACGCGTCGGAGTGGCTGCTGATCACGATCGGCGGCCTGCTGATGGGCATCGGCATCCGTATCGCCTACATCTGCAACGTGTCGACCTTCTTCGGCCTGATGCCGGAGATGAACATGGGCGGCTACCTGGCGATGTCCGGCATCATCGCCGGCGCCTGGGTCGGCTCGCTGATCTACAAGCGAATCCTGGAGGCCTGATCCATGACCCCGGTCGTCGAGTGCCTGGTTGCGTTCGTCTTCGGTTCGGTGGTCGGGTTGCTGATGCAGCGCTCGCGCTTCTGCAACACGGCGGCGCTGCGCGACGCGATCATGTTCAAGACCTATCGGAACACCAAGGCCATGCTGATGGCGATGATGATCCTGACGGTCGCCTTCACCGGCTTCATGACGCTGGGCGCCGGGCATCCGCTCGAGTTCGACGTCGGGCTGAACACCTTCGCCGGGCTGTTCCTGTTCGGCATCGGCATGGTGCTGGCCGGCGCCTGCACGGTGTCCACGTGGGTCAAGGCCGGCGAGGGCAACCTGGGGGCGGTCTGGGCGCTGCTGTTCACCTTCGTCGGAATGTTCCTGTTCTCGCTCGCCTGGTCGTGGAACTGGTGGCCGCCGGCCCCGGGCAGCATGACCGGCGAGCCGAACCTGCCGGCGCTGCAGTTCGGCTTCTCGAACGCGCGGACGCTGCAGGACAAGCTCGGCATTCCGGCGATCGTCTTCGGACTGGTCCAGACCGCGGTGCTGTTCGCGATCTACCGGGCGATTCTCCGGCGCGAACGCGCGCAGCAGGCGCAGCACGACAGGCACCGCGCCGAGTCGGCAGGCGAGGCCGGCGCCGCTGCGGCGACGTCGCACTGAAACGAAACGAGGGGGCATCACGATGGGATTGTTCGGAGCGAAGAAGAAAGCCGACGCGGCGCCGGCCGCCGGCGAGGCGACGCTGAGCAACGGCGAGCGCGTGCAGGTCGCGCGCCGCGTCGACTGCCGCGGCGACTCCTGCCCGCGGCCGCAGCTGATGACGAAGAAGGCCGTCGGCGAGGTGGCCGCAGGCGGGCTCGTCGAGGTGCTGGTCGACAACCCGTCGTCGGTCGAGGCGCTGCCGCCGATGTGCAACGAACTCAACGCGACGCACGTCGAGACGATCAAGGATCCCGCCTGCTGGCGCGTCTACATCCGCAAGGACTGAAGGCATGCTCGGCAGGCTCCTGATGCGATTGTTCGTCGCGGCCGCTGCGGTCGCCGCGATCGGCGGGCTCGGGTGGATGTACGTCAGCCCGCCGCCGGGCATGCACGTGACGCGCGACGGCGTGCCGTACCTGTCGCCGCCGGTCGTGAACCCGGCGACCGGAGAGGCGGTGCCGCTCGAGCGCCTGGTGCAGCACTACAAGGGGGGCGGCAAGTGAACCTCGATTTCGAGACCGTGGCGCAGATCGTCCTGTTCGGCGTCGCGATGGCGGCCATGGCGCTCGCCTTCTTCAGCGACTCGCTCTGAAGGTGCCCCGATGATGAATCGCGAGAGCCTGATCTTCTGCGCGAGCGCGCTCGCCGTCACGTTCGCCGTGTGCGCGGTGGGCTACTCGCTCGCGGCGCTGCCGCGCGAGACGATCGCGGCGGCGGCGAAGCCCGCTGCCGCCGAGACGCTGCCCGACGTCGATCTCGGCGGCGGCTTCGGCAAGGTCTCGGTGATCGACCTGATCGGCTTCTACATCGAGAACCCGCCCGCGCCGGCCGGCGCGGGTGCAGCGGCGCCCGCGACGAAGCGCTTCGGCGGGTGCTGAGCGTGGCGCAACCCGCTGTCCTGGCCGTCGTGCTGCTGGCGCTCTTGGCGCTGGCGCGCCCGGCGCCGGCCGCGGACGATTTCGCCTACGTCCGCTCGCTGGCCGATGCGACCGACCGCGAAGCCGCGGTCGTCGTCGACACGCGTGCGCTGGCCGATTGCCGCGCGCGCAGCCTGGCCGGCGCGCGCTGCCTGCCAGCCGACGACCTGCTCGGGCCGCAGCGACGGCTTCCTTCGGCCCGCGACCTGCTGTGGCTGCTCGGCACGGTGGGGCTGAGCGGCCGCGAGACCGTGATCGTGGTCGGGCAGGAGGCGACCTCCCGCGATTTCGTCGCCGGCCTGCTCTACCTGGCGGGGCAGCGGCAGGTGCGCATCGTCGCCGAGCCGGTGGCGCGCCTGCTCGGGGCCGGCGCGGCCGCCGCGCCGGGCCGCGAGCGCGGCATGGTCCGCGAGACGGTCTTCGAGGCGCCGATGCGCGACGGCCTGTGGGTGCTGCGCGACGAGCTGCGCGACGCGTTGCGCTCGGCAGGTCCTGCGCCGACGCTGCTCGACGGCCGCGCCGACGGCGAGTACTGGGGCGAGGCCGCGCGCGCGCCGCGCACCGGTCACCTGCCCGGCGCGATCAGCCTGCCGGCCGTCCAGTTGCGCGCGGCGCTCGAGGCCGGCCCCGAGCGCCGCCCGGTGCTGCCGCAGGGGCCGGTGGTGGCCTACGCGCACGACGCCTTCGAGGGGCTGGCCTACCTGTCGCTGCTGGCCGCCGGACATCGCGTGGCCGCACGCGTCTATCCGGAAGGCTGGGCCGAGTGGGCCGCCGACGGCGCGCTGCCCGCCGACGCCGTCGGCTATCCCGAACGCGGCGCGCCTGCTGGATTCCCGCAGGCAATGGTCCAGGCGCCGGCGCCGTCGGCCGTGGTCGCGAACGCATCGGCCGCCGCCCGGCCCGGTATCGCCTGGCCGCCGGGCGAGGCCTGGCTCGCCGCAGCGCTCGCGCTGGTGCTCGCCGCATTCGCCGGCGGCTGGTGGCTCGCGGGCAGGAGGGCGGCGCGATGAAGATCCTGTTCCACGTCGCGACCGAGGCCGGCGCGCAACTGCTGCTGCCGCTCGCGCTGGCCTGCCGCCGCGGCGGTCACGCCTTCGGCGTCTTCTTCACCCACGACGGCGTGCGCGGCCTGCTCGACGAGCGGCTGCAGTCGGCGCTGGGCGGCGCGGCGCGCGCGGTGGTCTGCGAGGAATCGTGGCACCGCTTCTGCCCGGACTCGTCCTGCCCGGTGGAGCTCGGCAGCCAGACGGTCAACAGCGCGCTGATGGGCGAGGCGCAACGGGTCGTGAGCCTCTGAGGTGGTCGCATGAGCGAGAAGAACCTGCTGGTGCTGGCGCGGCTCGATCACGCCGAGGCGATGCGCGTGGCGGCCGGGCTCACGATCTTCGGCCATCGCGTGTCGCTGGTGTTCATGACCGGGCCGGTCGCCGAGACGCCCGAGAACGCCGCCAACGCCGAGCTGCTCGAGCTCACCGGCATCGAGCCGCAGACCTGCGTCGCGGCGATGGCCGACGAGCTGCCGCTGCTCGATGCCGCGGGGCTCGCGCGAGCGATCGCCTCGTCCGATGCCGTGCTGAGCCTGTGATGAAGATTCTCGAACTGAACACCGGTCTGTTTCCTGACGCCCAGACCGTGAGTGCCGCGCTGCGGCAGCTGGCGCCGGCGCACGCGGTCGAATCGATCGACGTGTCGGCGTGCCCGAGGCGGCAGGGCCTTGACGAGGAAGCCTGGGACCGCGTCGTCGCGGCGATCCTGAGTTCCGATCTGACGATAACCATCTGAGACGAGGAGTCTGCACATGAAGAGGTTCTGGACAAGGGGATGGGGCGCGTGGATGGGGGCGGTGTTCCTCGTCCTGCTCGCGACGGCACGCAGCGCGCTCGCTGCCGACCCGCTGGTGAACGTGGACTGGGTGAAGGCGAACCTGGACAAGCCGGGTATCGTGTTCATCGATTTCCGGCCGCCGACCGACTACCTGCGCGGCCACATCCCGGGGGCCGTCAACAGCAACTACGGCAAGGACGGCTGGCGCGAGGAGCGCGCCGACAAGGTGCCCGACATGTTCCCCGCGAAGATCGAGCCGCTGGCCGCGATGATCGGCAAGCTCGGCATCGACAACAAGACCCACGTCGTGCTGGTTCCGCCGGGCACCTCGTCGACCGACATGGGCATCGGCACCCGCGTCTACTGGACCTTCAAGGTCCTCGGTCACGACAACGTGTCGATCCTCGACGGCGGCATGGCGGCGTGGGAGAAGGACAAGAAGAACCCGATGCAGGCCGGTGCCGCCAAGCCGGCCGAAGGCAAGACCTTCCAGGTCAGCCTGCGCAAGGACATGATCGTCACGATGGACGACGTGAAAAAGGCGAAGGCTGCCGGCGTGCTGCTGGTCGACAACCGCCCCGAAGACCAGTTCGCCGGCATCAACCGCCATCCGAAGGCCACCGAGAGCGGCACGATCGAAGGCGCGAAGAACCTCCCCAACGGCTGGATGACGGTCAACGGTGGCGGCGAGTTCCGCAAAGCGGGCCAACTCGAGCAGCTGTTCAAGGTGGCGGGTGTGCCGACCAAGGGCGACCAGATCAACTTCTGCAACACCGGCCACTGGGCGTCGGTGGGCTGGTTCGTCGCGCACGAGCTGATGGGCAACCAGAAGGCGCGGATGTACGACGGCTCGATGGTCGAGTGGACCATGCTCAAGGGCGGCTCGGTCGAGCAGAAGGTCAAGCTGCAGTAGCGCGTGCTCGCGCGCCTCGTCCTGGCGCTCGCGGCGACGGCGGCGTTCGCGACCGGCGCCGCGGCGCAGGACGAACACCGTCGGCGGCTGGCCGCCGACCTGCTGGTGATCGCGGGCGACGCCGCCCGCCTCGCCACGGCGACCGACACGCCGTTGCAGCGCGACGGCCTGCGCGCGCGGGTCGCCGGCGAGCTCGCCGCGCTGCCGCTGCTGATCCGGCGCGCGGGCGGCGACGCTTCCGTCGTGCCGGGGCTGCGCGACGCGGCGGCGCGGGGCGACTGGCAGGCGCTGCGCTCGGCGCTCGAGGCGCTGCAGCGCACGCATCCGCACGACCTCGACGCGATCGCGTCGGCGCCCGCAACGCCGGAACGGATGCTGCTCGGGCAGGCGATCCACGTGCAGGCCTGCGCCGGCTGCCACGATGCGCCTGCGGTCGACACCCGCTGGCCTGCGCGCAACCTGTTCGAACAGGCCGCGGCGATGCCGCGCGCCGAATTCGCGGCACGTCTGTACCTGGGCGTGCGCGGCGACCGCAGCACTGCCTATCGGAATCCGTTCAGCGACCTCGAGCTCGGCGCGCTGATGGCCTGGTACGCGAACGGCGGCCGCACCGCCGGGGCTGCTCAGCCCTCGTCGACCCGTCCCTCGGCGGCCGAGAAGCGGTAGCTGCGGACCGCCTCGCAGACCTGGATCCGGTAGTCGCTGAAGAATTCGAGTCGCGCGCGCTCCTGTGCCGCGCGATGCTCGGGATGATCGCGCCAGGCTGCCAGGCTCGCGTGGTCGGCGAATTCGATCAGCGTCAGGCTCTCGCCGTCGGCGGCGGTGAAGTCCTGGTACGAGACGAAGCCGGGCATCGCGCTGGCCAGCTCGTACATCCGGGTGCCCAGCCGGTCGAGTGCCTGCAGGTCGCAGCCGGGCCGGATCCGCGAGCGAAAGCTGATCACGATCATGGCGAGGCTCCTTGCCGCGCTGGCGGCGGTGCGTGGAGTGGCCGCTGGCCGAGCGTACTGCGCCCGCGAGTCGCGGGCAACGACGGCAGGTAAACTGCCCGACCAGTGACCGCGCCCGCTCGCCCCATCCTCCAGGTCTTCGGCAATCGCCGCATCGCGGCGATGCTGCTGCTCGGCTTCGCCAGCGGCCTGCCGCTCGCGTTGTCGGCCGGCACGCTTCAAGCGTGGCTGACGGTCGAAGGCCTCGACATCCGCACGATCGGCTTCTTCGCGCTGGCCGGATTGCCGTACACCTTCAAGTTCGCCTGGGCGCCGCTTGCCGATCGCTTCGAACCGCCGTTGGTCGGGCGCCGCCGGAGCTGGCTGGTCGTGACGCAGCTCGGCCTGGCGGTGCTGTGCTTCGTGATGGCCGCGCTCGATCCGAAGGCTTCGGTCGCAGCGGTGGGCGCCTGCGCGGTCGCGATCGCGTTCCTCTCGGCCTCGCAGGACATCGTGTTCGATGCCTACCGCACCGACCTGCTGCACGAGAACGAGCGCGGGGCGGGCGCGGCGGTGTCGGTGCTCGGCTATCGGCTCGCGATGCTCGTGTCGGGCGGGCTTGCGCTGATTCTCGCCGACCAGTGGCTGGGCTGGCCCGGCATGTTCCGCGCGATGGCGGCGCTGTTCGCGCTGATGGCCGCGATCACGCTGTGGGCGCCCGCGACGCCGCCGACTGCGCCGCTCAGGAGCGACGTGCGCCGCGAGCTGGCCGGATTCGTCGCGATGATCGCCGCGGGCGTCGGCACCTTCTGGCTGCTGCGCCAGCTGCCGTGGCAGTTGCTCGGCACCGGGCGCTTCGTATCGCTCGGGGCCGACACGCTGATGCTGCTGGCCGCCTGCTTCGCCGCGCTGCAGGCTGCGCGCCGCGCGGGCTTCCCGTCGTTCCTCGCGCCCTGGGACGCGTTCTTCTCGCGCGAGCGCGCGGCCGCGCTGCTGGCGATGATCGTGCTCTACAAGCTAGGCGACGCGTTCGCCGGGAGCCTGTCGACCACCTTCCTGATCCGCGGCGCCGGCTTTACCGCGACCGAGGTCGGCGCGGTCAACAAGGTGCTCGGGCTGGTCGCGACGATCGTCGGCGCGCTGGTGGGCGGCGCGTGGCTCGCGAAGCGTCCGCTGTACGGATCGCTGATGCTGTTCGGGCTGCTGCAGGCGGTGTCGAACTTCGGCTACTGGTTGATCTCGGTGCTGCCGAAGGACTACCTGCTGATGGCGGCGGCGATCGGCTTCGAGAACCTGTGCGGCGGCATGGGCACGGCAGCCTTCGTCGCGTTCCTCATGGCGCTGACCGACCGGCGCTTCTCGGCCGCGCAGTACGCGCTGCTGTCGGCGTTGTCGGCGGTCGGGCGCGTCTACGTCGGGCCGGCCTCGGGGGTGATGGTCGAGGCCTTCGGCTGGCCGACGTTCTTCGTGTTCACGGTCGGCGCGGCGCTGCCGGGACTCGCCTTGCTGCGGTGGCTGAAGCCGCAGGTGATGGGGCTGGACCGGGCGGGCCCCGCGGCGGCAACGTCCGATGACTGAGTCGGGTCGCCGGATCGGGCATCATGCGACTCTCGCGAACCGACTGCCGCGCCCGCATCCGGCCGTGCGGCGCCCATCCGCCATGATCGACAAGACCGTCGCCTCGGTCGCCGAGGCTGTCGCCGGCATCCACGACGGTGCCACCGTCATGATCGGCGGCTTCGGCGCCGCCGGCATGCCCGCCGAGCTGATCGACGCACTGATCGCCCAGGGTGCTCGCGACCTGACGATCGTGAACAACAACGCCGGAAATGGCGACACGGGGCTCGCGGCGCTGCTGAAGGCCGGACGGGTGCGCAAGATCGTCTGCTCGTTCCCGCGCCAGACCGACTCCTGGGTGTTCGACGAGCTGTATCGCAGCGGGAGGATCGAGCTCGAGCTCGTTCCGCAGGGCAACCTCGCCGAGCGCATCCGCGCGGCCGGCGCCGGGATCGGCGCGTTCTTCACGCCGACCGGATACGGCACGCAGCTGGCCGAAGGCAAGGAGACGCGGCGCATCGACGGGCGCGACTACGTGCTCGAGCATCCGATTCGCGCCGACTTCGCATTGATCAAGGCGCTGCGCGGCGATCGATGGGGCAATCTCGTCTACCGCAAGACCGCACGCAACTTCGGGCCGATCATGGCGAGTGCGGCGAAGTGCGCGATCGTCCAGGTCGACGAGATCGTCCCGCTGGGCGCACTCGACCCCGAGGCGATTGTCACGCCCGGTATCTTCGTGCGGCGCGTGGTACAGGTATCGCGTGCGCCCCGGGCAGCCGCCTGAGGCCGCCCTCGACAATCGAGAAGTCATCGACATGAACCGGCTGACCCGAGACCAGATGGCCGCCCGCGTGGCACGCGACATCCCCGACGGCGCTTACGTGAACCTCGGCATCGGGTTGCCGACGCTGGTGGCCAACCACCTGCCGCCCGACCGCGAGATCGTCCTGCACAGCGAGAACGGCATCCTCGGGATGGGCCCGGCGCCGGCCAAGGGCGACGAGGACGAAGACCTGATCAACGCCGGCAAGCAGCCCGTGACGCAGCTGCCCGGCTGCGCGTTCTTCCATCACGCCGATTCGTTCGCGATGATGCGCGGCGGCCACCTGGACTTCTGCGTGCTGGGCGCGTTCCAGGTGTCTGCCCGAGGCGACCTGGCCAACTGGCACACCGGCGCGCCCGACGCGATCCCGGCCGTCGGCGGCGCGATGGACCTGGCCATCGGCGCCAAGCAGGTCTTCGTCATGATGGAGCACCAGACCAAGAGCGGCGAGAGCAAGCTGGTCGAGCGCTGCAGCTATCCGCTGACCGGCATCGGCTGCGTGAGCCGCGTGTACACCGATCTCGCGGTGATCGACGTGACCCCCGACGGACTGGTGGCCGTCGAATGGATCGACGGGCTGTCGTTCGACGAACTCGCCCGCCTGACCGCCGCGCCGCTGCGCCGCGCCGGCCGCGACGCCTGAACCCTGTTTCGTTCGAAAAGAGGAACCGAGCCATGACGGAAGTCTTTATCTGCGACGCCGTGCGCACCCCCATCGGCCGCTACGGCGGCGTGCTGTCGTCGGTGCGCACCGACGATCTCGCTGCGATTCCGCTGCGCGCGCTGCTCGAGCGCAACCCGAAGCTCGACCCGATGGCGATCGACGAAGTGATCTTCGGCTGCGCGAACCAGGCCGGCGAGGACAACCGCAACGTGGCGCGAATGGCGGCGCTGCTGGCAGGGCTTCCGGTGGAGGTGCCGGGCGCGACGGTGAACCGGCTGTGCGGCTCGGGGATGGACGCGGTGGGCACCGTCGCCCGCGCGATCCGTTGCGGCGAGATCGAACTGGCGATCGCGGGCGGCGTCGAGAGCATGTCGCGCGCGCCGTTCGTGATGCCGAAGGCCGATGCCGCCTTCTCTCGCAGCAACGCGGTCTACGACACGACGATCGGCTGGCGTTTCGTCAATTCGCTGATGAAGAAGCAGTACGGCGTCGACTCGATGCCGGAAACCGCCGAGAACGTCGCCGCAGAGTTCGGCGTCTCGCGCGAGGACCAGGACGCGATGGCGCTGCGCAGCCAGCAGCGCGCGATCGCGGCGCAGAAGAGCGGCTTCTTCGCCGGCGAGATCGTGCCGGTCACGATTCCGCAGAAGAAGGGCGACCCGCTCGTCGTCGATCGCGACGAGCACCCGCGCGAGACCAGCCTCGAGGCGCTCGCGAGGCTCAAGCCGATCGTCAAGCCCGACGGCACCGTCACCGCCGGCAACGCGTCGGGGGTCAACGACGGTGCGGCCGCGATCGTCCTCGCCAGCGAGGCGGCGGCGAAGCGCCACGGGTTGACGCCGCGCGCGCGGCTGGTGGCGATGGCCACCGCCGGCGTCGCACCGCGCATCATGGGCATCGGCCCGGCGCCCGCCACGAAGAAGCTGCTCGCGAGAACCGGCCGGAAGGTCGATGACATCGACGTGATCGAGCTGAACGAGGCGTTCGCGGCGCAGGGACTCGCCGTGCTGCGCGAGTTGGGCGTGCCCGACGACTCGCCGAAGGCGAACCCGAACGGCGGCGCGATCGCGCTCGGCCACCCGCTGGGCATGTCCGGCGCGCGGCTGGTGCTGACTGCCGTCAACCAGTTGCATCGGGGCGGCGGCAGGCTCGCCGTGGCGACGATGTGCATCGGCGTGGGGCAGGGCATCGCGACGCTGATCGAGCGCGTCTGACCCGGGTCGTCGAGGCGCCTTGCTGAGCCCGATCGCCGACCCGGTCTTCTACCTCGCCGCCGTTCCCGCGGTGGTGCTGACCGGCGTCTCGAAAGCGGGGCTGGGCGGCGCGGTCGGCGTGCTCGGCGTGCCGATCATGGCACTGGCGATCGGCGTGCCGCAGGCCGCCGCGATCATGCTGCCGATCCTGCTCGCGATGGACGCGATGGGGCTGGTCGCGTTTCGCCGGCGCTTCGACGCCGAGGTCCTGCGCCACGCGATCCCCGCGGCGATGGTCGGCATCGCGGTCGGCACGCTGCTGTTCCGGGTCGTCGACGAGCGCTGGATCAAGGGGCTGATCGGCCTCGAATCGATCGTCTTCGCGCTGGCGAAGTTCCGGGAGGGCTCGCGGGCCTGGACCGGGCTGCCCGCGCCGCTGTCGGTGGCGCGGTCCCGCTTCTGGCCCGCGGTGGCCGGGTTCACGAGCTTCATCTCGCACGCCGGCGGCCCGCCGATGATGCAGCTGCTGCTGCCGCTTCGACTCGACCCGGTGACCTTCGTCGGCACGACGACCTGGTTCTTCGCGGCGGTCAACGCGGCGAAGCTGGTTCCCTACGCCTGGCTCGGGCAGTTCGACGCGACCAACCTGGGGACGTCGCTCGCGCTGCTGCCGGTGGTGCCGGTCGGGTATTTCGCCGGGCTTCGACTCTTGCGCTGGATCAAGCCGGCCACCTTCGTCCGTGTCGCAACATGGGCGTTGCTCGGCACCGGCTTGAAACTGACCTGGGACGCACTCATCTGAGCGACATGGGTCGGCCGGAATGGCCGACCGTAACCGATTCCAGGAGCGATGCCATGTCCCGACTGTCCGTCTACGACCCGTTTGCCGAAGTCTTCCCCGAACTGTTCCGCGGCTTCATGCAGCCGGTCCGCACCGCCTCGGGCGAGGCGCTTGAGATCCGCGTCGACGTCAAGGAGTCCAACGGCGAATACACCGTGCACGCCGAGATCCCGGGCGTGAAGCGCGAGGACATCAACGTCCAGGTCGACGGCAACCGCGTGTCGATCAGCGCCGAGGTCAAGCGCGAGTCCGAAAAGAAGGACGGCGAGCGCGTGTTGCGCAGCGAGCGGTACTATGGCTCGGTGGCGCGGACCTTCTCGCTGGGGTCGGACCTCGACGAGTCGAAGGCGTCGGCCAAGTACGAGAACGGCGTGCTGACGCTGACGCTGCCGAAGAAGGCGACGCCTGCAACCAGGCGCCTGACGATCAGCTGATCGGCCTGGCTTCGTAGCCCGCCTCGACGATCGCCTTCGCGATCGCGTCGGCGGGACGGTTGGAGTCGACCTCGACCCGCCCCGTGGCGAGGTCGACGTCGACCTTCGCCGTCGGGTCGATTTCGTGGATCGACGTGGTCACCGCCTTCACGCAATGGCCACACGACATGCCTCGTACGTCGAAGCTGGGCATACTCGAAGCTCCACAGGTTCACCGATGAGGCTTTTTAGCACATGGACGAAGGCATTGCGCAGGCCGACCCGTCCGCCACGACGCTTGCGCTTGACATAGGTGGAATGACCTGCGCGGCCTGTGCCACGCGGGTCGAGAAGAGCCTGCGCAAGATCGACGGCGTCGCCGACGCCGGCGTGAACCTGGCCACCGAAGTCGCCAACGTGCGCATCGCGCCGGGCGCAGTCCGCGTCAGCGAACTGATCGCGGCGGTCGAGGCCGCGGGCTACGAGGCGCGCGTGCACTCCGACGCGGCTTCCGGCGCGCCGCCGTTGGCGGTGCGCGCCGACCGCGGCGGGCTCTGGGTGGCGGGCGCCGCCCTGCTGTCCCTGCCGTTGGCCGCGCCGATGCTGCTCGCGCCGTTCGGCGTCGACGCGATGTTGCCGGGCTGGTGGCAGCTGCTGCTCGCGGCGCCCGTGCAGTTCGTCTTCGGCGCGCGCTTCTATCGCGATGGCTGGAACGCCGCGCGCGCGTTGAGCGGCAACATGGACCTGCTGGTGGCGATCGGCACGTCCGCCGCCTTCGGCCTGAGCCTGTACTTCCTGCTCGCCCACGGCGACGGCCACGAGGCGCACTACTACTTCGAGGCGTCGGCGGTGGTCGTGACGCTGGTCCTGTTCGGCAAGTGGCTCGAGGCGCGCGCCAAGCGCCGCACCGTCGACGCGATCCGCGCGCTGCAGGCATTGCGCCCGGAGACGGCACGCGTGGCCGTGGGCGCGCGCGAGATCGAGCTGCCGATCGCGCAGGTCGCGGTCGGCGACGAGGTGCTGGTGCGCCCGGGCGAGCGCATCCCCGTCGATGGCGAAATCGTCGACGGGCTCACGCACGTCGACGAGTCGATGCTCACCGGCGAGAGCCGTCCGGTGTCGAGGCGGCCGGGCGACCGCGTCGCGGGCGGCTCGATCAACGGCGAGGGGCTGCTGCGGGTCCGCACCGCGGCGGTGGGCACCGAGACGGTGCTGGCGCGGATCATCCGGCTGGTCGAGGACGCGCAGGCGGCCAAGGCGCCGATCCAGCGCCTCGTCGATCGCGTGAGCGCGGTGTTCGTGCCCGTGGTGCTCGGCATCGGGTTGCTGACGCTGCTCGGCTGGGGGTTGGGCGCCGGCGACTGGGCGCGCGCGGTGCTCAACGCCGTGTCGGTGCTGGTGATTGCCTGCCCTTGCGCGCTCGGGCTCGCCACGCCCACCGCCATCATGGCCGGGACGGGCGTCGCGGCGCGCCACGGCATCCTGATCAAGGACGCGCAGGCGCTGGAGCTCGCGCACGCGGTGCGCGCCGTGGCCTTCGACAAGACCGGCACGCTGACGGTCGGCCAGCCCGGGCTGCTCGCCGTCGCGCCGGCAGCTGGCGTCGATGGCGGCGCGCTGCTGGCCCTGTCGACAGCGATTCAGCGCGGCAGTGAACACCCACTGGCGAAGGCGGTTCAGCGGGCGTACGGGGCCGCGCCGGGGGGCGTCGTGCCGCTGCCGGAAGTGTCGGGCATCCGGGCGGTCGCGGGCCGCGGGGTCAGCGCGATGCTGCGGCAGGAGGGTGCCGACGTCGAGGTGTTCATCGGCAGCGAGGCCTGGATGGCCGAGCGCAGCGTCGACCTCGCCGAACTCGCGGAATCGGCTCGCGCGCAGGAGTCCGAAGGTCGCACCGTCTCGTTCGTCGCGACGCAACGGCCTTCCGGGCCCCCGCACGTGCTCGGCCTGCTCGCGTTCGGCGACGCCGTGAAGCCGGGCGCTGCCGCGGCGGTGGCCGCGTTGCGCCGGCTCGGCGTGCGCACGGTGCTGCTCACTGGCGACAACGCCGGTGCAGCCGCCGCCGTGGCGCGCGGAATCGGCCTCGACGAGGTCCGCGCGAAGGTGCTCCCCGAGCAGAAGGCCGAGGCGATCCGGTTGCTTCGCGCACAGGAAGCCGGCGCCCGGCAGGTGGTCGCGATGGTCGGCGACGGCGTCAACGACGCGCCGGCGCTGGCCGCGGCCGACGTGGGCATCGCGATGGGCACCGGCACCGACGTCGCCATGCACACCGCGGCGGTTACGCTGATGCGTGGCGACCCCGGCCTGGTGCCGGCGGCGATCGACATCTCGCGCCGCACGTATGCCAAGATCCGCCAGAACCTGTTCTGGGCCTTCGTCTACAACGTCGTCGGCATTCCGCTGGCGGCGCTCGGCTACCTGAGCCCGGTCATCGCCGGTGCTGCGATGGCCCTGTCGAGTGTCAGTGTGGTCACCAATGCGCTGACGTTGCGGCGCTGGCGGCCGCCGAAGGAGGCCTGATGACTGCCCGCCGCGCGACCCTTGCCGCCCTGGCCGCTGGCGTCGCGACCTCCGCGTTGCCCTGGCCGTTGCGCCCGGCCAGGGCGACGGCCGGGCCGGCGCGGGTGCCGACCGTCCCGCAGACTGCCGGACCGTTCTATCCGGTCGACTGGTCGGGCGACACCGACCATGACCTGGTGGTCGTCCGCGGCGAGGCGGCGCGCGCGCTCGGCCGCGTCGCGCACCTGCGCGGGCGGGTGCTCGACCGCGACGGCCAGCCGTTGGCCGGCTCGATCGTCGAGATCTGGCAATGCGACGCGAACGGACGCTACCGGCACCCGGCCGACCGCGGCGCCGCGCGGCGCGATTCCGGCTTCCAGGGTCGGGGCCGCGCACGCGCCGGCGACGACGGTGGCTACGCGTTCCGGACGATCCGTCCCGTGCCCTATCCGGGGCGAACGCCGCACATCCACTTCGCGGTCTGGGGTCCCGACGGCACGCAACTGGTGACGCAACTCTACGTCGCGGGCGAGACCGCCAACGAGCGCGACACGCTGTACAACTCGATCCGCGACGCGCGCCAGCGAGACGGCGTCACCGCGCGGTTCGAACCGGCCGACCGGATCGAGCCGGGGGCGCTGGTCGCGCAATTCGACATCGTGCTCCGCTGAGGGCCGAAGGCCGCTCCGCAGCCCGTTCGCCGGACCCATTCCGCCGCCTTAAGCTTGCCCTAAGTCGCCGTCGGCAAGATCGCTTCCACGGTTGTCCAATCCGATGAAGGGAGTGATTGGTGGAAGCATTGCCCGTACGTTTCACGATCGATCTGCCCCTCGAGCGCGCCAGTTCGTTGCTGCGCCGTGAACTCGAGCGAGAGGGTTTCGTCGTCGCCGGCTCGGTGCAGCCGGAAGGCGAAGACCAGGACGGCAAGCCCGCGTCGCTGGCCCTGTATGCGTATCACGGCCCGACGATGCAGGCGGCCTCGCGCGCGGATCGCCGCGTCGGGCTGTACATGCTGTGCGCGGTCACGATTCGCCCGCAGAACCAGAGCTCCAGCGAGATCCAGGGCATCTCGCCGAACCAGCTGGCCGGCGTCTGGGGCGGTCGGCGGCTCGAGCAGCACGCGGTTGCGCAGCGCCAGCACTTCGAGCGGGCCTTGAGCCGGCTCGAGTTCGATTACGCGCCCGCCGAGGCGGCGTCGTCGATGCGGCGTCGCGCGGCCTGAGTCCGCGGCCGGCGGCGCTTGGCGCCGCCGGCGAGAGTCTTCACCAGCCGGCGCGTACCTTCGGCGCGCCGCGCTGGTTGGCGGAGCCCCGCGCGATTCCGCCGGCCCCCCATCCGGCGGCTTCAGCGCTGCCGTCGCCGATTCGTCAGCGCAATCGCGCCGAAGCCGAGCCCGAGCAGCGCCAGCGACATGGGTTCCGGCACCGAACCGCCGCCGCCGTCTCCCGGTGTGCTGACCCCCACGATCCCGACCGTGAAGCCGTGCCAGTACTCGCTGGTGTGGGTGAAGCTGATCGAGGTATAGGTGCCGATCACCCGGAGCACCCCGTGCACCTCGCCGCTTCCGAAGAAACCGGTGCCCGCGGCGTTGAGGATCGGCGTGCCCGAGCCGTACGGGCCGACCCCGTAGCTGAGGAACTCGATCGGCGCCCCGAACTCGACGGTGTTGCTGTTCCAGCTGACCAGCGCGAGTAGCGGATCGACCACGGCCTGCGAAAAGGTGACCGTGGCCGTGCCGCCCGTGCTGAGCGCGATGATGTCCGCGGCCGGAGGCGCGTTGCTGACCGTTGCGCTCTGGAAGGTCGAGGCGGGCGTCCAGTAGTTCGTGCCCCCGCTGGTCTGCGCGAAACCGTAGCCCCCGCTGTAGCCGACGCTGACGGTGTCACTGCCCGCGGACAGCGTGCCCGACACGGTGCCGGCGGCTGCCGACGCCGATGTCCAGTCGGTCCAGTAGACGGTGGCGGCGCTGGCCGGCGCCGCGGCGATGGCTGCAAGGAGGCAACCGCCCGCAAGGGCCGCTCGCAGACTCGTCCGTTGCTGCTTCATGATGGTGTGGTCCTGCGTGACTGCGCGTGGACGCCAGCGGCGCGTGGCTTGCGCCGGATGCCGGCCACCATGCTGGCGCAGCAACGCCATCAGGCAAGCAAGGGACATGCCCCGGTTGCCAACCCCATGATTCGAAAGGAGGCCCGTGCCGTGGCGGGCCGACAGGTCGGTTCGGGTGTAAGAAATTCCGACAACGCGGGCGAAGGCGCTGGCGCCGCGCCTGCCCCCTGCGCGTCGATCAGCCGTCGCGGCCGTCCAGGCGCGGCGCGGACAGCATCGGCGCGTACTTCGCGAAATACAGTGCAAACGCAAGGCTCCATGCGCTGGCGGCGACCGTGGTCCACGGCAGGTACGGCAGGCCGGGCACGAGGATAGGCGCCAACCTGATCAGCACCGCCGCTTGCACCAGCAGGTAGGCCGCCACCTCGATCCGGCCCGCCTTCAGCGGCCGAGCGGTGTGGCCGAGCGCGGTGCGCGTGATCATGCCGATGATGAGCCCGCCGATCGCGCCGAGCGTCAATGCGTGGACGCCCGCCGACATCGGCACCTTGCCGGCGACCCCGCACGCGAGCAGCACCAGCCCGATCGGCACCCAGGCGTACGAGACGTGCAGGATCCACAGCAGGGCTTGGCGCCGCGCCGCCCACGGATTCCAGCCGGCGAGGCGTGCCGCCTGCAGCGCAGCGGCTCCGAGACACGCGGCGACCGTGGGCGCCACCGGGGCGCCCACGAGCACCATCAGCAGCGCGAACCCGGTGCCTGCCAGCGCCAGCGCGTCGATCCAGCGGCTGCGGTACTGGCGCACGCCGCGCAATGCGTTGGCGGTGAACGACGGGATCACGCGTCCGCCAATCACGCCGATCAGCATGATCACGGTGAAGACGAAGAAGTGCACGGCCGTGATGGGTGCGAACGGCACCCGCCCGGCCACCGCGAGGTGGAACAGCGTGTTCGCGACCAGGAACGCGGTGAGTATCACCAGCACGAACAGGTTGCGATGGCTGCGCGCCTTCACCAGCACCAGGCCGAGCGCGATCATCGGCAGGATCAGGAACGCCGCGTCGGCGAGCATCGCCGCCGGTGACGGACCGAAGTAGTTGAACAGCCGCGCGACCACCCACAGGGCGGCCAGGCCAGCCAGATGGCGGCCGGTCGGGGTCGGCAGCCCGGTCCAGACGCGCGCGGCGGTGAGCAGGAAGCCGACGATCACCGCCAGCACGAAGCCGAAGCTCATTTCGTGCGCGTGCCAGAGCATCGCCGGGTACGCGGCCGGCGGCGGCAGCACGCCCGCGAACTGCGCGAGCCACAGCGGCACTGCCAGCGCCGCGAAGAGCGCCGCGAGCAGGTAGAACGGCCGGAATCCGAGCCGGAACAGTGCCACGCCGCGCGGCGGCGATGCGTGCGATGCGCCCTGCGGTTCGAGCAAGGGCACGAGCACGGTGCGGACGGGGACGGGCTTCATGTCGGCCGGCCTTTAAGATTTAAATAAGATATATCTTAATGCCCCGCCGCGGTGGGCACAAGTGCGCACCGCCAGCGGAGCCCCAGGCGCTAGTGTTTCATCGGGGCCTGGCCGCCGGCAAGCGGCCGCACCGGCGCTTTCACCTCGACGGTTTGCCGCGACTTGTCGGGTCCTTCGAACACCAGCGTGATCGGCACCGTTTCGCCGGCCTTCAGCGGGCCCTTGAGTTCCAGCAGCATCACGTGGTAGCCGCCGGGCTTCAATTCGACCGCCTTGCCGGCCGGCAGGTCGAGCCCGGGGACGGCGCGCATGCGCATCACGTTCTGCTCCATCGCCATCTCGTGGATCTCGACGACCCCGGCCACCGGGGAACTCGCCTCGACCAGGCGAGCGTCGCGGGCCGCGGTCAGCGTCATGAAGGCGCCGCTGGCCTTCTGCGCGGCCACGGTGGCGCGCACCCATGGATCGGACACCGTCACCTGCGCGAAGGCAGTGCCGGCGGTGGCGAGAAAGAGGAGCGAGGAGGCGACGAGGCGCTTCAGCTGCGTGTGTTTCATCTTCGGTTTCCTTGCGCGCGGCGCGCGCGTGGTTGGGCGCTGTCCGCGAATCGCGGCGTGCGCCCGGAGAATCGGGATCGGACCTGGCAGATCAGGCGTGCGGCGGTGGCGCGCGCGGATTGGCCGGCGTCCACGCCGAAGGCGTCGCGGGTACCGGGAGCGGGGCGGCCGGCAGCCGGTACGCCGCGGTGACCAGCAGGAAGGCCGGAACGGCGATCGGCGGCAGGGCAGCCGGGTCGGGCGAACCCAGGCAGGCCGGACAGTGCGCCTTGCCAGCGCCCCCACGGGGCGAGCGGCCGTCGGCGGGCTGCGCCGGATCGGCGTCGGCCGCCAGCGGCGCCCAGATCACCAGGCGTCCGCCCTGGCCGGCCGAGCACAGTTCGGCGACCACGACCGGCAGACCGCGCACGGTCGCGATCGCGTGGCCGAGCAACGGGGCGAGCGCGGCCGTCAGGATCGCGAGGCAGGCGATCCAGGCGACGAACGGGCGGGGGCGGCTGGTCGACACGAGCCCGATTCTAGCTGCGCGCCCGACAGACCCGACTGAGCCGAATCAAGCTTCCGGGCTCAGCCATGGCGCACCGGCTCGGCGATGTAGCGCGTGACCACCGGAGGCTGCTCGCCCAGATGGAACGCGAGCCGGCGCGCGCGCAGCGCGACGTCGGCGGCGGTGACCCGGTCGAAGCGGCGCAGGTGCTCGACCCAGGATTCGTCGACGAAGTACTCGAGATAGCGCCCGGGGTCGTTGGTGTCGCGGAACAGTTCCCAGGACAGCGCGCCCTGCCGCAACCGGCTGCGGCGGCTCTCCTGCATCACGGCGCGGAATTCATCGGCCCGCGCCGGGTCGATCCGGTACTCGATCGTCGTCATCACGGGGCCGGCGTCGGGCTCGACCGGCAACGCGGTGACCGGCGCCTTCCAGCTCTGCGAAGGGGTCAGATCCTCCTCGGCGCCGCCCTCGACCTTGTACCCGCGCGTGAGCCAGAGCACGGCGACCCCGGTGACCGCCGCGACCGCGAGGCTGGTGCGCACGTCGGTCAGCGCCGCGACCTGTCCCCACAATGCGGCGCCGGCGCCCGCGCCGCCCATCAGCGCGACCTGGAACGTCGACATGCCGCGCGCGCGCACCCAGTTCGGCAGCGCCAGCTGCGCGGCGATCGAGATCGAGTTGGCGACCGTCAGCCAGGCGATGCCGGCCACGACCATCACCGGGACCGCGACGTAGACGTTCGGAGCGAAGCCCGCCGCGACCATCGCCGCCGCCTGCACCACCGAACCGTCGCGGATCAGCTCGTCGCGCGTGCGCCGGTGGCGCATGTGCGGCAGCATGAACACCGAGAGAATCGCGCCGAAGCCGAGCGACGCGAACAGCAGCGTGTAGGTGCCCGCCGAGCCCCCGTGCATGCCGCGTGCCACCAGCGGCAGCAGCGCGATCAGCGCGGTCGACTGCCCGAAGAAGTTCATCACGCGCACCAGCACTGCGCGCATCGCCGCCGACTGGCGCACGTACTGCACGCCGACGCGCATCGCGCCCAGGAAACGCTCGCCCGGCAACGCACTGGGCTCCTCGACCGTCTTCCAGCGCAGGATCAGGAAGCCGGCAATCACCGACAGCACGGCGTTGACCACGAACACCCAGGCCGTGCCCGCGCCGGCGATCAGCGCGCCGGCGAGCACGGGTCCGGCGATCCGCGAGGCGTTCATCGCCAACCCGTTCAGCGCCAGTGCAGCGGGCAGCTGCACGCGGGGCACGAGCCCCGGGACGATCGCCGAGTAGACGGGCCAGCGCATCGCGAGCCCGATGCCGTTGGCGAACACCAGCAGCAGCAGCAGCGTCGGATTGATCGCGTCGGAGACGATCGCGAGGCACAGCAACAGCGCCGTGGCGGCCACCCAGAACTGCGTGACGACAAAATAGCGCCGGCGATCGAGGATGTCGGCGAGTGCGCCGCTGGGCAGGCCGAGCAGGAACACCGGCAGCGTCGCGGCCGTCTGCACCAGCGCGACCATCACCGGGGAGGTGGTGAGCGAGGTCATCAGCCAGGCGGCCGCGACGTCGTTCATCGACATGCAGACGTTGGCGGTGAACCACACCACCCAGAGCGTGCGGAACACCGGATCGGCCAGCGGCGCGAACGCCGCGGCCGGCAGCGCCGGCCCGTCGGCTTCCTGTTCGCTGGGCGGCGAGTCGGACAAGCGGGGCTCCTGGTGGATCGCGAGACCGGTCCGGTGCCCCGGCTCGCGCAGCCCGCATTGTCGCTCAGGCGGGTGGCGGTGACGCGCGCGACAGTTGCCGATAGACCTCCTCGGCGAGCGCGAGCAGCGTCGCGCGGTCGGTCTGCGCCGACAGCGCGTAGCCGAAGCGACCGTCGATCCAGTAGAAGGCAGCGATGCGGCCGTCGCGGTCGAACCGGAACGCCGTGTCGCCCGATTGCGGGCCGGCGTCGGCCACGTAGAGCGTGAGCCGCGCGCCGGTTGCATCCTGGTACATGAACTGCGCGCGCGCGCCGTCGGCGCCGGGGAGCAGCCGGCCCCCCACCAGCGACCAGCCGAGCGCATCGAGCGAGGGCACGGTGAGCGTCGCGCCGAGCCGCTTCGAGAGCCACTGCACGAGGTGCTCGTGCTGGGCCGCGGCGACTTCGACCGGATGGCGCACCTCGGGCGTGTACACCACGTGCGCGGCCAGCGCGTCGCGCACGAACGCCGGTGCGCCGGCCTGCGCGAGCTGCGCTGCGGGCGCAGCGAACCTCGCATGGGACATCCACCCGACCGACCAGGCGAGCGCGGCCAGCGCCGCGGCGGCCAGCCAGACGCGCGGATCGCCGGCGCGCCAGGCGCCGGCGCCAGTGGCTCCTTCGCCCGGGCGCGAGTCCGGCGTCGCCCCGAGCGCGGCGTCGACCAGGTGCTGCGGCACCGGCTCGTCGAGCGTCTCGCTGCCGAGCGCTTTCAATGCCTGCGCCTGCCGTCGCCACGCCTGCGCTTCGGCGCGCAAGGCGTCGTCCCCGTCCAGGCGGGCCTCGAAGCGGCGCAGCCGCTCGCCGTCGAGGCGGCCGTCGGCCCACGCATGCATGTCGTTTCGATCGTCAGTCATCGTCTCGGGATACCGTTACTTCATCAACCTGAGCCGCGGGCCGGCGGGCCGCGCGCCCTCGGCATCGGGCTCGAGCAATTCGCGCAGCCGCGCGCGCGCCCGCGACAGCCGCGACATCACCGTCCCCGCCGGCACGCCGACGACGCTGGCCACCTGCTCGTAGGACATGTCCTCGAACGCGACCAGCAGCAGCACCTGCCGCTGCGCCTGCGGCAACGCGCGCAGCGCGCGCTCGAGGTCGAGGGCCTCGACCCAGCCGGATGCGGGGTCGGGCGCGGCGTCGGCGGCCACGTCCCCGGGCAGGGACTCGTGCGCCGCCTCGAGCCGGTAGCGCGGGCGGCGCGTCTCGCTCACGAACAGGTTGTGCATGATCGTGAACGCCCAGGCTCGCAGGTCGGAGCCGGGCCGCCACTGCGCGAGCCGCGTGCAGGCGCGCTCGAGCGTGTCCTGCACGAGGTCGTCGGCCGCGGCTGCGTCCGCGCACAGCATCCGCGCATAGCGGCGCAGGCGCGGAATCAGGGCGATCAGCGCGTCATGGGCGGGCGACACGCCATGCACCGTTGAAGCCGTCGCCGGTGCGGTCGCCGGGTTTCTGGTCCTTCACCCAGTAGTAGAGCGGCTTGCCCTTGTACGCCCATTGCGTGCGGCCGTCGTCGCGCCGGATGACCGTCCAGTCGCCCCGCGCCGTGCCGCCATTGGCATAGAGCGGCGGCCAGTTCGCGGCGCAGGGCCCGTTGCAGACGCTGCGACCCGCGCCGGCCGGGTCGCGGTCGAAGGTGTACAGCGTCATGTCGTTCGCGCCGACCAGTGCGCCCTCGTAAGTCTTCGCCGGCGCCGGATGCACCACGCTCCCGTACATCGACTCCATCGTGCTGCAACCTGCCAGAAGCGCAGCGGTTGCCGCAGCGGCCATCAGCCTGACCATGGGGTTTCTCCTGTGGACGGGCCGGCCGGATGCAGGCCCTTCACGGTGAACGCGCGGTCGGGGCCGGTTATTCCATCGCCCGTGCGATCATCATGGCCCGACATTGCGACGAGAGGAAGTCCGAGATGACGATGTCCCGCGCCGTCAGGCTCCGCGAATTCGGCCCGCCCGAAGTCATGCGGATCGAACAGGTGGACCTGCCCGACCCCGGCGCCGGCGAGGTGCGCGTGCGCCAGACGGCGATCGGATTCAACTTCATCGACGTCTACCAGCGCAGCGGCGTCTACCCGCTGCCGTTGCCGACCGGCCTGGGGCACGAGGCCGCGGGCGTCGTCGAGGCGGTAGGCGCCGGGGTGCGCGACCTGCGCCCCGGAGATCGCGTCGTCTACATGAACGCCGGCATCGGCGCCTACGCCGATCGCCGCAACGTCCCGGCCGAGCGACTGGTCGCGCTGCCGGCCGCGGTGTCCGACGAGGACGCCGCGGCGCTGTTCTTCAAGGCGATGACCGCACAGTACCTGCTGAGAAAGACGCACGTGGTGCAGCCGGGCGACGTGCTGCTGGTGCACGCGGCGGCCGGCGGCGTCGGGCAGATCCTCACCCGCTGGGCCAAGGCGCTCGGCGCGTACGTCGTCGGCACGGCCGGCTCGCCGGCCAAGTGCGAGATCGCGCGCGCGGCCGGCTGCGACGCGGCGGTCGACTACTCGCGCGACGACTGGCCGCAGGCCTTCCTGCAGGCGACCGGCGGCAGGAAGGCGCGGGTGGTGTACGACTCGGTCGGCCGCACGACGTTCCTGAAGTCGCTCGACTGCGCCGCGCCGTTCGGCCTCGTCGTCGTCTACGGCGGCGCATCGGGCCCGGCGCCGGCGATCGAGCCCGAGGTGCTGAACAAGAAGGGCTGCCTGTTCCTCACGCGTCCGTCGGTGTTCCCGCACAACGCCGACGTCGGCACGCTGCGCGCGAATGCCGCCGACGTGTTCGCGGCGATCGGGGCGGGCCACGTCAAGGCTGCGATCGGCGCGCGCTTCGCCCTCGACGACGCGCCGGCCGCGCATCGCGCGGCCGAGGCGCGCGCGAGCACCGGCGCGATCCTGCTCCTGCCCTGAGGCCGCGCGCCTCGGCGTCACCCCGACCGGGAAGCGAAACGGAAGTGCGGGCAATCCGGTTCGTGACTGCGGCCCTGCTGGCCGTTCTCGCCGCCTTCGCGGTGCCCGCTGCGGGCCGGGCGATGCGCTGCCCGGGAGAACCCGTCGCGACGTCCGGCTGGAGCGTGCCGGAGAGCGAGCGGATCTGCGCCGCCGCGGCGCGGGCGCTCGCGTTTGTCCGGGCCGCAGGGCAGTCGCCGCCGGCATCGATCGAGATCCGGCCGCTCGAGCGCCGCCGGCGCGGCGACGCCGCGCAGCCGCTCGGGCAATACGATGCCGGCTCCGGGGTGGTCATGCTGGCCCGGTACGAAGCGGCGGTCGCTGCGTCTCGCGCACACGCGCCGGCCTTCGGGCTGCCGATGAGCGCCGAGTTGTGGGACAGTTTCGTCGCTCACGAAATCGCCCATGCCGTGGCAGGCGCGAACTTCACCGCGGCCCCGGCGCGACGCGCAGCCGCGGGCGAGTACTTCGCAGCGATCGTGCAGCTGTCGACGATGCCGCAGGCGCTGCGTCGCTCGATCCTCGAGCGGTACGACACCGCGGCCTTCGGCGACGCCGGCGAGGTCACGATGTTGTTGTACGAAATGGACCCCGCGGTGTTCGCGGTCAAGTCGTACCGGCACTACGTCGCGCTGGGCGGCGGCGGACCTGCCTTCCTGGCGATGCTGATGCGCGAAGGCCTGGCGCCGTAGCGGGCCCGACTCGGCGGGATGGACTTTGCCGGCCCGTTTCGGGGACCCCGATCCAGCGCGCCCTCGAGCGCCACGATCGCCAGCGGTTCGTCCAGCGGGTGGCGGACGTGGACCCCCGCGCTTACGGCAGCGCGGAGGGGCGCGTGAGCAGCGCGAGCGAGCGTCCTTGCAGTGCGTAGCTCGCGCCGGCCGCAAACGCGGAGCGCGCAGGGTCCGTGGGGCCGCCGGCGCCGGCCGGGCGGCCCGGGCCGTCGCTGCGCGCGGTGTCCAGCAGGCATCGCCACGGCTCGCCGGGCAGGGCCGGCAGCACGAAGGCGATCTCCTCGTGGTCCGCGTTGAAGAGCATCAGGAAGTCGTCGTCGCGCAACGAGCGGCCGCGGCGGTCGACTTCGTTGAGGCCGTCGCCGGCGAGATAGACCGCCAGGCGGCGCGCGTGCTCGCGCTCCCACTCCTGGTCGCTCATCTCGGCGCCGTCGGGGCGCAGCCAGAGAATGTCCTTGAAGCCGCCGCCGTGCAGCGGCCGGCCCTGGAAGAAGTCGCGACGCCGGAACGCCGGGTGCTCGCGGCGCAGCTCGATCAGCCGGCGCACGAAGCCGAGCAGCGAGGCGCGCTCGGCGTCGAGCGTCCAGTCGACCCAGGACACCTCGTTGTCCTGACAATAGGCGTTGTTGTTGCCCCGCTGCGTGCGGCCGATCTCGTCGCCGGCGAGCAGCATCGGCACGCCCTGCGACAACAACAGCGTCGCGAGGAAGTTGCGCTGCTGGCGCGCGCGCAGCGCGCGCACCTGCGCGTCGTCGGTCGGCCCCTCGACGCCGCAGTTCCATGAAATGTTGTGGTTGTGGCCGTCGGCGCCGCCTTCGCCGTTGGCCTCGTTGTGGCGCTCGTTGTACGAGACCAGGTCGGCCAGCGTGAAGCCGTCGTGCGAGGTCACGAAGTTGACGCTCGCGTGCGGGCGGCGCCCCGAGCGGCCATAGAGGTCGCTCGAGCCGGTCAGCCGGCGCGCGAACTCGCCGATCGCCCCGCCGTCGCCCTTCCAGTAGGTGCGCATTCCATCGCGATAGCGGTCGTTCCACTCGGCCCATCCGACCGGGAAGTTGCCCACCCGGTAGCCGCCGGCGCCGACATCCCAGGGCTCGGCGATCAGCTTCGACCGGCTCAGGACGGGATCCTGCCGGATCACGTCGAAGAGGCTGTTCCAGCTCTCGACGCCGCCGGCCGCGCGCGCCAGCGCGGGCGCGAGATCGAAACGGAAGCCGTCGACGTGCATCTCGTCGGCCCAGTAGCGCAGCGAGTCCATCACCAGCTGCAGCGTGCGCGGATGCGTCAGGTTCACCGTGTTTCCGCATCCGGTGTAGTCGGTGTAGAGGCGCGGGTTGGCCGGGTCGAGACGGTAGTAGGCGGCGTTGTCGATCCCGCGCAGGCTCAGCGTGGGCCCGAGGTGGTTGCCTTCGCAGGTGTGGTTGTAGACGACGTCGATCACCACCTCGATGCCCGCCGAGTGCAGCGCCTTGACCATCGACTTGAATTCCTCGACGCGTCCGCTGGCGCTGTAGCGTGCCTCCGGCGCGAAGTAGCCGAGCGTGTTGTAGCCCCAGTAGTTCCGCAGGCCCCGCTCGACCAGTTGACGCTCGTCGACGAACGCGTGCACCGGCATCAGCTCGACGGTGGTCACGCCGAGCCGCCTCAGGTAGTCGATCACCGGCTGCTGTGCGAGCGCCGCATAGGTGCCGCGCTGGTCCTCGGGCACGTCGGGGTGGCGCATCGTGAAGCCGCGCACGTTCAGCTCGTAGATCACCGCCTCGTTCCAAGGGACGTCGGGCCGGCGGTCTGCTCCCCAGCTGAACGCCGTCTCGATCACGCGCGCCTTCGGCATGAACGGTGCGCTGTCGCGGCGATCGAACGAGAGGTCTTCGCGCTCGTGCCCGCGGGTGTAGCCGTAGAGCGCGTCGTGCCAGCGCACGGTGCCGCTGATCGCCTTCGCATACGGATCGAGCACCAGCTTGTGCGGATTGAAGCGCAGGCCCAGCGCTGGCTCGTAGGGTCCGTGCACCCGGTACCCGTAGACGAGTCCCGGGCGCGCCTGCGGCAGATAGCAGTGCCAGACCTGGTCAGTGCACTCGTCGAGCGCGATGCGCGCGACCTCGTTGCGCCCCTCCGCGTCGAACAGGCACAGCTCGACCAGCAGCGCATCACCCGCGAACAGCGCGAAGTTCACGCCTTCACCGTCCCAGGTCGCGCCCAGCGGATACGGCCTGCCCGGCCACGGGCGTTCAGTCACCGCGCACCTCCTCGAGGGCCGCCGCCGCGCGGCTGCAGCGGGTCGGCGTTGCCGTCCCGGCCGTTCCAGGCGCCGGTCACCGACACCGAGCGCGCGCTCGGCACCCGGACCGCGCAGCGGGCGCCCTCGTCCCCCGCGCCAGGTTGGCAGCCGAGGGAGGCGTGGAGGCGCGAGCGCGTGCCCGCGGGAGACTGGCGGATGTCGTGTTCAGTCAGCACCGGGATCTTGGAATCTTCCAGCACCATGGTACGGGAGCGCCGGCGGCTCGGCCCGGATGGCTCCTGCGGCTCTGGCTCCTCCGAGCCATTGTGGCACGCGGGCCTGTGGCGCAAAGTTCGCCTCCTCGGAACCCCCGGCACGACGGGGCCGCTCCGGCCCCCGCGTGAAGCAGAAAGGAACGGACATGAACCAGGCGAACGAACCCGATCCGCGCCTCTCGATGCTCGAGGCGATGATGACCATCCGCGCCTACGAGCACAAGCTGGTCGCGATCAACGCGCAGACCGGCGCGGCCGGCACCTGCACCGCGGTGGGGCAGGAGGCCGCTGCGGTCGGCGTGGTGCGCGCGCTCGAGCCGCGCGACCGCATCGTGACCAACCACCGCAGCGCGGGCCACCTGCTGGCGCGCGGCGCCGATGCCGGCCGGATGATGGCCGAGGTGCTCGGCCGCGTCGACGGCTACTGCAAGGGCAAGAGCGGCTCGCTGCACATCTCGGCGAAGGAGCTCGGCGTCGTGCTCACCTCGACGATCGTCGGCGGCGAGTTGTCGATGGTCACTGGTGTCGCGCTGGCCCAGAAGATGGGGATGGGAGAGCCGGGCGGCATCGTCGCGACCTTCTTCGGCGACGGCGCGGCCTGCGAGGGCATCTTCCACGAGTCGATGAACCTCGCCGCGCAGTGGCAGCTGCCGATCCTCTACGTCTGCGAGAACAACCAGTGGCAGGCGTTCGTGCGCCGCGACGAGACGATGCCGATCGAGCACATCCGCACCTGGGCGGCCGCGCACGGCGTCGAGTCGGTCACGGTCGACGGCAACGACGTCGAGGCCGTGCACGTCGCCGCGCGCAAGGCGGTCGCGGCGATCCGCGCGACCGGCAGGCCCTGCTTCCTCGAGCTCGAGACCTACCGCTTGCGCGGCCACTTCGAGCCCGACGACCAGAAGTACGTCGATCCCGCGGAGCTTGCAAAGTGGAAGGCGCGCGACCCGATCGACCTGACGTCGGCGCGGCTCGTCGCCGCCGGTGTCACCAGCCGCGGCGAACTCGACCACATCCGGCAGCGCGTCGACGCTGCCATCGAGGCGGCCGCGGTGTTCGCCAACGGCTCGGCGTGGCCCGACCTGCGCGAGCTCACGACCGACGTCTACGCCTGAACCCGATACGAAGGAACCGTCATGTCACAGATCACGGCACACGATGCGGTCGGCCAGGCGCTGGCCGAGGAAATGCGGCGCGACTCGCGCGTCGTCCTGTTCGGCGAGGGCGTTGCCACGAAGCGCCACGAGCTGGTGCACGAGTTCGGCGCCGATCGCGTGCGCAACACGCCGCTGGCCGAGGCGATCATCGCCGGCACTGCGGTCGGCGCGGCGGCCAGCGGGCTGCGTCCGGTGGTCGACCTGCTGTTCGCGCCGTTCCTCACCTACTCGATGGACGCGATCGTCAACAGCGCCGGCAAGCTGCGCTACCTGTCGGGCGGCCAGTTCGAGTTCCCGATGGTGGTGCTGGCGATGACCGGCGCGGGCTGGGCCGTGGGCGGGCAGCACAACCACAACCTCGAGGCGATGTTCGTGCACGCGCCAGGGTTGAAGGTCGTGATGCCGTCCAGCGCCGCTGACTTCAAGGGCCTGCTGAAGGCGGCGATCCGCGACGACAACCCGGTGCTGTTCTTCATGGACATCGCGCTGACGATGGCGCCGGGCGAGGTGCCCGACTCGGCAGACCACGTCGTGCCGATCGGCCGCGCGGCCGTGCTGCGCGAAGGCAGCGACGTGACCCTGGTGTCGTACGCGAAGACGGTCGGCGCTTGCCTCGCCGCCGCCGACGCACTGGCCGCGCAGGGCATCTCGGCCGAGGTGCTCGACCTGCGCACGCTCAAGCCGCTCGACGAGAAGGCAATCCTGCGCTCGGTGCGCAAGACCGGGCGGATGGTCGTCGTGCACGAAGCCAACCGGCTGTGCGGCATCGGCGCCGAAGTGTCGGCGATCGTCAGCGAGCATGCGTTCGACGCGCTGAAGGCGCCGGTGCGCCGCCTCGCCGGTCCCGATGCGCCGGCGGCTTCGTCGTGGGTGCTCGAGCAGGCGGCGGTGCCGACGGCGGAAGCGGTGCGCGACGCGGTGCTGGGGATGGTGGGCGAGCGCGCGGCGGCCTGATCGCAGCGTACGGCGCGCCGATCAGCCGGGGCGAGCGCCCAGCAGCACCGCAGCGGGGAAGCCCGACAGGGCCGTGCCGGCGTCCAACGTCCCTTGCGACACGGTCACCGTGCGGCCGGTCAACTGGTCGACGAGATCGCCGGAAATGCCGGTTGCGCCGAGATCGGCAACCGTGTCCTGCCAGACACCCTTGCCCTCGGGCAAGCGGCCCGGCGTGCCGAGCAGCTTCGCGAACAGTCGCGACACGAGCACCACGACCACCGACGCGTCGTCGCGCCGTGCGTAGGCGACCAGGTGCGGCGCGGCCGCGCCGGTGACTTCGAGTGGCAGGTAGTCGCCGTCGCGAAACAGCGCGGCGCGCGCGCGCCGCATCTGCAGCAGGCGCCACGTGACGAACATCTTCGCTGCGTCGGCACGCGGGTCGCGCGACAGCGATGCGGCGACGGCACAGACACCCTCGTCGTGTACGCGCCGCTCGATGGACTCCAGCATCGCGCTGCGGCGCTCGAAGTCGACCGGCCGGCGGTTGTCCGGGTCGACGAGGCTGAAGTCGAAGCATTCGTTGCCCTGGTAGAGGTCCGGCACGCCCGGCACCGTGTACTTCAGGGTGACCATCGCGAGGCTGTTGAGCGCGCCGAACCAGGCGATCGATCGCATCTGCTCGCGAAGGTCGTCCAGGAAGGGATTGGATGCGCTCGGCGCGAGGACGCCGCGAACGAAGCCGGCGAGCGCGGATTCGTAGGCCGGATCGGGGCTGATCCAGCTGGTGCGCGCTTTCGACTCTCGCGCCGCCTTCAGCATGTAGCGCTCGATGCGCTCCGCGTAGACGGCCAGCGCGCGCGCCGGATCGCCGCCCTCGCTTTCATCCTGGAAGCTGCCGAGCAGCGTCTGGTACAGCAGATACTCGTCGTTGCGCGACGGCGCCGGATCGCCGCCGACCGTGCTGCGACGGCTGCGGTTCATCAGCCGCCAGCGCCGCAACAGAAGCCGCCAGGCGGCGGGCATCTCGGAGAGCACGTCGATGCGGGCGCGCACGTCGCCCGAGCGCTTGTTGTCGTGGGTCGACGTCGCGAGCATCGTGTGCGGCCAGTTGGCGGCCCGGTCGGCGTTCGCCGCGTGAAAGGCCTTCACCGAGATGCCGAAGGAGTCGGGTTCGCTGCCGACCTCGTTCAGCGAGACGAGCCGGTTGAAGCGATAGAGCGCCGTGTCCTCGACGCCCTTGGCGGCGACGGGCGACGTGAACTGCTGGAAGCGCCGCGCGAAGCGCCGCGTCCTGGCGCGCAGCGCGGGCGTGCTTGCCGACGGCGCGCGTCCGAGCAGCGCCTCGCGCACGAAGCCGTAGATCGTGGTGTCGGCGGCCCGGCTGCGCCGCACGGCGCGCCCGATCGCCCACTGTATGTAGCGGCGGTCCTGCTTCGACGCCCGGTCGGTGAGGTAGGTCCTGTAGACCGGGATGCAGGCGGCGACGTCGGCCAGCGCGCGTCGCAGCGCATTGAAGGTGTAGTCGCGGGTGCGCCGGTTGGCGCGCGCGATCCGCAGCAGTTCGGAGGCCAGCACCGTGAGCTCGGCCGCCAGCGCGTTGCGCATGATCAGTTGCCTGCCTTCGTAAGCCATGTCCTCGAAGCTGTCCCGCTCGCCGGTGAAGGCACGCCAGGTGCGGTCGATGCGGTCCCTGGCGGCCGGGTCGACGAACAGTCCGTTTGCGACCGCCGCGAACCTGTAGCCGGTCGTGCCGTGGATCGCCCATTGCTCGGGTACGCGTTCGTGCGCGGCGGCGATTTTTTCGATGACGACGTAAAGCGGCCGGGACGGCCGCCCGTCGTCGAACTCCGGCGGCGCGCCGCTGCGGCGCACATAGCCCTGCTGCAGCCGGGCGAAATACTCGCCGGGGTCGTACAGGCCGTCGGGATGGTCGATGCGGAGCCCGTCGATGCGGCCGTCCGCGGCCAGTTCGAGCACGCGGGCGTGCGTGGCCTCGAACACGGCCTCGTCCTCGATCCGCAGACCGGCCAGGTCGTTGATGTCGAAGAAGCGGCGGTAGTTGATCTCGTCCGAGGCCACGCGCCAGTAGGCCAGGCGCCACGCCTGCTGCTCCAGCAGGGCGTGCAGCGCATTGCGCGCGCCCGGCGAGCGTGCGTTCATTGCCTCGACTTCGGCGTCGATCGCGGAGCGTACCGCCGGTTGCGAGCCGGCGAGTCGCGCCAGCGCGCGTTTGTGCACGGCCGCGTCCCGCGCGCGCTCGGCCGCGCTGGCCTCGCCGGCCGCGTCGCGCGGCGGCAGGTTCGCGAAGGCGTCGGCCAGCGCGGAGAACTCGTCGCGCAGCTCGGCGTCCAGCGCGCTGGAGTCCAGCCTGTCGCGGGCCCGTCGGAGCAGTGAGGCCGACTCGCGCGGGTCGATCGGCAGGCGGTGCTCGTGATAGCGGACCGCAAAGCCGCCGGCGTCGGGCTCGAAGGCCAGCACCAGCTCGCCGCGCTCGAGCACCAGCCCGTAGTGGTCGCCCAGCAACGGCACCAGTACCTTGCCATCGAGGTCGCCATTGACCGGATGCCAGTCGATGTCGAAGAAGCGCGCGCAGGGCGACACCTCGCCGTTCTCGAGCACGTCCATCCACCAGGCGTTGTCGACGCCCAGCACGCCCATATGGTTCGGCACCATGTCGAACAGCACCCCCATGCCGCGTTCGCGCAGGGCCGCCGACAATGCATCGAACGCGGCTTCGCCGCCGAGCTCGGGGTTGATCGAACGGTGGTCGACGATGTCGTAGCCATGGCTGCTCCCCGGGCGCGCGCGCAGTACCGGCGAGCAGTACAGATCGCCGACACCGAGCCGGTCGAGGTAAGGCAGCACGCGCAGCGACTCGCGCAGGCCGAATTCGCGGTTCAGCTGCAGCCGGTAGGTCGAGCGGGGAATGCGCGCCAGCGTGACGCGGCCCGCCGCCTGCGTGCTGCGAGGGCTCTCGCGCTCGGCCGCCAGTGCCCGCGCCAGGCGCGCACCAGCCGGGTCGGCGGCCAGTTCCTCGATCGTCGCGGACAGCCGCCTGCGCCAGTTCGGATGCGTGTCCACGGTCCCCGGCAGGTTGGCCTGCTCGGTGACGCCGAGCCAGTCCTCGGGCTGCACCATCATGAGCCGTGCAGGACTTCTCGCGAGGTAGACGTGCACCGCGTCGACGAGCTCGGGGGCGAGCGGTGCTCGTGCCAACGCCTGCGCGTCGGTGTCCGCAGCAAGCAGCTCGTCGCGGATCAGCGCGGCCACCAGGCGGGCGCGGTCCTGCGCGCGGGCCTGCACCTGCGACTCGTGCGACGACTCGTCGGGGAACAGGCCGAGTTCGTCACGCAGCTGCAGGTCGCGGCTGGCCCACCATCCGGCCAGTGTCGGAAGGTCGTGAGTGCCGATCGAGACCAGCGCGTCGTGCGGATACGTGTCTGGCCGCGCGAAATCGCCCGAGCGGTCGCGTTCGAAGTAGAGCAGGCGGTACGACAGCACGCGTGCCCGCGCGAGCGCATCGCGCACAGCGTCCGGTACGGTTCCGAGGTCCTCGCCGACCACCAGGCACCGGTTGCGGTGGCTCTCGAGCGAGACGATCGCCAGCAGCTCGTCCATCGGATAGCGGACGTAGCCGCCGTCGCGCGCGGTGGCGCCGGGCGGGACCCAGTAGAGCCTCATCAGCCCCATGACGTGGTCGATGCGCAGCGCTCCCGCATGCCGCATGTTCGCGCGCAGCGCGAGCACGAACGGCTCGTGCCCGCATTCGCGCAGCGCGTCCGGGATCAGCGGCGGAAGCCCCCAGTCCTGTCCGGCCAGGTTGAAGTCGTCGGGCGGCGCGCCGACGCTCGCCGACGCCGCATAGCAGTGGTCGAATGCCCAGCAGTCCGAGCCCGCCCGGTCGACCGACACCGCGAGGTCCAGATAGAGCCCGACCGCCATCCCGTGCTCGCGGCAGCGAGCCGCAGCGCGCTCGAGTTGCCGCTCGGCCTGCCACTGCAGGTACTCGTAGTACTCGATCGCTTCGATCGCCTCGACCTCGAAGCGGACGGCCTGTTCGCCGCCGGGATCGCGCCACTCTTCGGGCCAGACCGGCCAGCCCCAGATCGAAGGGTCCTGCGCATGAAAGCGCGCCTGCAAGGCCTCGAAGAGCGCGTGGCGCCTCAGCGGCGCGCCACGGCTCGACTGGAACGCGCGGAACGCCGCGGCGCGCGGTGTCGCGCGCTCGAGGTGCGCGTGCCGGAAGTGCGCGTACAGTTCGCGCAGCGCCTCGTGCTTCGCGCCGGACACGCCCTCCAGATCGACGAGCTCCGCATCGCGCAGCCGCTGCAACCGGGCGCGAAACTCGCTGGATCGCACCCGCTCGCGAACCGCGTCGGCTTCGGCGAAGTCGTCGACCGATTCGACGTCGATCGCGAGCGCGTCCAGCCACAGTCGCGACGACGGCGCGTAGGGGCTCGCGTGCGCCGGATTGTGCGGGAAGCGCGCATGCAGCGGGTTGAGCCCGATCGCGCTCGCGCCGCGCGCGGCCGCGACGTCGATCAGCGCGAGCAGGTCGCCGAAGTCGCCGACGCCCCAGTTGCGCGCCGAACGCAGTCCGTAGAGCTGTACCGACCAGCCCCAGACGCGCACGCCCCCGGCCAGCAGCGGCGGCTGGAAGCAGTGGGGCGGCGCTGCGATCACCAGCACGCGGGCTCGAGTCTCGCCGACCTGCAGGTCGAGCCGGTGATAGCCCGGCGCGAGCGTGGCCTCGATGACCAGCAGGCGCGATTCGTACGGTACCCCGTCGACCGCGCTGCGCTCCCTGAGCGCCAGTGCGTCCACCTCGGCCTCGCCGTCCAGCGGGTCTCCCGACTCGGGCAAGAGGCGCCAGGCCACCCGCCCTCCCGGGCCGCCGCGCGGCAGGCGCAGCAGCACCGCGACGGTGCTGGCCGGCAGCACCAGCGTGACCACCGGTTCCGCGAGCCGTTGCCAGTAGCGCAGGTGCGCGCGCGTCAGGCCGTTGTCGATGTCGGCGTCGGTAACGGCGGGCACGCCGAGCTGGCCGAGCAGTGCGCGCAGCCCGGCATCGGAGACTTCGTGCCGATGTCCCCATACGTCGTCGAAGACCGGATCCACGCCGAACGCGGCGGCCAGCCATTCGAGGCGTTGCCGGGGGCCGGGCTCAGCCATCGCCCTTCTCCAGTGCCAACAGCACGCCGCCGCGCTCGAGGCTCCAGACATCGGCGGCGTCGCCCCGCGTCGCGCCATGCGAGAAGGCGATCGCTGCGCGCGCGCCGGTGAGCGCCTCGACCGGTTGCGCGCCGAAATTGGCGTGCAGTACGAGTGCCTCGCCGCCGCCATCCGCGATCTGCCAACGTACGTGCAGCGCGGCGCCGCCTGCCGACCAGCGACCGCCGCTACGGATCCGCGCGAGCCTCGGCATCAGCAAGCGGCGAAGCTGCAGCAGTCGTCGAACCAGCGCCAGCCGCTCGCGATGCGGAGGCGCATCGCGCTCGTCCCAGCGAAGCCTCGAGGCTGCGAAGGTGCCGAGGGCGTTCGGGTCGGGGATCGCCTCGCGCGCCGCGCGGTCGCGAAAAGCCTCGAATCGCGCGAATTCCTCGCGGCGGCCGTTGCGCACTGCGGCGGCCAGCTCGGGGCCGAAGTCGCAGAAGAACAGGAACGGCGTCGAAGCGGCGAACTCCTCGCCCATGAACAGCATCGGGACCTGCGGACCGAGCAGTACGCAGGCCAGCGCCGCAGGCATCAGCGCGGCGTCGGCGACGGCGTCGATGCGCTCGCCGAACGCGCGGTTGCCGACCTGGTCATGGCTCTGAAGAAAGGCCACGAACGCCGACGGCGGCAGGTGGGCGCTTGGCTCGCCGCGGCGCGCGCCGCCGCGAAACCGCGAGACGTCGCCCTGGTAGACGAAGCCCTGCGCGAGCGCGCGGCCGAGCCGATCGACCGGCGCGTCGGCGTAGTCGGCGTAATAGCCGTCCGATTCGCCGGTCAGCAGCACGTGCAAGGCGTGGTGGATGTCGTCGTTCCACTGGGCGTCGGCCTGCCTCGGGCGGGCAGCCTCCCGGTCCAGGGGGTCGCGCTCGAGGTAGCGAGACTCGTTGCGGTCGTTCTCGAGCACGACGTGGACGAAGCGCTCGCGGCCCGGGCCATCGCGCAGCGCCCGCACGATCGACTCGACGATGTCCGGCGACGAACGGTCCCGGATCGCGTGCACCGCGTCGATGCGCAATCCGTCGAAGCCGTACTCGCAGACCCAGTAGAGGGCGTTCTGGACGAAGAAGTCGCGCACGGTCGCGCTCGACGGTCCGTCGAAGTCGATCGCTGCGCCCCACGGCGTGCGCCGCGCCGCATCGAAGAACTGCGGCGCATACGCGTTCAGGTAGTTGCCGTCGGGGCCGAAGTGGTTGTAGACGACGTCGAGCAGTACCATCAGCCCCAGCACGTGCGCGGATTCGACGAAACGCTTCAGCTCATCCGGCCGGCCGTACGACGCGTCGGGTGCATAGGGAAGGACGCCGTCGTAGCCCCAGTTCCGCGCCCCGGGGAATTCCGCGATCGGCATCAACTCGATCGCGGTGATCCCCAGATCCGCCAGGTCTGCGAGCCGCTGGCGCGCCGCCTCGAAGGTGCCGGTCGACGTGAACGTGCCCACGTGCATTTCGTAGACGACCGCCTCGTGCCAGGGCCGACCGGCCCATCCCGCATCGGCCCAGCGATGCTCGAGCGGGTCGATCAGCTCGCTCGGCCCGTGCGCGTCGAGCGGGTTGAACCGCGAGGCCGGGTCAGGGACGGCGAGGCCGTCGTCGAGCCGGTAGCGGTAGAGCGACCCGGCCGCCGCATCTGGCACGTCCACGTCGTGCCACCCGTCGGGCGAACGGCGCATCGGGAGCCGCGCGATGACCTGCAGCGATCCGCCGGCGGCGGGTGGGGCGCCTGCGACGGGGCGGACGAACTCGAGGTCGATCCGATCCCGGGCGGGCGCCCAGAGCCGGAAGCGTGCGCCGGCGTGCGCGTGCAGCGACGCGCCGAACGGCATCGCGTGCGTGCGCCTCATTGAAGCGATGCGGGGCGCGCGAGCAGCGCGAGCGATCGCCCGCGCAGCGCGTACGCGGCACCGGCGCCGTAGCACGCGTCGCAAGGCCCGGCCCCGGCGGTGTCGAGCACGCACTGCCACGACTCGCCGCCCAGCGCGGGCAGCACGAACGCGATCTCGTCATGGTGCGCGTTGAACAGCATCAGGAAGTCGTCGTCTCGTACCGGCCGTCCCCTGCGATCCACCTCGTGCAGGCCGGAGCCGGAGAGGTAGACCGCCAGGCAGCGCGCGTGCGCATGCTCCCATTCGTCGTCGCTCATCTCGGCGCCGTCGGGCCGCAGCCATAGGATGTCCTTGATCCCGCCGCCGTGCAGCGGCCGGCCCTGGAAGAAGTCGCGACGTCGGAACGCCGGGTGCTCGCGGCGCAACTGCACCAGCGTGCGGGTGAACTCGAGCAGCGACTCGCGCTCGTCGTCGAGCGACCAGTCGAGCCACGACAGCTCGTTGTCCTGGCAGTACGCGTTGTTGTTGCCCTGCTGGGTCCGCCCGATCTCGTCGCCGGCAAGAAGCATTGGCACCCCCTGCGACAACAGCAGCGTCGCGAGAAAGTTGCGCCGCTGGCGCGCGCGCAGCGCGCGGACCTCCGCGTCGTCGGTCGGCCCTTCGACGCCGCAGTTCCACGAGAGGTTCTCTTCGTGACCGTCGGCACCCGACTCGCCGTTGGCCTCGTTGTGGCGCTCGTTGTACGACACCAGGTCGGACAGCGTGAAGCCGTCGTGCGAGGTGATGTAGTTGATGCTCGCGTGCGGGCGGCGCCCCGAGCGGCCGTAGAGGTCGCTCGAGCCCGTGAGGCGGCGCGCGAACTCGCCGATCAGCCCGCCGTCCCCCTTCCAGTAGGCGCGCATCCCGTCGCGGTAGCGGTCGTTCCACTCGGCCCAGCCGGCGGGGAAGTTGCCGACGTGGTATCCGCCGTGGCCGATGTCCCATGGCTCGGCGATCAGCTTGACGCGGTTCAGGATCGGGGCCTGGCGGATCACGTCGAAGAAGCTGCCCCAGCTCTCGGTGCCGCCGGCGGCGCGGGCGAGCGCCGGCGCGAGGTCGAAGCGGAAGCCGTCGACGTGCATCTCCTCGGCCCAATAGCGCAACGAATCCATCACCAGCTGGAGCGTGCGCGAGTGCAGCAGGTTGACCGTGTTTCCGCAGCCGGTGAAATCGGTGTAGTAGCGTGGATCGGCCGGATCGAGCCGGTAATAGGCGGCGTTGTCGATGCCGCGCATGCCCAGCGTCGGGCCGAGGTGGTTGCCTTCGCAGGTGTGGTTGTAGACGACGTCGACGATCACCTCGATGCCGGCCGAGTGCAGCGCCTTGACCATCGTCTTGAACTCGTTGACCCGGTTCGAGGCGTTGTAGCGCGCTTCCGGCGCGAAATAGCCCAGCGTGTTGTAGCCCCAGTAGTTGCGCATCCCCGCGTCGACCAGGCGCCGGTCGTCGACGAACGCGTGGACCGGCATCAACTCGACCATGGTCACGCCGAGCCGCTTCAGGTAGTCGATGACCGGCTGGTGGGTCAGCGCCGCGTAGGTGCCACGCAGCGCCTCGGGTACGTCGGGGTGGCGCATCGTGAAGCCGCGCACGTTCAGTTCGTAGATGATCGTCTCGTTCCACGGGACGTCGGGGCGCCGATCGTCGCCCCAGCTGAACGCGGTTTCGACCACTCGCGCCTTCGGCACGAAAGGTGCGCTGTCGCGCCGGTCGAACGACAAGTCCGCGCGGGGATCGCCGATCGTGTAGCCGAACAGCGCGTCGTGCCAGCGCACCGAGCCGACGATCGCCTTCGCATACGGATCGAGCAGCAGCTTGTTCGGGTTGAAACGCAGTCCCTGCCTCGGCTCGTAGGGCCCATGGACGCGGTAGCCGTAGACCAGGCCGGGACGCGCCTGTGGCAGGTAGCCGTGCCAGACCTGGTCGGTGCACTCGCTGAGCTCGACCCGCTGCAGTTCGTGACGCCCGTCCATGCCGAACAGGCACAGCTCGACCCGCAGCGCCTCCTCGGAGAACAGCGCGAAGTTGACGCCCTCGCCGTCCCAGGTCGCGCCCAGCGGGTAGGGGCGCCCCGGCCAGACCGCGGGCAGCGAAGCCTCGTCCATCACGACGGCCCGCCGCCGCTGCCGCGCCGGGGCCACCAGCGCTCGAGCATCTCCTCTGCGCGGTCGCGGGCGCCGAGCCCGAATGCCAGCGCCAGCGCGAGCACCACGCCGGCCAGTACGACCAGGAAGCTCTGGCGCACGATGTCACCGCCCACCCCGACCTGGTCGAGCGCGATCAGGGCGACGAACACCAGGATCGCGATCCGCGCCATGCGCCCGAGGAAGGCCGCGTCGGGCATGTCGATCCCCTTGCACCAGGCCGTTACCGCGGTCGAGACGAAACGCGCGAAGTAGGCGCCGAACGCGACGATCACCAGCGCGACCACCAGCTTCGGGACGAACAGCATCACCTTGCCCAGCAGGTCGGTGATGTAGGTCAGGCCGAGGCCGTTGAACGCGATCACCAGCGCCGCGAGCATCACCAGCCACCAGGCGAGCGTCCCGAACAGGCCGATCGAGCCCTCGCGCAACCCGCCCTGGACGAGGAAATCGTCGATGCCGGCGCGCTCGGTCACGACGTGGAAGTTGGCGGCGCGCAGCGCCTTGATCACGGCAAAGCGCACCGCCTTCGCGATCAGCCAGCCCGCTACGAGCACGGCCGCCGCGAGCAGCAGCCTCGGCATGAACGCCCCCAGTTGCGCCAGGAACGCCCGGAGCGGCTCGAGCATCACGTCCACCCTTTCCATGTCAGCCTCCCGTGTTACGCGGTCCGAACCGAGTCCAGGATGCCCCGAAGCGCAATTCCTGCCCAGGCGGGCCGGTTCGACAACTCGTACCGCAGTTCGTACATCGACTTCTCGAGTTCCAGCAGTGCCAGCAGCGGCAGGGCCGCGTCGATCGACGGGAACAACCCGGCGCCGGCGGTGGCGCGCGCGTAGCCGGAAAGGAAAGCCTGCCGCGTGCTGGCCAGCCATTGCGCCGACGGCGGTTCGAAGCGCTGCACCTCGTCGGGGCCCTGCGCCACCCGGCCGATCGCGGCCCAGCGTGCGTAGTCGAAGGAGCGGAGCATCCCGGCGACGTCACGTAGCGGCGTGTGCCGAGCACGGCGCTCCTCGATCGGGCGCGACGGCTCGCCCTCGAAGTCGATGATGAGGAAGTCGTTGCTGGCGAGCAGGACCTGGCCGAGGTGCAGGTCGCCGTGATGCCGCGCGCACAGCAGGCCCTCGGGGCCGCCGACAGGGCGGCCGGCGAGTTCGAGCAGTTGCGCGCTGCGGTCGAGGACGGCTGCGGCCTGCACCCGCGCGTCCGCGGGCAGGTGATCGAGTTGCCGCTCCAGCAGCGCGAGCGACTCGTCGGTCTCTTCCTTCACGCGGTTGCGCCACGACTGCAGTCGCGCGGCGTCGACCGGCTCCGGATCGAACGCCGGGTCGCCGGTCTTCGAGCCCAGCGCGCAATGCAGCTGGCCGACCCGCAGGCCGAGGGTTCCGATCAGGTCGAGGAACGCGCCGTGCCCGTCCGAGTCGTCGCGCGCGTGCACCCGCTGCTCCTCGAAGAAGCGCGACAGGTAGTCGACGGTCAGGTTCCAGCCGTCGCCCTGGTGGGGCACGTACTTCTGCACGATCGCCAGCGTCACGGGGGCACCGTCCGGGCCGACGTATTCGATCGACCCCGCCACCGGCACGCAGTGCTCGAAGTGCGCGACATCGGTCAGGAACCTGCCGATTTCGAGTTCCGGGTTGACGCCCACCTGGAGCCGCCGGTACGCCTTGACGAACGCCCGCTCGCCGAGCACGACCGTCGCGTTGGTCGACTGGCCGGCGCCGCGATGCACCGCGAGCGAATCGATGTCCTCGCCGACGATCGCTTCGAACGACGAGGTCGGCACGAAGTCGATCCTGCCCGCGGTCAGCGCGAGCGCCTCGCGCCGGCCGATCGCCTTGACCAGCATGCGGCAGAAGGACTCGTCGGCCAGCGCGTCGGCCAGCACGCCGACCTCGCCCTGCTGGCGCACCTTCGCCAGTATCGCCGGGCCGAGCGTGCGCACCTGCGGCTCCTCGGCGTCGCCCCACAGCAAGCCAAGCGGAAGGAAGTAGCTGCCCGCGTCGACGGCCTCCTGCGGCGCGCGGCGCGTGCGGGCGCCCACGATGGCGATCAGCCAGCTTCGGCCGCCGTCGGCGAGTACCGTCCAGTCGCGCAACGCGACCCGCTCCAGCGCCGCGTCCTTGCCGGAGAACCAGCGTTGCTGCGCCACGAAGCGGGGCAGCACCTCGCACTCGAAGCGCTCCCGGGTCGTCTCGGCCATGCGGATGCGCCACGGCACGACCCGGTCGCGGAACAGGCTCGACCAGCCGTCGAACATCACCATGAGCGGCAGGTCATCGCGGACCAGGTGCTCTTCGTGCCAGTACGGCACATCGGCGTCGAGCGCCAGGCGGAACCAGTAGAAGCCGTGGGCCGCCAGCGTCAGCAGGTAGGGCAGGTCGCCGACCGGGGGGAACGGTGTTCGCCCGATCATCTCGACCGGCACGCGTCCGCGGAACTTCGACAGGTTCAGTTCGACCGGTTGTGCCGAGCGCGAGAGGTTGGCCACGCACAGGATCACATCGTGCTCGTCGCCAGCGTCGTACTCGCGCAGGTAGGCGAGGACCTTGCGGTTTCCCGGCGAGAGGAACGACAGGCGCCCCCGCCCGAACGCACGGCTCGAACGGCGTACCGCGAGCATCCTGCGCATCCAGTTCAGCAGCGATGACGGATCGCGTGCCTGCGCTTCGACGTTGACCGCCTCGTAGCCGTAGATCGGGTCCATGATCGGCGGCAGGTACAGTCGCTGCGGGTCGGCGCGCGAGAAGCCGGCATTGCGGTCCGGGCTCCACTGCATCGGCGTGCGCACGCCGTCGCGATCGCCGAGGAAGATGTTGTCGCCCATCCCGATCTCGTCGCCGTAGTAGATGATCGGCGAACCAGGCATCGACAACAGCAGGCTGTTCATCAGCTTGATGCGCTCGCTGTCGTTCTCCATCAGCGGGGCGAGGCGCCTGCGTATGCCGAGGTTGATGCGTGCGCGAGGGTCGGCCGCGTAGGTGCGGTACATGTAGTCGCGCTCGCGGTGCGTGACCATCTCCAGCGTCAGCTCGTCGTGGTTGCGCAGGAAGATCGCCCACTGGCAACTCTCGGGAATGTCGGGAGTCTGCCCCATGATCTCGACGATCGGGTGACGATCTTCCTGCGCGATCGCCATGTACATCCGGGGCATCAGCGGGAAGTGATATGCCATGTGGCACTCGTCCTCGTCGCCGAAATATTCGCGGACGTCCTCGGGCCACTGGTTGGCCTCCGCCAACAGCAGGCGGTTGGCGTGCCGCTCGTCGAGCATTGCGCGGATCCGCTTGATCACCCGGTGCGTCTCGGGCAGGTTTTCGTTGCTGGTGCCCTCGCGCTCGCACAGGTAGGGGATCGCGTCGAGCCGGAAGCCGTCGACGCCCATGTCGAGCCAGAAGCGCATCGTGCGCACCACGGCCTTCAGCACGTTCGGGTTCGCGAAGTTGAGGTCCGGCTGGTGGCTGAAGAACCGGTGCCAGTAGTACGCCTTCGCGACGTCGTCCCAGGCCCAGTTCGAGCTCTCGGTATCGGTGAAGATGATGCGAGTGCCCGAATAGCGGTTCGGATCGTCGCTCCAGACGTAGAAGTCCCGCTTGGACGAACCCGGCGGCGCGCGGCGCGCGGCCTGGAACCACGGGTGCTGGTCCGACGTGTGGTTGACCACCAGCTCGGTGATCACGCGCAGCCCGCGCCTGTGCGCCTCGCGGACGAAGAGCCGGAAGTCGTTGCGCGTCCCGTAGTTCGGGTGCACGTTGTGGTAGTCGGCCACGTCGTAGCCGTCGTCGCGCAGCGGCGAAGGGTAGAACGGCAGCAACCAGATCGCGTTGACGCCGAGGTCGCGGACGTAGTCCAGCTTCGACGTCAGGCCCACGAAATCGCCGAGGCCGTCGCTGTTCGAGTCGCAGAACGCCTTGACGTGCAACTGGTAGACGACCGCGTCCTTGTACCAGTGCGGGTCGTTCGGCGCCTCGGTGGCCATGCGTTGCCGTCGCTGTCAGAGGAAATAGTCGAAGTCCTGCTCGCGGCGCAGCCGGTGGCGGACCCGGAACACGTGCGCCGGCATGTGCGCCGGATCCAGGCGCACGTAGTTGCGCGCCCCCTGCCAGAGGTAGCGCGCGCCCGAGAGCAGGTCGTGCATCTGGTAGGTGGAATCGGTGGCGATTCCCAGCCAGTCCAGGTCGAGGTCGAGCCACGCGCCGTGCGAGTGGTGCGGGTCGAGATCGACGACGACGACGATCGTGTTCGAGCCGTCGCCCGAGCGCTTGGCGTAGCAGATCACCTGCTCGTTGTCGGTCGGCATGAAGGCGAGGCTGCGGTCCGACTGCAGGGCGGGGTTCTCGCGGCGGATCCGGTTGACGAGCGCGACGAGGTCGCGAAGGCTGTCGGCGCGGTCGATCGCCCAGCTGCGGATCTCGTACTTCTCCGAATCGAGGTACTCCTCGCTGCCGGGTTCGCGCGCCACGTGCTCCATCAGTTCGAACGCGGGCCCGTAGATCCCGTAGCTGGCTGAAAGCGTCGCCGCCAGCACGAGTCGCGCAGTGAACGCGGCGCGGCCGCCGTGCTGCAGGGTCTCGGTCAGGATGTCCGGGGTGTTCGGCCACGCATTCGGCCGGAAGTATTCGCGGCCGGGGCCGTGAGCCAGCTCGGTGAAGTACGCGGTCAGCTCGTGCTTCGTGTTGCGCCACGCGAAGTAGGTGTACGACTGCGTGAAGCCGAGCTTGGCCAGTCGGTGCATCACCTTCGGCCGCGTGAAGGCCTCGGCCAGGAAGATCACGTCGGGGTGTGCGCGCCCGATCCCGTCGATCACCCATTCCCAGAACCCGAACGCCTTGGTGTGCGGATTGTCGACCCGGAAGATGCGTACGCCCTCGGCGATCCAGAAATCGAACACGCTCTTCAGTTCGTGCCAGAGGGCGGACCAGTCCTCGGTCTCGAAGTCGAACGGATAGATGTCCTGGTACTTCTTCGGCGGATTCTCGGCGTACTGGACGGTACCGTCGGGCCGCCAGCGGAACCACTGCGGGTGCTCGGTCACGTACGGATGATCGGGTGCGCACTGGAAGGCGATGTCCAGCGCGATCTCCATGCCGAGCTGCCGCGCCCTGGCCACCAGCCGCCGGAAGTCGTCGATCGTGCCGAGCTCCGGGTGGATCGACTTGTGGCCGCCTTCGCGCGCGCCGATGGCCCACGGGCTGCCGACGTCGTCGGGCCCGGCGGCGTACGCGTTGTTGCGCCCCTTGCGGCGCTCGCGGCCGATCGGGTGGATCGGCGGCAGGTAGACGACGTCGAATCCGAGCCCTGCGACGTAGTCGAGCCGCGCTGCGCAGTCCGACAGCGTGCCGTGGCGCCCGGGCTCGGGCGAGGTCGAGCGCGGAAACAGCTCGTACCACGAAGAAAAGCGCGCGCGCTCGCGATCGACACGCAACGGCAACTCGACCGGCGAGGCGGTCTCGAAGCGCCGGTCGGGGAAACGGCTCGCGAGCCGCGCACGCTGCGGGTCGAGCGCGAGCTCGCGCAGCGCCTCCGGATCGCCGTCCGCGCGCGCGGCGGCGGCCAGCGCGGCGGCCCAGGCCACCAGCGGCTCGCGGTGCGTGTCGTCCGCGCGCGCCGCCGCCTCGGCGACCAGGGCGGCGCCGACCTCGGCAGCCTGGCGCAGGTCGGCCGGGTCCTCGCGTCGCCGGAATTCGCTGCGCCAGCTGGCGAAGTGGTCGACCCAGGCGACAACGCGATAGCGGTAACGGCCCGGTGCGCCGGCGACGATGTCGGCGCGCCAGCAGTCGTTGCCCTGCGGCGCCATCTCCTTCTCCTGCCACTCGCTGTCGTCCTCGCCGCGCCAGCGCAGCATCACCCTGAGCGCGTCGTGTCCGTCGGCGAAGCAATCGGCCTCGACGGTCAGCGTTTCGCCGGTGACGCGCTTGACCGGGAAACGGCCGCCGTCGACGGCCGGACTCACGCGGTCGATCACTGCGCGCGCACGGCCGGCGGCAGCGGGGCTGGTCTGGCCGGCGCGCGAGAAGTCGGCGGTAGCGCGTTCAGCCATCGGCACCCTCCTTCAGGATCACGGTGGCGAGGGGCGGCAGCGTCAGCGTGAGCGACCAGGGCTGGCCGTGCGACGGCAGGGGCATCGCGTCGACGCTGCCGAGATTGCCCCAGCCGGCGCCCCCGTAGATCGCGGCATCGCTGTTCAGGATCTCCTGCCAGCGCCCTGCGGCGGGCACCCCGAGCGTGTAGTTGGTGCGCGGAACCGGGGTGAAGTTGCAGGCCACCAGCAGTGCCGGCCTGCCGGCACGCGGGCGGCGCAGGAACCCGATCACGCTGCGCTGGGCATCGCTGCAGTCGATCCAATGGAAGCCTTCGGCCGCGAAGTCCAGTTCGTGCAGCGCCGGCTCGCAGCGGTAGGCGCGGTTCAGGTCGGACACCCAGCGCCGCAGGCCTCCGTGCTCGGGGTGCGCGGCCACCCACCATTCGAGCTCCCCGTCGTGGGTCCACTCGCGCCGCTGGCCGAACTCGCCGCCCATGAACAGCAGCTTCTTGCCCGGGTGCGTCCACATGTAGCCGTACAGAGCGCGCAGGTTGGCGAACTTCTGCCAGTCGTCGCCGGGCATCTTCCCCACCAGAGAGCCCTTGCCGTGCACCACCTCGTCGTGCGACAGCGGCAGCACGAAATTCTCGTTGAACGCGTACCACAGCGAGAAGGTGAGCTTGTCCTGGTGGAAGCTGCGATGGATCGGGTCCTCGCGCGCATAGGCCAGCGTGTCGTGCATCCAGCCCATGTTCCACTTCATCCCGAAGCCGAGGCCGCCGACGTCGGTCGGACGCGACACCATCGGCCAGGCGGTCGACTCCTCGGCGATCGTCATCGTGTCCGGGTGGTCGCGGTAGACCGCCTCGTTGAGCCGGCGCAGGAACGCGACCGCTTCGAGGTTCTCGCGGCCGCCGTAGCGGTTCGGGATCCACCCGCCGTCGTTGCGCGCATAGTCCAGGTACAGCATCGACGCAACCGCGTCGACGCGCAGCCCGTCGACGTGATAGCGCTCGAGCCAGAAGAGCGCCGACGACAGCAGGAAGGCCGACACCTCGTGCCGTCCGTAGTTGAAGATGCTCGAGTTCCACTCGGGGTGAAAGCCCTGCCGCGGGTCGGCGTGCTCGTAGAGGTGCGTACCGTCGAACTGCGCCAGGCCGTGTGCGTCGGTCGGGAAGTGCGACGGCACCCAGTCGAGGATCACGCCGATCCCGTTGCGGTGCAGGTGGTCGACCAGGTACATGAAGTCCTGTGGCGTCCCGTAGCGCGCGGTCGGCGCGAAGTAGCCGGTGGTCTGGTAGCCCCAGGATCCGTAGAACGGATGTTCGGTGACCGGCAGCAGCTCGACGTGCGTGAAGCCCATCTCGTGCACGTACGGCACGAGGGCCTCGGCCAGCTCGCGCCACGACAGGTGGCTTCCGTCGGCCCGGCGCCGCCACGAGCCCGCGTGCACTTCGTAGATCGAGATCGGCGCGTCGAGCGCGTTGCGGCTGCCGCGGCCCGCCATCCAGTCGGCGTCGCCCCACGCGTAGTCGAGGGACCAGACCCGTGACGCGGTACGCGGCGGTTCCTCGGCGAAGAACGCGAACGGGTCGGCCTTGTCGGGGACCGGATCGCCGGTTTGTGACGCGATGCGGTATTTGTACGCGTGCCCGGGGCGGGCATCGGCGGCGAAGCCCTCCCAGATGCCCGAGCCGTCCCAGCGCGGCTGCAGCAGGCCGGCGTCCGGATTCCAGCCGTTCCAGTCGCCGATCACCGACACCGAGCGCGCGTTCGGCGCCCAGACCGCGAAGCGCGCGCCGGAGCGGGCATCATCGACGTGGCAACCCAGGTGCTCGTGGAGGCGGCAGTGGGTGCCCTCGCGAAACAGGTAGATGTCGTCGTCGGTCAGCACGTGTCTGCGGTCCGTTCGCTGGGCGGCCTGGTGGGGCCGAACGACCGGCTGTCGCGATGCGGTACGCGGCAGGCGGACCTCGGATGCGGGCGCCTCGTGAGCGCCGGCGATGCACCCCGAGGGTAGCACGGGGCCACCTGAGCTCGCGCCCGATGCCTCCATCGGTGCGGGCTCCCCCGAGCCACGGCGCGATGCGCCCCGTGATGGCAGGGGCCGCGTGGCTCAGCCGCCGCGAGCCGACGTGCTGCCGTGCAGCGGCACCAGCAGCGCCATGGTCAGGCCGATGATCGCGTGAACCCAGCCCAGCGAAGGGCGAACCGGCTCGGGGGCGAAGTAGTAGAGCAGGTAGCCGCTGAAGACCGCTGCCGCGCCCAGTGTGGTCATCGCGAGCCCGGTGCGGCGCTGTCCGGCGAGATCGGCGCGGCGCATCTTCGGCGCGGTCAGTCGCCAGCCGTTCGGAATGTGTCCGGCGGACAGCACGCCGGCCACGAACAGCGCAGCGAACGCGGCGGCGCCGTGCAGCCGGATCAGCCACGGCTCGAGCGGATGTGGCAGCTCGCCGGCGCCGGCGCCCCACAGATAGTGGATCCCGAGCCAGGCGACCCCGCTCGCCGCGAGCAGCCAGGCCGACGCGTGCAGCAGCCGGCGCTGCCACGGGGCGACGCGATTCAGTGAAGCCACGCGCGTGCGCCGCATGCTTCGAGTGCGCGATGGCGCGCGTCGCCGCTGACGGCCACCACCTTGGTCAGCGCGTCGGCCCACAGGCAACGCGGCGCCGCCACGCTCACGTGGCAGGCCCGCGCGCCGCGATCGAGTCCCCAGGCCTGCGAGCGGCTGCCCGGCCCGAAGTGGCTGCTGGCCAGCGCCCCGTCGGTCAGCGACGCGAAGGGGCGCACGCCGCCGTGCGCCTCGTCGCGAAGCATCACCGCTACGCTGGCGTCGCCGAAGACGCGCAGGTCGCCGCCCGCGTTGACCCAGCCCGACGCGCAGCCGTGCCGCCTCAGCGCCTCGACTGCGAGGTCGACCGCGAGTCCCTTGGCGATGCCGCCCAGGTCGAGCGTGGCGCCCGGTGCGAGCCGCTCGAGCCGCGCGCCGTTGCAGCGCCATCCACGCGCGCCGCTGCCCAGGCTCACGTCGAAGACGTCCCCGGTGACGCCCTGCAGCCAGCGCGCCGCCTGCAGCACCTCGGTCGTGACAGGATCGATGGTGATCGCTTCGCCCGCGGCGAGCGCGTGAAAGCGCGACACGTCGCTGGCGGGGTCGAAGCGCGACATGCGCGCCTGCACGTGCGCGATCGCGTCGAACGCGGCGCGCACCGCGGCCCCGGCGCCGCCGGCCGTGTCGCCCCGGGCACCGCCGTCGCGGACCGCGACCTCGACCAGCGTGCCGAGCAGCGGCCGCGCGCGGCGCAGCCAGGTGCCGGTCGCGTCGATCGCGTTCACCGCAGGTTGCCGCTGCGCCGAAGCGCATCGACGCGGGCGACGATCCGGCGCACGCCGTCGGTGACGTGCTGGCAGCTCATCGTCGCGCCGCTGATGTTGGCGATGTCCTCGCCGACGCGGATCGGCGACGCGGCAGTCTTGCCTTCGAACTGCCGACGCCAGGCGGGTAACCGGATCTCGTGACCGTGGCTCTCGCGGTAGTCCATCACCTCCACCTGCCGCACGCTGCCGTCGCGATTCAGGCCGACCGCGTAGGTGATCAGCTCGAACTTGCCGATCACCTCGTCGACGACCACGTAGCCGAGCGTCGCCTCCCCGAGACGCGCGATGCGAACCTGCGTCGGCGCGTCGCCGGCGTGCGTCGATCCGGCGTCGGCTGCGACGTCGAGGAGCTCGAAGCGCTCGGCGTCGGGAAACATCAGCTTCTGCGCCTGCTCGGCGCTCAGGTAGTGCACCGCGAACGCGCTCGCCGGCGCGAGCGCCACCAGCGCGGCCGGGAACAGCGTCAGGCGCATCAGAAGCTCCAGCCCAGCCCGAGGTTGACGCGGTTGTTCGCCGAGACGAGCCCGAAGCGCTGCACGTCGGCCTTCAGCACCACGCCCTGCCCGACCAGGAAGTTCACGCCGACCGTGGTCACGCGCTCGGTGCCGGCGGCCTGCGGCGTCAGTCCCGCGCCGAGATCGGCGTAGTCGCGCGCAGTGTTGAAGCGCTCGAGTCGAACGAACGGGCTCAGCACGTAGTCGCCCTGGCTCCACAGACGATACGCACCCTGCAGGTACCAGCCGTCGAAGCTTTCGGGGATCAGCGTGGGGTTGCCCACCAGCGTGGCGTTGAGCGCCGCGGTGTTCGAGATCGACCCGCGCGCGTAGACAGAGGACAGGTCCCAGCGCCCGGGCGTCCAGCGCGCGTGCAGGTCCCACAACGACACGCGTGCGTCCGGCACCAGCGGCTGCGAGTGGCTCGCCGCGCCGCTGAACGCCGAGCCGCCGACCAGCAGGCCCGGCACGCCGCGCCAGTTGATCGCGCCGAACACGGCGAGATTGCGCGCCCGGGCCTGCGCACCTTCCTGATGGATCGCGCCGAGCGGCGACTCCGCACCTTCGGTGGACGTGGCGTCCCACTTGCCGACGTCGAAGCCGGTGCTGAGGCCGCCCTGGACGGTGAGGCCGCTGTCGAGGTTGCCGATCAGCTGCACGCCGACCTCGCGCCAGGTGCTCGGGATGATCGCGGTCTCGACGAAGTTGCGGTGCACGCCGTAGTAGGCGGTCGGTTCGTGGTTCTCGTTGAGCATGCCGGCGGGCATCAGGAACAGCCCCGCGCGCGCCGCGAGGCGCGGCCCGAGCTCGCGCTCGACGAAGGCCTGCTCGAGTGCCACTTCGCCCGGGTCGTCGGCCGAGCTCACCGCGTGCTCGACCTCGAGTTCGGCGACCAGCCGCGTCTTCGGATCCATCCGGTGCTGGAAGCCGAGCACGAAGCGGCGCAGGTCGACTTCCGCGTTCTGCGGCGCCTTCGTCGGGCGCGTGTAGTTGATCTCGCCGTAGCTGGTCAGGACCGTCGCAGGTTCCGTGCGTTCGACGACGGCCGCGCGCTCGACCACCGCCGGGCGCACGGAGGCCGGCGCAGCGTCGGCGGTGGCCGGTGCCGGTCGCGTTGCCGCGGCGGTTTCGGGCCCAGCGGCGGTGGCGGCACCGACCGCAGCGGCGGCACCGCGCTGCGCCCCGAGCGTCGCGAGTTGCGCCTTGACGTCGGCCAGTTCGGCGGCAAGGCGGTCGAGCTTGCGCGCCAGCTCGATCTCGGTCGGTGTCTGGGCACGGGCGGGCATCGACAACGCGGCGCCGAGCAGCGCGGTCGAGACGGCGATCGAAAGGGGTGTGCGGCGCATGGGAATCCCGTGGGTCAGGGTTGGTAGCCGTCGCTGAGCGTGTTCAGGAACGCGATCACGTCGTCGACCTCGCTGTCGGACAGCGCCGGCGCGTCGCCGGGCTTGCGGTCGTACGGCGCTTCGCTCGTGTTGACGCTCGCCCGGTACGCGGGGGGCAGGTCGTCGAACTTCACTGGCTGGCCGCTCGCGTCGAGCGGGTACCATTTCTGCGGGTCGGTATCGCGCTGCACGTAGAAGGTCAGCGCCTCCTTCAGCGTCTTGAAGCGGCCGTTGTGGAAGAAGGTGTAGCGCCTGGCGACGTTGCGCAGCGACGGCACCTTGAACGCTCCGCACAGGTCGGTGCGCGCCGCGAGGTCGCCGGCCGGCCTCGCGCACAGCCCGAGGTCGAAGAAGGCGGGGTCGGCGTTCTGCTGCAGCTCGGCATTGCGCGGCACCCCGAGCGCGTCGTAGCTGAAGTCGGTGAACAGCGGCAGGCTGCCGTCGCTGCCGCGGCCCGACGGGTGGCAGGCGGCGCAGTTGCCCTTCGAGGGATCGTTGAACAGCGCCAGGCCGCGCAGTTCCTGCTCGCCCAGCTTCGCGCGGCCGCGCAGGAACTCGTCGTACTGGCTGGTGTAGGCGTGGAAGTCGGCGTCTTCGAGCTGGTATTGCTGGAGCGCCAGCGTCATCCGCTGGAACGCCCCTTCGACGTCGGCGAAGATCTCGTTGCCGTACAGCGCCCGGAATTCGGCTTCGTAGCTCGCCCGCGCGAGCTTCGCGACGACGTCGGCCTTGCCGGGGTTGGCCATCTCGCGTGGGTTCAGGAACGGCTCGCCGGCCTGCTGCTGCAGCGATGCGGCCCGACCGTCCCAGAAGAACCCGCCGGTCGGCGTGCCTTCGTCGTCGAAGCGAAACCCGCGGTTGGTGTCGAGGTAGCGGATCGACGGCGCCTGCCGTCCGCCCTGCTGGTCGAGCAGCGCACCGCCGGGCTGGCCGGCCAGCGCGTTGGCGGGCGCGTGGGCGTTGTCCGGGTCGTGGCAGCTCGCGCAGGACTGGCGGCCGGATGCCGACAGGCCGGGGTCGCGGAAGATCTTCTCGCCCAGCGCGGCTGCGGCGGACCGTTGCACGGTGCTCATGCCGGGCGCGGGCGCCAGCGGGGACTCGCCGCTGCCGCAGGCCGCGAGCACGGTTGCCAGCGAAAGCAGCGCTGTGCGGGATCGCCGGGTGCCGGCGGGCGGGATCGGCGGGAGGGCGGGCATCGGAGGCAGGACAGGCTTGGGGATTTATTGAATCGTAATACAAACGCGAATGCGTCGCATTATACACAGGGGTCGGCCTCATGCAACGGCGCCGATGAGGCGGCCCCGAATGCTAGCGGGCGAGACCCGGGTACAGCTTCGACGCCAGCGCGAGCAGCAACGCGAACACGAGCAGCATGACGCCGAAGCTGGTGCCGAGCGCGTGCACGCTCGTGCCGCCGACGATCATCGACCCCCGCAACGCGTCCACCAGGTAGGTCAGCGGGTTCACCGTGGCCAGCGCCTGGAGCCAGCCCGGCATCAGCTGCACCGGGTAGAGCGCGCTCGACGCGAAGAACAGCGGCATCGTCAGCACCTGGCCGATCCCCATGAAGCGCTCGCGCGTCTTGACGATGCAGGCGATGAACAGCGAGAAGGTGGAAAAGATGCAGGAGCCGACGAACACGCCCGCCGCCACCGTCAGCATCGGCAACGGTTCCCACCGGATGTGGACCTGCAACAGGATCGCGACCAGGTAGACGACCGCTGCCTGCACCAGTCCGCGCAGGCCTGCCGCGATCGCCTTGCCGAACACCAGTGCGCTGCGATGCGCCGGCGTCACCAGCAGCTTGTGCACGATGCCGAGGTCGCGCTCCCAGATGATCGCGATGCCGTAGAAGATCGCGCTGAACAGGATGCTCTGCGCGAGGATGCCGGGCGTCATGAAGTCGAGGTAGCGCAGGTCGCCGGTGGGGATCCCGCGGACCTGGCTGAAGACCTGCCCGAACACCGCGAGCCAGAGCACCGGTTGCACCGCGCGCGACAGCAGTTCGGTCGGGTCTCGCCTGAGCTTGCGCACCTCCGCGTCGGCGACCGCCGCGGCCTCGCGGAAGAATTCCAGGAACGAGCTCATCCGAGTCGGCGCACGGTGTCGCGGCTCTCGCGCACGTCGCGGTAGCTGCCGCCGTGGTCGAGCACCGCGCCGCTGAAGCGGACGAATACGTCGGCCAGCGTGGCGTCGGGCCCGACCTGGGCCTTCAGAGCATCCGGTGCGCCGAGCACTGCCAGCCGTCCCTGGTGCAGGATCGCGAGTTCGTCGCAGAGCACGTCGGCCTCGTCCATGTCGTGCGTGGTGATCAGGATCGTCATGCCCTCGGTTTCCCGCAACTGCCGCAGGCGCTCCCAGACGGTCTTGCGCGCGACCGGGTCGAGGCCGAGCGTGGGCTCGTCGAGGAACAGCACCTCGGGCCGATGCAGCGTCGCCTGCGCGACCTCCAGCCGACGCACCATGCCGCCGGAGAAGGTGCGCACCAGCTTGTTCGCGACCGCTTCGAGCCCGGCGAACACCAGCGCCTCGCTCACGCGCGCGACGCGGGTGCGCCCATGCAGTCCGTGCAGGCGGGCCGACAGGACGAGGTTCTCGGTCGCGGTCAGCGCACCGTCGGCCGACAGCAGCTGCGGGACGTAGCCGATGCGGCGCCGAACCTCGACCGGGTCGGCGGCGACGTCGAAGCCGGCCACGGTTGCCGAGCCCGAGCTCGCGTCGAGCAGCGTCGTCAGGATCTTGATGGTGGTGCTCTTGCCGGCCCCGTTGGGGCCGAGCAGCCCGAAGATCCGGCCGCGGGGCACGCTCAGGCCCAGCCGGTCGAGCGCCGTGAACTCGCCGTAGCGCTTGGTGAGTTCGACCGTCGAGATCGCGATGGAACGGGCGCTCGAGGGCATCCGGGGATGCTAGCACCGCTCGGTTAGGATGCCGGCTGCGCCGCCTCGCCCGCTTCGATGCACTCGCCCGACTCCCGTCCCCCGTTCCTTCGTGCCCGCGCGGCGCTGGCCGTTCTCGTGATGGCCGTGCTCGCGGGCTGCGCGGCCGATGGACAACGCGGCGGGCCGGCGCCGTACGGCCGCGAGCTGCCGCGCGCGCAGATCGCCGACCTGCTGCCGGCGAGCCTTGCCGACCGCAACGGCTGGGCCGCCGACGTGCACGCCGCGTTCGTCTCGCTCCGCATCGCGCCGACGCTGTCGAACGTCTGCGCTGCGCTCGCCATCACCGAGCAGGAGTCGAGCTATCGCGCCGACCCGGCGGTGCCGGGGCTCGCGCGCATCGCGCGCGACGAGATCGACCGCCGCGCCGCCCGCGTCGGCGTGCCCGACTTCGCCGTGCGCGCGGCGCTGCAGCTCGCGTCGCCGGACGGCAGGACCTGGGCCGCTCGCATCGACGCGGTTCGCACCGAGCGCGAGTTGAGCGAGATCTACGAGGACTTCATCGGCATGGTGCCGATGGGTCGACGCCTGTTCGCCGGGTTCAATCCGGTGCGCACCGGCGGTCCGATGCAGGTCGGCGTCGATTTCGCCGAGCGGCATGCGCGACAGCGAAGCTATCCGTATCCGGTCGCCGATTCGATCCGGCACGAGGTGTTCACGCGACGCGGCGGCCTGTACTTCGGCATCGCGCACCTGCTCGACTATCCGGCCGCGTACGACCGGCCGCTCTACCGCTTCGCCGACTTCAACGCGGGCCGCTACGCGAGTCGCAACGCGGCGTTCCAGAACGCGGTCGCGGTTGCATCGGGCGCGCGTCTCGATCTCGACGGCGATCTGGTCCGCCACGGCGGCAGTGCCGCCGAGCCCGGCAGCACCGAGCGCGCGGTGCGCGCGCTCGGCAAGCGTCTTGGCCTCGACGACTCGGCCATCCGCAAGGCGCTCGAGCAGGGCGAGGGCGCGGAGTTCGAGCGCGGCGCGCTGTACCGGCGCGTGTTCGAGCTCGCGGACGCCGCCGCGGGCCGGCCGCTGCCTCGCGCGGTGGTGCCGCGCATCGCGCTACAAAGCCCGAAGATCACGCGCAAGCTCACCACCGAGTGGTTCGCCAATCGCGTCGACGAGCGACACCGGCGTTGCGTCGCGCGGGGCACCATCGTTGCGGCAGGCGGATAATCTCCCGATCACGTCGGCCGACGAGGCGGGAGCGTCGCGGCCGCTGCAGGCCAACCCGAAGGGAGGACACCCCATGCCCGCCTGGTTCACCGACAACGCGATGTCCATCGGCCGCACGCCGCTCGTGCGCCTGAACCGCATCACCGACGGTGCGAAGGCAACGGTACTGGCCAAGGTCGAGGGGCGCAATCCGGCCTACTCGGTCAAGTGCCGGATCGGCGCCGCGATGATCTGGGATGCCGAGAAGCGCGGCCTGCTCGGCCCCGGCAAGGAGATCGTCGAGCCCACCAGCGGCAACACCGGCATCGCGCTGGCGTTCGTCGCGGCGTCGAAGGGCATTCCGATCACGCTGACCATGCCCGACACGATGAGCATGGAGCGCCGCAAGCTGCTGCTCGCCTACGGCGCGCGGCTCGTGCTCACCGATGGCGCGGGAGGCACCGCCGCAGCGGTCGCGAAGGCCGAGGAGATCGCGGCGTCCGACCCGAAGTACGTGCTGCTGCAGCAGTTCACGAATCCGGCCAACCCGGCGATCCACGAAGCGACGACCGGCCCCGAGATCTGGAACGACACCGACGGTGCGATCGACATCCTGGTGAGCGGCGTCGGCACGGGCGGCACGATCACCGGCATCTCGCGCTACATCAAGCACACGTGTGGCAGGAAGATCCAGTCGATCGCGGTCGAACCGAGCGGGAGTCCGGTGCTCACGCAGACGCGCCGCGGCGAGCCGCTGAAGCCGGGCCCGCACAAGATCCAGGGCCTCGGCGCGGGCTTCGTGCCGAAGGTGCTCGACCTGTCGCTGGTCGACGCCATCGAGCAGGTGTCGAACGAGGAGGCGCTCGAGTACGCGCGCCGCCTGACGCGCGAGGAGGGCATCCTGTCGGGGATCTCGTGCGGCGCGGCGGCCGCAGTGGCCGTACGTTACGCGCACATGCCCGGAAACGCCGGCAAGACCATCGTGGCGATCCTGCCCGACTCGGGCGAGCGCTACCTGAGCTCGGTGCTGTTCGAGGGCATGTTCGACGCGTCGGGAATGCCGGTGGCCGCGCCGAAGGCGGGGTGAGCCCGCGGCGGCGTCACGGCGAGACTTGGCGGCGCCGCCCGATTCGCCGCCACAGCGCGAGCAGTTCGTCGCGCAGCGGGTGGCGCAGCAGCCACAGCCCGGCAAGCCACGACAGTGCGGCGGCAGCGGCGCCGAACACCGCCCAGTCGATGTAGTTCGCCTCGTCCGGCGGACGAATTCCGGATGCGATCGCCAGCGGCGCGACCGTCAGCGCGGTGAGCGCTGCGCTCGGACCGCAGGCGCGCAACAGCTCGCCGACGCGCAGTCCGATGCGCCGGCCCAGGTGCCACTGCGACAGCATTGCGCCGCCCAGCGCCGCGACCGCCAGTCCCCAGCAGGCGCCGGCCGGCCCGAACGGAAACACGGCCGCCAGGCCCGCCACCTGGAGCGCGACGATCTGCAGTTGCAGCGCGTTGGCGCGACGCGCTTCCCCGCACGCGAGCAGCGCCTCGCGCGACGGCATGAACAGCAGTTCGATTGCACCAGCCAGGCACAGGACCTGCGCCAGCGGCACGGCAGCCATCCAGTTTGGGCCGTAAACGATGCGGATCGCCGCCCAAGCCACGACGACGAGGCAACCGAGGAAGGGCCAACCGACCGCGGTGAGCAGCGACACGCTGTTCAGGTATGCCGGCAGCACCGAGCCGCTCTCGCGCCGGGCTCGTGCGAAGTAGGGCATGCAGACCTGCATCACCGGGCGCGTCGCCAGCCGGTTGAACAGCTCGACCAGGCCGCCGGCGCGGCTGAAGAGGCCGACGTCGGTGGCGCCCCGCGCGCGACCGATCAGCAATTCCGGCGCGCCCTTGCCGATCTGCGCGACGATGTAGACGGCACCCGCGAACCGGCCGAAGTGGAACGCGTGGCCTAGTCCCTTCGTGCCCGGAATGAGGGGGAAGCCCTTCGGCCTGAGCCAGTTGATCGCCGAGACGCTGACGACGATGCCGACGAATGACGACCAGGCGAGGCTCATGTAGCCGAAGCCCAGCAGAGCGAGCGACACGGTGGCGATGAACGACGCGACGTTGGACAGCGCGTTGCCGATGACGATTGGCCGGTAATCGAGCTCGCGCCGGAACCAGGCGTGGATCACCGCGCCGAAGGGCACGAGCAGCAGGCCCAGTGCCTGCACGGCCATCACCCTGGCGACGCCGGGCTCGCGATAGAAGTCGGCCGCGAGCGGGGCGGCGGCAACCAGCAACAGCGCCATTCCCCAGGAGACGATGATGTTCAGCGCAAGCGCCGCCCGGATGTGCTGGCGCGAGAGCTTGCGCTCCTGGATCAGGTATTCGCCGACACCGAAGTCGCGGACAGTCCCGGCGACAGCGGCGAACACGGCTGCGATCGCGAAGACCCCCACTTCGGCCGGCATCAGCAGGCGCGAGACGATGACCGTCGCGGCGAGCTGGAGAACGAGGCCCAGGTAGCTGTCGGCAAGCGACAACAGCAACGAGCGGCGGACACTGGGCATCGGATTCGGTTCGCGCGCGGCCCTTGCGAAATGGTGAAGCCGGTCGACCGCAGGCCGGGCCGTGCGACCAGTCTATGCGGCAGGCAATATTCGTGCCAATGCATCTGGCCGGAGCGCGATCGTGGCGTTCGCGGCGCGGCAGCCCCTGACGGATCAGGCACTTGTGGTCCCGCAGCGTGCGACCACGTCGCGACGGCGGCGGCCTCGGTGGCGGGTCGTGCCCGCCTCGTCGCTTCCGGTGTCAACAATTCCGACGGCGCCGTGGCATCCAACCTCCCGGATGCCGTCGACGACGGAGGGGCAGCCGCTCGAGGTCCGCGCGTGTCAGTCGACGAACCCCTTGCGCTTCTCGATCTCTTCGAACAGGAACCCGCGAAATGCCTGCGCCGCGGGCGACAGCGACCGGTCACTGCGGCCGAGCACGAAGAACCGCCTCGTCACGACGGGGTCGATCAGCGGCCGCATGACGAGGCTGTAGAGCCGGACGAGGGACGCGGCATACGGGATGCAGACCGTGACGCCCATGCCGGCGCTCACCATGCTCAGCGCCGTCGACATGAACGAGACCTTCGCCTCGACCGTCAGGTCGCGCGCGGCGGCGTGCAGGTCGGCGGCCAGACGCTCGGCAAACGGGCCGCCCAGCGAGATCAGCGGGAAGCCGGCGAGATCGCTCCACTTTACCGACGCGCGGCGCGCGAGTTCGTGACCGGCGGGCATCACCGCCATGAACGGCAACTCGAACAGCGTGGTCGCCTCGACGTGAGGGTTCGGATCGCGCTCGGGACCGATGCCCAGGTCGACCTCGCCGGAGAGCACGCGGGCGGCGACGTTCTCGACCGGACTGTCGACCAGCCTGATCCGGATTCCCGGATGCTGCGCGGCGAATGCGGCGATGACTTCTGGCAGAAGCGTGCAACACATCAGCTGCGGCGCCGCGACGCGGACCGTGCCCGTCTTGAGCGACTTGAGGTTGACGACCTCGTTCAGGACCCCGTCGAGGTCGTTGAGAATCTTCTCGACGAGCGGAAACAGGTCGCGCCCGACGTCCGACAGGTGGATTCGCCGGGTGCTGCGGTCGATCAGCCGCAGCCCGAGCGACTGCTCGAGCTCGCGGACCAGGCCGCTGAGCGCCGACTGCGTGACGAACAGGTTCTCGGCCGCCAGCGTGAAGCTGCCGGAACGGGCGACCGCGACGAAGGCACGCAACTGGCGCAACGTGACATTCATGAGATTACCCGATGAATGCATGACGAAAAACCGTTTGTATGATAGATCGCCGGGGAATCTAATTGCGCAAATCCTTTGTCGTCCACGGCCACCGGAGGGAAGCGCTCATGGGTATCGTCAGCAAGATCCATCACGTTGCGTACCGCTGCAAGGACGCGAAGGAAACCGTCGAGTGGTACCGCAAGTACCTCGACATGGACTTCGTGCTCGCGATCGCCGAAGACCAGGTCCCTTCGACGAAGGACCCGGACCCCTACATGCACATCTTCATGGATGCCGGCGGGGGCAACATCCTGGCGTTCTTCGAGCTGCCGACCAAGCCGCCGATGGGGCGCGACCCGAACACGCCGGTCTGGACGCAGCATCTCGCGTTCGAAGTCGGCTCGATGGACCGGCTGCACGAGGTCAAGGCCCGCATGGAGGCCGACGGCATCGAGGTGATCGGGCCCACCGACCACACGATCTTCAAGTCGATCTACTTCTACGACCCGAACGGCCATCGGCTGGAGCTCGCGTTCAACACCGCGACCCCCGAGATGTCACGCAAGCTCGACGAGGTCAAGTGGGAGATGCTGGAGGAGTGGGCGCGAACGAAGAAGGCGCCCAAGCACGCGGCCTGGATGCACGAGAAGGAGTTCAGCGCCTGAGGATCGGCGTCCGGGGGGCGCAGCGTGCTCGCGAAGCTCGAACGGTGGGTGACGCGTGCCCTCGAGGGCACGATCGTCGCCTGCCTTTCGGTGATGGCGGTGCTGGTGTTCGGCAACGTCGTGCTGCGCTACGCGTTCGATGCGGGGTTGGCGGTTTCCGAGGAGCTCGCAAGGCTGCTGTTCGTCTGGCTGATCTTCCTCGGCGCGATCCTCGCGTCGAGGCAGCACGCGCACCTGGGTTTCGATGGCCTGGTCAGGAAGCTGCCGGCCGGCGCGCGCAAGGGGGTGATCGTCTTCAACGCCGGCCTGATGCTTGCGGCCTGCGCGTTCTTCGTGATCGGCGGCTGGGAGCAGACGAAGATCAATCTCGGCAACAGCTATCCGGTGCTCGGGATCGCCTACGCCTGGCTGTACGGTGTCGCCGTGGTGTTCGGGATCGGGCTGGCGGTGAGCATCCTGCTGAATGTCCGCGACGTGTTGTTCGGCCGGCCCACCGACGAGGAGCTCGTGCTCACGCAGAACCTGGAGAGCCGTGTCGAGGAGGAGGTCGCGCAACTCGCCGCGCGCCGGCGCGGGGAGGGCGGGCGTTGACCGCCCTGGTCTTTCTCGCGATCCTGCTGGGCGCCATCGCCCTCGGCATGCCGATCGCCTTCGCGCTGCTGTTCGCTGGAATCGGCGTGATGGTGCAGCTCGGGCAGTTCGACTCGCAGATCATCGTCCAGAACGCGATCGGCGGCGCCGACAATTTCGTCCTGATGGCGGTGCCGTTCTTCATCCTCGCCGGCGAGCTGATGAACGCGGGCGGGCTGTCCAGGCGCATCGTCGAGCTCGTCGGCGCGTTCGTCGGGCACCTGCGCGGCGGGCTCGGCTACGTGGCGATCGTCGCGGCGGTCCTCCTCGCGAGCCTGTCGGGCTCGGCGGTCGCCGACACCGCGGCGCTGGCCGCGATCCTGATGCCGATGATGCGCAGTGCCGGCTACAACCCGGAGCGCGCCTGCGGGCTGATCGCCGCCGGCGGCATCATCGCGCCGGTGATTCCGCCGTCGATCGGCTTCCTGCTGTTCGGCGTCGTCGCGAACGTCTCGATCACGCGTCTGTTCCTCGCCGGAATCGCGCCAGGCGTCTACATGGGACTCTCGCTTGTCGTCGCCTGGTGGCTCGTATCGCGCCGCGACCAGACCGCGGTGGCGCCGCGCAAGTCGGCCCGCGAACGTGTTGCGCTGCTCGGGCGCGGCTTCTGGGCCCTGCTGATGCCGGTGATCATCGTCGGCGGCCTGAAGTTCGGTGTGTTCACGCCGACCGAGGCCGCGGTGGTGGCCGCGGTGTACGCGCTGTTCGTCGGCGCGGTCGTCTATCGCGAGCTCACGCCTGCCACGATCTACCAGTGCCTGCTGGTGACCGCGCGAACCACCGCGGTCGTGTTGATTCTCGCCGCGCTCGCGATGGTCGCTTCGTACATGATCGCCGTGGCCGACATCCCCGGCCAGGTCGGACAGTGGATGACGGCCTTTGCCGGCAGTCAGGTGCTCCTCGTGGCCGCGATGATGGTCGCGGTGTTCCTCGCCGGGATGGTCCTCGATTTCATCCCGATCGTCCTGATCTTCACCCCCGTCTTCCTGCCGATCGCCGTGCAGGCGGGCGTCGACCCGGTCTACCTCGGCGTCGTGTTCGTCATGAACTGCTCGATCGGCATGATCACGCCCCCGGTCGGCGTCGTGCTGAACGTCGTGAGCTCGGTGGGCAAGATCGACTTCGCGCAGGCCGCCCGCGGCGTGCTCCCGTTCCTGGTCGCCGAACTGCTGGTGCTGGCGGCGATCATCCTGTTCCCATCCCTGGTTCATGTGCCGGCCGGGTGGTGGCGATAGTCATCCGTGAACCCCAAGGAGGCCGAGATCGTGAGAATGAAATTCGCCGAAGGATTGCTCGTGCTGGCTGCCGCGGCGCTGATGCCCGGCGCCGCGGTGGCGCAGGTCACCGCCAAGTTCGCCGTGACCCTGCCCGAGAAGTCCCACCAGGGACAGGGCGTGGCGCGGTTCGTCCAGCTCGTCGAGCAGAAGAGCCAGGGCAGGATCAGGATCAAGCCGTTCTACAGCGGCGCGCTGGGCAACGACGTGCAGGTCACCTCCGCGCTGCAGGGCGGGACGATCGAGTTCGTGGTGCCGCAAACCACGACCCTCACCGGAATGGTCAAGGAGATGGAGATCCTCGACTTCCCGTTCCTGTTCGCCAACGAGCAGGAGGTCGACGCGATCCTCGACGGCCCGATCGGCAAGCGCCTGCTCGACAAGCTGCCAGAGAAGGGGCTGGTCGGCCTGGCCTACTGGGAGAACGGCTTCTTCAACGCGACGAACAGCAAGCGGCCGATCGCGCGCGTCGAAGACTTCCAGGGCCTGAAGTTCCGCGCGATCCAGGCGAAGATCTCGCAGGAAACCATCCGCGCCCTCGGGGCCAATCCGGTGCCGCTGGCGGTGCCCGAGCTGTACACCGCGCTCGAGACGCGGACCGTCGACGGGCAGGGGACGCCGACCGCGGTGATCGCAGCGCTCAAACTCGGCGAGGTCCAGAAGTACCTGTCGATCACGAAGCATGCCTACGGCGCCTTCGTTCCGCTCGTCTCGAAGAAGTTCTGGGACAAGCTCTCCGACGCCGATCGCAAGATCCTGGTCGACTCGGCGGTCGAGGCGCGCAGCTACCAGCGCCAGGTCGCGCGCGACCAGGCGCGCTCGGCGCAGGCCGCGCTCGCCGCCGCCGGCATGCAGGTGAACGAGGTCGCGCCGGCCGAAGTGGTGCGGATGCGCGAAAAGGTCAAGCCGGTCTGGGACGAGTTCTCGAAGGAGGTCGGCCCGGGCCTGTTCAACGAGGTCAGCTCCGAGCTCGCGAAGCTGCGCAAGCGCTAGGACCTCGAAGAAGCTGCCACGATGAAGCTAGCCACCCTGAAGCGCGGCGGCCGCGACGGCACGCTGGTCGTCGTCAGCCGCGACCTGGGCCGTTGCCGCACCGTCGGCGATGTCGCCGGCACGCTACAGCAGGCGATCGACGACTGGGACACCGCCGCGCCCGCGCTGCAGCGCGCCTTCGAGACGCTCGATCGCGGCGCCGACGACGGCGTCGCAGGCCGGCAGACGATGCCGTTCGATCCGGCCGCGTGCCACTCGCCGTTGCCGCGCGCCTACCAGTGGGCCGATGGATCGGCCTACGTGAACCACGTCGAACTGGTGCGCCGTGCGCGCGGATCGGAGATGCCGCCCAGCTTCTGGACCGATCCGCTGATGTACCAGGGCGGATCGGATTCCTTCGTCGGCCCGCGCGACCCGATCCGCGCCATCAGCGTCGACTGGGGCATCGACCTCGAGGCCGAGGTGGCGGTGGTCACAGGCGACGTCGCGATGGGCGCGAGCCCGGAGCGCTGCGCCGGCGCGATCCGCCTGCTGATGCTGGTCAACGACGTGTCGCTGCGCAACCTGATCCCGGCCGAGCTCGCGAAGGGCTTCGGCTTCTTCCAGTCGAAGCCCGCGTCGGCGTTCTCGCCGGTGGCGGCCACCCCCGACGAGCTGGGCGACGCGTGGCGGGACGGGAAGGTGCACCGGCCGCTGGTTGTGCACGTCAACGGCGAGCTGTTCGGCCGGCCCGACGCCGGCACCGACATGGTGTTCGATTTTCCGCGGCTGCTCGCGCACGCCGCTGCGACCCGCGACCTCGAGGCGGGCTCGATCATCGGCTCGGGCACGGTCTCGAACAAGCAGGGCGGCCTGCACGGCTCGAGCATCCGCAACGGCGGCGTCGGGTACTGCTGCGTGGCCGAGGTGCGGATGTACGAGACGATCGAGAACGGCAAGCCGCAGACCCCGTACCTGCAGTTCGGCGACACGGTGCGCATCGAGATGCTCGACGCGGCCAACCGCAGCATCTTCGGCGCGATCGAGCAGCGCGTCGAACGGCATTCGGCCTGAAGGGCAGCATCGTCGACGATGATCGAGCTCTACACCTACTTCCGCAGCTCGGCCGCCTACCGGGTGCGCATCGCGCTGAACCTGAAGGGGCTGCGCTACCGGCCGGTGCCGGTGCACCTGCTGCGCGACGGCGGCGAGCAGCGCCAGCCCGAGCACCTGGCGCGCCATCCGCTGGGCCTGGTTCCGGTGCTGCGCGCCGGCGACGGGACGTTCACGCAGTCGCTGGCCATCATCGAATACCTCGACGAGATGCATCCGGCGGCGCCGCTGCTGCCGACGGACCCACCGGGGCGCGCGCGCGTGAGGGCGATCGCCCAGGCCATCGCCTGCGACATCCATCCGTTGAACAATCTTCGCGTGCTGCAGTACCTGGTGCGCGAGCTGGGCGTCGACGCGCAGCGCAAGGATGCCTGGTACCGCCATTGGGTCGACGAGGGGTTGGCGGCGCTCGAGCGGATGCTCGTCGGCGATCCGCGCACCGGCGAGTTCTGTCACGGCGACTCGCCGACGCTGGCCGACTGCTGCCTGGTCCCCCAGGTGTTCAATGCGCGCCGCTTCGATTGCCGGCTCCACGACAAGCCGACGATCCTGCGCATCGTCGAGGCTTGCGAGCGGCTGGGGGCGTTTCGCGACGCGGCGCCGGAGAACCAGCCGGACGCGGAGTGAGGGGCGCGCCCCGGTTACTCCACGGCGACCGATTTCGCCAGGTTCCGCGGCTTGCAGCTTCAGCCGCGCGCGCCTGCTGCAGCCGCCTGTTGCCAGGTTTACCGGTTGCCCAATTCGGAGGCGCATTCCAGCGCCTGCGCGTCGCGTCCGATGGACGCGACCGCGACGCGCTTGCCATCCTTCCAGTAGCTGACGAGGCAGTCGCGCGCGGCGATGTCGCCGGCGATTTCGATCGCGTCCCAGGATGGCGCATGGCCGACATAGCGAATCGTGACGTCGTAGTGAGCGCTCCAGAAGAACGGCACGTCCAGGAAGCGCTCTCGCGCGCCGAGCATGTTCCCGGCCACGACCTGCCCGTGCCTCTCGGCCACGACCCAGTGCTCGACGCGGCTCGTGCGGCCACTGCCCGGGTCGCGCCAGCGCGCCACGTCGCCGGCGGCGTAGATGCCGGGCACGCTGGTTTGCAGGTATTCGTCGACCAGGACGCCGTGATCGACGGCGATGCCAGCCGCTTCGGCGAGAGCGATTCGTGGCCGCACTCCGACTCCGACGATGACCAGATCCGCTGAAAGTTCGGTGCCGTTGCTCAGCGCCACCGCCTGCGGCCCGATCGACGCCAGCGACGTGCCCATGTGGAAGGTCACGCCGTGGCCTTCGTGCAGCGCGCGGACGAAATCGCCCAGATCCGGGCCGAGCACTCTTTCCAGCGGGCGCTCGTCGAGCGACACCACGTGCACCGGCAGACCGCGCTCGCGCAGCGCGGCGGCGGTTTCCAGGCCGATGAAGCCAGAACCCAGCACCACCGCGGATTTCGCCGCCCTGGCCCGCTCGATGATGGCACGGCTGTCCGCGAGCGAACGCAGGGTGAAGACATGCGATCGATCGGCACCGGGAATCGGCAGCCGCACGGGCTCGGCGCCCGTAGCCAGCAGCAGGCGCTCGAACGGGAATGCGCGGCCATCGGCCGTCGTCACGGTGCGCGCCGCTACGTCGATTCGTGCGGCGCTTGCGCGAAGCTGCAGGTCGATCTCGTTGAGCGCGTAGAACTCCTCGGGCCGCAACGGAATCCATTCTTCCGGGGCATTGCCCGCCAGGTAGTCCTTCGACAGGTTCGGGCGATCGCAAGGCGTGTCCGCATCCTCGCTCAACATCGTGAGGCGCCCCCGATGGCCGCGCCGGCGCAGCATCTCGGCACAGGCGAACCCCGCAGCCCCGCCGCCGATGATGACGATGTCCTTCGGCTGCTCGGCCGTCGCCGGCGCCGACTGCGGCGCGGCGGCGATCGGCTCGCGGACCACGATCCGGTCACCCTCGCGCTCGACGCGCCAGCACGAGAGCGAATCGAAGGCGGGAGCCCGGAGCGCCTCGCCGGTGCGCAGCGAAAAGCAGGCATGATGCCAAGGGCAGCGCACCGTGTCGCCCGCGACGATGCCCTTCGCCAGCGGAGCGCCGTAATGGGTGCACGCCGCGTCGACGGCCAGCACGTCGTTGCCGACCCGAGCGAGCAACACGGGCTTGTCCCCGACATGACCCAGCAACATCGGCTTGTCGCCGAAGTCGGCGAGCGTGACGCCCCGGGTCAGGTCAGGACCGGCATTTTCGACCACATCCGAAGCCATGGGTTTGTCCTCCAGGTCGTGAAGAGGGCCGACCGCGCCATTCACCGAAAAGGCCCGCGAAAAGAGAATAAGGCAAGGCCACCCACGAACTGCGCTGAAACCATGCGGGCGTGCCGCACATCGAACAGCCACCGAGCCATCCTGGAGCCCATGCACCTGCGCCCGGCCATGCCGGTCGGCAAACCGGTCAGGGTGGCAACAGCGGCAGCGGGTAATGGATGCCGTCGTCGGCGGGCACCGCGGCTTCGGTCATGCGGGCGGGCTCGATCCGGTTCTCGCCCATCAGGTGCAGCACCTCGCGACCGGCGAGCAGCAGATAATCGGCGACGATGCGGCGATGGCAGCGCCACCACACCGCCTCGGCGCACATGATCGCCGCGCGCTGCTCGTCGGCGACGCCGAGCAGGCGGTCGAGTCCTGCGCGGAATCCGGGCGACAGCGCGTAATCGGCAAAGTTGTGAAAGCTCGCATTGACCCAGAAGGCATTGACCTCGGGTGGCACCGTCTTCGACTTGCTGCGCAGGCCGCCGAGTTGATCGATTCGCGCATAGCCGATCCGATGTCGCCGCAACCCCTCATCGATCATGTCCGCATCGAATTGCGGGTTGTGGCGCGAGCGCGGGACGGTCCGGATATCGATCACTTGTTGCACGCGACCCGCGCGCAGCAACCCGACGAATGCCTCCAGCGTCCGGTTCGAATGGCCCACCGTGCACACCGGCAGCGGATTCATTGGCGCGTGGAGGTCACCCGGCGTTTTCGGCGCCCGGATGAATCCGCTTGACGCGATGCAAGGTGTTGCGATCGGTATGGTGCATTTCCTTGCCCATTGCGGCGAGCTTCAGGACGAGGTCCGACCTGTAGCTGAAGGTGCCGTCGTCATGGATGTCGAAGGTGCTTTCGAAAGCCACGGCCGTGGCCCGCTCCAGCAGGTACCCGTTCTGCGACAGTCCGTACGACCTGGATCCGGGCTCGGCCTTGAAACGCAGTGTCCTGTCGCGCGCTCGGGCACTGCCTCCGGCCAGGATCGCCAAGCCGCGCGGCACGGCAAAGCAGCGCATGACCTGTCCGTTCGCCTTGTCCCACAGAAGGTATCCCACCTCGTCGTGAAAGGGGGCCATGGCTTCCTCGCCATGGCGCCAGGCCGTCATTCCGTAATTCAGCCCCTCCATCGTCTGCTGGCCGTTCTCGACGATCGGAATCGGCCGGAACCAGGCCTTCTCGAAATAGCCGGTTTCCGAGGTCTCGTCGTCCTTGTTGTGATACGAGAGGTCGACACCGGCATCGCCCTCCCATTCCCCGACCAACGGGGTCAGTGGCCCAAGCTTCTGAGGCCCCAGGATCTCTGCCATCACTGTCTCCGCGTTGTGGCCAGACATGGCATCGAGCGTAGTCCTTGTCGACGCGAAGGACTGCAATGAGGGTCTTTAAACCCTGCAGGTCGTGCCGCTTCTCGTCGAACCGTTCCGCCTCGAGGTGGAAACGTCGGAGTAGATCTGACCCACCCGGCACCTGTTCGATGCAGCTCTTCGATGCCTTGCCAGCCGGGGTCTGCTGCGCGACGGCGGCGAGCAGCGGCGGCCGGAGCACCTGGCGCGCCATCGGCAGAACGATCGTCGCGTGCTGCAGTACCTTGTGCGCGCGCTGGGCGTCGACGCGCCACGCAAGAACGCCTGGCACCGCCACCGGACAGAGGGTTGGGTCGTGTCGATGGCGGCTGCCAAGGCGGCAGCGGGGCCGTGGGGCAACCCCCGATTCTCCGCAACGGCGGCGACTCGGACGGCTAGGGGCGAGTGCCTACTTTCGGCTCGTCGAGTAAGGAATTCAGTTCGTCAGTAGAGACGACTGTTTCGGGTAGAGAAGACAGTTTGCCCGACCCACGTGGAGTGACGGGCGCGCCCGAGTCACTCCACCGTGACGGACTTGGCCAGGTTCCTCGGCTTGTCGACGTCGGTCTTGCGCGCCAGCGCCACGTGATACGCGAGCAGCTGCAGCGGGATCACGTGCAGGATCGGCGACAGCAGCCCGGCGTGGTCGCCGAGGTTGATGATGTTGATCCGGTCTTCCGGCTCGATGTGCGTGTCCTTGTCGGCGAACACGAACAGCTCGCCGCCGCGCGCCTTCACTTCGTGCAGGTTCGACTTCAGCTTCTCGATCAGCGCGTCGTTGGGCGCCACCACCACCACCGGCATCTCGCTGTCGATCAGCGCCAGCGGCCCGTGCTTGAGTTCGCCGGCGGCGTAGGCCTCGGCGTGGATGTAGGTGATCTCCTTGAGCTTCAGCGCGCCTTCGAGCGCGATCGGGAAGTGCACGCCGCGGCCCAGGAACAGCGCGTGCTGCTTGGGCGCGAAGCGGTTGGCCCAGTGGCGCACGGCGGGCTCGCAATCGAGCACGTGCGCGATCGCGGCCGGCAGGTGGCGCAGCTGCGCGAGCAGCTCCTTCTCGCGCGCCGGCGCGAGCCGGCTGCGCTGCTTGGCGAGCACCAGCGCGAGCACGAACAGCGAGGCCAGCTGCGTGGTGAACGCCTTGGTCGACGCGACCCCGATCTCCGGTCCGGCGCGGGTGAGGAAGCGCAGCTTGCTCTGGCGGATCAGCGCCGATTCGGGCACGTTGCAGATCGCCAGCGTGTCGCGCAGGCCCATCGACTTCGCATGCTGCAGCGCCGCGATCGTGTCGGCGGTCTCGCCGGACTGCGAGATCGTGATCACCAGCGTGTTCGGCAACGCGACCGAGTCGCGGTAGCGGTATTCGCTGGCGATCTCGACCGACACCGGCAACCCGGCTAGCGATTCGATCCAGTACTTGGCGACGCAGCCCGAGTGGTAGCTGGTGCCGCAGGCCAGGATCAGGATCTGCTTCGTGCGCGCGAAGATGTCTTCCGACTCGGCGCCGAACAGGCCGGCCGACAGCGACGCCGAATTGGCGACCATCTCGAGCGTGTTGGCGATCGCGCCGGGCTGCTCGAAGATCTCCTTCTGCATGAAGTGCTGGTACTTGCCGAGTTCGATCGCGTCGCTCGACAGCTGGCTCTCGACGATCTTGCGCTCGGCGGGCCGGCCGTCGGCGTCGACGATCGAGTACCCGTCGGGACGGATCTGCACGACGTCGCCCTCTTCGAGGTAGGCGACGTACTTCGTCACCTGCAGCAGCGCCGAGGTGTCGGACGCGAGGAAGTTCTCGCCCTTGCCCGAGCCCGAATTGCCGATGCCCAGCAGAAGAGGCGAGCCCTTGCGCGAGCCGACGACGGTGCTCGGCTCGGCATTGTTGATCGCGGCGATCGCGTAGGCGCCTTCGAGCTCGCGCACCGCCTTCTGCACCGCCACGAACAGGTCGTCGCCCGAAGCGACGTAGCTGTGCAGCAGGTGCGCGATCACCTCGGTGTCGGTGTCGCTCGCGAACTCGTAGCCGGCCGACTTCAGGCGCCTGCGAAGCGCCTCGTGGTTCTCGATGATGCCGTTGTGGACGACCGAGACCTCGATGCCCTTGCCCGACGAGAAGTGCGGGTGCGCGTTCTTCTCGGTGACTCCACCGTGCGTGGCCCAGCGTGTGTGCGCGATGCCGGTCGGCGCGTCGGCGTGCACCTCGCGCGCGCGCGCCTCGAGGTCGGCGACGCGCCCGACGGCGCGCACCCGCTCCATCTTGCCGTTCATGATCGCGATGCCGGCCGAGTCGTAGCCGCGGTATTCGAGCTTGCGCAAGCCCTCGATCAGGATCGGGACGACGTTACGTTGCGCGACGGCTCCGACGATTCCACACATCTTGCTGCTCCTTGCTGGCGTCCGACCCGACGGGTCAGGACTTGGCGGCCGGTTTCTTGACCGGCCGCTTCCACGATTCGACCGTCGTCTGCTGGGTGCGAGACATCGTCAGCTTGTGTTCGGGCGCGTCGCGCGTGAGCGTGGTGCCCGCGCCGAGCGTGGCGCCGCGGCCCACCCGCACCGGCGCGACCAGCTGGGTGTCGCTGCCGATGAACGCGTCGTCCTCGATGACGGTCTGGTACTTGTTGGCGCCGTCGTAATTGCAGGTGATGGTGCCGGCGCCGATGTTGACGCGCTCGCCGACGACGGTGTCGCCGAGGTAGGACAGGTGGTTGGCCTTCGATCTCGCCGCCATCCGCGTGTTCTTCATCTCGACGAAGTTGCCGACGTGCGTCTCCTCGCCGAGGTCGGTGCCGGGGCGCAGCCGCGCGTACGGGCCGATGCGAGCACGCGCGCCGATCGACGAGTCTTCGATGAGCGTGAACGGCAGGATCTGCGCCCCCGCGCCGATGTGCGTGTCGCGGATCACGCAGTTCGCGCCGACGCTGGCACCGTCGTCGATGACGACCCGGCCCTCGAATACGCAGTTCACGTCGATCGACACATCGCGCCCGCACAGCAGATCGCCGCGCACGTCGAGTCGCGCGGGATCGGCCAGCGAGACTCCATCGTCCATCAGCTTCGTTGCCACCCTGTTCTGGAAGAGGCGCTCGAGTTCGGCCAGCTGCCGCTTGCTGTTGACGCCGAGCGTCTCGGAGACGTCGGCCGGCTGCGCCGAAACGACCGCCACGCGATCGTGTACCGCGGCCGCGACCACGTCAGTGAGGTAATACTCCTTCTGGGCGTTGTCGTTCGACAGGGCGCCCAGCCAGCGCGCCAGCGCGGCCGTGGGTGCGACCAGGATGCCGGTGTTCACCTCCCGGATCTCGCGGGTGGCGGCGTCGGCGTCCTTGTGTTCGATCACCCGGACGATCCGGCCGCCGTCGCGGACGATCCGGCCGTAGCCGCTCGGGTCGGCCAACTCGACGGTGAGCAGCCCGAGCTTGTCGGCGCCCGCAGCCCCGACGAGCCGCGCCAGCGTCTCGTGGGTGGTGAGCGGAACGTCGCCGTACAGCACCAGCGTCGGCACCTCCGGATCGAGGTGGGGCAGCGCCTGCATCACCGCGTGGCCGGTGCCCAGTTGCGGCTCCTGAAGCGCCCAGCGCAGGTCGTCTCCCTTGATCGCGCGCACGACGGTTTCGCCGCCGTGCCCGTACACTACGACGATGCGGCCCGGGCCCAGGCTTCGCGCGCAATCGACGACGTGCGCGAGCAGGGGCTTGCCTGCCAGCGGGTGCAGCACCTTCGGCAGGTCGGAGCGCATCCGCTTGCCCATCCCGGCGGCCAGGATTACGACGTTCATCTTTTCCTTGTTTTTCAGGTACTTAGGGGAAGAATCCGGGGTGTTTCTCAAAAAGCTTATCACGCGCCCGTGGCGGGCCCTGCTACCGCTCGTCGCCAGTTGCCTGGTGGCGACTGCCTGCTCGTCCACGAAGCTCGGCTACGACGCGATGCCGATGTGGCTGGGCTGGCAGCTCGACCGCTACCTGGCGCTGGACGCCACCCAACGCGAGATGGCGTCGGCCCGCATCGAGGCGCTGCATCGCTGGCACCGGCAGACCCAGCTGCCGGCGTACACTGCCTTTCTCGGGGCCGTTCAGGCTCGCCTCGACGGCCCGATCGGGCCCGAGGACATTGGCCGCTGGCGAGAGGAAGCGCTCACTGCGTGGACTCCGCTCGCCGAACGGATGGCGCCCGACGTGGCTGCGCTCGCACTCACGCTGCGGCCGGCGCAACTCGAGCGGATGGCGCGCCGTTTCGAGGAATCCAATCGCGACGAGCGCCGCAAGTTGCTGCCCGAGACGCCGGAGCGGCGCGAGGCCGCCCGCGCCGAGCGCGTGCTCGAGCGCGTACGCTTCTTCGTCGGCGACCTGCCGTCCCGGCAGGAGCGGGAGATCCGCGCGGCGGCGGCCGCGCTGCCACCCAGCGAGGGCGACTGGCTCGCCGAGCGCGAAGCGCGGCAGAAGGCGGTGCTCGACGTGCTCGCGCGCATCGTTCGCGAGCGGCCCACGCAGGAGGTCGCGCAGCAGTGGGTGCGCGAGACGCTGACCGGCTTGTGGCGCAGCGCCGACCCGACGCGGCGCGAAGCGATCGCCCGGTCGACGGCCGCCGGCGACGCGTTGTCGGCGGCGATCCTGGCGCGGCCCGAGCAGCGGCGGCAATTGCACCAGCGGCTGCGCGACTTCGCCGACGACTTCAGCGTGCTGGCGGCCCGCTGACCGCGTCGGGGTGGCCGCGGCCGCCCGCGACCTGTGGGGCGAGCGAGCCGGCGAGCATGCCGAACATCGCGGCGCCCAGGCCGACGATCTGCGGCGGCAGCAGTGCGTCGGGGGCCGACAGCTCCATGATGCCCCACGCGGTCAGGCCGAGCACGATCGACATCATCGCGCCCTGCGGCGTCGCGCGTCGCCAGAACAGGCCGAACGCGAGCGGCGTGAACGCCGCGACCAGCGTCACCTTGTAGGCGTTCTGCACCATCTGGAACATCGACGACTGGCTGTTCAGCGCGAACGTCATCACGCACAGTGCGAAGGTGACCAGCACCATCCGCAGCATCAGCAGCATCTGCTTCTCGGGAACGCGCCCGCCGATCAGCGGCCGCAGCACGTTCTCGGTGAATACCGCGGTGGGCGCGAGCAGCGCGCCGCTGGCGGTGGAGAGGATTGCCGAGAGCAGCGCGCCGAAGAACATCACCTGCGCGAACAGCGGCGTCTTCGCGAGGATGAGCTGCGGCAGGATCAGCTGGAAGTCGAGCCCGTCCTCGCCGAGCACCGTGCGCACCTTCTCCGGCTCGATCAGCAGCGCCGACACCGCGATGAACATCGGCACGAACGCGAAGACCAGGTAGAAGGTGCCGCCGAGCAGCGTGCCGCGCACGGCGGTCTTCTCGTTCTTCGCAGAGGTGACGCGCTGGAACACGTCCTGCTGGGCGATCGAGCCGATCGCCATCGTGGCCCAGGCCGCGACGAACGCGATCCAGTCCTTCAGCTCGGCCTTGGGCCAGAACTGGAGCTTGCCTTCGCGGGCGGCGGTCTCGAACACGGCGCCGAAGCCGCCCGCCATGCCGCCGAGCAGCCACGCGATGTAGAGCAGCCCCAGCACGATGATCACGGTCTGGAACAGGTCGGTGAACGCCACCGACCACATGCCGCCGAACAGCGTGTAGACGAGCACCACGCCGGCGCCCAGCACGATGCCCTGCGACAGCGTGATCGCGCCGCCCGACAACGTGTTGAAGACGATGCCCAGCGCGACCATCTGCGCCGAGGTCCAGCCGAGGTAGGACAGCGTGATCGCGACGCCGGTGGCGATCTCGACCGTGCGGTTGAAGCGCTTGCGGTAGAAGTCGCCGATCGTCAGCAGCTCCATCCGGTAGAACGGACGGGCGAACAGCAGCGCGACGATGATCAGGCAGAACGCGGCGCCGAACGGATCGGCGACGACGCCGTGCAGGCCGTCGCGCAGGAAGGTCGACGACACCGCGAGCACGGTCTCGGCGCCGAACCAGGTCGCGAACACGGTCGCGACGTTCATGTACAGCGGCAGGCTGCGCCCGGCGACCAGGTAGTCCTTCGAGTTCTTGACCCGCTGGGCTGCGTAGAGCCCGATGCCGACGGTGACGGCGAGGTAGACGAGCACCAGGAAAGTCAGCATGGTCGGGGCGGTCGGGGCTGGGCGGGCGACACAGTAGCGTAACTCGACATCAGGGTAAAGCGCAGGGCCCGATTCCGGCCTGCGAGCGGCTACCAGCCGAAGAAGCGTCCGGCCTCGAGCGCCAGCACGACGACCAGACCGGCCACGAAGAAGCCGATCCAGCGCTGCGTGCGTCGCTGCTCGGCGACCAGCCGCTCGAGCAGCGCGCGCATCCCCGGATCGACCTCGTCGCGCGCCGCCCGGGCCAGCGCGGCGTGCGCGAGCCGCGGCAGTTCCGGCAGCAGCCGGCCCCAGTGCACCGACTCCTTGCGCATCCGCTCGTTGAAGCCGGCCACGCCGATCTGCTCCTGCATCCAGCGTTCGAGGATCGGCTTCGCGGTGACCCACAGGTCGAGGTCGGGATCGAGCTGGCGGCCCAGCCCTTCGACGTTGAGCAGCGTCTTCTGCAGCAGTACCAGCTGCGGCTGGATCTCGACGTTGAACCGGCGCGACGCCTGGAACAGCCTGAGCAGCACCAGCCCGAGCGAGATCTCCTTCAGCGGCCGGTCGAAGAACGGCTCGCAGCAGGCGCGCACCGCGCCCTCGAGCTCCTCGACGCGCGTCGTCGGCGGCACCCAGCCCGACTCGACGTGCAGCTCGGCGACGCGCCGGTAGTCGCGACGGAAGAAGGCGAGGAAGTTCTGCGCCAGGTAGTTCTTGTCGAAGTCCGACAGCGTGCCGACGATGCCGAAGTCGAGCGCGATGTAGCGGTTGAAGTCGGGGCCGGCGTCGCCGACCAGGATGTTGCCGGGGTGCATGTCGGCGTGGAAGAAGCCGTGCCGGAACACCTGAGTGAAGAAGATCTCGACGCCGTCGCGCGAGAGCTGCTTCAGGTCGATGCCGGCCTCGCGCATCCGCTCGATCTGGCTGACCGGGAAGCCGTGCATCCGCTCCATCGTCAGCACGTTGGTCGCGCACCAGTCCCAGTACATCTCCGGGACGCGCAGCAGCCTCGATCCCTCGAAATTGCGCCGCAGCTGGTTGGCGTTGGCGGCTTCGCGGATCAGGTCGAGCTCGTCGTGCAGGTACTTGTCGAACTCGTCGATCACGTCGAGCGGGCGCAGCCGGCGCGCGTCGGCCGACACGCGCATCAGCAGGCCGCCCGCGGTGCGCAGCAACTCGAGGTCGCGCTCGATGACCGGCGCCATGTTGGGCCGCAGCACCTTGACCGCGACCTCGCGGCCGTCCTTGAGCCGCGCGAAGTGAACCTGGGCGATCGACGCGGACGCCTGCGGCGTTCGGTCGAAGTCGTCGAACAGCGCGTCGATCGGGCGACCGAGCCCGCGCTCGATCTCGCGCACCGCGACCTCGCCGGGAAACGGCGGCACGCGGTCTTGCAGCCGGGCCAGCTCGTCGGCGACGTCGGCCGGCAGCAGGTCGCGCCGCGTCGACAGCACCTGGCCGAACTTCACGAAGATCGGGCCGAGGCTCTCGAGCGCGCGGCGCAGGCGCTCGCCGCGGGGGGTGTCGAGCCGGCGGCCGAAGCGCAGCACGCGCACCGCGGCCAGCGCCCAGCGCGAGCCGGTCGTCGCCGCGGCGCCCGAGGCGGCCAGCTCGTCCAGGCCATAGCGCCAGGCGACGAACACGATGCGGATGAGGCGGGTGGTGCGCAAGGCGTGAGAGGAAGCGGGCGGTCCTGGAGGAACGCGCCATTCTAGCCGTCGGCCGGGCGGCCCGAGCCCGCGCGCTGCGCCTGCGATCAGGCCCGACCTGCGTCAACCCGTGGCGGGTGCGCAGGGCCTATGATCGTCGCGAACTTCCGACGGAGCCCGGTCATGACCTTTCCGATTCGCTTCGCCAGCCTCGCTGCGGCGGGATTCGCCACCGTCGTCGCGCCCGGAGCGTCGGCCCAGCAGGTGGTCAGGCCGCCGATTGCCCAGTACTGGATGGACGTCGCCACGCACACGATGGCGGGCATGCCCGAGATGCCCGCGATGCCCGGGATGCCGTCGCTGCCCGGTTTCATGGGCGGGGGCGCGGCGGGCGCCGGCGGCAACCAGTACGGCAATGCCCGCGGCATGGCGACGGGCCGATGGCTCGACCTGGCCCTGCACACGCGCAACAAGCCCTCGGGCAGCGAGGCCACGCACTCGATCCCGCCGGGCATGCAGATGGGCGCGAGCCTGCCGCTGGTGCCGCTGGCCGCGACGCCCCGAACGCCCGATCGCGAACCCGGCGAGCCGCCCGAGGACCTGCGCGAGCGGCCCACCGGCCGCCTGCTGATCTACTGGGGCTGCAGCGAGACGGTGCGGCCCGGCCAGCCGCGGATCATCGACCTGGCCGGCGCGGACCCGCAGGCGTTCGGCCGGGCGTTCGCCGGACGCTACGCACCCGACCGCGGCGCGCGGGTCGCTCCCGGATACTCGCTGTGGCCCAACGAGAAGCACCGCGCGATGGTGCCGCGCGGCGCTTCGCTGGCCGGCGAGCACGCGATTCGCGGCGACGGCGTGCCCGCGAGCATGAGGTTCGCGCTCGGCCAATCCCACGATTTCATGCCCGCCATCGAACTGGCTGCCAGCGGCGCGCTCACCGACAGCATCGCGCTGCAGTGGCCGGCGGTGGCCAACGCGCGCGCCTATTACCTGCACGCGATGGCCAGCGTCGGAAAGGACATGGTGCTGTGGAGTTCGGCCGAGACCGCGGACACCGGCATGGGGCTGTTCGACTATCTGTCGAACGCCACGGTCGATCGCTGGGTGGCGGAGAAGGCGCTGCTGCCGGCCGGCACGACGCGTTGCGCGGTGCCGAAGGGCATCTTCGCGTCGGGCAAGGAAGAGGGCGCCATGCTGCGGATGATCGCCTGGGGCAGCGAGCTGAACCTGGCGCACCCTCCGCGCCCCGCCGACCCGCGCACGCCGTGGGAACCCGAGTGGGCCGCGCGGGTGCGCGTGAAGGCGACGACGATGGCGATGCTGGGCGTCGACACGGCGGCCGCCGGGGAGCGGGGGTCCACGCCATCGGCGGCGCCGGCAGGCCAGGGCGAGCAGCCGGCCGGACAGTCCGCCCAGGATGCGACGCCGTCGATTCCCGGGTTGCCCGGCGCCGGCCGCGCCATCGACGCGATCCGCGGCATCTTCGGCCGCTGATCGCTCGACCGCTGGAGCGCGTGAGGGTGCGAGGGCGCGGCCGCCTTCAGCCGCTGCGCTCGTCGGTGCCCGCCGGCCAGACGAACACCACCCGCGACGGCTTGCCCGAACTCACGTGCAGTGCCTGCTGCAGCGTGTGGTCGCTCAACGTCGCACGCACCGAGTAGCTCCCGGGCTGGAGGCGCGCGAGCAGGAACGGCCCGCTCGAGCGGGTGTCGAGGGCCACGCGGCCCTTCGCGTCGCGGACCTCGACCCTCACGTCGGCAGCGAAGTCCGCTCGCTTGCCGTCGCGCACCGCGAACTCCATCGTCACCGGCCAGTGCGCGCTCGCCGCTTCGATCGCGGCGGCCTCGTCGTGCCCGATGCCGCCGCTCAGGTACTCGATCGCGCCGCTGTGCCGGACCTGCGGCAGGCTCGCCGCCTGTGCCGGAACGATTGCGGCCAACGCGGCGCCCAGCGCCGCAGCCTGAATGCCGTGAACCAGTCTCGTCTTCATCAGTTTCGTCTTCATGATTGCGTGACCTCCGTTCAACCCATGTGAACCGGCACGAAGATCCGGTCGTGCCCGCGCTGGATCAGCAGCGCCATCGACTTGTCGGACTTCGCGATCAGTGCCCGCAGCTGCTCGACGCTCTTCACTGGCGTTCCATTGACCGCCAGCAGGACGTCGCCCGAATGGATGCCGGCCATCGCTGCGGCGCCGGCCGCATCCTCGATCAGAAGGCCACTGGCGACGCCGGCCTCGCGTCGCTCGTTCGGCTGCAGCGGCCGCACGGCCAGGCCGAGCGTGCCCTGGCCCGCGTCGCCGGCGGCGCTCGCCGTGGCGGCGTTGCCCGCCTCGTGCAGCTGCGCGACGGTCTGGTGCGTGGCGCCGTCGCGCCAGAAGTCGAGCGCCACCTTCTCGCCGGGCCGGGCCTGGCCGATCATCGCCGGCAGGTCGCCCGAGTCGACGATCGGCTTGCCGTCGAGCTTCAGGATCACGTCGCCGCTGCGCAGTCCGGCCGCGTCGGCCGCGCTGCCCTTCTCGACGCTCGAGACCAGCGCGCCGCGCGGCCTGTCGAGCTTGAACGAGTCGGCCAGCGTCTGGTCCACTTCCTGTACGGTGACGCCGAGCTTCGCGTGACGCACCGAGCCGTGGGCCGCGATCTCGTCGCGCACGCGGGCAGCCACGTCGATCGGGATCGCGAACGACAGTCCCTGGTAGCCACCGGTGCGGCTGAAGATCTGCGAGTTGATGCCGACCACCTCGCCGCGCGCGTCGAACAGCGGCCCGCCCGAGTTGCCCGGGTTCACCGCGACGTCGGTCTGGATGAACGGGACGTAACCCTCGTCGGGCAGCGAACGGCCCTTGGCACTGACCACCCCTGCGGTCACCGAGTTCTCGAAGCCGAACGGCGAGCCGATCGCAAGCACCCATTCGCCGACCTTCAGGTCGCGCGCGCTGCCCAGCGGAACGACCGGCAGGTTCTTCGCGTCGATCTTCAGCACCGCGATGTCGGTGGCCGGATCCGAGCCGAGCACCTTCGCGCGGAACTCGCGACGGTCGGTGAGCTTGACCGTGACCTCCTTCGCGTCGCGCACCACGTGCGCGTTGGTGAGGATGACGCCGTCGGGGTCGACGATGAAGCCCGAGCCGAGGCCGCGAACCGGTAGCTCGCGCAGGCGCCCGTTCGGTCCCATGAATCGTCGGAAGAACTCGTAGAAGGGGTCGTCACCGAACGGATCGGCCCCGTTGCCGTCACCGGGACCGACGGCCGCCGCCGGGCTCATCGACGTGACGCTGATGTTGACGACCGCCGGGCCGTATCGCGCGGCGATCGAGGAGAAGTCGGGCAGGGCCGTCGGCGCGGCCGTGCCGGCAGCCCGCACGTCACTCGCGTGCGAAGTCGATACGACGGCAGGGACAAGCGGCGCGGCGTGCCCGACCCGCCAGGCGGTGCCCACGCCCGCGGTGAGAAGTCCCGCCGCGGACAATGCGACGACGATTTGCTTCGCGCTGAACGATCGGGTATTCATGGCGACTCCCTTCAACTTGGCCCGGACCGTTGCAGTGTTCTCCTCCGACCTTAGGTGAGGCTTAGGACTCGCGCGCGCGGCGGGCAATGCCATGCTCCCTCCCCTCGTCCAGTGGCTGATCATCGCCAACGTCGCCGCCTTCCTGGCGCAGGGCGCGCTCGGCGTGCAGCTCCTCGAGTGGTTCGCGCTGTGGCCCGGTGACCCGGGTGCGGTGCTCTCGGCGCCGTGGACGCTGCTGACCTACGGCTTCCTGCATGCGGGCGTCACGCACCTGCTGTTCAACATGTTCGCGCTGTGGATGTTCGGCTCGGACCTCGAGCGGGTTTGGGGCGCGAAGCGGCTCGCGCTGGGCTATTTCAGCGGCGTCGCGATCGGCGCGCTCGCGCAGGTCTTCGTGGTCGTCGCCTTCGGCGCGTCGGACGCGCCGGTGATCGGTGCATCGGCCGGAGTGTTCGCGATGCTGGCCGGCTACGCGATCGTCTTCCCGAACCGTATCGTGATGCTGCTGATCCCGCCCGTTCCGCTGCCGGCTCGCGTGTTCGTCGTGCTCTACGGCGCGCTCGAGCTCGTGCTCGGCGTGACCGGAACGGCATCGGGCGTCGCGCACTTCGCGCATCTCGGCGGCATGGCGGGCGGCTGGATCGCGTACCGTTTCGGGGGACGGCTGTCCGGCCATTGGCGCGGCCGTCGTTGAGCGGCGCCCGCTGCGGTATATTGGCCGCGGGCCAGGGCACGCACGGAGGCGCCATGAAGATCCGAACTTCGCTCGTCGTCGCGGCATTCGTCGGCGTCGCCGCTCCGCTCTCCGCGGGGGCGGCCGGGGCGCCGTTCGTGCGTATCACGCAGCCCGCCAACGGCGCGCGGCTCGACGCGATGGAGCAGAACCGGCTGGTCTACGAGGTCGAGCCCGGACCGCGCGGCGACCACGTTCACGTCTACGTCGACGACAAGGAAGTCGGCATCCTGCGCCAGCTCAAGGGCAGCTACGCGCTCGAGACGCTGGCGCCGGGACGGCACACGATCTGCGTCAAGGTCGTGAACAAGGCGCACACCCCGATCGGGGTCCAGGACTGCGTGAGCGCGAGCGTCGAGTGACCGGCGTGCGATGAGCGCCGAGAACCTCGCCTACGCGGTCGTCCAGGTCGTCCACAACTTCGGCGCCGCCGCGGTCGTCGGTGGCGCGCTGGCCGCGCGCTGGCTCGCCTCGGCCGACGTCCGGCGCCAGCGGCAGCTGGCCTGGCTGGTGCTGGCCGGCTGGGCGGCGCAGGCGGGAAGCGGGGCGCTGTTCGGGGCGATCAGCCTGCACTTCTACGGCCAGTTCCCCGACATTCACGGCACGGCGGTCGCGGCGCTGCGGGTCAAGGTCGCGTGCGCGCTGGCGGGCTTCGTGATCGCGGCGCTGTTCCTGCGCCGCACCGACCGCTGGGGCGAAGGCGCGCGGCGCCGTGCGTGGAACCTGCTGGCGGCGCTGGCCGTCGTCGCGCTCGCCGCGGCGGCGTTCCTGCGCTGGTTCTCGTGAGCGTGGCGCAGGCGCCCGCCACCGGCGCCGCTGGCCTCGCCGAGCTCTCGCCGGCGTACTTCGCGCTGGTGATGGCGACCGGCATCGTCTCGCTCGCCTCGCAGCAGATGGGGCTGCACTCGATCGCCGTGGCGCTGTTCGGCCTGAACGTCGTCGCCTGGCTCGTGTTGTGGCTGCTCAGCGCGTTGCGGATGATCCGGCATCGCCGGCGCTTCTTCGGCGACATGGTCGACCACCTGCGCGGGCCGGGCTTCTTCACGATGGTGGCCGGCACCGCGGTGCTGGGCAGCCAGTGCGCGCTGCTGGCGGGCGAATACCGGGCCGCGATCGCGCTGTGGGCGTTCGCGATCGTGCTCTGGGTCGGCCTCACCTACACCGTGTTCGCCGCGTTCACGATCAAGGAGGACAAGCCGACGCTGGATCGCGGCATCACCGGCGGGTGGCTGCTCGCGGTCGTCGCGACGCAGTCGATTGCAGTGCTCAGCGCGCTGCTGGCCGCCCACATCGACCAGCCCTGGAAGCTCGAGCTGAACTTCTTCGCGCTGTCGATGTGGCTGTGGGGCGGCATGCTGTACATCTGGATGATGTCGCTGATCTTCTACCGGTACGCCTTCTTCCGCTTCTCGCCCGGCGACCTCGCGCCGCCGTACTGGATCAACATGGGGGCGATGGCGATCTCGACGCTCGCGGGGTCGCTGCTGATCGTCAATGCGCCCGATGCGCCATTCCTGCGCTCGCTGCTGCCGTTCCTGAAGGGTTTCACGGTGTTCTACTGGGCGACCGGTACCTGGTGGATTCCGATGCTGCTGGTGCTGGCCGCGTGGCGCTACGTCTACAAGCGTTTTCCGCTGAGGTACGACCCACTGTACTGGGGCGCAGTGTTTCCGCTCGGCATGTACGCGGCGAGCACGCACGAGATGGCGCGAGCAATGGACTTCGCCTTCCTCGGCTTCCTGCCGCCGTCGTTCCTCGCGGTCGCCTTGCTGGCGTGGGCGGCGGCCTTCGCCGGCATGCTGCGACAGCTGTCGCGCCGGCTGCGCGCCGGCGGCGTGGCGTAACCGGCGACTCTCGCGCCGGCGCGCCGACCGCTGATGCACACCATCGCCTCGACGCTCGGCATCGCCGCCCTCGCGCTCTGGTGTGCGAGCTTCGTGCTGATGCTCAGGTTGCGCCGGCTCGAGCGCGCGGCAGGCGGGCTCGACCGGCTGTACTGGTGGCACCACGCCTGCGGCGCGCTCGCCTACCTGCTCGCGCTCGCGCACCCGCTGGCGCTGTCGGCGCGGGCCTTCGCCGGCGGCGGCTGGCCGGCCGCGGCGGCGACGATCACCCCGCCCGGCGCGGGCGCCGCGGTGCAGGCCGGCTGGCTCGCGCTGGCGCTGCTGATGGCGATGATGGTGGCGACCTTCCTCCTCCCCCTCGCGTACACGCGCTGGCGCGCGGTGCACGCCGTGACCGCGCCCGCGTTCGCTGCGGGCGTCGCGCACGCGTGGCCGTTCGGCGGACGGGCGCTGCAGCTGGCGCTGGCCGTGATGATCGTCGTCGCGGTTGTCGCGCTCGCGTACCGCTACGCGCTGGGCCGCGGATGGGTCCGCGGGCATCCGTACCGCGTGTCGCGCGTCGCGCATCCCGGACCGGGCCTGCTCGACCTCGACCTCGAACCCTGCGGCGCGCCGGTGCGCTGGCAGCCGGGGCAGTTCGTGTTCGTCGCGTTTCATGACGGGCCGGGCTGGCAGGGCTGCGGCGAATACCATCCCTACACGGTCGCCGGCCAGGCCGCGGACGACCGGATGCGACTGCTGATCCGTTCGCTGGGCGACTGCACACGGCACCTGCAGACGGTGCGCGTCGGGGTCGCGGCGATGGTGCAGGGCCCTTACGGCGCCTTCCTCGCGCAACGCGATCCGCAGCGGCCGCAACTGTGGGTGGCCGGAGGGATCGGCATCACCCCGTTCCTCGCGGCGCTCGAGCGCGAGGTCGCCGGAGGCGCCGCGCCGGTCGACCTGGTCCACGTGCACCGGCCGGGCGACCTGCCGGCGCGAGCCTGTTTGCCACTGCTTCCTGCGGCGCTGCCGGGCCCCGTGCGCCTGCTCCAGGTCGAGACCGCGGGCGACGTCGACGAGGCCTGGGCGCCGCTCGCCGCGCAGATCGGCGAGTTCGCCGGCAGGCAGGCGTTCCTGTGCGGGCCGCCGCCGCTCGTCGACGCCCTGCGCCGGCGGCTCGTCGCGGCTGGCGTCGCGCCGCGCGACATCCACAGCGAGAGGTTCGATTTCCGATGAAGCATGCGGTTACGATCGCGACGGTCGCGTTCTGGGTCGCCGTCGCAGGCATCAACCTGATGGCGGCGCGCGAGCCGGCCGCCGCGGGCGGCGCGGCGAGTTACACGCTGGTCGAGGTCGCGCGCCACGCCGACGCGAAGAGTTGCTGGATGGCGATCGACGGCGTCGTCTACGACTTCACCGCCTACCTGCCACAGCACCCGGCCGACCCGGCGGCGATGCTGAAGCACTGCGGGAAGGAGGCAAGCGAGGCGTTCAGGACGAAGGACGTCGGGCGGCCCCACTCGCCGTATGCGGCGCAGCTGCTTCCGAAGTACCGGATCGGCGAGCTGGCACGCTGATCGGCGGGGCAGCCGCCTCCGGAGACGGATCGGCGTCGAACGCGACGTCGCCGTCAGGCGCCGTCACCGTCGGGAGTCCGACCGCCCAGCTGCCGCAATTCCTGGCTGCGCTCGAACAGCCGGCTCAGCGTTTCGTCGAGCGCGGCTCGTTCGCGCGCATCGAGCACCGCGAGGAACCACTGCTCCATGCGCCGCACCTCGGGGATGATGTCGCGGCAGATGTCCGCGCCCTTCCGGGTGAGGAACAGCACCAGCCGGCGCCGGTCGCGAGGGTCTTCGCTGACTGCGACAAGGTCCTGCTCGACCAGGCGGCGCTGGGCGCGACTCACCCGCGCCTTGTCCATGCTGGTGAGCTCGACCACTTCGTTGGGGGCCGTGGGCCCGTGCGCATGAAGCGCCATCAGGATGCGCCACTCGGGAATCTGGATCCCGAAGCGCTCCTCGAACAGTGAGCCGATCGACTGGCTCAGGCGGTTGGCCACGACCGCGAGCTTGTAGGGAATGAACTCGTGCAGCCACAACGCGCCGCCGTCGCCCGAGACGGGCGGGCGCGCGCGGGCGGTCGAAGCGGGCTTGCGTGTCGGCATATTTCGCGCCGCGGCTCAGCTGGGGGTCCGCTCGGCCGAGGGGGCGGGCAGCGGGTCGGCCTTGAAGGGATTGCGGCGGATCACGAAGAGGGTCCAGACGAGCGAATACGCGCAGGTGATGCCCAGCATGATTGCGACGTTGCGGTAAATCGGGCCGGCCAGTTCCGGCGTCGGCGAGATATTAGCGAATACGTAGGCCATTCCGACGATGCCGAGCACCTGCGGCAGCGGAAACCACGGCGAGCGGAACGGACGCGGCGTCGCCGGCAGCCGGTAGCGAAGCACGATCAGGTCGAGGTGCGCGATGATGTAGGCGATCAGCCAGCAGCCGGCGGCCGCGACGGTGAGCGTGAGGATCGATCCTGCGTCCATCCCCAGCGGAACGCGCACCGCGCCGATCGCCAACGCCAGCGCCGCCAGCGCCGGCGCCGGTGCGCCGCGCCGGTTCTCGCGACCAAGGAACGCAGGCAGCTGGCCGCTCTGCGCCATCCCCTGGATCATCCGCGACACGCTGGCGAGCACCGTGTTGAGCAGCGTGGCGCTGCCCAGAATGGCGAGCAGACCGAAGCCGACCCGCGCGGCGGGGCCGAACACCGCGATCGCCAGGTCCATGTGCGGGGTCGCCTCGACCAGCTTGGCGGGCGCGAGCTTCGCGATGCCGGCCGCGCAATACAGGCCGTAGGCAACCACGATCAGGGCCAAGCCGATGAACATCGCGCGGGGCACGTCGCGCGCGGGCGCGCGGGCGTCGCCGATCATCGGGCAGACGAACTCGAGTCCGACCAGGCCCCAGATCGCGAGCGCGACCAGCGACAATGCGGCGGCCGGCTCGAAGGGCTGGGCCGTGGCGATCGACGAGGTGTCGCCGCTCGCGACGCCGAGGGCGCCGATCACCAGGATGCCGGCGAACATCGTGGCGACGAGTCCGCTCTGGATGCGCGCAAACATGTCGATGCCCTGCAGGTTGAGCAGGAAGAACAGCGCGAGCAGCAGCAGGCTCGGCTGTCCCGCCCATTGCGAGAGATGCGGCACGAGCTGTTCGAGCAGCGCGTCGACCAGGATCAGTTCGGCCGGAATGCCCAGCAGCGCGACCGCAACGTAGCCCGACAGCGCAGCGACGATCGCTAGCCCCGGCCCGAGCGCGACCTGCGTGTACGCGCTGACCGACCCGGCCCGCGGCAGCATCAGCGCGAGCTCGGCGAAGGACAGCACGTAGCTGAGCGCGAGCAGCGCTGCGAGTCCGATGGCCGCGAGGTAGTTGATCGCGCCCAGCCCCGCGCCGTTGAGCATGCTGATCATCGTGCTCTGCACCACGACGACGCCGACCGCGGTGGCCACCAGCGCCCTGAGCCCAAGGCCGCCGCGTGCGCCCGCCGGCCCTGCCGATGCCTGCTGCATGTGCGCTCCTCCTCGCTGTCGTTCGCTTGTCGTTCGTTCTTCGCGCGGTTCGCCGGCCTTCGCGGGTGCCTCAGCCGGTGCCGATGCTGACCAGTTTCGTGTCGAAGTAGGCGGCGAGCCCTTCGCTGCCGCTCTCGGATCCGAGGCCGCTCTCCTTGACGCCGCCGAACGGCGTCTCGGGCTGCGAGGTGCCGAAATGATTGACGCCGACCATGCCTGCCTGGAGGCGCGCGGCGACGCCGTGTGCCAGGGCGAGATCCTGCGTGAAGAGATACGCCGCGAGGCCATAGGGCAGGCCGTTGGCGAGCGCGATTGCGTCTTCGAGGCGCGCGAATCGGTTGATGGCGGCCACGGGTCCAAACGGTTCCTCGCGCATGATGCGCGCCGAGGCCGGCACGTCGGCCAGCACCGTCGGCGCGTAGAAGTGGCCCGGGCCCGGGAGGGGGGCGCCGCCGCAGACGAGTCGCGCGCCTTGTTCGACCGCGTCGCGCACCAGCGCACCGACGTCGGCCACCCTGCGCGCGTTCGACAGCGGGCCCATCGTGGTGGCCGGATCGAGGCCGTGGCCGAGCCGCAGCGCGGACGCGCCCGCGGCGAACGCGTCGATGAAGTCGTCGGCGATCGACTCGTGAACGTAGAAGCGGGTCGGCGAGGTGCAGATCTGTCCGGCGTTGCGGAACTTGGCCGGTACCGACAGCGCGGCGACGCGTCGTACGTCGATCTGCGGCAGCACCAGCGCCGGCGCATGGCCTCCGAGTTCGGCGGTGTAGCGCTTGACGCGCTTCGCGCACAGCATGCCGAGCGACTTGCCCACCGGCACCGAGCCGGTGAACGAGACCTTGCGGATCTGCGGCGCAGCGATCAGTGATTCGGAGACGCGCGCGGGTGCTCCGCAGACGAGGTTCAGCACGCCCGGCGGCAGCCCGGCATCGTGGAAGGCCTGCGCCAATGCGGTCGCGCTGCCGGGCGTTTCTTCCGAGGGCTTGAGCACCGCGGTGCAACCGGCGGCGAGTGCCGCGCCGACCTTGCGTGCCGGAAGGTTGAGCGGGAAATTCCACGGGGTGAAGAGCGCTGCGGGCCCGACCGGCACCGGCGCGACGATCTGCGCGACCACGCCCGGCGTGCGCGGCGGCACGAGGCGCCCGTAGGCGCGCTTGCCTTCCTCGGCCAGGAAATCGATGATGTCCGCCGACAGCAGCACCTCGCGTCTCGATTCCGCCAGCGGCTTGCCCTGCTCGAGCGTCATCACCCGGGCGATCGTGTCGGCGCGCTCGCGCAGCAGCGCGGTGGCGCGGGTGATCACCTGGAAGCGCGCCAGCGGCGTGCTCGCGGCCCAGTCGGCCTGCGCGCGCTGCGCGGCCGCCGCCGCGGCGAACACCTCGTCGTCGCCGGCCAGCGGCACTTCGCCGAGCGACTCGCCGGTGGCCGGGTTGGTGAGGGATGCGGAGCCGGCGGACGCCGATTCAAGCCAGGCTCCGTCGATGTACAGGCGGGGAGCGGGGTAGGCGGCCGCGGACGCTGCCGGATGCGGGGCGGAGGCCGGCTCGGGAAGCATGCTCGTCGTCGATGCGTTGTACCGGGACGTATCATAAGCACCAGACTGTTGTGTTTGCAACCAATTCAGGGGTTTTCTTCGGCGCGGGAAGCGGGCAGACGGATCTCTCATTGCAAGTGCAATGCGTGTCGAACGCGACGCCCAGAAAGCCATCCGATCCGGATATTTAGTTGCATTGACAACTATCGATCGGCATTGCACACTGGCGCCGATCGAGCACCCTGCGAGACGACCGATGCACGCCGACCTGCTGCAGCGAATCGTGGACGACCCGGGCTATCCGGGCGCCGACGATGCGCATCGTCCCGACATGGTTCGCTTCGAGCGCGTCGCACCGATGCGCCGCGACGACCTCGAACGCTTCTGGCTGCTCGAATACCGCTTTCCCGACGGCATCACGCCGTTGGGCATGTGCCTGCTCGACGACGGCTACGCCTGGGCGACGCAGCGCGCCGCGCAGGCGGTGCCACTGCCCACGTCAAACGGGCTCACCGTGCGTTGCGCCGGCACGCACGTCTACTTCACCGAGATCGAGCAGCGGTCGCCCGACGAAGCGCGCGAGCGCGCGGCCGCGTTGAGCGCTGCGCTTCCGGGCTTCCTCGAGCGCTTTCCCGAGTCGTGGGCGCGCATCGCCGGCGAACTCGACGCGGACGCCCGCGCCCTCGAGCGCCATGACCCGCGCGGCGATGCGGCCGGCGCACAGGTTGACTACCTCGAGCGGGCGCGCGCTTTCCAGCGCCGCGCCTGGGAGGTGCACTTCGAGCTGATGTACCCGCTGCTGCTGAACCAGGCGGGCTTCTACGGGCTGTGCGACGAACTCGGGATCGCGCGCGCCGAGGTGCCGCGCTTCCTGCAGGGCTACGAGACGCCGATGACGCGCTGCGACCGCGCGCTGTGGGGTTTCGCGCGCGAGTTGCGCGGCACGCGGCTTGCCGCCGCATTCGTCGAGAACCCGCCCGAATCGATCGCCGCGGCGCTGGCCGCGGCGGGCACCGAGGGCGCACGCTGGCTGGAGCGCTTCGGTGCGTTTCTCGACGAATGGGGATGCCGCACCGACGGAATGGCCGATCCGATGCTGCCCTGCTGGCGCGAGGATCCGACCACGCCGCTGGGCAACCTTCGCACCTTCCTGCTCGAGCGTGGCGAAGGCCACGATTTCGACGCCGGCATCGACGAGGCGCGCGCCGAGCGCGACGCCGCGATCGCGGCGGCCCGCGCGCGACTCACCCGGGCCGAGCGCAGGGCGTTCGACGCGGCGCTGGCCAGCTGCGAGCGCGCCAATTTCGTCTGGTGGAATGAAGACCACAACCACTACATCGACCTGCGCGCGACGATTCCGCTGCGTCGCGCGGCGCTCGCGATCGGCGCGCGCACGGCCGGGCGCAACGCCGACGACGTGTTCTTCCTCTTCTATCCCGAGTTGCTGCGGGTCGCCCGCGGCGAGCCGATCGCTTCGTTCGACGCGCTGATCGACGCGCGGCGTGCATATCACGCGTCCTGGCGCGAATGCCGCAAGACGATGCCGAAGTACCTGGGCGCCGCCCCCGAGTCGATCAGCGACCCGATCCTGATCGAGATCGATGGCGTGACCGACGAGTTTCTCGCGGCGGTGCGCGTCGGCGCGGCGCCCGGAGAAAGGCTGCGCGGGCTCGGAGCGGCGCCGGGCCGGGCGAGCGGGCGCGCGCGCGTGCTTCACGGCCCGCAGGACCTGCATCGCGTGCAGGCGGGCGAAGTGCTGGTCTGCGAAGGCACGTCGCCGAGCTGGACGCCAGCCTTCACCAAGATCGCCGCCTGCGTGTGCGACCAGGGCGGTACGCTGGCGCACGCGTCGATCATCAGCCGCGAATACCGCGTGCCCTGCGTGGTCGGCACCGCGGTGGCCACGCGCGTCATCGCCGATGGCGACCTGGTCGACGTCGACGGCAGCGCGGGCACGGTCACCGTGCTGAAGGCGGCCTGAGCGATGGCAGGCGCGGCCGCCAGCCCGTGGGTGGTTGCGATGGCCGAGCCGGCCGCCGCGAACGCCGAAGTCGTCGGCCCGAAGCTGGCGCGGCTTGCTGAACTGCGGCGGGCGGGCTTCCAGGTGCCCACTGGATACGCGGTGACGGTCGAGGCGTATCTGCATTTCGTGCGCGAAACGCGGCTCGAGACCGCGATCATCGCCGAACTGGCCTCGATCGGCGACGGCAACGACCTCGACCGACTCGAAGCCGCCTCGTCGCGCATCCGCGGGCGCTTCGCCGCGCAGCCGTTGCCCCATGCGATGCGCGCGTGTTTCGAGCGCGCCTACGACGCGTTGTGCTTCGAGGTGCGCGAGGTCGACAAGCCGGTGGCGGTTCGCAGTTCGGCGGTCGGCGAGGATGCGGCCGACCACAGTTTCGCCGGCCAGTACGAGACCTTCCTTGGTGTCTCGGGGCTCGACGCGGTCGACGACAGCATCAGGCGCGCCTGGTCGAGCCTGTTCTCCGCGAGGGCGATCGGCTACCGCAGGCAGTCCGGGCTCGGCGCTGCAGCGATGCCGATGGCCGTGGGGGTGCTCGAGCTGGTGCGCGCACGTGCCGCCGGCGTCGCGTTCTCGGTGCATCCGCTCACCGGACGGCGCGACCGAGTGGTGGTCGAGGGTTCCTGGGGATACGGCGAGGCTGTGGTCGGCGGGCTGGTCGTGCCGGATCACGCCGAGCTCGACAAGGACGGCTTCGAATTGCTCGATTACCGGATCGCCGACAAGACGGTGATCTCGGTGATGGACTATCGGCGCGGCGCGGTCGTCGAGCGTCCGATGCCGCCCGCGTTCGCGGCCGCACGCGTGCTCGACGACGACGAGATCGCGGCGATCGCGCGCAGCGCCGTCGCGGTCGAGGCCCACTACGGCTACCCGGTCGACATCGAATGGGTGCTGCAGCGCGGCCGCCGCGAGGGCGACACGATCGTGCTGGTGCAGGCGCGGCCGGTGACCGCCGCCGGTGCCGGCCCGACCGATCCGCCGCAATGGGATCCGGTGCGCTACGCACTGCGCTATGGAGCCAGGATGACATGAACGCCCCCGAAGCGCGCGCCCATCGGGTCGAAGAGCGCCTGTTCGACGCGCTGCTGCTCGACTTCGGCAGCGTGATCACGATATCGGCCTTCGAGCGGCAGCGCGAGATCGAGACGATCCTCGGCCTGGCGGCCGGCACGCTCGACTGGCTCGGCCCGGTCGACCCGCCCACCGACCCGCTGTGGCGCAGCATGACCGCCGGGGCGATCAGCGAACGCGACTACTGGGCGCAGCGCGCGGCCGAAGTCGGCCGCATGCTCGGCCACGACGCGTGGACGCCGCTCGACTACTTCAAGGCGATCCGCGGCGACGACCCGAACCGCGCGGTGCGCGACTGCGCGCGACGCACGATCGGGGCGGCGCGTGCCGCGGGCCTGCGGGTGGGCATCGTCTCGAACGAGCTCGAGCTCTTCTGGGGCCGGCCGTTCATGGACCGGCTCGAGCTGCTGCGCGAGATCGACGTGCTGGTCGACGCCACGCACACCGGCGTGCTCAAGCCCGATCCGCGCGCGTATCGCGCCGCGCTCGAGGCGCTCGGCGTGCCCGCGGCGCGCGCGCTGTTCGTCGACGACCAGCCGCGCAACGTCGAGGGCGCGCGCGCAGTGGGCATGGACGCGATCTTCTTCGACCTCGCCGACCCCGAAGGCAGCTTCGCACGCGTGCGCGCCCGGCTCGGCATCGACCGCTTCGCTCCCGGAGAAACCTCATGACCGGCCCGGACGCGCTGCGCGCACACAACGCGCGCTTCATGCTGCACCCGATGGCGCACCCGCGCCAGATGCAGGAACAGCCCCCGATCATCGTGGCCCGCGGCGACGGCGTTTGGATCACCGACATCGACGGCCATCGCGTGGTCGACGGCGTGGGGGGCCTGTGGAACATCAACCTCGGCTACGGGCGCGAGGAGATCAAGCGAGCGATCGTCGACCAGCTCGACGAGCTGGCGTTCTATTCGTGCTTTCGCGGCACCACGCATCCGCGCGCGATCGAGCTGTCGGTGCGGCTGGTCGGGATGCTGCAGCCCGAGGGCATGGCGCGCGTCGCGTTCTCCAGCGGCGGCTCCGACGCGGTGGAGGGCGCGCTGAAGATCGCGCGCCAGTACTGGAAGCTGATGGGCCAGGCCGACCGCCACAAGTTCATCGCGCTCAAGCAGGGTTACCACGGCGTGCACTTCGGCGGCATGTCGGTGAACGGCAACACCGCGTTCCGGCGTGCCTACGAGCCGTTGCTCCCGGGGTGCTTCCACATCGACACGCCGTGGGACTACCGCAACCCGTACACCGACGACCCGAAGCGGCTCGGCGAGATCTGCGCCGGGTTGCTCGATCGCGAAATCCGCTTCCAGGGGCCCGACACGGTCGCGGCGTTCATCGCCGAGCCGGTGCAGGGCGCCGGCGGCGTCATCGTGCCGCCGCCGAACTTCTGGCCGCTGGTGCGCCAGGTCTGCGACGCGCACGGCGTTCTGCTGATCGCCGACGAAGTGGTCACCGGCTTTGGCCGCACCGGCTCGATGTTCGGCGCGCGGCTCTGGGGCGTGCAGCCCGACATCATGTGCCTGGCCAAGGGCATCAACTCGGGCTACGTGCCGCTGGGCGCGACCGCGGTCTCGGCGCGCATTGCCGATGTGTTCCTCGGCGACCAGACCGGCAGCGGCGCGCTCATGCACGGCTACACCTACAGCGGTCATCCGGTGGCCTGCGCGTCGGCGTTGGCGGCGCTCGACATCGTCGAGCGCGAGAACGTGCCGGAGAACGCGCGCGTGCAGGGCGAGTACCTGATGTCGCGGCTGAAGCCGCTCGAGCAGAAGTTCCGAGCCGTGGGCAACGTGCGCGGCATCGGGCTGATGGCTTGCGTCGAGCTGGTGGCCGACAAGGAGAAGCGCACGCCGCTCGACCGCAAGGCGGCACTGCCCGCGGCCGTGGCCGAGCAGACCTTCCGCAACGGCGCGATGGTCCGCGTCTCGGGCGGCAACCTGATCCTGTCGCCGCCGCTGGTGATCCAGCGCCCGGAAATCGACCTGATCGTCGATGCGCTGGAGGCGGCGCTCGTCAGCTGCGGCGCCTGATTGCACTTCGCGGCGCGCGGCTGCGTGCGGCAGGCCGCAGGCCACGGCGATCACCGGCGCACGCTTCAGCCGCGCTGGCTCTCGGGCAGCGCGGCCACGCCCGGAATGACGCGGGTCGCCGCATCCTCCGACGGCTCGGCCGTCGGCGCCTTCAGCGCGGCGGCGCGGCTCACGACGAACCAGGCGAGCGGCAGCACGCCTCCGAGCACGAACAGCGCGCCGCCGACGATGCGCGCCCAGGTGAGCGCCTGGAACAGGTCGCTGCCGATGAACGCCTGCGAGCGCGCGTGCCAGAAGCCGTTTTCGAGCACGTCCAGCAGCTGCGCGATGCCCACCGGAAAGAGATCGGCGGCCACCATCAGCAGCAGCCCGACGTTGAGCGACCAGAAGACGCGGCGCAGCAGTGCGACGTTCCAGCGGGCCGGCTCGACCAGGCAGCGCGCGCAGAAGACGATCGTCGCGATCGCGAGGTTCCCGTAGACGCCCATCAGCGCGGCGTGGCCGTGGTTCACCGTCAGGTAGGTGCCGTGCTCGTAGTAGTTGACGATCGGCAGGTTGATCATGAAGCCGAACATGCCGGCGCCCAGGAAGTTCCAGAAGTTCACGCCGAGCAGGAACAGGAACGCCTCCGACTGGCCGAAGCCGCCTGCGCCGCCGGCGCGCTGCGGCGCGTTGCGGAACTGCCAGGCTTCGAGCGTGAGCAGGATCAGCGGCACCACCTGCAGCGTCGAGAAAACGCTGCCGATCGCCAGCGTCTCGACCGGCTTGGCGTTCCAGTAGAAGTTGTGGGAGATGCCGAGCAGGCCCGAACCAAGGAACAGCAGCGCGGCGAGATAGACGATGCGCGAGGCCGCGGCGTGGCTCACGAGTCCCATGAGCACCATGAAGTACGCGAGCACGGCGGTCGTGAAGACTTCGAAGAACGCCTCGACCCACATGTGGATCACCGCCCAGCGCCAGAAATCGGCGACCACGAAGTTGGTCTGCGGCGTTGCGACGAACCCTGAGACGAACAGCACCAGCACGCAGGCGACGCAGTAGAGCAGCCACTTCGGCAGCATCCACGCATCGCCCGAGCGCCAGATCGGCCGGACCGCTCGCGCGAGCACCAGGCACCACAGCGCGAACACCGCGAAAAGCAGCGCCTGCCAGAGCCGGCCCTGCTCGACGAACTCCCAGCCCTGGCTGCCGAGCAGGTGCCACCAGTCGCCGAGCAGACCGTGCGGCCCGAGCGCCACGCCGGCCAGTCCGCCGACCGCGGTGAAGACGAACAGGCCGAACAGCCGCTCGACCCGCCGCAACTGTCCGGCCGGCGCCCGCGGCGTCGCCGTCGACACGACGAAGATCGACGCGCCGACCCAGCAGGCGGTGATCCACAACAGCGCGAGCTGCAGGTGCCAGCCGCGGACCACCGGAATCGGCAGCGCCTGCGCGAGATCGACACCGAGCACGCGGGTGATGCCGAGGAAGTCGTGCACGGTCAGGATGCCGGCGGCGACCTGCAGCACGAACAGCACCACGGCGGCGGCGAAGAACTTGTAGGTCGCGCGCTGCAGCGCGCCGGGGCGCAGCGCATCGACCGCCGCGGCGCCGGCCATCGACCCCGCCTGCGGGAACGCGTCGCCGCGCTGCGCAGGACGCCATCCGGCGATCGACGCGTAGCGGCCGTACAGGAACAGCACCGCGCCGAGCGCGGCCACGAGCGCGAGCACCGCGATCACGCTCCACAGCATGACCTGCGCACTCGGCCGGTTGCCGGCCAGTTCGTCGTACGGCCAGTTGTGCGTGTAGGTGTAGGCCTTGCCGGGCCGCTCGACGCCGCAGACCCACGCGCCCCAGAAGAAGAACGCCGCGAGGTCGCGCAGTTCGGCCTCGTCGGCGATGAACCCGGCAGGGTGGAAGGCTTCGCTGCCTTCGCCGCGGAACATTGCGGCCACGCGGCGCCCGATCTCGCGCGCGGCATAGGCCTGCGCTGCGCCGACAGTGACCGTGCCAGTGATCGCATCGTGGCGGTTGCGCTTGATCTCGCGCTGCGCCGCGGCGAGCGCGGAATCGGCGTCGACGCCGTCGGCGGACGCATGATGATCGCGCATCGCGCGCGCCATCTGGTGCAGCGCGTCGGCGGTGAAGTCCGGGCCGCGGCCGGCGCCGTCGCCGAACATGCTGCCGTAGTTCATCAGGCCGTACTTCAGGAACACCGCCTGCCCGCGCTTGATCGCCGCCGCAGGGACCACCGCGACGCCGCGCTCATCGACGAAATCGGGCACCGGCGGCGCATCGAGGTAGGTGCGCGTGCCCATGTACAACATGCTGCCCACGCCGATCGCGAGCACCGCGAGCAGCGGCAGCCACCAACCGCGGGGGTTCATCACAAACCGGTTCCAGAGCCTGCCGGCGTTCGTCATCCCGCCCCCCCTCCCGGTGCGTCGTGCGTGCTGCAGCGGCCTGCGGCGTCCTCGACCAGCGGCTGCATCGGCGGCAGCTCGGGCGCGGCCATGAGCAGCGGCTCGTCCATGCTCATCGATTCGAGGAAGGCGACCAGGTCGCGCTTCTCGTCGCCGGTGAGCCCGAGCGGGCGCAGCAGCGGCGACTTGTTGGGCGCGTCGCCGCCGCCGCGATCGAAGAAGTCGACCACCTCCTGCAGCGTGCGGAACACGCCGTTGTGCATGTAGGGGGCGGTGTAGCGCAGCTCGCGCAGCGACGGGGTGCGGAACTTGCCGATGTCGGCCGGATCGCGGGTGCGGTAGTAACGGCCGAGGTCTTCCTCGGCGCTACGGTACAGCGCGCGCGGCGCGTCGCGCTGGGCGTTCTGCCAGCGCACCGCGACCTGCACCAGCGCGCTGGAGTCGTACAGCGACTGGCGCGGGACGCCGAGCGCGTGATAGCCCTCGTCGCTCGCGAGCGGGCCGTGGTGGCAGTCGATGCAGCCCGCCTTGCCGGTGAACAGCGCGTAACCGCGCTTCGCCGCATCAGTCAGCGCCTTCGCGTCGCCGGCCAGGAACCGGTCGAACGGCACCTTGCGCGGATCGGAGACGACGGTGCGCTCGAAGGCCGCGATCGCCCGCCAGGCATCGTCGAGCTTCGGCCAATCGGTGCCAAACGCCTCGCGGAAGCGGTCGACGTATTCCGGTACCAGCCGCAGCCGCATTTCGACGATGGCGGCGTTGCCGTTGCCCTCGACCGGCGCCTGCATCGCCGATCGCGCCTGCACCTCGAGACGGTCGAGGCTGCCGTCCCACATCAGCCGGCGGAAATGCGCGGCGTTGAGCACCGTGGGGTTGTTGCGCCACAGCCGGTGGCCCGGATAGCCGGGGGCGAGCGCATCGTCGTGCGTCCAGCCCATCTGCGCGACGTGGCACGACGCGCATGAGGTCGAGGTGTCGCCCGAAAGGCGCGCATCGAAGAACAGCAGCCGCCCGAGCTCGACCTTGGCCGCGCTCATCGGGTTGTCGGCCGGCACCGGGACCGGAGGCAGCAGCGCCAGCGCGGGGATCCGGTCGGCCGATGCCGGCGCCGGCGCGCGCGCGACCGACAGCGCGGCGACGGCGACCGCGGCGCTCGCCGCGAGCGCTAGCAGCCCACGTGTCGCGAGCCGGATCCTCATCGCCCCGCCCCGGCCTGCGTGGCGTAATCGAAGGCGGGCGGCGGGGTCACGGCGACCGGGGTGCGCGGCGTCAGCGCCTCGAGAAGCGCCACCAGCGCTTCGCGCTCGCCCGCGGTCAGGCCGAGTGGCTTCGTCTCGGAGCCGCGGCCTCCGCCGCGGTCGTAGAACGCGACGACGGCCGCGAGATCGGGCAGGATGCCGTTGTGCATGTACGGGGCGGTCTGCGCCACGCCGCGCAGGCCCGGCGTGAAGAAGCGACCCCGGTCGGCGGCCCTGCGGGTGAGCGCATGCACACCGGTGTCGCTGCGCTCGCTCATCGGGTCGGCCGAGCCGCGGCTCGCGTGATGAGCCAGCAGCGCGACCGTGCGCTCGGGGTCGCGCAGGATCTGCGGCGATTCCGGAACGCCGAGCCGGTGCGCCTGGCCGTCGGAGAATGCAGGCCCGGAATGACAGCGCGAGCAGCCCGCCTTGCCGGTGAACAGCCGCAGCCCCTCGGCGGCCCGCGGCGACAGCGCCGACGCGTCGCCGCGCAGCGCCGCGTCGACCGCGGTGTCGCCGCCGTCGTGCGCGGCCGACCAGGCGGCGATCGCGCGTGCCACGCCGTCGAACGAGGGCTGCGTGCGCTCGCCGAACGCCCGCTGCCACAACTGCAGCAGCTGGGGCACCTGGCGGACGCGCTCGGCGATGATGCCCGGGTTGCCGTTCATCGTGATCGGCGAGGTCAGCATCTCCTCGACCAGCTTCGGCAGCTCGTCGAAGCGGTAGCGCCCGTCCCAGCCGAGTCGCTCCTTCAGCCGCAGGCCGAGCAGGCCGGGCGCGTTGCGGAAGTGCCCGGTGTGGTTGTAGCCGCGTGACAGCGCCGCCCCCTCCGAGAAGCCGCGCGCCGGCGCGTGGCAGCTCGCGCAGCTGCGGCTGCCGTCGCCGGACAGGCGCGACTCGAAGAACAGGTGGCGGCCGAGCTCGAGCAGGGCTGCGCCGGCTGCCGGCGACGGTGGCGGCAAGACGCGGTCGGCTGCGCGCGCGGGCGCCGCGGCAGGGGTCGCCGCGGGCGTGGGTGCGGGCGTCGCCGCGAGCAGCCCGCAGACCAGCACGGTGTGCGGCACGAAGCGCAGCGCGGAAGGCAGCGCCGCGCCGACGACCCGCAGCAGCGCACGTGCACTCATTTGACGAAGCGCTCGCCGCTGTAGTTCACCTGGGGCGCCTCCTGCAGGATCACCGCGCAACTGCGCTTCCAGGTCATGATCTCGTCGAGCAGCCGCGCTTCCTCGTCGGGGCCGAGCACGCGCTTGCCGTCCTGCGGCACGCGGATGTAGAAGTTGCGGCCGCGCGCGTTCAGATAGAACTCGCCGCGCAGGGGCCCGGGGTCCGCGACGGGCGTGCGCGGCGGCGGATGGCAGCCCATGCAGTTCAGTGCGTACAGCGTCGCCGCGTTCTGCGGCGCCGATGCGACTGCGGGCGGCGCGGCCGCTGCCGCGCCGCCGTGGAGCAGCCCGGCCGCCAGCAGCCCGGCCGCGAGCCTGCCCGAACTCAATAGGCCACGCACACCGACTTCGTCTCCGTGTAGACGTCGATCATCGCCCGGCCGTGCTCGCGCCCGACGCCGGAGTCCTTGTAGCCGCCGAACGGAAGGTTCGGGTCGACCATGTTGTGGCAGTTCAGCCAGACGGTGCCGGCCTGCACTTTCGGGATCAGCCGGTAGGCCTGCGTCAGGTTGTTGGTCCAGATGCTGGCGCCCAGTCCGTAGCGGCTGTCGTTGGCCTTGCGCGCCACGTCGTCGAGGTCGTCGAAGGGCGTGGCCACGACCACCGGCCCGAAGATCTCCTCGCGCGAGATCGTGAGGTCCTTGCCGGTGGTGTTCGAGAACACGGTGGGCCGCACGAAGTAGCCCGATCCGGGCTGCGCCTGGCCGCCGGCGAGCAGTTCGGCCCCTTCGGCCTTGCCCGACTCGATGTAGCGCACCACGCGGTCGCGATGCGTCGCCGACACCATCGGGCCCATCTGCGCGGTCTCGTCGAAACCGTCGCCGAGCTTCGTCGACTCGGCCGCGGACGCGAGCCCGGCGAGGACCTGGTCGTAGCGGCTCCTGTGCACGAACAGTCGGGAGCCCGCGGTGCAGACCTGACCGTGGTTGAAGAAGATCGCGCCGGCCGCGCCCGCGACCGCGACTGCGGGATCGCAGTCGTCGAGCACGATTACCGGGCTCTTGCCGCCCAGCTCGAGCGAGACGCGCTTCATGTCGTCCATGCAACTGCGGCCGATGATCTTGCCGACCTCGGTCGAGCCGGTAAAGGCGATCTTGTTGACCCCCGGATGGCGCACCAGTGCCGCACCGGCGCTCTCGCCGTAGCCGGTGACCACGTTGACCGCGCCCGCCGGAAAACCCGCCTCCATCACCAGCTCGGCCAGCCGCAATGCGGTGAGCGGCGTCTCCTCGGCCGGCTTGAGCACCACGGTGCAGCCGCAGGCCAGCGCCGGCGCGATCTTCCACATCGCCATCAGCAGCGGGAAGTTCCATGGCACGATTGCGCCGACGACGCCGACCGGTTCGCGACGGGTCATCGCGGTGTAGCGCACGCCGGGGGGAAACGGAATCGACACGTCCAGCGTCGAGCCTTCGATCTTCGTGGCCCAGCCGGCCATGTAGCGCGTCCACTGCGCGTTGGCGCCCACCTCGAGCATCCGCGAGAACATCAGCAGCTTGCCGTTGTTCAGCGTCTCGAGCCGCGCGAGCTCCTCGCCGTGCTGCTCGATCAGGTCGGCCAGCTTCAGCAGCAGCCGCTCGCGCTCGGCGGGCAGCATGCCCTGCCACGCCGCCGAATCGAAGGTCGCGCGCGCCGAGCGAACCGCCGAATCGACGTCCTCGGCTTGCGCATCGGGTACGCGGGCGATCTCGGCGCCGGTGGCCGGATTGAACACCGGCAGCGTCTTGCCGGATCGCGCGTCGACGAACTTGCCGTCGACGAACATCTTCTGCCGGATCGCGGCGAGCTCGGGTTGCTGGCTCTGTACGGACTGGTTCATCTCTCTCCTCCTTGGTGGCTGGCCGCTGCGGCGCAGCGGCCGGGTGTTCAGTGGCGCGTCCCAGCGATTCCGGAGAGGCTGGTGAGCAGCGGCGCGCCTGCGGCCTCCACCGCGGCGGTGTAGGACAGGCGGTCGGGGCGGATCTCGGCGCGAAAGCTCGCGCCGAGGTCGTCGCTGGTCAGCACCGCGCCGCCGAGTCCCGCGAGTACGAGCCGCTTGCCCAGCAGCAACCCGGTGGTGAGCGGGTTCTCCGTGCCGCTTGCGATTTCGCGCCACGACGCGCCGGCATCCCGGCTGCGCAGCACGTGCCCGCCCATGCCCCAGACCAGGATCGCGCCGTCGGGCAGCGCCATGCCACCCCAGATCGAGCCCCGATACGGCAGCGACACCGGAACGAACGTTCGCCAGTCGGTCGAGCGGTAGACGACACCGCTTTCGGCGGTGATCCAGGTGGTTCCGTCCGCGTCGGCAAAGATCTGATACAGGTGGCGATCCGAGAACTCGCCCTGGCCGATGGCGACCTCGCGCCAGGTCCGGCCCCCGTCTTCGGTGGCGATCGCGGCGCCGAAGGCGCCTACCGCCAATCCGTGCATCGCGTCGGCGAAGCGCACCGCGAAGAACGAGGTGCCGGCTCCGGCGCGATGTGCGATGCGCCAGTGCTCGCCGCCATCTTCGGTCGCGAGGACGATCCCGCCGTGCGCCACCGCCCAGCCGTGCCCGGCGTCGAGAAACTGCACTCCAGTGAGCGTCACCCGCGTCGGCACCTCGGTGGCCTGCCGCCAGCTCGCGCCATCGTCGTCGGAGAGCAGCACCGTGCCGAAGTCGCCGACCGCGACGATGCGAGCGCCAGCCCGGGCAGCGGCCATCAGCGGCGCGCGTTCCGGGTGCGCCACTCTTTGCGCCTGCTGCCGGGTGACACTGGCCGCCGGGGCGCGGTTCTGGGCGCCTTCGGCCGCGCGGGCGCCGGGCCCCGGCAGCGCGGTCGCCATGCAGGCGGCGATCGACGCGAGCAGCCGCAGCGTCCTGCGTGCGCGCGGATTCATTCGTCGGCTCCGCTTTCGGGCTCGCTCAACCCGATGCGCGCGAACGCGCGCGCACGCGCCGCCTCGGCGGCGGCCGGCTCGACTTCGAGCGCCCCGGTCAGCCGCTGCAGCAGGTCCATTTCGAAGGCCGCCAGCCGCCCGTCGCTGTAGACCGTCTCCCAGAGCATGCCGAGGATCTCGGCGCGTTCGTCGTGGTCGTAACCCTGCCTGACCGCACGCGCGAATATCCAGTCGTCGAGCACCGAGGCGAAGCGTGCCTCGGCCAGTTCGACCAGGTGCTCGGCCTCGTCGTCGGGCAGCCCGAAGCGCTCGCGCAGCAGTGACTTGACTGCGTCGCGTTCCTCGGCGTCCGCCTGGCGGTCGACGCGCACCGCCTCGACCAGCAGCGCGGCTACCGCGAGCCTGCGTCGCGCGGCGGGATCGTCGCCCGGTGGCGGGTCGGGCTGGCCGGAAAGGCGGGCGATCAGGCGTTCGAGCATAGGGCTCCCGATCGGTGAAGGATTCAGTGGACGAGGAACGGCGAGCGCACCGGACGCCTCCGGGGAACCAGCGCGTCGATCATCACCGCGAGCGACGGCAGCAGCGTGATCGCCATCAGCATGTTCACCATGAACATGAACGTGAGCAGCATCCCCATGTCCGCCTGGAACTTCAGGTCGGAGAACGACCAGGTGGCCACCCCCACCGACAGCGTGATCGCGGTGAAGATCGTCGCGTTGCCGGTCTCCATCAGCGCCTGCTTGAACGCGACCACGATGTCCGCGCCCTGCGAAAGGTGCAGCTGCAGTCGGTTGTAGATGTAGAACGCGTAGTCGACGCCGATGCCTACCGCCAGCACCATTACCGGCAGCGTCGCCACCGTCAGCCCGATGTCGAGCGCCTTCATGAACCAGTAGCCGAGGAAGGTCGCCAGCGTGAGCGGCAGGCAGCAGGCGATCATTGCGCGCCAGTCACGGTAGGTGAAGAAGACCAGCGCCACGATCGTCGCGTAGACCCAGAGCATCATCGGCAGCTCGGTTGTCTCGAGCACCTCGTTCGTCGCCGCCTGCACACCCACGTTGCCGCTCGCGAGGCGAAGGTTCACGCCGTCGAGCTTCTCCCTGTCGCGGAACTCGCGAACGGCCGCAATGACCTGCTTGACCGTCGACGCCTTGTGGTCGGTGAGGTAGACGTTGACCGGCAGCACGGTGCAGCCGGGGTTGAACAGTCCGGTCCCTTCGGGGATCAGCCCCACCGAGTTCGCCAGCGAGCGCTCGTCGGCCGCGAGTGCGGTCCACTTCGGGTGGCCCTCGTTGGTGCCCGAGTAGGCCTGCTTGGCGAGCTGTGCGACCGAGGCGACCGAGATCACCCCCGGAACGTTCTGCATGTGCCAGGCGAACTGGTCGACGTGGGCCATCACGTCGAGCCGGTAGCAGCCATCGTCCGGCGTCTCGAAGACCACGGTGAGCACGTCGAGGCCGAGGTCGAAACTGCCGACGATCGACGCCGCGTCGAGGTTATAGCGCGAATCGGGGCGCAGCTCGGGCGCGCCCGAGGCGAGGTGCCCGACGTGTCGACCCTGGCTCTGCACGAAAGCCACCGCGAACAGTGCCGCGCAGACCAGCGTGCCGATCGCCGCGTTGCGCGTCTCGGCGACCCGTCCGAGGACCGCCATCGCCTTCTCGCGCGCCGCGCGCAGCCGCGTGAGCCGCGCGACGTAGGCGTCGTCGAAGCGCAGGAACGAGGCGCACACCGGCAGCATCACCAGGTTCGTCACGATCTTGTACGCCACGCCGATCGACGCGGTAATCCCGAGCTCGCGGATCATCGGGATCGGGATTAGCGTCAGCGTGGCAAAGCCGACGAATGCGGTCACCAGCGCCATCGAGCCCGGCACCAGCAGCCCGCTGAAGGCGCGCCGCGCCGCCGTCATGCTGTCGGCGCCGGCGCACACGCCCTTGACCACGAAGTTGATCTGCTGCACGCCGTGCGAAACGCCGATCGCGAACACCAGGAAGGGAACCAGTACCGCAAGGGGATCGAGTCCGTAGCCGAGCAGCCGCAGCGTGCCGAACTGCCAGACCACCGACACCAGCGAGGAAAGCAGCGTGATCGCGGTGAGCGCGACCGATCGGCAGTAGAGCCACACCGACAGCGCGGTGAGCACGAACGCCAGCGTGAAGAATTCGACAACGCTGCGGGCGCCGTCGGCGATGTCGCCGATCTGCTTCGCAAAGCCGATGATCTGCACTTCGAACGACGCATCCTCGTGCCGGCCGCGCACCTCTTCCTCGATGCGCCGCGCGAAGTCGAGGTAGTCGAGGCGCTTGCCGGTGGCCGGGTCGGTCTCGAGCAGGTCGGCGACGACCATTGCAGCGGCGTTGTCGGTGGAGACCAGCGTGCCGATGTAGCCCCCCGCCAGCGAATTGGCGCGGATCCGCTCGATGCGGCCCGGATCGAGCCGATCGGGCGTGATGTCGCCGCCGATGACGTCCTCGGCTTTGAAGCCCTCTTCGGTCACGCCGAGCACCCGCGTGTTCGGGGTCCACAGCGAGGTCACCGTGCGCCGGTCGATCCCCGGCAGGAACATCACCGACTGCGTGACGTCGTAGAGCCGCCGCAGGCCCGGCGCACTCCAGATCTCGCCGTTGCGCGCGCGGACCACCACGATCACGCGGTTGGCGCCGAACACCTGCTCGCGGTACTGGAAGAACGTGCGGACGTATTCGTGGTCCTGGGGAAGCTGCTTGTCGAAGCCAGCGTCCATGCGCAACTGGCTCGCGAAAAGCGCCATGACCGCGGTGAGCAGGCCGAGCAGCACGAGCAGGATGCCGCGATGGCCGAATATCAGGCGCTCCAGGCGGTCGACGAAGTTCGCGATCATGAACGAGGAAGGGGTCCGGTGGCCGCGGACGATGCAGGCGCGGTGGGGCGCGGCGGCTGGCTGGGCGGCCCGCCGCGCGCGGGCTTCAGAACGACACGGAGGTGATCACCGACAGGAAGTCACGATCCCTCATCAGGTTGTTACCGCCGCCGCCCCAGAAGCGGGTGTAGCCGATCCCGGCCTTCCACTTGTCGGAGCGGTTGAAGTTGAGCGACAGAGTTGCCGCCTTGCGGCCTTCCACGAACGGCACCGCGTTCGGCGAGGTGCCGTGGAAGTCCCAGGCCACGTCGAGCTGCGGCATCATGTTCCAGCCGCTGTCGCCGACGTTCGCGTAGGTGAGTCCGGTGGAGATCACCATGCCGGCCGACGTTCGATCGGGAAGCGAATAGTCGGTCAGCAGGTACGGGATGCGACCGGAGCGGTCGAGCCCGGGGTAGTGCGCGACGGCGACCTCGCCGAGGAAATAGCCCTCTTCGGCGCCGAGCCTGCCGATCAGGCCGCCGAGGTCGGCCGGCGCCATCAGCTTGAAGCCCGTCAGGTGGGCCTGCCACTTGCGCTCTTCGACGAAGCCGCGGGTGGTCTTGCCCACGTAATCGAACACCGAGTACTTGCCGCTCGCGGGCACAGTCGTGTCGATGCCGACGCTGTCCTTGGGCCGGTACGAAAGCTCGGCGCCGACCGCCCAGGTGCCGACCCGTGTGTTCGCCGATACGCCGAAGACGTTGCGGCTCTCGCCGTAGTCGACGTAGTAGGCGAGGCCGGCGACGTTGGTCGTGTGGCGGCCGGGGTCGAAGTTGAACCCGACGAAGGGCAGCTTGTCGTGGTAGCGGATCCAGTAAAGGCCGTACTCGGTCTCGGAGTCGGCCGGCAACCATCGGGTGGCCAGGCCGAACTGGCCCGAGTCCTTCGGTTCCCTGGTCGCCATCGGGTAGACGAGCGTCGGCAACGCGACGCCGGCGACCGGCACCGTCGCGGTGCCCGCCGCCAGCTCCGCGAGCGTGAACGGCTGGCCGGTGGTCGGGTTGATCGTCCCGATGTCTCCGACCGTCCCGGGCGGAAGGCCGAGCAGCGTGGAGTTGATGAACGCGTTGCGTCCTCCCTTGCCGATCACGTCGGTCACCGAGAAGAAGGTGCCCACCGGGTCGAAGGTGAACGCGTTCCAGCGGAACTGGTAGTACCCCTCGACGCTCAGGCCCTCGGCAATGTTGGCGTTCAGCGAGATCATCGGAGCGGGCTTGAAGATCTCCTTGAGCTGCGTGCCGGGTACGTGAGCGTTCTGCAGGTTGATCGCGTTGGTGACGTTGACGCCACCGTAGATGAAGACATCCTCGCCCCAGCTGATCACCTGATTGCCGACCTTGACCTTCGCCGGGCGACCGGCAATCTCGAACTCCTTCGCGACCCAGGCGTCGAGCCAGGTCCATTTGTCGACCGCCACCGCGCGCGACGCGGGATCGAGCGGCGTGCGGTCGGTGTCGTCGGTCTTCCAGTCCTTGAACCAGGTCGCCCGCAACATGCCGCTCAGGCCGCCCGGCCCATGCAGCACCAGTTCGTGCGTGCCCTTGAGCGCCGCGGAGACGATGTCGCCCTTCTTGTAGTTCAGGTTGCCGTCGTCGGCCTGCAGGAAGTTGAAGTCGGGATTGGCGATCGCGCCTCCGCCGTAATAGGCGTTCACCCGCGATTCCAGCTCGCTCGTGGTCGGAACGTTGCCGCCGTTGTCGTTGCCGATGATGCTGCGACTCGTGCCCTGCAGGCGCTTGATGAACCCGAACGAGATCGTCGAGTCGAAGTTTCCAGAGACCGATTCATTGCCGAACTTGAAGGCGTGCGCCGGCGGGGCGATCGCTCCTGTCGCCACGAGGGCGAGCGCGCCTGCGACCGCCCGCGCTACCCCCGTGCTGCCGATGCTGCTGGTCATGGTCCCGTTCCTCCTGGTTGTCGTTGTTGCACCGGGCCCGAAGCCCGGCGCGTTTCGAATCGGATGCCGATGGCCGCGCCCTCAGCGCTCGCCGCGCCGGCGCAGCTCGTCGGGGCTGAACATGTTCGGGTTGATGCGCCCCTCACGGCCGGCGAGCCAGTCGGTGGGCGGATGCTCCTGCGTCGCCGTCTCGGCGATGTAGCGGCCGACGTTGAGGTCGTAGCCGACGAATTCCTGACTCACGCAGGCCGGAATCTCGGGCGCGACCCAGAGGCTCGCCTCCTGGACGCGCCAGATCTTGCCCTGCGCGTCGTAGAGGTCGGTGAGGATCAGCGTCCAGCTGTCCTCGTCGATGTACATCACCCGGCGCGGGAAGATGTGCCGCATGCCCTCTTTCAGCGTCGCCTCGATGACCCAGACGCGGTGCAGCTCGTAGCGCATCAGGTCGCGGTTGACGTACTCGGGCAGGTAGATGTCCTTGTACTTGCGGCTCTTGTCGATCAGCTTCCAGTTGTTGTACGGGATGTACAACTCCTTCTTGCCGACCAGCTTCCAGTCGTAGCGGTCCATCGCGCCCGCGTACATGGGGTACTGGTCGACCGTCTCGAGGTTCTCGTAGCCGGGCACCGGGTTGTCGTAGGCGAACGAGGGCGCGCGGCGCACGCGACGCTGCCCCGGGAAGTACAGCCACGCATCGGAGCCGCGGTCCATGAACCAGTGAACCAGGATCATCTCGCCGGCGCGCGCGGCTGGCGCCACGACTTCATTGAGGATCTTGGCTTCCGACTTCTTCACGTCGTCGAAACTCTTGGTGGACGCCTCGTGGAGCGGGTAGATGAGCCACTGGTTCTGCGCCAGTTGCGAGAAGTTCCCGCTCTTGTTCGAGAACAGCGTCGAGTAGTGCTCGATGCGTCCCTCGCCCTGGTACCGAAGCTTGTGGTTCCAGACCGCTTCGGCGCCGTTCTTCGGGATCGGGAACAGCACGCCGCCGCCGACTGCGTTCTCGAGCTGCCAGCCCCCTTCGGCGAGCCGGGCCACGCGGGCGTTCTGCGCGCTGCGCTCGTACACTGCATCGGCATATCCGCACGAACGCCGCGTCGGATAGACGTCCATCCGGTAGCCCTTGAGCGTGCGGATCAGCGTCTGCTGCCCCTCGGACAGGCGGTCCTTGTACTTGTCGACGTTCGACGCGTCGATCGAGAACAGGACCTTGTCGTCCTTGTACGGGTCGATGCGCGGGTTGCCGACCTTCCACCCCGCCGGCGGCTTGGTGACGCCCCCGGTCCAGGCCGGAATCGTGCCGTCCTTGTTGCCGGCCCTTTCGGCGCCGACCGGAGTGAGCTCCTTGCCCAGCCGCGCGGCTTCCTGTTCGCTCACGCCGGCGCCCGCCGAACCCCAGGCAACGGCGAGCGCGACGGCTGCCGAGAGTTTCTCCCACCCCTTCATGTCGTCTCCTGTGGTGTCACTTCTTGTCCGCGATGCCGACCACGAGCGAGGCCGTGCAGTGGAACATCGTGCTGGTGCTTCCCATGCACCAGTTGATGTCGTTGTGCAGCGTGATCCGGTAGGCCGGCCGCTCGCCGAGGTTCGTGTTGCACAGGCAGCGCCCGCACGCGGCCTTGCCGCAGCAGTCGTAGTAGCTGATCAGGTAGTCCTTGCCGTCGGCCGGGTTGCGGCAGGTGCCGATCCACGAGACCTTCGACGGTTCGGTGCCGGGCGGACAACTGTTCACGGTTCCGCCGCAGCACGAGCAGAGGAAGCCATCGACTGCGCAATAGCGCCAGTAATCGCACTGCTGGTCGTCGGGGCCCTTCGACTTGCCGCCGCCGCCGTGGCCGCCGGCTGCGTGTGAAGTCCGGTCGAACGGGAGCACCGGCAGGGCGAGCGCCGCGCCCACCAGGAAGCGTCCGGCGCGCGCCAGCGCGCTGCGCCGCGAGGTGCGCTGCGCCGCTGCGCGGGTCGAGCGTTCGAATGCGTCGTCGAGCCATTTCATGCGCCGCGCGCCTCCATGCCGAGGTACTCCTGGACCGACGCGACGCCGAGGTCGCGGGCGGTGAACAGGCTTTCGATCTGCTCGCGCGAGTTGACCAGGCCTTTGGCGCGGACCCTGCCGGACTCGTCGACGAGCACCGCGTACGGCAACTTGCCGATCCGGTAGGCCATACCGAGGTCTGCAGAGAGCACGTACGGATGGCCCTGCAGTCCGACGCGGGCGCGAAACGCCGTGTGCTCTTCGGGGTCGCCGTCGCTGGCGAACGCGAGTTCGAGCCACCGCTCTTCGTCGACCGCGACGCGCTGCAGGATCGGCAGCAGCTTCTTGCACACCGGGCAGGTGGGCGAGAGGAAGAACAGCAGCAGGCTCTTCGGGCGCGCGCCGCCGGTCTGGAACGGCCGGCCGTCGAGGGTGACCAGGTCCAGCGCAGGCGCGGCTTCGCCCACCTTCGGGCCGCTGTCGAGCATCAGCGCGCCCATCGGCGCGATGCGCTCGTACAACACGCCGATCTGGCGGGCCAGCGCGAATACCGTGCCCAGCAGCGCGAGCACGGCGACCCACAGGACGATGTTCGATACGACGAGGGCTTCGGTCATGATTCGGTCCGTGAGGCGTTGAATCGTTGCGGGTCGGAGAACAGTTCGTTGACGGCGCCGTAGACCGCCCAGAGCGCCAGCGCGGAGAACGCGGTCGTGAATCCGTCGAGCCAGACCAGCTCGCGCGGCGACATCGGGGCGACCGCGAGCGCGCACATCCCGAGCAGGGCGGCATTGCGCGCGACGAGGATCCACGACAGGCGCTGCGCCGAGCCCGGTGCGCCGCATCCGCAGTCGATGTCGCGGCGGCCGCGCATCAAATTGATCACGACCGCCCCGGTGACCAGCAACAAGACCGCGGCAGCGAGCGCCGCCCCGGCCCCGCGCGAGGCCGGATGCAGCAGCAGGAGCCCGGCGAACGCCTCGAGCGGCGGCAGTGACAGGGCGGTCGCGCGTGCGGCTGCCGGGGCGAGCAGGCGGTAACGCTCGACTGCCAGGCCGAACGAGTCCAGGTCGACGAACTTGTGCCAGGCGCCAGCGAGCAGGACGATTGCCAGGGCCGCTGCCGCGGCGTGCCCGAGCACGGGGTCGGTCGCGAGGGCCGGCATCAGTGCAGTTCCAGTTGGGTGGCCGCCTCGGCCACGCCGTCGATCCGGGAGATGACCCGCGGCTTCGCGCCGGCATCGATCAGTACCAGGCCCATCTTCAGGGCATCCAGCGCCACCAGGCGGGGCGCCGTGCCCGGCACCGCGACCAGTGCGATCGCGTTGTGGCCGGGCATGCGGGCTACGCGCTTGCGGGCGGCGATGTCGAACGCCCAGATCTCGGCGGCCGGGTTCTTGTGTGATCCCTCGGCGCCTCCCGGGTGCATGGCCACGAACAGCCGGCCGCTGGCCGCGTGGACGGCGAACAGCTGGTAGCCGCCGGGCCGCCAGGCCTTCTTCGCATCTGCACCCTGGACCAGCGGCCAGCGAGCCAGCAGCCGCGGCTTGTCCTCCGACAGGTCGACCTCATGGACCTGCCCGAGATAGGAGACGAAGAAGAGGCGGTCGTTGATCGCCTCGGCGTGCACGAAGAGCGGGTCGCCGTCGGCGTCGAAGATGGGGTCGCTGCGTGACTGCGACTTCAGGGCGCCGGACTCGTCGATCGTGATCGTCTCGATCGTCCCGTCGCCGCACAACGTGGCAAAGCGCTGCGGCGCGCTTCGCACCGGAAGCGCGAGCCAGCAGCCGGGCGTGGCGATCTCGCTGGCCAGCCTGCGCGCGCGCAGATCGACGACGCTGACGGTGCTCGCAGGGGTGGCGTTCTGCACGAACAGCCAGCGGCTGTCGGCCGAAACCGTGATCAGACCCTTGTAGTTCAGCGCCTGGGCGCGCCGATCGGGGATCACGATCTCGCCCTTGTGGGTGAGCGTCGTACTGTCCCAGATGTCGATCACCTCGGTACGCGTGCCCCGGGACAGGCGCGAATAGTAGGTGGTGGAGACGTAGATCTCGCGCCGGTCCGGGGAGAGCACCGATTGCCCGGCGAACGCGGTGGGGATCACGCCGACGTAGCGGGCGGTGTCGACGTCGACCACGTGCAGGCGCCCATCGACCATGTGGTTGACCGCGATGTCGGAGACGTAGACCCGGTACGGTCCGGCCGGTGCGAGCGCCGTCACAGTTTGTTTCTCGGGGAACGATTCTGCTCCGGCTGCGGTCAGGCCGAAGGCCAGAATCAAACCTGCCAGGTGCCGGGCACCCCTGCGACTCGCCACGTTCGATCTCCTCGTCAGGTCCGGTCTTCGCCGAATTGCCCGTGGAATTCTAGGTTGCGCCGACGCAGTCGCGTTAGCCGAAAACGGCAACCCTAAATGCACCTTTCTGGTGCATCTTTCTCTGTCCAAATGGTTGTCACTGCAACGGATTGGCCGATGGAAGGGGCTGAATCATTGCCACCGGGCCGACGTTCGTGTTAACTCGACCGTCTGCCCGGGCGGTTGGAAACGCCGCGGGGGCCGCTGCGACTCGCGCAGCGAACGCTGGGGACGACAATGACCGCAATCGAACGGCAGTCGACGGTCCGCGGCGCGGGCGCCGCGCCGTATTCATTCGCCCGGCTGCATTCGCGCGATGTCGACGAGCATGCAGCGCGGTTGAGCGCCTGGGATCAGGTCTATGAGCAGCTGACGCCCGGGCCGTTCGAAGGCAATCTCGTCGAGGTCCTGTTCGGTGGCATCCAGCTGTTTCGCGAAGCCACCAGCCAGGTGGTCCACGAATCGGGGAGCGGGCGGGCGGGCGCGTACATGTTCGGCGTGCCGGTGGCCAGCGAGGTCGAGGGCTATCACGGCGGCAGGCCAATTCGTCGCCAGTCGGTCATCGTTCTGCGCGACGGCCAGGAACTGGACTTGCGCGCGCCGCCCAAACTCGACCTGGTGGCGGTCTCGATGCCGGTGGACGACCTGGGCCGCTACGCACGCGAAATCGAGGGGCGCGACATAGAGCGCGAGCTGCGCGGGGTTCGGGTGGTGTCCCCGCCGCCCGAGCGCGTCGAGCGATTCCGCAAGCTGCTGCTGATGGCCCTCGAGTCGATCTCGCACAACCCGGAAAAGCTTCAGCACGCCGCGATGCAGAAGGCGCTGGGCCATGCAATCTTCGCGGGCGTGCTCGACGTCATCGGGCCCGACTGCGACGGCGTCGGCCGCGAACCGCCGACGCGCAGTCATGCGATCGTCAGCCGCGCCCAGGACTACATGCGGCTGCACGTCGAGGACCCGCTCACCATCGAGGACCTGTGCCGCTGCCTCGGGGTCAGCCGGCGCACTCTGCAGTACAGCTTCCGCGAGGTGCTCCGCGTGAATCCCGTGAGTTACCTTCGGGCGCTGAGGCTGAACGGCGTTCGTCGTGCCCTGAAGGCGGCCGACCGCCAGTGCGGCTCAGTGCAGGACATCGCGGCCCGCTGGGGGTTCTGGCACCTGAGCCACTTCGCTTCGGACTATCGCCGGATGTTCGGCGAACTACCCTCCGAGACGCTCAGCCGCAGCGCCTACACCTGACGGGGGCACGGGCAGCGGCGACTCGAGCGAAGCGTCCGCATCGAACGCAATGTCGCCGTCGGCCACCGGCTCGCCGGTGGCCCGCAGCCCGGCGAAGTCGAAGCGTTCACGGTCCATCAGGTGCGAGGGCGCGACGCGGCCGAGCGACGCGAACACGTTCTCGACGCGCCCGGGAAATCGCCGCTCCCATTCGCGCATCAGCTGCTTGATCTCGCGGCGCTTCAGGTTCTCCTGCGACCCGCACAGGTTGCACGGGATGATCGGGAATTCGCGCCATGCAGCCCAGGCGGCGAGGTCTTCCTCCTTCACGTAGGCGAGCGGCCGGACCACGATGTGGCGGCCGTCGTCGGAGACGAGCTTCGGCGGCATTGCCTTGAGCTTGCCGCCGAAGAACATGTTGAGGAAGAAGGTCTCGAGGATGTCGTCGCGGTGGTGGCCCAGCGCGATCTTCGTCGCGCCGAGCTCGTCGGCCACGCGATACAGGATGCCGCGCCGCAAACGCGAGCACAGCGAGCACATCGTGCGTCCCTCGGGGATCACGCGGGTGACGATCGAGTAGGTGTCCTGGTTCTCGATATGGAACGGTACGCCGAGCGACTCGAGGTAGCGCGGCAGCACGTCGGCCGGGAAGCCGGGCTGTTTCTGGTCGAGGTTGACCGCGACGACGTCGAACGCAACGGGCGCGCGGCTGCGCAGCGTGAGCAGCAGGTCGAGCAGCGCGTAGCTGTCCTTGCCGCCCGACAGGCAGACCATCACGCGGTCGCCGGCCTCGATCATCCCGTAGTCGCCGATCGCCTGCCCGGCGAGCCGAAGCAGGCGCTTGTGCAGCTTGTTGCGCTCGTAGGCGAGCTTCTCGTCGCGGCGCGTGGCGGGCAGTTCGACCGTGCTCACGGGTGCCTCCAGACCTCGACCCGCACCGCGCGCGCGCGCGGCAGCGGCTGCGGCTTGGTGACCGACACCTTCAGCGCCCGCAGTCCCGGCAGCCGCGCGAGGTCGTCGGCGAGCTCGCCGCACAGCGTCTCGACCAGCTTGAAGCGGCGGTCGGCGACGATGCGCTCGACGGCCTCGACCACGCGCTCGTAGTTGACGGTTTCGGCGAGCGTGTCGCGGCGATGGATCTTCGCCGCGTGCGGCACGTACAGCTCGACGTCGATGACGACCGGCCGGCGCCGCGCCTGCTCGCGCTCGTAGACGCCCAGGAAGCAGTCGATCTCGATGTCCTGGACGAGGATCCGATAGCAGTCGTGATAGGTGTCTTGCATGATGGTCCGGTCGGGAGTGCGGGAGGGCGCCTCAGCGCGGCTCGATCCAGTGCGACACCAGGCTCGCGCCGCCGTCGACGTTCAGCACGTGGCCGGTCACGTAGTCGTTGCCGAAGAGCAGGAACTCGATCGCGCGCGCGATGTCGTGCCCGGTGCCGAGCCGTCCGAGCGGGATCGCCGCCTCGCCGGCGCGACGCTCGTCGTCGCTGAAGACCGGGGTCTCGGGCCAGTCGAGCGAACCCGGCGACACTGCGTTGACGCGAACCTGCGGCGCCAATTCGAGCGCGAGCGCGCGGGTCAGCGCGACGATGCCCGCCTTGGCCGCCGTGTACACGGAGAACTGCGGCAGCGGGCGCTCGGTGTGCACGTCGCAGACGTTGACGATCGCGCCGCCGCGCAGGCGCAACCACGGCACTGCGGCCTGGCTGACGAACAGCGCGGCCTTCAGGTTGCCGTCGACGAGTTCCGACCACTGCCGTTCGTCGATGCTGCCGATCGGCGTACGGTAGAAGCTCGACGCGTTGTTGACCAGCGCGTCGAGCCGGTTCTTCCAGTGCGCCGCCGCCGTGACCATCCGCGCGCACTCTTGCGCGCTCGAGAGGTCGGCGGCGAGCGCCAGCGCAGAGTTCTCGCGCAGGGCATTCAGCGACGCCGCCAGGCGGTTGGCGTCGTCGGCAGAGTGCCGATAGTGCAGCACGACGCTGCAGCCCAGGGCGTGCAGGTGGCGCGCGATCTCGGCGCCGACGCGCCGGGCCGCGCCCGTGACGAGGACGACGCAGTCGGGTTTCATGTAGAGAGGGAATCGAGCGTGGGCAGTTTAATCCATCCCGGCAGCGGGCCGGGCTGGTACGATCGCCGCATCTTCGTGGAGCCTCCAGGGCATTGGCGAGCATGCTGAGCTTCCTTCCTGCGGCCGCGCGCGGGGTCGTGGCGATCCTGATGCTGGTCGTCAACACGCTGTTCTGGTGCCTGCTGCTGTTCGCGCTGGCGCTCGTGAAGCTGGCGTTGCCGTTCGCCGCGGTGCGCGCCGCGATCGACCCGGTGCTCAACGGGATCGCCACGCGCTGGATCGCGGGCAACAGCGGCTGGATGCGGCTCACGCAGCGCACGGCCTGGGACGTCGAGGGGCTCGACGGCTTCGAGTATCGGGGCTGGTACATGGTCTGCGCGAACCACCAGACCTGGGTCGACATCTTCGTGTTGCAGCACCTGTTCAACCGGCGCATCCCGCTGCTGAAGTTCTTCCTGAAGCACGAACTGATCTGGGTGCCGGTGATGGGGCTGGCCTGGTGGGCGCTCGATTTCCCGTTCATGCGCCGGCACTCCGAGCAGTACCTCAGGAAGCACCCCGAGAAGCGCCTCGAGGACCTCGAGACCACGCGGCGCGCCTGCGCGAAGTTCGCGCTGCTTCCGACCAGCGTGATGAACTTCGTCGAGGGCACGCGCTTCACGCCCGACAAGCACGCCGCGCAGCACTCGCCGTACCGGCACCTGCTCAAGCCGAAGGCCGGCGCGCTCGCGCTGTCGCTCAACGCGCTGGGCGACAAATTCGACTCGATGATCGACGTGACGATCGTCTATCCCGGGGGCGCGCCGAGCTTCTGGAAGTTCCTGCGCGGCGACGTCGAGCGCATCGTGGTACGGGTCGACCGGCATGCGATTCCGGCGGAGTTTTCCAGCGGGAACTTCATGGGCGACTCGAAGCTGCGCAAGCGGGTCCAGGCGTGGCTGCACGACCTGTGGCAGCGCAAGGATCGCCGGATCGAGGAGATCCTCGCCGGGGAGGCGCAGGCGTCGGGACGCGCCGATGCGATCCGCTGAAGCTGCCGGCCCAGGGGCCGTCGACGCGTGAGGATGGGCGACGCACTACCGGAGCCGCCGGCGCACGCCGCGCAGGTGTCGCGCGAGCTCGCCAAGCGGATCGCCGACGCGATCGACCGCGCCGGCGGCTGGATCGGTTTCGATCGGTACATGGCGCTGGCGCTCTACGAGCCCCGGCTCGGCTACTACGCGGCAGGCAGCCGCAAGTTCGGCGCCGAGGGCGACTTCGTCACGGCGCCCGAGCTCTCGCCACTGTTCGGCCAGTGCGTGGCGGCACAGTGCGCGCACTGGTTCGGGTCGGTGCGGCCGAGAATCGTCGAGTTCGGTGCGGGCTCCGGAGCCCTGGCCGCCGAGCTGCTCGCGTCGCTGGACGCGCTCGGCGAGGCGCCCGAGCGCTACGAGATCGTCGAAGTGTCGGCGTCGTTGCGCGAACGGCAGCGCGAACTGCTGTCCCGGCGGGTGCCCGCGCTGCTCGGCCGCGTGAGCTGGCTCGACGCGCTGGCGCCGCGGATCGAGGGCGTGGTGGTGGCCAACGAGGTGCTCGACGCGATGCCGGTGCGGCTGTTCCGCTGGTCCGACGGCGCCGTGCACGAGCGCGGCGTCGCCTGCGCGCCGGCGGGCGGCTTCGCGTTCGCCGACCGCCCCGCCGACGACGCGTTCGCCGGGCGCGTGCGGCGTACCGTCGAGCAGGTTTGGCGCGAGGGCGCGACGCCGCGCGGCGACTACGTCTCGGAGATCGGCGAGCAGGCCGCGGGCTGGGTGGCGACGGTCGCCGAGCGGCTGGCGTGCGGCGCGATGCTGCTGTTCGACTACGGCTTCCCGCGCGCCGAGTACTACCATCCGCACCGCTCGACCGGCACGCTGCAGTGCCACTACCGTCACCGCGTGCACGCGGATCCGTTCCTGTGGCCGGGGCTGCAGGACATCACCGCGCACGTCGACTTCACCGCGGTGGCCGGGGCCGCGCGCGACGCGGGCCTCGCGGCGCTGGGTTTCAACTCGCAGGCGCGCTTCCTGCTCGACTGCGGTCTGCTCGACCGGCTGGCGGCGCTGCCGCGCGGCGACGCGCGCGAGTGGGCGAGGCAGGCGCAGGCCGCGCAGATGCTGCTCTCCGAGGCGGAGATGGGCGAACTGTTCAAGGCGATCGCGTTCGGGCGCGATGTCCCCGACGACGCGCCGGGCTTCGCCACGCGCGACCGGCGCGCCGTGCTGGAATAGGCCGTGGACACCCGTCGAACCCGGATCGGCGCGCGCGCGGTTGCCGCGCGCGGCGCGATCGCGATCGCCGTCGCGTGCGCGACGGTGCTGGCGGTGCCGCGTGCGGCCTCGGCGCAGGCCGGCGCCGATGTCGCGACGCGGGAGCTCGCCGCGCGGGCGCCGGCGAAGTCCACGGCCCAAGGCGTGCGCCCCGACGTCGAGCGCCTGTCGATCGACGAGCTCGACCGGCTCGCCGCCGAGTCGCGCCAGCGCTGGTCGACGAGCCGGCACGGTCAGATGCTGCTGCGGATCCTGCCTGCGGGGCCGCGCCCGTCGGAGCTGCCCGAGCCCGATTCGCGCGGCGCCAGGCTCACTGCGCTGTACTGCGTGCAGTGCCATCACCTGCCCGACCCGGCGATGCACGACGCCGACCGCTGGCGCGGCGTCGTGCAGCGGATGGTGCCGCGCATGGAAGGCAGGGGCAACCTCGGCGCGCTGATGGCCGACATGATGAAGGCGCCCGGTGGCGCGCAGGCGCCGGGGCTGGCCGCGCCGCGGCCGGGCGAGGCGCGCGAGATCGTCGCCTACCTGCAGCGGCACGCGCAGCAGCCGCTCGACCCGACGCAGCCCGGCCTGGCGCGCGCGCTCGACACCGACGCCGGGCGCATGTTCCGCCACGCCTGCGACCAGTGCCACGTGCTGCCCGACCCGAAGCGCCACGTCGCGGCCGACTGGCCGGCCGTGGTGCGCCGGATGCAGGCCAACATGATGTGGATGAACCGGGTGGCCGGAACGCGATTCGACGTTCGCGAGCCGCAACTGCGCGCCGCCGACATCGTGGCGTTCCTGCAGCGCCACGCGCGGTGAGCGCGCGCGCCGGGGTTCGACGATGCTGAAGTGGCTGCTCGTGGTGACGCTGGCGCTGGCGCTGTTCTCGGGCCTGATGCCGTTGCTGCGCCGCTTCGGCATCGGTCGGCTGCCCGGCGACTTCGAATTCCGCGCGCTCGGGCGCGACTGGTCGATTCCGCTCGCTTCGACGATCCTGCTGTCGCTGCTGGCGGCGTTGCTCGCGAAGCTGCTCTGAACCGGGAGGGCGCCCGCGCCACGGGTCGCCCGGCACCGGCCTGCGTCCGGGCTCGACCCCGCGGACCTCAGCGCAGGTCGCCGATCGCCGCGCTGACGGCCGCGACGCGCGCGGCGTGGATCGCCTCGCGCAGCCCGGTGGTCGAGCCGGCGTGCGCGGCGGCGATGGCGCCGGCGTCGACCGTTCGCATCGCCTGCGCACCGGTGCGCAGGCGCTCAGCCTGCGGCCACGGCCGGTCGCCGAAGCCGAGCCGTCCGCGCCAGTCGGATTCGCAGGCGGCGATCAGCTCCTCGAGCCGCTGCGGCTTGCGCAGCACGTCCAGGCGCTCGAGCAGCCGCGTCAGCGTGCCGGCGCGAAGCTCGAGCGCGCGGTGCATCAGCTCGTGCTCGCGCGCGACGAGCCGCGCGAGGTCGCGACAGTCCACCGGCGCGCGCAACCGCTCGCACAGCGCGTCGATCATCTGCGCCGAGTGTTCCTCGTGCCCGACGTGGCGGGGCCACTCGCTGCGCGGCGTGAGGCCCTTGCCCACGTCGTGCAGCAGCGTCGCGAATCGCACGGCCAGCGGTGCGCCGATGGCGGCGGCATGGTCGATCGACATCATGACGTGCACGCCGGTGTCGATCTCCGGGTGGTGCTCCGGCGGCTGCGGCACGCCCCAGAGCCGGTCGACCTCGGGGAGAATGCGCGCCAGCGCGCCGCAATCGCGCAGCACCGCGAACATCCGCGACGGATGTCGCTCCATCAGGCCGCGCGATAGCTCTTGCCAGACGCGTTCGGCCACCAGCGCGTCGACCTCGCCATGCTCGACCATCCGGCGCATCAGGGCCATCGTCTCCGGCGCAACGACGAAGCGGTCGAAGCGCGCCGCGAACCGCGCCAGCCGCAGGATGCGCACCGGATCCTCGGTGAACGCCGCGCCGACGTGTCGCAGCACGCCGGCGCGCAGGTCGGCGAGCCCGCCGTGCGGATCGATCAGCGTGCCGTCGGCGTCGCGCGCCATCGCGTTGATCGTCAGGTCGCGCCGCAGCAGGTCGTCCTTCAGCGTCACATCGGGCGCGTAGTGGACGGCGAAGCCGCGATAGCCGGGCGCGGTCTTGCGCTCGGTGCGCGCGAGCGCGTACTCCTCGTGCGTCTGCGGATGGAGGAACACGGGGAAGTCGCGGCCGACCGGCTGGAAGCCGCGCTCGATCAGCATTTCGGGCGTGGCGCCGACGACCACCCAGTCGTGGTCCTTGACGGGCAGCCCCAGGAGTTCGTCGCGTACCGCTCCGCCGACGCAGTAGATCTTCATCGAGCGGGGCGCAGCATCCGCATCGCCGCCGCGCTCAGCGGCGCGCGCGGGCGCGCTCGCGGCCGAAGCGGGCCGGGCCGCGGCGCAGGTACGCGGGGGCGATCGCTGCGAGCGGCGTAGGCGTCAGGCCGAGCCCGGGCGCGATCGGACCGCTCGCGACGTTGTCGATCGCCATCGAGTCGAAGTTGTCGCGCGACATCAGCGTCGGGCCGGGTGCGAACTCGAGCAGCGTCGCCTGCAGGCGGCCGAGGCCGTCGGGGAGCGCCACGATCGGGCGCTCGTGGCCGGCATGGAGGCCGGCCAGCGCAACCAGTTCGCGCAGCGTGAAGACGTCGGGCCCCGCGAGCTCGTAGCAGCCGCCGTGGGTGGCCGGCGCGTCGAGCGCGTCGACGAAGGCCCGTGCGACGTCGCCGACGAACACCGGCTGGAAGCGCGCACCCGCGCGGGCGAGCGCCATCACCGGCAACCAGGCCTGCAGGCGGGCGAAGAGGTTCAGGAAGCTGTCGCCCGGCCCGAACACGACCGAAGGCCGGAAGATCGTCCAGTCGAGCGCGGGCGCATTGCGCACCGCCTGCTCGCCGGCGGCCTTCGAGCGCAGGTACATCGACGGCGCCGATCGCTCGCTGCCGGCCTGCACGCCGAGCGCCGACATGTGGAGCAGCCGGCGAACGCCCGAATCGGCGCACGCGGCCGCGATCCGCGCGGGCAGGCGCACGTGCGCCTTGTCGAATTCGGGCCCCCACGGCGAGCCGCGGCGTCCGTGCAGGATGCCGACGAGGTTGATGACCGCATCGACGCCTCCGATCAGCCGGCGCAGCTGGGCATCGTCATGCACGTCGGCTTCGACCACCTCGACCGTCGGCAGTGGCAGCAGGTGCCGCGCTCGCTCGTAGCGCCGGGTGGGGACCAGCACGCGGCGGTTGCCCGCCGCGAGCCGGCCGGCGATCTGGCTTCCGATGAAGCCGGTGCCGCCGACGAGGAGCACGCGCGCGTGGGCCATGGCGGCGCGCGCTCAGGGAAGGTCGCTGGGCGAGGCCGGCTGCGGCACGACGCTGCCGAGTCGCGCCTTCAACGATTGCGGTTCGCCCGAGAACAGCGCCGCGTAGAAGACGGCGTTCGACAGCACCTTCTTCACGTAGTCGCGGGTCTCGTTGAACGGGATGATCTCGGCGAAGATCGCACCCTCGACGGGCCGCGGCAGCGTCGAGCGCCAGTTGCGCGGCCGCCCGGGGCCCGCGTTGTACGCGGCCGACGCCAGGACCGGCGAGCCTTCGAGGTCGTCGAGCACGCTGCGCAGGTAGTAGGTGCCGAAGCGCAGGTTGGTGGGCAGGTCGTGGAGCTGCTCGACGCGGAAGTCGCGCTCGCCGAGCTTGCGCGCGATCCAGCGGGCGGTCGACGGCATGATCTGCATCAGCCCCTGCGCGCCGGCCCACGAGCGGGCATCCATGACGAAGCGCGACTCCTGGCGGATCAGCCCGTAAACCCAGGCCGGGTCGAGGCCGCGTTCGGCCGCCACCGGTTTGAGCTCGTCGAGGAACGGCGACACGAAGCGGAGCCGGAAGTCGTGTTCGGTCTCGGTGCGGTCGGCCGTGTTGACGCAGCGATCGAGCACCTGGCGCTGGCACGCCCACTCGGCCGCCGCGAGCAGCTGCCGGTCGGTCATGCCGCGCAGCTGGAAATTCCACTCGCGGTTGCCCTCGAGCCTCAGGCCCAGCTCGTAGAACTTGAGGGCTCGGGCGAAGCCCGGATTGCGCGCCGGCTCGGCGAGCTCGGCCTCGGTGGGGTCGACGGCGCGCGGCGGCGGCGCCGTGAGCTTGCCGAGCTCCTCGGCGGCGAGCTGGCCGTAGAAGCTGAACTGGCCGGCCACGGTGTGCAGCAGCGCGTCGGCGCCGGCCGACTCGCCGGTCTCGCGCATCGCGCGCGCCATCCAGTAGATCCAGGTCGGATCGCGCCGGCCCGCCTCGGACATGCGGCCGACGACCGCGCGCAGGGTCGGCCAGTCCTGGGCGCGCAGCGCGGCGCGCGCGAGCCAGAACCAGGTCTCGTCGGTGGCGGGCGCCTTCAGCGCCCGCTTCGTCCAGTCGAGCGACTCGGGCGCGAGGCGGCGCATGCCGGCCGCCGCCACCTGCGACCACGCGAAGTCGAGGTCTTCGCCGCGTAGTGCCGCCACGCCGGCCTGCAGCCGCTCCGCGGCGGCGGCAGGATCGCTGCGGGCCAGCCGGCCGACTGCGATCAGGGCCATCTCGCTGCCGCTGGCCTGGCCGAGCGCACGCGACGGCCTGGACAGCGCCGACTCGACCGATGCGCGGTCGAGGGCGAGCAGGTCGGCCGTGCGGCGGATTGCGTCGGGCGAGTTGGTCTCGATGGCCACGCGCAGCCGCGCGCGCAGGTCGGCGCGCTGCATCGCGCCCGAGTGCACCATCGCGTCGAGCAGGGCGCCGCAGCCGTCGCCGAACTTGCGGACCGAGAACAACAGCTCGCGCGCCGCCGCCGGTGTCGGTTCGCCGCGCTGAAGCCGGCCGAGCGACGCGTAGCAGTGCACCTCGTCGTCGTCGCGCAGCACCCACTTCGCGTACTCGCCGTCGAAGGTAGTCCAGACGCCGCGCCGGCCGAGGTTGAGCAGCCAGTCGCGGCGCATCAGGTCGGCGACGAGGGTGCCGGGGTGGTCGTCGATGAAGGTGCGGATCTCCGCGTCGGCCGCCCCCGAGTCGGCATCGGGCTGGGGCGGCTGCAGCCGCAGGCGCAGTCGCCAGAAGTCGAGGTACTCGGACAGCGGGTGCCCCCGTGCCTGCGCGGCGGCAGCGTCGAAGCGGGGGAGGTCGTTGCGGGCGAAGGCCTCGCGTGCCGCCACGAGCGCCTCGTCGGGAGTCATCTCTGCAACGCGCGCCGCAGGGCGCTTGCCGGCCTGCACCGGCGCCAGGGTGCACACGCCGATCAGCCCTACAATCGCGGCAAGGGCGATACGGTGTTTCATCGCCGACAACTCACAACAGGCACCATCGCAGCAATCGCTGCATGAACGACACGACTCGCAACTCGA
>JAHBZV010000019.1 GCA_019635275.1 Burkholderiaceae bacterium | reverse complement strand
CGCCAGCTGTCCGAACTGGCGCACGAGTTGAAGAACTCGGTGTCGCGGTTCAAGGTCGCCTGACCGGTAGCCGAAGCGATGAACGACGACAACCGCCCCCCGCTCATCGAGGCGCCCGATCTCGCCACGCTCTCGTGGTGCCTGGGCGAGATCCGCGAGTCGCTCGCCGCCAGCGAGGCGAAGCTGCGCGAGCAGCTCGCCCACGCCGACGCGCAGGGGGACGACCTGTCCGACCTGCGTGCGGCACGCGCATCGCTGCACCAGGCGCACGGGGCGCTGGCGGTCGTCGACGTGCCGGGCGTTTCGCTGCTCAGCGCCGAGGCCGAGACGCTGCTCGACCTGGTCGAGCGTGGCCAGGTGCGCCTGTCGCGCGAGCTGGTCGAGCGCGTCCTGCGCAGCTACACCGCATTGGTCGAATACCTGGACGAGCTGTTGCTCGGCGAGCCGCAGCAGCCGTTGTACCTGTTCCCCTATTACCGCGACCTGCTCGAGGCGCGCGGCGCCGAGCGCGTGCATCCGGCCGACCTGTTCGTCGTGCCGGTGGCGGCGCGCCTGGTGGTGGCGGACGCGCAGGTCCACGAGCTCGATGCCGACGCGCTGGCGGCGGCGCGCGCGCGGTTCGAGCGCGGCCTGTTGCAGGTGCTGCGCAAGCCCGGCGACGAGGCCGGCATCGCGGCCCTGCACGAGGCGATCGACGCGGTCGGCGCCTCGCAGGTGGGCGCCCGGCATCCGACCTTCTGGAAGGTGGCGCTCGCCTTCTTCGAGGCCCTGCGCGACCGGACGATCGCGCTGGACGTCTACGGCAAGCGCCTGCTCGCGAGGATGAACCTGCAGCTGCGGCGGTCGATCGTCGACGGTACGCCGGTGGCCGAGCGGCTGATGAAGGACGCCCTGTTCGCGCTGGCGCGCGCCGACGCCGCGGGCGAGTCGGCGTCGCCGCTGCTGGTCGAGGTGCGACGCGCCTTCGGGCTCGAGCACACGGTGCCGGAAGACTTCGAGACACCTCGCTTCGGGCGCGTGGACGCGCGGGCGCTTGCAGCGGCTCGGGACGCGGTGGCGCGCGCGAAGCCCGCGTGGGAGAAGCTGGTGATCGGCAGCCCGGCGGACCTCGCTGCGTTCGCCCAGGCAATCGCGATGCTGCGCGCCGCGGCGGCGACGCTGCCGGGCGACGGCGTGCGTGCGCTCGCCGAGGCGTTCACCGAGACCAGCCGAGTGCTTGCGATGCAGTCGGACCCGGTGTCCGAGTCGCTTGCGCAGGAAGGTGCGTCGGCGCTGCTGTTCGCCGAGCAGGTCTTCGAGCGCAAGTTCAGGGGGCACGAGGGGCTGGACGCGCGCGCGGCCGAAATGGCAGCGCGCCTGCTGCAGGCAGCCCGGGGCGCGCCGGTCGACGCGGATCTTCCGCAGTGGCTGCGCGACCTGAGCCACGCGGCGCAAGAGCGGCTCACGATGGCCAGCTTCATCGCCGAGGCGCAAGGCAGCCTGCGCTCGGCCGAGCAGGTGCTCGACTCGTTCTTCCGCACCCCGTCGCAGCGCGCCGACTTGCCACAGACGGTGCGCCAGCTCCACCAGGTCGCCGGGGCGCTGCAGGTGCTCGGGCACCGCGACGCCGCCGCCGCGGCCGGCAGTGTCGCCGGGCGCGTGCAGATCCTCGCCGCGCAGGACGCCGACCCGTCGCCCGACGAATGCGAGCTCGTGGCGTCCAGCCTCGGCGCGCTGGGTTTCTTCATCGACGGCCTGCAGCAGCCGGGGCGCAGCGGCACCCGGTTCACGTTCGACGCCGCCAGCGGGCGCTTCAGCGCCGAGCTGAGCGAACCGAGGCGGGCCCCGCCGTCGGTCGTGGTCGCACTGGATGCCCGCACCGCACGGGCGCCGCAGCAGCCGTCTCCCGATACTGCCGAGTCGCTGCTCGTCGGGCACTCGCAGCGCGCCGGCGAGCTGATCGGCTCGCTGCGGCAGGCGCCCGACGACGCGGCGCTGCGCAGCGAGTTGCGCGAGACGCTGACGCAGCTGCGCGACGACGCGCAACTGGTCGACGACGGTGCGCTCAAGTCGAAGGCGAGCGACGCGATCGCGCTGCTCGACGCCGGGGGCGTCGCGAACGACGCCAGCCTGGAGGCCGCGCTGGCCGACATCGCCGGTGCGCAGCCGGTCCAGGTCGCCGCCGAGCCCGAGGAGCCGCAGCGCGACGAGGCCGAGATCGACAGCGAACTGCTGGAGATCTTCCTTGGCGAGGCGCGCGAGGTGCTCGATGCGATCGGCGAGGCCGTCGCGCAGTCGCGCAGCGCCCCGGCCGACCAGGCGTTCCTCACCACGATCCGGCGTGGGTTCCACACGCTGAAGGGGTCGAGCCGCATGGTCGGGCTGACCGGATTCGGCGACGCCGGGTGGGCCATGGAGCAGGTGTTGAACCTGTGGCTCGCCGAGGAGCGAGCCGGCACGCCGGCGCTCTATACGCTGATCGGGCTTGCCTGCAAGCGCTTCGAGGGTTGGGTCGACCGACTCCAGGAGGGGGCGTCGTTCAGGCTCGATCCGCAGCCGATGATCGACGCGGCCTACGCATTGCGCGAGGGGCAGCCGCACGAGGCGTCGTTCGACGCGCTGGCCGCGCAGCCGATCGACGTGGTCGCGGCGTCCCCGCAACCTGCGTCGCCTCGCGAAGTGGAGCCGGCGCGGGCGCCGGTTGCGGCTCCGGCCGAGGTGGTGGCGAACGCGCCGGCGCACGACGATGCGCACGCGCGAGCCGGGGACGTCGAAGCGATCGGGTTCATCGAAGGGGCCGACCTTCCGGAGGCGCAGCCGGTCGGCGACGAACCGGGGGCCCGGGTCGTCCGCGAGTCCGTCGAGTCCGTCGAGTCCGTCGAGTCCGTCGAGTCCATCGACGCCGTCGAGACGCAGGCCGAGTCCGACCTTGCGCAGTCCGCCGAGTTGCTCGCCGAGGTGCCCGTCGAGGTGCCGGACGAAGTCAGGGTCGGCGATCGCTCGATCAGCCGGCCTCTGTACGACATCTTCCTGTCCGAGGCCGACGACCTGATCGCGACGCTCGGTGCCGACACCGCGGCGTGGGCCGACCAACCCGCGCGCGCCGCGACCGAGGCCGCGCAGCGGGCGATGCACTCGCTCAAGGGCAGCGCCGCGCTGGTCGAGCTGCACGGCGTGCAGGCGATCGCCGAGCAACTCGAAACCTTCCTGCTGCGCCAACGCGCATCGGGCCGCGCGATGACCGACGCGGACCTGTCCGACTACGCGCGCTCGATCGAACGCGTGCAGGCGATGCTGCATCGCTTTGCCGCGGGAAGTGCGCCGGGCGAAGAACCGGAGGCGCTCGCTCTGGCGCACGTGCTGGCCAGCCGGTGGGATCCGCGCAACGAGCCGCAGCCCGAGCCACAGTCGGTGGCCGTCCCGGCGCCGACAACGAGCGAGCTCGACGAGGAACTGCTGCCCATCTTCATCGAGGAAGCGACCGACTACCTGCCGAAGATCGGCGAGAACCTGCGTCGCTGGCAGTCCTCGCCCGCCGATCGCTCGCTGCAGCAGCTGCTGATGCGCCATCTGCACACGATCAAGGGCAGTGCGCGGATGGCCGGGGCGATGGAACTGGGTCAGCTGGTGCACGAGATGGAAACGCGCATCGAGGCGGCCAGCGCGCTCTCCGTCGTGCCAGCCGCGCTGATCGAGGAGCTGATTGCCGATTGCGATGGCGCCGTGGCGATGTTCGAAACGATCCGCGATTCCGCGGCGCGCGCGGGCGGCCAGGCGCCGGTCGCGACCGCTACGCCGTCGACGTCCGCTGCCGCCTCGCCGGTCGCCGCGTCGCCCATCGCCGCTGCGCCGGTTGCCATGGCGCCCGCCTCCGAACCGGAGCCGACGGCTTCGGCGCGGTCCGCGGACGCGGCGGCCGAGGCGGCCGAGGCGGCACGGTCGCAGAAGGCCCAGCCGGATGCGGCGCCCGCGCACGCCAGGCCCGCGCAGGCTCAGCAGTCGGGGCCGGCCATTCCCGGCGCTGCGGTCGCGGCGCGCGCCGCTGCTGCGGCGGTCGCGCCGTCGCTCGCGGCGGCTTCGCTGGTTCGGGTGCGCTCGGACCTGCTCGAGCGCGTCGTCAACGAGTCGGGCGAAGTGTCGATCGCGCGTTCGCGGCTCGACAACGAACTCGGGCAGCTCCGCCAGTCGCTGCAGGACCTGACGGAGAACGTCGGGCGGCTGCGTTCGCAGCTGCGCGAGATCGAGATCCAGGCCGAGTCGCAGATCCAGGCGCGCATCGCGCTGCAGCGCGAGACGAGCGCGGACTTCGACCCGCTGGAGTTCGACCGCTACACGCGGTTCCAGGAACTCACGCGGATGCTGGCCGAGTCGGTCAACGACGTGGCGACCGTGCAGCAGAACGCGATGCGCAGCCTCGACGATGCCTCGCAGGACATGGTGCGCCAGTCGCAGGTACTGCGCGAGCTGCAGCAGAACCTGATGCGCATGCGCATGGTGCAGTTCGGCTCGATCAGCGACCGCCTGTACCGCGTCGTCCGGCAGGCCGCCAAGGAGCTCGGCAAGCGCGTGGCGCTCGACATCCGCGGCGCGTCGGTCGAGGTCGACCGCGGCGTGCTCGAACGGATGGCCAATCCGGTGGAGCACCTGCTGCGCAACGCGGTGGCGCACGGCATCGAGCCGCCGGCGCAGCGCGAGGCGGCCGGCAAGCCGGAGACCGGCGAAATCCGCGTCGAGGTTCGCCAGGAGGGCAACGAAGTCGTGCTCGCGGTCTCGGACGACGGCGCCGGGCTCGACTACGCGAAGATCCTCGCGCGGGCGCGCCGCCTCGGACTGGTCGCCGACGGCGCGCAGCCGGGCGAGCGCGAGCTCGCCGACATGATCTTCACCCCGGGTTTTTCGACAGCGACCGAGGTCACCGAGCTCGCGGGGCGCGGCATCGGCACCGACGTCGTGCGTGCCGAAGTGCTCTCGCTGGGCGGGCGCATCGACGTCGATTCCACGCGCGGTGCCGCCACGCGCTTCACCGTCCACCTTCCGCTCACGCTGGCGATCGCACAGGTCGTGCTGGTGAGCGTGGGCGCGTCGCAGTACGCGATTCCCTCGTCGAGCGTCGAGCAGGTGCTGCAGCTCAAGCCGCAGGCGCTGGCGGCGGCCTACGGCGACGGCTCGATCGAGTGGCAAGGTGCGCGCGTGCCGATGCACTACCTCGGCGCGCTGGTGGGCGTCGGCGACGCCCGGCCGATCGCGCAGCACCTCTCGCCGGTCGTGATCGTCCGTTCCGCGAACCTGCGGCTGGCGATCCACGTCGACGCGGTCAGCCGCAACCAGGAGGTGGTGGTCAAGAACGTCGGCGCGCAGGTGGCGCGGGTGCCTGGCGTGAGCGGCGCGACCGTGCTCGGCAACGGCGAGATCGTGCTGATCCTGAATCCGGCGCGCCTGGCGCAAGCGGTGCTCGGCGACCTGTGGCTCGAGCGTCCCGCGCCGGGAACCCGGAGCGCGCCGCTGGCCGAAGTGCCGCCCGCGGTGATGGTGGTCGACGACTCGCTGACGGTGCGCAAGGCGACGCAGCGCCTGCTGGCGCGCGAAGGCTACGACGTCATGCTCGCGAAGGACGGCGTCGACGCGCTTCGGCAGCTGCAGGACCGCCAGCCCGACGTGATGCTGGTCGACATCGAGATGCCGCGGATGGACGGATTCGACCTCACGCGCCACGTGCGCGGCGACGAGCGCTTCCGCGAGCTGCCGATCGTGATGATCACGTCGCGCACCGCGGACAAGCACCGCAACTACGCGATGTCTCTCGGCGTCAACGCCTACCTGGGCAAGCCGTATCGCGACGACGAACTGCTCGGCCAGGTCGCGATGTTCACGTCGTCGCGGCGCCGGCGCGCGGGCGTCTGACGACCGAGTAGCGCGCCAGCGTCGCCTTGCGCGCCGCGTCGTGGTCGACGACGGGCAGCGGATAGTGCGCGCCCAGCGTTACGCCCGCCGCCGACAGCTCGTCGGCCGACGCGGTCCACGGGGCGTGGATCGCGCGGTCGGGCAGCGCGGCCAGTGCCGGCAGGTAGCGTCGGATGAACCGGCCCTGCGGATCGAACTTCTCCGACTGCGTCACCGGGTTGAAGATGCGAAACCACGGCTGGGCGTCGCAGCCGGTGGAGGCCGCCCACTGCCAGCCGCCGTTGTTGGCCGCGAGGTCGTAGTCGATCAGCTTGCGGGCGAAATGGCGCTCGCCGCGCCGCCAGTCCAGCCCCAGGTCCTTGACCAGGAACGAGGCGCTCACCATGCGCAGCCGGTTGTGCATGTAGCCGCTGTGCTCGAGTTGAAGCATCGCGGCGTCCACGAGCGGGAAGCCGGTGCGCCCTTCGCACCACGCGCCGAAGGCCGCGTCGTCGTCGACCCATCGGATGCGGTCGTACTCGGGCCGGAACGACTCGTCGACGACGCGCGGGTGGTGATGCAGGATCTGGAAGTAGAAGTCGCGCCAGACGAGCTCGGACAACCAGGTGGCGGCGCCATCGGCGCTGCCGGGGTCGGCCTGCTGCGTCTGCCAGGCGAACCGCGCGAGTTCCCGGATCGAGATCGTGCCGAAGCGCAGGTGCACCGACAGGTACGAGGGGCCGCGGATCGCGGGATAGTCGCGCGCGTCGCGGTAGCGGCCGATCCGCTTCGCGAAGTCTTCGAAGGCCGTGCGCGCGCCGCTGGCGCCGGGCGCGACGCCGAGTTCGCGCAGGCCGGTCGCCTCGAAGCCCAGTTCGGCCAGCGTGGGCGGCGCCGGCACGCGGGCGCCGCCGGCGAGCCTGCCTTCGAGCCGCACCGGGTGCGCGGCGAGGTCGGCGGGACTGAGCCGCTTCATCCAGGCGTTCCGATAGGGCGTGAACACCGAAAACGGACGCCCCTGCCCAGTGAGCACTTCGTCGCGCTCGAAGATCGCCTGGTCCTTGAAGGTGAGCAGGCGGCGCTGCGCGGACGCGAGCTCGAGGCCGACTGCGGCGTCGCGGTCGCGCGCCGACGGCTCGTAGTCGTGGTTCGCGAATACGGCCTGCACCCCGAGCTCGGCTGCCAGAGCCGGGATCGCCTCGCGCGCGTGCGCGTGCCGGACGTGCAGCGCGCCGCCGGCGCGGCGCAGCAGCGCGTCGAGCTCGAGCACCGAGGCGTGGATGAACTCGACCCGGCGGTCGCGGCGATCGGGCAGCGCGTCGAGGATCTCGCGGTCGAAGACGAATGCGCAGTGCACGCGCCGGGCGCGTCGCGTGGCCTGCATCAGCGCGGCGTGGTCGTCGGCGCGCAGGTCGCGCCTGAACCACACCATCACGGAATCGAACTCGGGTTCGGAGGACATGGGCCGCAGGATTCGACCGGAGGTCGGATCGCGGATTGTGCCGCCGCAGGGGCGCCCTTACAATCGAACTCATGGGCGAACAGCTTGTGACCGACCTGACCAACCAGTTCCTGATCGCCATGCCCGACATGGCCGACCCGAACTTCGGAGGCACCGTCGTGTTCGTCGCCGAGCACAGCGAGAAGGGCGCGCTGGGGCTGGTCATCAACCGGCCGATGGAGATCGACCTCGCGACGCTGTTCGAGCGCATCGACCTCAAGCTCGAAATCGCGCCGCTCGCGGCGTCCCCGGTGTTCTACGGCGGGCCCGTGCAGATGGATCGCGGCTTCGTGCTGCACGAGCCGGTCGGCGCCTGGAACTCCACCGTCACCGTGGGCGGCGAGCTCGGCCTCACCTCGTCCAAGGACGTGCTCGAGGCAGTGGCTTCCGGCGGCGGCCCGCGGCGCATGCTGGTCACGCTCGGCTACGCCGGATGGGGCCCCGGGCAGCTCGAGGAAGAAATCTCGCGCAACGCGTGGCTGACGGTGCCGGCCAGCGTCGAACTGATCTTCGACACGCCGGTCGAGCAGCGCTTCCAGGCGGCGTTCAGGCTGCTCGGCATCGACCCCGCCTTCCTGGCGACGTCGGCCGGGCACGCCTGAGTGACGGAGACGCTGCTGGGGTTCGACTTCGGCATCCGCCGCATCGGCATCGCGGTCGGCAACACGCTGACCGGCGCGTCCCGTCCGTTGTGCGTCGTCGCCTCCGAGCCGCTGGCCGCTCGCTGGGCGGCCATCGCGGCCGTGGTCGCCGAATGGCAGCCGCAAAGGCTGGTCGTGGGGCGCCCCCGCCATCCCGATGGCGCGCCGCTGCCAGTCACGCCGCAGTGCGAGCGATTCGCCCGCCAGCTGGAGGGGCGCTTCGGGCTCCCGGTCGAGCTGGTCGACGAGAACTTCTCGAGCGTCGAGGCCCGGTCCGAGCGGGCTGGGGCCAGGGAGGGCGGCAAGGCGGGTGCGCCCGGGCCGTCGCGCCGCGTCAGCGCCGGCGAACCGATCGACGCGGAGGCGGCCGCCGTAATCCTGCGACAATACCTGTCCAGCCGATGACCCGATCCCCGCGAATCCCGCGATGAGCGCCAACCCCGACGCCGAAGCGATCTACGCGCGCCTGCTGCAGGCCGTGCGCGACGGCATCGCCGGGCGCGACGTGTCGCTGATCGGCATCCACAGCGGCGGCGCCTGGATCGCCGAGCGCCTGCACCGAGACCTGAAGCTCGCGCGGCCGCTGGGCACGCTGTCCAGCGCGTTCCACCGCGACGACTACGGTCGGCGCGGGCTGCCGGTCGAGATGAAGGCGACCGAGCTGCCGTTCGAGGTGAACGGTGCCGACATCGTGCTGGTCGACGACATCCTGTTCACCGGGCGCACCGTGCGCGCCGCGATGAACGAGCTGTTCGACTACGGCCGGCCGGCGCGCATCGAGCTGGCCGTGCTGCTCGACCGTGGCGGTCGCGAGCTGCCGATCGAGGCGCGGTATTGCGGGGCGACGCACCCGCTCGCCGCGCCGCGAAACTTCGCGCTGCGCCGCACCGAAGACGGCCGCTTCACGCTCCGGATCGAATGACGCCATGCCGCTGCGCCATCCCCAGCTGAACGAGAACGGGCAACTGCGGCACCTGCTTACCATCGAGGGGCTGCCGCGCGAGCTGATCCACCACATTCTCGACACGGCTGCCACCTTCGTCGGCGTGTCCGACCGCGACATCAAGAAGGTGCCGCTGCTGCGCGGCAAGTCGGTCTTCAACCTGTTCTTCGAGAGCTCGACGCGCACGCGCACCACCTTCGAGATCGCCGCCAAGCGGCTGTCGGCCGACGTGATCAACCTGAACATCGGCACGTCGTCCACGTCGAAGGGCGAGTCGCTGCTCGACACGATCGACAACCTGGTCGCGATGCACGCCGACATGTTCGTCGTGCGCCACGCCGAGAGCGGCGCGCCTTTCCTGATCGCGCAGCACATCGACCGCACGCGCGGCCGCGGGCACGTGCATGTGGTCAACGCTGGCGACGGGCGCCACGCCCATCCGACGCAGGGCCTGCTCGACGTCTACACGATCCGCCACTTCAAGGGCGACTTCACGAAGCTCACGGTCGCGATCGTCGGCGACGTGCTGCACTCGCGCGTCGCGCGCTCCGACATCCACGCGCTGACCACGCTGGGCGTGCCCGAGGTGCGCGTGATCGGCCCGCGCACGCTGTTGCCGGGCGGGCTCGAGCAGATGGGCGTGCGCACGTTCACCGACATGCGCGAGGGGCTGCGCGGCGTCGACGTCGTGATCATGCTCAGGCTGCAGAACGAGCGGATGCGCGGCGCGCTGCTGCCGTCGGCGCAGGAATACTTCAAGCAGTACGGGCTGACGCAGGAGAAGCTCGCGCTCGCCGCGCCGGACTGCATCGTGATGCACCCGGGGCCGATGAATCGCGGCGTCGAGATCGATTCGGCGGTGGCCGACGGCCCACGGTCGGTGATCCTCGACCAGGTCACCTTCGGCATCGCGGTGCGGATGGCCGTGATGAGCATCCTCGCGCAATCGTGAAAGCATGAGACTGTCCGTCCTCAAGGGCCGCGTCGTCGATCCCGCCTCGGCGTCCGACCGCAGCGCCGACCTGCACGTCGCCGACGGGCGCATCGTCGCCATCGGCGCCGCCCCGCCGGGGTTCCGCGCCGATCGCACGCTCGACGCGTCGGGACTGGTCGTCGCGCCGGGGCTGGTCGACCTCGCCGCCCGGCTGCGCGAGCCGGGGTTCGAGTACAAGGCGACGCTCGAATCCGAAATGCGCGCGGCGCTCGCCGGCGGCGTCACCTCGCTGTCGTGCCCGCCCGACACCGATCCGCCGCTCGACGAGCCGGGCCTCGTCGAGATGCTCAAGTACCGGGCGCGGGGCCTGGACCAGGCGCGCCTGTACCCGCTCGGGGCCCTCACCGTCGGCCTGAAGGGCGAGGTGCTCACCGAGATGGCCGAGCTCGCCGAGGCCGGCTGCATCGGCTTCTCGCAGGCCGGCGCGCCGATCGTCGACACGCAGGTGCTGCGGCGGGCGATGCTCTACGCGAACACCTACGGCTTCACCGTCTGGGTGCGGCCGCAAGATCCGCACCTCGCGCGCGGCGGTGTCGCGCACAGCGGACCGGTGGCCGCGCGGATGGGGCTCGCCGGCATTCCGGTGTGCGCCGAGACGATCGCGCTGCACACGATCCTCGACCTGGTGCGCGACACGGGTTGCCGCGTCCACCTGTGTCGACTGTCGTCGGCAGCGGGCCTCGAGCTCGTGCGCAACGCCAAGGCCGAGGGACTGCCGGTGAGCGCCGACGTCGCCGTGCACCACCTGCACCTGATCGACGTCGACATCGGCTACTTCGACAGCCAGTATCGGGTCGATCCGCCGTTCCGCTCGCAGCGCGACCGCGACGCGATCCGCGCGGCGCTGGCCGACGGCACGCTCGACGCGATCTGCTCGGACCACACGCCCGTCGACGACGATGCCAAGCAGCTGCCGTTCGCCGAAGCCGAGCCGGGCGTGACGGGGCTGGAGTTGCTGCTGCCGCTGACCCTGAAGTGGGCCCGCGAGACGCGCACCGGCCTGCTGGCCGCGCTGGACAAGCTCACGGTCGGCTCGATCGCGGTGCTCGGGCCGTCGGCCGCGGGCGGCCGCATCGCGGTCGGCGCACCCGCCGATCTCTGCGTCTTCGATCCGGAGGAGCACTGGACCGTCGCGCCCGAGGCACTGGCGAGCCAGGGAAGGCACACGCCGTACCTCGGGATGGAACTGAGCGGTCGCGCGCGCTTCACCGTGGTCGACGGGCGCGTCGCCTTCGAACGCTGAGGCGCGCCGATCGCGCGCGGTCTGTCCCGATCAAGATGGCGTCGCCGATGGGCTGGTTGCGGCTGGCGGGCCGGGCTCCGCTGCTCGCTTTCCTGCTCGCGGCCGGGTTGTTCACCGTCGTCGTCGTGTTTCCGGCGATGGGCCGCGACGCCCGCGAACGCGTCGTCGCGCGCTGGTCGCGGCTGTTGCTCGGCGCCTGTGGCGTGCGCCTTCGCGAGCATCCTGCCGAAGGCGCCGAGTCGCTGGCCGTGCGGCGCGACGGCCACATGCTGCTGGCCAACCACGTCTCGTGGCTCGACGTGTTCCTGGTGATGGCCATCGCGCCGGCGCACTTCGTCGCCAAGGCCGAGATTGCCCGCTGGCCGGTGCTCGGCACGCTGGTGTCCCGGGTCGGCACGCTGTTCATCGAGCGCGGCAAGCGCCACGCGGTGCACCGGCTGAACCGGCGCATCGTGCAGGCGCTTCACGAGGGGCGGCGGGTTGCCGTGTTCCCCGAGGGAACGACCAGTGATGGCAGCCGGTTGCTGCCGTTCCACGGCAACCTGGTCGAGGCCGCGCTGCACGCGCGCGCGCCGGTGATTCCGGTGGGGTTGCGCTACCTGGACAGCGACCACCGGCCGACCGACGCGGCGGTCTTCATCGGCAGCATGGCGTTCGTCACGTCGCTATACCGGGTCCTGACCGCGCCGTCGATCGTGGCCGAGGTTCACCCGCTGCCGCCGGCCGAGGGCGAAACGAGACAGCGGATCGCGGAGCAGTCGCGTCGCGCGATCGGCGCGCGGCTCGGCCTGCCGCTGGACGACGCGGTCCCCGAGGCGGTCCGTCGGGCGCGCCGGCCCGGGTCCGGGGGATAATGTCGCCGATGAGTTCACCCGTCCTCGTCACCGGCGCTGCCGGCTTCATCGGCATGCACCTTTGCCGGCGGCTGCTCGCCGACGGCCGGGCAGTCGTCGGCATCGACAACCTGAACGACTACTACGACCCGCGGCTCAAGCGCGCGCGGCTCGCCACGCTCGAAGCCGTCGAGGGCTTCGCGTTCCACCAGGCCGACGTGTCCGATCGCGTCGCCATGGCCGCGCTGTTCGATCGTCACGCCCCGCGGCAGGTGGTTCACCTGGCTGCGCAGGCCGGCGTGCGCTATGCGCTCGAAAACCCGATGGCGTACTCGGACAGCAACCTCACCGGCATGACCGTCGTCCTCGAGGCGTGCCGGCGGCTGCGGGTGCAGCACCTGGTCTTTGCGAGCAGCTCCAGCGTCTACGGCGCCAACCGCAGGCTGCCGTTCTCCGAGCGCGACGCGGTCGACCATCCGGTGAGCCTCTACGCGGCGACCAAGCGCGCGAACGAGCTGATGGCGCACAGCTACGCCCACCTGTTCGGGCTGCCGGTCACGGGGCTGCGCTACTTCACCGTCTACGGGCCGTGGGGACGGCCCGACATGGCGATCTGGAAGTTCACCGATGCGCTGCTGCACGGGCGGCCGATCGACGTCTACGGCGGCGGCGTGCTGTCGCGCGATTTCACCTACATCGACGACACGGTCGAGGCCACCGTCCGGCTGCTCGGCGCGCCACCCCCGGCGCGCGGCTCCACCGATCCGGCCGACTGGAACGCGGACGGCCCCGACACCAGCTGGGCGCCGTTCGAAGTGGTGAACCTGGGCCGCAGCGACCCCGTCAGCGTGAACGAGCTGATCGCGGCGCTCGAATCGATCACCGGCCGGCGCGCGCTGCGCAACGAGATGGGCCTGCAGCCGGGCGACGTCGAGCGCACGTTCTCGTCGACCGACAAGCTCGCCCGGCTGACCGGCTTCACGCCGCGGGTGCCGCTGGACGAGGGGCTGCGCGCCTTCGTCGCGTGGTTTCGCGACCATCACCGCATTCGCTGACACAGGGACGAACGATGCGACTCACAGTATTCGGAGCGGGCTACGTGGGGCTCGTCACCGCCGCCTGCTTCGCCGAGATGGGCAACCACGTGGCCTGCGTCGACGTCGACGCCGACCGCGTCGCGCGCTTGAATCGCGGCGAGGTGCCGATCCACGAGCCGGGGCTCGCGCCGCTGCTCGAGCGCGGCCTGGCGCAGAAGCGCATCCGCTTCGGCACCGACGCGGCCGATGCGCTGGGGGGCGCCGAGGTCGTCTTCATCGCGGTCGGCACGCCGCCCAGCGAGGACGGCTCGGCCGACCTGTCGCACGTGCTCGCGGTGGCGCGAACGATCGGCTCGCTGATGTCGGCCCGCTGCGTCGTGGTCGACAAGAGCACGGTGCCGGTGGGCACGGCCGACAAGGTGCGCGAGACAATCGCCGCCGAACTTGCGCGTCGCGGCGTCGCGCACGAGTTCTCGGTGGTGTCGAACCCGGAGTTCCTGAAGGAGGGCGCGGCGATCGGCGACTTCATGCGCCCCGACCGCATCGTGATCGGCAGCCGCGACGCGTGGGCCACCGATGCGATGCGCGCGCTCTATGCGCCGTTCTCGCGCAATCACGAGAAGCTGATCGTGATGGACGTGCGCTCGGCCGAACTCACCAAGTACGCGGCCAACACGATGCTCGCGGTGCGCATCTCGTTCATGAACGAGATGGCGGCGCTCGCCGAGCGGCTGGGCGCCGACATCGAGGACGTGCGCCGCGGCATCGGCAGCGATCCGCGCATCGGCCCGAGCTTCCTCTATCCGGGCCCCGGATTCGGCGGCTCGTGCTTCCCGAAAGACCTGCGCGCGCTGCTGCGCACCAGCCAGGAGCACGCGTCGCCGCTCACGATCGTGCAGGCGGCGTTCGAGGCCAACGAGCGGCAGAAGAAGGTGCTGTTCGCGAAGGCGGCGAAGGCGTTCGACGGCAAGCTCGACGGCCTTCGCGCCGCGCTGTGGGGCCTCGCGTTCAAGCCCGACACCGACGACATCCGCGAGGCGCCGAGCCTCGAGCTGATCGACAGCCTGCTCGCTGCAGGCGCGAGCGTCGTCGGCTACGACCCCGAGGCCGCAGCCAACGTGCGTGCGGCCTTCGCGGGGCGCACGGGATTCGCGACGGTCGACGATCCGTACCGGGCCGCCGAAGGCGCCGACGTGCTGTTCGTCGTCACCGAGTGGCGCGAGTTTCGCAGCCCCGACTTCGCGAGGCTGCGCGCGACGATGCGCCAGCCGGTGCTGATCGACGGGCGCAACCTCTACGATCCGAAGCTGGTGCGCGCCGCGGGCTTGCGCTACGACTCGATCGGACGCCCGGGCTGAGCGTCGACCGGCGCGCAGGACACCGAACATCGGGTGCGGTCGGACAGCCGCACGGCGGTCAGTTCGCGTCCCCAGACGCAGCCGGTGTCGATCGACAGCAGGTCCGGCCGGTCCATGAACCCGAGCGCGGCCCAGTGGCCGAACACGATCGGGGTGCCGCGGCTCGCGCGGTCCGGCACCTCGAACCAGGGCAGGTAGCCGTCGGGCGCGTGGTCGACGCCTTCCTTCGCGGCGAAGTCCATCCGGCCTTCGGGCGTACAGAAGCGGATTCGCGTGAGCGCGTTGACGATCACCCTGAGCCGGTCGTTGCCGCGCAGCGAGTCCGACCAGGCCGCCGGCTCGTTGCCGTACATCTCGCGCAGGAACCCGATCCAGTCGGGGCCCGACAAGACGCGCTGCACCTCGGCGGCGAGTTCGAGCGTGCGCTCGACCGACCATTGAGGCAGCACGCCGGCGTGCACCATCAGCCACCCGTGTTCGTAATGCGCGAGCGGGCGCGTGCGCACCCAGTCGATCAGCGCGTCGCGGTCGGGCGCCGCGAGGATGTCGTCGAGCGTGTCGCTGCGGTGCGCGCGGCGAATGCCGGCGGCCACCGCCAGCAGGTGCAGGTCGTGGTTGCCGAGCACCGCGACCAGCCGCTCGCCCTGCGACATGGCCCAGCGCAGGCTGTCGGCCGAGCGCGGGCCGCGGTTCACGATGTCGCCGGGCATCCACAGCCGCGCGTCGGCGGACAGCTGCGGCAGCAGGCGAAGCAGGCTGTCGAGGCAACCCTGCAGGTCGCCGATGGCCCAGGTTTCGTCGTCGATGGCGGCGGAAGCGGGCATCGCGAAATTATCCTTCGATTCCGCATTCGCGGGAATTGCCGCCAGAAAGGAAGTTCCTTACAATGGTCGCGTGTCGCCCATCCTCCGATCGCCCGACGAGGCAGTCGTGATCACCAGCAAGCTCACCAGCAAGGCCCAGACCACCATCCCGCAGCCCGTGCGTGCAGCGCTGCGCCTGGAGGAAGGTGACGAATTGCTCTACGAGATCGTGGATCAGCGGGTCATCGTCACGAAAGTGCCTCGCGAGCAGGTATTGGACGATCCATTCGGCACTTTCGACGAATGGCGCTCGGAGGCCGACCGGAAGGCCTATGGCAACCTTTAGTCAGGGCGACGTCGTCAAGGTTCCGTTTCCGTACACCGATCGCTCGACGCGGCAATCGAGGCCGGCGCTCGTGGTCTCGATACCGTCGCTCGAGGACGCCCACGGGCTGCTCTGGGTGCTGATGATCACCAGTGCCGAGAACCGCGGCTGGCCCGGCGACCTTGCCATCACCAACCCGGCAGCGGCGGGCCTTCCCGCACCATCGGTCATTCGCACCGCGAAGATCGCCACGATCGAGGCGGTGCACGCCTCGCGCCTCGGCAGGATTCCCGCCGCCCTGCGCGGCCGGGTTCTCGGGCAGGTCGCCGCGACGCTCGGGCGCCCGTGAATTACTCGGCGGCGCGCCGCCCGCCCCGCCCGTAGAATCGGCCGGATGAAGAAGACCCTCTACCTCGTCGCCGGCGCGCGCCCGAACTTCATGAAGATCGCGCCGATCGTGCGCGCGCTCGACGCGCGGCGCGACGCGTTCGACTACCGCATCGTCCACACCGGCCAGCACTACGACCGCGAGATGAGCGACGTGTTCTTCGAGGAACTGGGCATCCCGAAGCCCGACTTCCACCTCGAGGCCGGCGGCGGCAGCCACGCGACGCAGACCGCTAAGATCATGGTGGCGTTCGAGGCGATCTGCCAGCAGCACCGCCCCGATTGCGTGCTGGTGGTCGGCGACGTGAACTCGACGTTGGCCTGCTCGATCGTCGCCAAGAAACTGCACATTCCGGTTGCGCACGTCGAGGCGGGGCTGCGCAGCGGCGACCTGCGGATGCCCGAGGAGATCAACCGGCTGGTCACCGACTCGATCAGCGACTGGTTCTTCGTCACCGAGCCGGCGGGCCGCGCCAACCTGCTGCACGAGGGCAAGCGCGAGGACCAGGTGTTCTTCGTCGGCCACGTGATGGTCGACAACCTGTTCTACCAGCGCGACCAGCTCGCCGCCGCGGACAAGCGCGGCTTCGAGAGCGAGGCACTCAAGCAACGGCTGGGCCGCTACGGCGTCGTCACGATGCACCGGCCGTCGAACGTCGACGACCGCGCGACGCTGTCGGGCATCGCGGGCGCGCTGCGCGAGATCGCCGCGAAGCTGCCGCTGGTCTTCCCGGTGCACCCGCGCACCCGGGGCAACCTCGAGAAGTTCGGCCTCGACCTCGGCCCGAACGTGATCCTCACGAAGCCGCTGTCGTACATGGACTTCCTGAACCTGTGGAAGGACGCGAGCCTGATCCTCACCGACAGCGGCGGCCTGCAGGAGGAAACCACCGCGCTGGGCATTCCCTGCGTGACGTTGCGCGAGAACACCGAGCGGCCGGTGACGGTCGACGAGGGCACGAACACGATCGTCGGCGTCGATCCGGCGAAGATCGTCGCGGCAGCCGACTCGGTGCTGGCCGGGCAGGGCAAGACGGGGCGGCGGCCGCAGTTCTGGGACGGCAAGGCTGCGGAGCGGATCGTGGAGACGCTGGCGCGAGCACTCGCGAGGTCGTAGCCGATAAGCATCGGCCGTCCGTCGAATGGCCCGCCACGTCGCTCCCCGCTATAACGACACCAGGGTGGCGGCGAGACCGGCGATTCCTGACCGACACTCGCATCGTGATCAAGCGATGCCGGGCGCAGCAGGCTATCGGCGGGTCGCTGTCGCAGTAAGAGCAACACCTTCACCGATTTCAACGACTTGCGCACGACTTTCGCCAGCGCCGACTATGTGGACGGACTGACGGTGTTCGACATCGGGGGAAACAAGTACAGGCTGATCGCTTAACGACGAGGCGTACGACCGGACGATGGAAGCGGACAAGGATGAATTGATGCCTCACGCACGCAGGCCGGCGTCTCGACCGCAGGCGATCCTTCGCGCGTGGATTGCCCTCGGGGAGGCGGCCGGCGCGGGGTCAGCGAGGAGATCGCAAGGAGGCTGGCGCGACGGTTCAACGTGAGCGCGGCGGTGTTTCTATGAAGGGCGTGCTACGATTGTGCTACGATTCATGGAACCCAACTGCCTCGAGGCACGTCCCGATGGATACACTCAGCATTCGTGATCTGCGAAATCGGCCGGGCGCCGTACAGGCCGATCTTTCGAAGAAGGGCGAGTTGCTGCTCACGTCCAACGGACGCCCAGTGGCACTGATGCTGCCCGTGGACGGGTCGAACCTCGATGAGACCCTCCAGGCGATTCGCCTTGCGCGCGGTCAGCTCGCGCTGCGGGCTCTGCGACGTCAAGCGCGCGAGCATGGCGCGAGCGAACTGTCGCAGGCCGACATCGACGCGGAAATCGCGGCTGCCCGAAAAGTCCGCAGTTGATGCGGTTGGTTCTCGACACCAACGTCGTGGTGTCGGGCGTGCTCACGCCGATGGGCCCGCCCGGTCACCTGCTCGATCTGGTGCTCGCGGGTGAGGTCACCCTGGTGATGGAACCACGGGTCGCAGGTGAGTATCGTGAGGTGCTGTTACGCCCGAGATTCGGGCTGGATCCTGCGTATGTGCACCCGCTGATCGATGCACTCGAGGAGATCGGCGTGCAGGTCACGGCTCTTCCCTGGCCTTCCGAGCTGCAAGATCGCAGCGACGAGATCTTTCTCGCCACTGCCAGCGCCGGGCAAGCCGTCCTCGTCACCGGCAATGTCGCGGATTTCCCGGTCTCGAAACGTCAGGGTGTGATCGTCCGGACGCCACGGCAATGCCTGGATGAACTGCGCCAATAGCGGTGCGCCGTCGTATCGCCCTCGGCTTTGCGAGCCGGCTCCATCCAGCGCATCGGCCGTTCGTTGCATTGCGCTATCGGGTGCTTTCCGGATAGAATGACCATATGGTCATTTTCGTATGGACTGTGTGATGCGTAGTGTCGCCGTGGTGGAAATGAAGGCCCACCTGTCGTCACTGCTCGCCGAGGTGGAACGCGGCGAAGAGATCGCGATCACCCGCCACGGCAGGGTGATCGCGCGGCTCGTGCCCGATGCGCCGCGCATGGCCTCCGATGCCTTCCGGGCGTTCTGGGGTGAAGCCGACATCGACCTCGAAGCACCACCTGATCAACCGGCCGAGCCGGTCGAGTCGGTCGGGTCGGTCGATTGATCGCCTGCGATGCGCTACCTGCTCGATACCAGCATCGTCATCGCCGCGATGAAGGGGCACCCGCTGGTACGCAAGCGACTCGAGTGCACGCCGCTGGCGAACGTCCTGCTTTCGCCCGTGGTGCTGGGAGAACTCGCGTTCGGCGCCCGAAAGAGCGCGCAGGTCGAACGCAACGAGGCGCGTCTCGCAGAACTGGCCGCGAAGTTCCAGGTGCCCCCGTTGGACGCGCGAGCCAGCCTGCACTACGGCGAGTTGCGTGCCCGGCTCGAGCGCGAGGGCACGCCGATCGGAGCCAACGGCACCTGGATCGCCGCGCACGCTCTCGCCCTGGAGGCGGCCGTCGTCACCGACAACGTGCGCGAATTCTCGCGAGTGCCGTCGCTCGTGGTCGAGAACTGGACGGTCGAGGAGGCCTGACGCGTCGGTGCCACCCGGGTGCCGGTTGGGCGCTTCCTTCCGAAAGGGTGCCGTCAAAGTCCGGTGAGCCGCACCGATTCGATCGCCTGCTCGCACACCGGCCGCGCCCGCTCGAAGAAATAGCGCGTGAGCGCCTTGCAGCTCGCCCAGAACATCTTCGACTCGCCCTGCGTCCCGGCAACGATCCGCTCGTACTGCACGCCCGCCTGGGTGCGCTCGCTGACGCGCAGCAGGAAGGCCGGCCGGCCGTCGATCCGCATCTCGCCGGCCGACTTCAGTTCGAGTGTCGAACCCTTGCTGCCGGCCCGGATCTCGGCGAGCACCAGTTCGCCGAGTTCGCGCGGGCTGGTCTGCGGCGTGGCCTTGCCCTTTGTCAGCGCAAACGCCTTGTCGAGCGGGAAGCGTCCGAGCACCAGTTGCTGGATGCCTGCTCCGTCGGCAGTGAGCACGATGCGGTCGCCGGCTTCGCCCGGCGAGCGACGCCATCCGGCCGGCGCCTGCACCGTGAAGCCCTTCTCGGGGCTCTCGATGCGGTTCGACGCGGTGTAGTGCTCCCACTGCGGGGTCGTCGCGCAACCGCCGGCGAGCGCCAGCAGCGCAAGCATCGCCATTCGGCCCAGGATGCCGGTCATTGCGTGTTCCCCTGTTCATTCGATGACTGCAGGCGCTCGAGCTCGGCGCGGATGGCTTCGCGATCGAGCGCGTCGGGTGCGCCGTCGAGATAGCGGCGATACGCGTCGATCGCCTCGGGGCGCCGGCCCGCGCGCCGTGCGACTTCGCCGATGCCTCGCCAGGCTGCTGCGAAATCGGGCGCGCGATCGATGGCAAAGCGATAGGCACTCGCCGCGCGCTCGGCGTCGCCCGCATCGCCGCGCAGCCGGTACGCCTCGCCGAGCCAGAACGCCGATGCAGGGTCGATGTCCGCAGCCGCGAAGCGGGGCTCGAGCATCGCGACGATCGATTTCTGGTGCCCGGTCTCGACGGCGAGTTGCAGGTAGGCGAGCCGAGCCCTGGCGGTCGCTTCGCGATAACGGGCCGCGCGCGCCGGATCGCCGCCGGCTTCGGCGTCGGCCGTGCCGCCGGCGGCCGCGCCGGCAGCGCTGCCTGCCGACCCGGCCGGCAGCGCGGCGATCAGTTCGCGAAACGCCTGGGCCCGCTCGACCATCGACGGATGCGAGGCGAAGAACGTGGGCTGCTTTCGATCGTAGAGTTTCGCGTCGGCCGCGAGGATCTCGAAGGCCTCGACGCCGGCCTGCGGCGGATAGCCGGCGCGCACGACACGCTCGAAGCCGACGCGGTCGGCCTCGCGCTCGCTGTCGCGCGAATAGCCGTAGAACGCGCCGGCCAGCGCGACGCTGCCGATCGCCCCGATCCCGCCGGTGAATACGGTGAGCCCGACGCCGAACGCGCTCATCGACTTGGCGTTCGACATCTGCTGGTAGCCGTGGCGGTAGACGAAGTGCGCCGCCTCGTGGCCGAGCACCATCGCGAGTTGCGCTTCGCTCGCCATCGTGCCGACCAGCCCGAGCGTCAGGTAGACGCTCCCGTTGGGCAGCACGAACGCGTTCGGGTCGGCGTCGCGCACGATGCCCTTGAGGACGACCGCGCCGCGGAACTCCGGGTAGAGCGCGTCGAGCACCGACTGCAGGTACGCGGCGAGCGCCTCGTCGCGATACAGGTTGCGCGCCCTGCGGATCGAGCGGTCGAGGTCGTCGCCGGCGGTCCAGACACGCTGCTCTTCCTCGACCAGCCTGGCCCGGTCGGGCGGTGCGGCGAACGGCTCGACCGCGGCCCGTGCGGCGGGCGGAAAGGCGGCCGCGGCGAGCGCGCAGGCGAGCACCAGGACCAGCGTCGCGATCCGGATCGACCGCATCGTCGCGCTCAGGGTTTCGGCGCCAGCGGCGGCAGCGTCGCGAGCGTCTTCTCGACGATGCCGCGCATCGTCTCGGCGTCGGTCAGGTTGCCGGTGCCCGTTCCCTCGGAGTGCAGCCACAGGATGTCGCCGGTGGCGAGGTCGATCAGCGCGCAGCGCAATCGTGCGAAGCCCGTCGGCAGGCCGACCCCCACCAGCGCGCCCATCACCGCCATCGCCTTGCGACCGCCGGTGCTCTGGTAGTCGACGCCGTAGGTCACCAGCAGGACGTCGGCGCCGGTGCGCGCCTGCAGCCAGGGCAGCCCGAAGCCGAGCGTGTAGTCGAAGCGCGCGGCGCGATCTTCCCAGCCGACCAGGCCGGGCTGCGTGTGCGCGAACGCTTCGCCGGCCACGACGTTGAACGTCGCGATGGTGTCGTCGAGTTCGTCCTGCTCGGTTTCGGCCAGCGCCGGCAACGGCACCGCGACGACGTCGGCGCGCGTTGCCAGCACGCCGCGCAGCGCGCGGTCGAAATGGTCGCTGGCCTCGCGGGTGAGCTGGGGAACCTTCTGGGTGACGCCGCCCGCCGAGAGCTCGTGCACCTCGATCCGCGGATCGAGAAGCAGCACCTTGCGGGGCGTCGGCACCGGCACCTGGACCGGCTCGGCGAGCCGCCAGTGCACGCGGGTGTTCGCGTCGGCGGCCGCCGCGCCCGGCGTCGCGATCGCGCAGGCCAGCGCGACCGCCAGGCCCATCCACCACCGCTCGAATCGATTCATCCGGATTCCCCGCTGTCGACGCAGGCGTCGGTCGTGTTCGACGCGGATTCTGGCAGAGTGGGAACGAGCGCGAATTGACACGGCGCAAGCGCCAATTGGCGCGAGCGCCGCACCGTCGCAACCCGGCCATCGCCACGCATGGAAGCCACCGGATTCAGCCTGTTCGACACCGCGATCGGCGCCTGCGGCATCGCCTGGGGCGAGCACGGGCTGGTGGGGGTTCAGCTTCCCGAAGCCGACGAGGCGCGCACCCGGGCGCGCATGCTGCGGCGTTTCCCCGGCGTGGCCGAGGCTGCGCCGCCGCCGGACGTGCGCGCGGCGGCCGATCGGATCGCCGCACTGCTGCGCGGCGAACGCGACGACCTGGGCGACATCGCGCTGGACATGTCCGGCGTGCCGCCGTTCGAGCGCCGCGTCTACGACTGCGTGCGCGCCATTGCGCCGGGCGCGACGCTCACGTACGGCGAGGTCGCCGCGCGCGTGGGCGAACCGGGTGCGGCCCGTGCGGTGGGGCAGGCGCTCGGCCGGAACCCTTTCGCGCCGATCGTGCCGTGTCATCGCGTGCTGGCGGCAAACGGGCGATCCGGCGGTTTCTCTGCCCAGGGTGGGGTCGCGACGAAACTGCGGATGCTGCAGATCGAGAGGGCGCGGATCGGGGCGGAGCCGGGGTTGTTCGGCGCGTAGGGTTCCGCCGCGACCGCGTCCGCACCTTGCCGCGCCGGCGAAATGGCGCCGGCTCGCCGCATCACATCGCTGGTCGACGGGCCCCGCGAACTGCGCCGTGAGGGGCCGTTCGCATCGAATCTTGGCGAAACCCGGCAGCACCATTGGGTGTTGGCCCCCCGTCGGCGAAATCGGCAGCAGCGCGCGTTTCGCGCTAAGCTGCGCCGGGTTTCGGCAGCCCGTCCCGGAGAGTGCGCATGAAATCGACGCAAGGCGTGTATGTCGGGAACCTCGACCACCTTCGCGGCCTTGCGGCCTTGCTGGTCTTCGTATGGCACTACCTGCCAGAGCCGTTCAAGTCGCCCTACGTACCCCGCATCTGGACGCTGTCGATCTTTGTCGAAGGTCATACCGGGGTGGCACTCTTCATGGTGCTCAGCGGATACCTGTTCGCATTCCTGACCAACGAGAAGGTATTGTTGAGGAAGCAGTTCTACTTCAACCGGTTCATCAGACTGTTCCCCTTGCTGTTCGTCTGGACAATTTTCAACCTGAATACGCAGTCCCGGGACATCGCGAAGGTTGCGACGTCGCTGTTCTCGCTGATCAACTTTACTGAGTTGGGAGGCGGTGCGTGGACGATCGCGGTCGAAGCACAGTACTACCTGATCCTGCCCGTGCTCCTGCTCGGGAGGGAGAAGTATGGAACCCGGTATCTCGCCGGGTTCCTAGCGTTCAGCATCTTCACGAAAGCCGTAGTCTGGTGGTCGACTGGCTCCGTTCACAACCTGGCCTACTGGACAATATTCGGCCGCATCGACCAGTTCCTGTTGGGAATGATCGGCTTCTACGCCTGGAGAAGAATCGGGCTCGACAGGAGGGCCGGCGTGGTCGTGCTGCTCGCATCGGTGCTCGCACTCTCGTACGTCTACCACGCCTTCAACCAGGCGGGCGGTTTCTACAAGATGTCCCACATGCCGTCGCGGTCGGCGCTCTGGATATTCCTCCCTGCCATCGAAGGCGCGCTTTACACCGGCATCATCCTCGGGTACCAGCAGATCAGGCTGCCGTCAATCCTCGACAAGGCTCTGAGCAAGGTCGGCGAGTGCTCGTACAGCATATACCTGTCGCACTATTTCCTCTTGGCCTTCGTGGCAAAACTCTGCGGCAGGCTCGGCATGTACGATCTGGCTTCGTTCCGAACGACCTTTCTGGGCTGCGTGCTGATTGCGTTCCCGCTGGTCGTCCTGTTCTCGCGCGCGAGTTACGTTCTGCTGGAGAGGCCGTTCCTGGAGATGCGGCGCGAGTATCTACTGAAGAAGCCCATTGGAGAATCGGCGAGTGTGCGGGCGCTGTCGGCGTGACTAGCGGCGCCCTCAGCGGCGGGCGAACGAGATCCAGAACGACCGCGCGACGATCGCTAAATCTCCGGCAAAGCTGCGCTCGCGAACATAGCGCTCACACTGCGCGAGCTTGGCCGGCATAACCTCGTTGACGTAGGTCGATTCCGGATCGTCGCTCGCGGCGAGCAATTCGCTCTCGTCGCGATACTCGATCGAGGCGAGATCGGTGATTCCAGGACGCAGGCTCAATACGATGCGACGGGTCTCGGGCGGGTACATTGCGACGTAGCGCGGGACTTCCGGCCGCGGGCCGACCACGCTCATGTCGCCAACCAATACGTTTAGGAATTGCGGGATCTCGTCGATCTTGTACCTGCGCAGGAAGGCGCCGGAACGGGTTATCCGCGGGTCGGCGCCGACCGTGATCTGCGGTGCCCGGCTCTCCGGCGCGGTACCCATCGTGCGGAACTTGAAGATACTGAACTCGCGGCCATCGCGTCCGACCCGCACCTGGCGGAAGAACACCGGCCCCGGCGAGTCGAGCTTGATCCACAGAGCGACCGCCAGCAGCAGCGGCGAAAGGAGGAACAGGGCGCAGGCCGAGAAGGCGATGTCGAATCCACGTTTCAACATGGGCCCAGCAACTCCCGGAGCGCATCGATCACGCGATCCTGGTCGCTGTCGGACATGGCCGTGAACAACGGGATGCTCAGCATCGACCGATAGGCCGCATCGGAGTGCGGGAACATCTCAGGTCGAAGCCGATAGCGGTCGCGCCAGTACGGATGGCGATGAAGCGGAACGTAGTGGACGCTGGCGCCGATGCCGCGGTCCGACAGGCCCTGGATCACCTCGTCGCGCGTGAGGCGGGCATCGTCCCGAAGCCGGATCACGTATAGATGCCAGGCGTGGATCTCGTTGGGCGGCGCATCCGCGGGTAGGATCAGCGGCAGCGCGGCCAAGTGCGCATGGTAGCGCACGGCCAGGTGTTGGCGCCGGGCGAGGAACCCGGGCAGGCGGACCAGTTGGTGAATCCCGAGGGCGGCGGCGATGTCGGTCAGGTTGTACTTGAAGCCCGGTGCCACGATCTCGTAGTACCAGGCCGGCGTGCGCGACACGAAGCGGTCGAACGCGTCGCGATTCATCCCGTGCAGGCGCATCACCCGCATCCGTTCCGCCAGCTCCGGTCGACGGGTCACGACCATGCCGCCCTCGCCGGTGGTCATCGTCTTGTTCGCGTAGAAGCTGAAGACCGTGGCGTCGGACGCGAGCGTGCCGATCAGCCTGCCCGAGCAGGTGGCCGGAAGCGCGTGCGCGGCGTCCTCCACCACCTTCAGGCCGCGATCGCGCGCCAGGGCGAGCAGCTCGTCCATCGGCGCCCCGAGTCCGGCGTAGTGCACCGGCATGATCGCTCGGGTGCGCGGCGTGATCGCTGCGGCGACCGCCTCAGCAGTGACGTTAAGCGTGCGGGGATCCACATCGACCAGCACGACGTCGGCACCCAGGTAGCGAACCACCTCGGCCGTGGCCGTGAATGTGTGCGTCGGAACGATCACTTCGTCGCCCGCCCCGATGCCCACCGCTTCGAGCGCCAGGTGCAGGCCCGCGGTGGCCGAGTTGACCGCAATCGCCTCGACGCCCGCGCCCACGTATTCGGCGAACATCTGCTCGAACCGTCGCGCCTTGTTGCCGGTGGTGATCCAGCCCGAGCGCAGCGTGTCGACGACTTCGTCGATTTCCTCCTGGCCGATTTCGGGCAGGGCGAACGGCAGGAACGGAGGGAGTTCCGGGGTCACGGGTTCTTCCTGATCCAGCACAGCATGTGGCTGCGGAGAAAGGGCAGTGCGTTGAACCACCGGCAGGCGGCCGGATGGAATTTCACGACGGTCCGGCTGATCGGCGGCGCCAGCGTCACCCGGCGGCTGTCGATCGTGCCTTGCGGGAACAGGGCCTGGATCCGCGACAACGGGACGCCGCGCACGTCCGGATTTCGCGGATTGTCGAACACGAAGTCGTACCAGAGGATGCCTCCTCCCGGACGCAGCCACTCCCACATCCGCGCCGCCAGCCGCTGCTGGAACGCGTCGTCGAGCAGCGACGTGAACACGGTCGACTGGTAAACGATGTCGAAGCTTGCTGGCGCGAACGGCAGCACGGAAGCGTCGCCGGGGTGGACCTCGGTGGCTGCCGGAAGATTGTGGCGTGCCTGTGCCGCACGCTCCGGCAGCAGCTCGTTGCCGACCAGGTTCGACGGATCGAAGCCGAGCCGCAGCAGCTCCAGCAGGTTCGCGCCGGTGCCGCAGCCGATCTCGAGCAGTCGCATCCGGTTCAGTAGCCCGGGTACATGCCGTGCGAGTAGGTCGAGGATCGCGCGCTGGCGCTCCTGGAACGCGTGCAGCACCTCCGGGCGCATGATGCTGTAGAAATCGTTCTGCACGCGCCGCGCGTAACGCTGCACCACGGCATCGACTTCGCTGTCGGGGCGATCGGCGCGCATGGGTCGTCAGCGGGTCAGGCGGGTCATCTCGTCGTGCGGTCCCTTGCCGAGCACGACGAAGTCGAGCAAGCCGTGGCCGAAGCCGATGCCGTAGCCGAAATGCATGCAGGCGAATGCCATGGCAATGGTCAGCGTCTCCCGCGGGTTGGCTAGCAGTCGGCTCGACCCCGCTGCGTTGGCGAGCGCAGCAACGAAGTAGACCGCAAGCAGTGCCATTGCCGCAAGTCCTGCCGGCGGCGAGAACGGCGCAGCTGCCGCCAGCAGAGCGAGTGTCACTACGAAGGCGAACGGCACCAGGTGCCTCGGCGAGGCCGGCAGTCGATGCTTGCGGATGACTGGAACCTTCCAGTAGCCGTACTGGTAGAACTGTCGGAACAGCGCCCGCAGCGAGGCGCGCGGGGCGTAGGACGACCGGATGCTCGCGCTCTGCCAGACCTTGCCCCCGCTGCGCACAATGCGCAGGTTCAATTCGTCGTCCTGATTACGCACCAGGAACTCGTCGAAACCGCCGAGGCGGACCAGGTCGGCGCGCCGCCAGGCACCCAGATACACCGTGTCGACCGGCCCCGAATAGTCGGTGCGACGAGAGGCCGCACCTCCCGACCCGAAGCGGCTCTCGAACGCGCGGGCGATCGCCAGCTGCAGTCCGCCTTCGCCGGCCGGGCGCCAGGGCCCGCCGACACAGGTTGCGCCGGTTAGCTGGAGGGTTCGCACGCACTCCGCAACGTAATCGCTCGCGTAGACCGTGTGCACGTCCATGCGCACGACGATCTCGCCGCCCGCACGCTCGATCGCCCGGTTCAGCGCGGTCGAGGTGATGCGCTCCGGGTTGTCGATCACGATCAGGCCCGGTTGACGACGCTGCCAGTCCTCCAGGCATTGTCGGGTGCCGTCGTCGCTCATGCCGTCGGCGATCACGACTTCCAGCTCTTGATCGGGTGACGCCAGAATCTGCGCGAAGACCGATTCCAGGAACGCGTCGATGTGACCGCGCTCGTTGCGGCAGGGGACGATGACGGAGACCTTCGTCATTGCGCTCTCGCCGGCGACTTCGTCGGGGCACTCCGGGCGACGCGCGTCAGTACCGCGCCGGTACCGAGGCCCAGCCACAGATAGGTCTCGCGTACCACCCAGGTGTCTTGGAACAGGCCCCGGAACTGCTGGTAGGCGAATATCGCGAGGGCAACCGTGACCAGCATCCGGAACCGCTGGCCGTGGCGCGCCGGGTCTCCGAGTGCGCGGCGTCCGAGCACGACGATCGCCGTCACGACGAGCGTCGCGAACAGCACCATCGCCGCAACCCCCAGCTCGGCACCGATGCCCAGCAGATTGTGATGCGGATATACGCCCTCGCCGAGCCAGCTGAAGTTGTTGGTTTCCACGAATCGCCCTTTGCCGATGCCCATTGGGTAAGTCGTGATGTCATGTATCAATTCGCCGTAGATCCGCGCGCGCAGTCCCTCGCCGGCGAACAGGTTGCCCAGTTTCTCACTGGCAGAATCGATGATTCCGCCGAGCGGTGCCCAAAGCAGTGCGGCGGCCCCGATCGGAACGGCCACGAACGCGAAGGCGAGCAGGACTTCGGCGGCGTGTCTTGAGCGCTGTCGAGCCAGCACGAACAGCAGCAATGCGAGCACGAGTGCCGCGATAGCGGCCGCCGACACCGTGGCTGCGACCAGCGCGACCGCGCAAAGCGAAAGGGCGAAGGCCCACAAGCGCGTCGGTGCTGAGTTGCTGGTGAACATCGCGTAAAGCAGTACCGGGAACTGGAAGCCGACGTAGATCGGTAACTCGGTCGCCGTAAAACCTTCGCGGAACTCCAGGCGCGGCAACCCGGACCCGGGCAGCACGCCGTAGAACCCCAGATCGCCGACGGCCAGAAAGAAGGCGATCCCTGCGTACCAGATCGTGTAGATCGCAAGCAGCCCTCGCAGCATCGGCAGCTGGCCGTCGCGCTGCGCCGCCATGCTTCCGATCGACATGCCGACCAGGTAGTAGGCGCCGATCGACAGGAAGGTCGACACGTTGCCGAGGCGCAGGTCGGGCCGCGCAATCTCGCCGAAGATGGCGACCAGGAGGAAGGCTGCCAGCAGCCACCCAGTGAAGTCCGGGGCCGACCGCGCAATGCGCGGGTCGAAGACCAGCAGCGTCGCGACTGCGGCCAGGATCGCGAGCAGCCCCACGGCCGCTTCGGGCGAGAGCATGTGGCCGATCCGGCCGATGCGCAGGTACACGGCGGCGAGCCACAGCATTCCCCACTGCGACGCGGCGACCATCGTGAGCAGGATCGCGCCGAGGATGCGCGAACGCCGCACCAGCAGCCGGCGCGACGAGCCGTCGACCTGCACGGCAGCGCTCACCGGCTCGCCTCCTCGGAATGCCACCGGTCGGTCACCGAGACGACCTGGCGGAACGCCCGGTCGTAGGAGAGCCGCTCGTCGAAACAGCGAAGCGCGCGCTCTCGGTAGCCGGCGTAGTCGGCTTCGATCTGCGCGACCAGTTCGCCGGCACGGGCCGGATCCTCCAGCACCTTGCCGACGCCATGCTCGCGGACGAAATCGGCGAGCCCTGGTAGCGGCGAGACGATGACCGGCACGCCGAGCTTCAGGAAGTGCGACAGCTTGCCGGATGCCAAGCCGACCGCCGACGTGTTTTGGCCGACTTCGCGCGAGTAGAGAACCAGCCCGATGCGCGCGCTGCCCAGCAGTTCGTCGATCTGCGAGTACGGCAAGGGTTCGAGCGAGAAATCCACCCTGTGGCCGGTATCCAGCTCGCGCAGCGTGCTGACGACCGGATCGTCCTTCGCCCGGGGCTGTGCCGAATGCACGACGCAGCGCCACGACGGGGGCAGCGACTGTGCGCAACGCACTGCGGTCGCGGTATCGAACTCCTTCGCGATGGTGCCGGGGCAAAGCAGCAGCGGCGTCGCTTCGTCAAGGCCGAGTCTCCCCTGGAGCAGCGTCGACTCGACCACGCGGGCAGGTCCGCACGGCGCGTTGGGAACGATCAGCACGCGGTCGGCCGGTACGCCGAGGTCGGCCACCAGCAGGTCGCGGCGCTGTTCGTCGTGCTCGATCGTGATCTCGCTGCGCCGGGCGGCGCGGCGCTCGATCGCCTTGAACAGCCGCGCGCCGCGCGTGTCGAGCTTGTGGCCGATGTACAGCTCGGTCTGGTAGTTGACGATCCGGGCGCGCCGGAACAGCGAATACGCATAGGCGGCGAGCAGTCCGCGGATGCCGCCGGCGAAGATCAGCGGATGCGCCCGCGTGAACCCGAGCAGCACCCAAGCTGTGAACAGCAGCGTGGCGAGCGCGCGCGGCTCGCGCTCCGCATCGAAGGTCCAGGGCATGTAGCGAACGCGGACCGCAGGCGACACGAAGGTCGGCGCCGGGAAGCGCCAGTTGCGCACCGTGAGCACGTCGACCGCGTAGCCGGCGGCGGCGAAGCAGCGCACCGCGTTCAGGATGCCGGTCTGGTGATCCAGCGTTCCCATCGGCGCGAACACCGAGACGCGCTTCATCGTCAGGCGGCCCTCGCCGCTACGCAGCCGTACCAGGTCCTGTCGTCCAGCGGTTTTCGGGTGAGCCACGCGTGCGCGGAGAGCAGCGTGAAGTCAGCGCTCTGCAGCAGCCGCTCGACCTCGGGCAGGAACAGGTAACGCATCCGGTGCGTTTCGCTCAGCTGCCGGGTGTCGCCGTCGCTGCGCGAGACGATGTCGACGTCGAAGCGCACGTCGACCCGGTTCAGGTTGACATGCATGGTCGGCGTGGTCTTGCGGAGCACCTCGATGCGCTCGTCCGACACGCGCTTGACGACGTCGCGCGGGCGGTCGGTGAGAACGGCAGGGCCGTACCAAAAGTCGAAGACGAACAATCCGCCTTGCGGAAGGTGCCGGCGCGCGGTCGCGAATGCGGCCGCCTGGTCTTCGTTGCCCGTCTGGTACGACATGACATGGAACAGCGAGATCGCTGCGTCGAAACTGCGGCCGCCGCGATAGCTTCGGATGTCGCCGACCTCGAACTCGAGCCGGGCTGACTCGTCGGGCGACAGCGCCGCGCCGCGCTGTCGCGCCTGTTCGACCATCGAGCCGCTCAGGTCGATGCCGTGGACCGAGTAGCCGCGCCTGGCCAGCTCCAGCGCGTGTCCGCCGGTTCCGCAGCCGAGTTCCAGGATGCTCCGGGCCTGCGGCGCCGCTTCCCCGATCAACCCGAGCAGATAGTCCACCTCGCCGGCGTAGTCCTTGTCCCGGTACAGCAGGTCGTAGTATGCCGCATACAGGTCGAACACGCTCATGCGAACACGTTCCTGACTGCGGCGACGACGGCGTCGATCTGGGCCGGCGTAAGCGCCATGCCGCTGGGCACGTAGAAGCCGCGCCGGGCCAGCCGCTCCGCAACCGGATAGCGCTCGCCCTCGAACAGTCCCATGCGGCGCAGCACCGGCTGCTCGTGCATTGGCCAGAAGAACGGCCTGCAGTCGACCCCGCGTTCGGCCAGCCTACGCATCGCCTCGTCGGCATCGAACGGCACCGAATCCTCCAGCACGATGCCGTAGACCCAGTAAATGTTCTCCGCCGTGTCGTCGCGGCGCAGTGGCAGCCGAAGGCCGGCAGTTCCCGACAACGCGTCTGTATACCGGGCGCCCATCGCGCGCTTGCGCGCGACGAATTCGTCCAGCCGCTCCAGCTGAGCGACGCCGATCGCGGCCTGCATGTTGGTCATTCGCAGGTTCCAGCCGAGCTCGTCGTGGACGAAGCGCCGCGGCGGCTTGAAGCACAGGTTGCGCAGCGAGCGGCAGCGCACGGCAAGTTCGTCCGAATCGGTCAGGATCATCCCGCCTTCGCCGGTCGTGACGTGCTTGTTCGGGTAGAAGCTGAAGGTGCTCAGTTCCCCGAAGCTGCCGCAGGGCCGGCCGCGGCAGGTCTGCCCGTGCATCTCCGCCGCGTCCTCGATCACCTTCAGTCCGTGCCTGGCCGCCAGCACCTCGATCGGCGCCATGTCGGTCGGCAGTCCGTAGATGTGCACGACCATGATCGCCCGCGTGCGCGGGCCGATTCGCGACTTCACCTGTCCGACGTCCATGTTCCAGGTCGCCGGATCGGCGTCGACCAGCACCGGCACGGCACCCGCCCGGACGATCGCGGCGGCACAGGAGATGATGGTGAACGCCGGCATGATGACCTCGTCGCCCGGACCGAGCCCGAGGGCGGCCACCGCGGCGTCGAGCGCCATCGATCCGTTGCTGACTGCGATCGCGTGGCGTCGGCCGACCCGCGCGGCCATCGCTTCCTCGAAACGTCGGATAAATGGTCCCTCGGAGGATATCCACCCCGTTTCAATGCACTCAAGCAGGTACTTCTTCTCATTGCCGTCCAGCAGCGGCTCGTTGACCGGGATCATCGGGAGCTTCCTCTCATGCGAATTCGTTCCGGCGCCACTGGTTCGAAGCGGGTCTTGTCGGCATCGCCGACGTAGGGCCCCTGTTTGACCTCGACAATCTCGGTGGACTCGAGCATCTCGAAACCGTGCCCGCCGAAGGCGAGCAGAACGACGTCGCCGGCGGACAGCACAGTGCTCTCGAGGTAGTTGCGCTGTTCGTCGTAGAAATCCACGCGCAGGCGGCCGCTGCGGATGAATAGGACTTCCTTCGTGTAACGGACCTCGCGCGGCACCGGGTTGTGCACGTGCGGCGGAATCACGTAGCCGGCAGGGCGGTTCATGTAGCCGAGCTGCAGGGTGTGGCTGTCGGGGGTCGGGAACTCGATACCGTCGCACCTGAACGAGGTACGCAGGATCAGCGCGAGCTCGACGCCGTCGTGCTCGATGCGTTCGATCATGCTCCCCTCCGCGCTCACGGCTTGTCCAGCACCAATATGAAGTGAAGGTAGATGCCGGGCACGAACGATGCCTTGTTGCGGACCACGAGCATGCCCGGCGACAGTCCGGCGCGTAGCGCCGGGTCCCAGACCCGCTCGCGCAGCGTCTGGGCGCTGTACTTGCGCGACGCTGGCACCCCGCGCGCGTGCCTGCGAACGTAACGGGTCGCGCCGGCATCGCCAATCGGCATGCCATAGTATTCGGGGCTCTGGTAGTAGCAGGGGTGCGTGTGCGTGTACAGCGGGGAGATCACCACGCGGCCCCCTGGTTTCAGGATGCGGGCCAGTTCGGCCACCAGCCGGGTGTCCGCATCTCCGGTGAACATCTCGTAGGCGCACTGCAGCGATGCGCTGCCGACGCTCGCCGCATCGAAGGGCGTCGACGTCGCGTCGCCGCGTAGGTAGTAATGGAGACCGGCAAGCGACGGGTGGGGGGCGAGGTCGATCGAGAATGCCTCGCGTCCCTGCTCGCGAAGGATCCTGGCCCACGGGCTGGACGCGCCGGCTACGTCGACGTAGGGCCACCGCGCAGGTTTGTGCTCGAGTTCGAGCAGGTCCCAGGCAGCGAAGTGCTCGAGCAACTTCTCCTCGAGGATTCCGCCTTCGGCGCCGCCGTGATAGTCGGGTGGGAAAATCATCCGCGCCTTGAAGGCGGCGAAAGCCGCGTGATCCGGCAGGTAGTCGGCGCAGCGGATGCCGGCAGCCAGCATGTCCTGCTCGATCCGGGCAAGCTCGGCGTCGTCGGGGTCGCGATACTCGGCTTCCCGGCGCACCCGCAGCAGGTGCACGGGCCGAGTGGCCGCGGCGCGCAGCGCCCGCGCGATTCCCGCCGGGCCTTTCTCGATGACTTTGCTGATCAGGCTGCTCATGTCAGGTAGTTGTCCTTCAGCACCCAGCCCAGGAGGTCCGGATCGGAACGCAGCGCCGACTGGTGGAACGCAAAGCCCTCGGCCCAGGCCCGCAGCGTCGACAGGCGCACCTCGAGCAGGGTGCTCGCGGCCGGATCACGGCTGCCGGCCATGTTCCAGCGGGCCCGGAGCGAGCCCACAGCGGGGCGTAGGCGGGCGCGCAACCGTTCGGACAGCGGCAGCGGCGCGCCGCGGTGCCGCCGCACCGCGGAATAGGAGTCCGACACGCCCTGCGCGAAACCGCGCTGCTCGAAATAACCGCCTGTCATCCGCGCTGCCGGGACCAGGTGATGCACGCTGGCCCTCGAGTCGAAGATCGCCCTCCAGCCGCGGCCGACGATCGCGTTGGCGACGTAGGACTCGCCATCGCCGCGCAGTCGCATCAGTTCTTGCGGCACGCCGTCCGGGTGGAAACCGCCGACGGACTCGAGCGCCCGCCTGCGCACGCTGAAGTTGCATCCCCAGATGTATTCGGGAGCGAGCGGGAAGCTCCCCGAACCGAAATCGAGCACGCTCAGGTATCCGAGCGCGCGCCCGCGGTAGACCGGCTCGTTCCACCATCGTTGCAGCCACGCGGGCGGATCGCTCTCGAAGCGGGGATAGTCGTTTCCGCCAACCAGACCGACGGCCGGGTCCTCGAACGCCTGCACGACCGCCTCGACCCAGGCGGGCTCGGGCTCAGCATCGTCGTCGGTGTACATCAGCACTTCGGCATGCGCGGCGCGCAACCCGGCATGCCGGCCGACGTGCAGTCCGGGTTCGGGCGCAGCAATGCAGCGCAGCGCGAGCCGCGTGGCATAGCCGGCGGCGACCTGCGCGGTGGCATCGCGCGAGCCGTTGTCGACCACGACGACCTCGAACTCCTCGGCCGACAGCGTCTGGCGGGTGAGCGCGGCCAGGCAGCGGTCGAGTAACTCTGCGCGGTCGCGGGTCGGGATGATGACCGAGGCCCTGATCACCCGAGTTCGCCCCACCAGAGGTTGGGCAGTCGTTTCTCGCGGCGGATCCGGGCGCGGACTTCGTCGTCGATCACCCGGCGAACACCGTCGGCCCAGCCGACGTCGTGGAAGGCGACCACCGCGTTCGGCGACAGCAGCGGGGCGTACGCCTTCCAGTCCGCCAGGCAGCCCTCGTACGAGTGGTCGCCGTCGATGAACAGCAAGTCGATCCTGCCGGCCTGCGCGCCGATCGAGTCGACCACGCCGGTGCTCCAGCCGCGCATCGGTACGATCCGCGCGCGGTACGCGGCGGTGTTGCGCAGGAATAGCTCCATCGTGTCGCGCTGCCCTTCGCTCATCGCGTCATTGTTCCAGGTGTCGACGCAGTAGATCGTCGCCGCAGTGTTCCGCGCGCGCGCCAGGCCGGCCGCGAAGGCGCTCGCCGAGGCGCCGAGGTAGGCGCCGATCTCGACGATCGAACGCAGCCCGGCCGCCTGCGCGAGGCGGGACAGTTCGACGCGCTCGCTGTTGGTGAGGTGCGAGCGGATCGCGAACGAATCCGACAGGTAGGGATGGCGCACCCGGCAGGCGAGGTTGCTGAGTGCCGTGCGGATTCCCATCAGGATGTCCCCCTCGAGTGAAGGTCGTTGCCGGCTGCGGGAGGTTGCGGGCCGGGCTTTGCTATCTCGCGCAGGCGAAGCAGGAAGCGGCGCTCGAGCGCCACGATTGCCAATGCATATAGCACGAATCCGAGCACACCCATCGCGGCCAGCCGCGCGATCGTGAACGGCGCATCGTGTGACACCCAGTGCACGACGGCGGCTGCGCCGCATGCCGCGGCCAGTGCGGGTACGCAGGCCCGTAACCACCGGCCCGGCGGGATGCCGACCGCGTAACGGCACACCATTACGTGGGCGACCAGCGCGAGGGCGGAGAGCGCCATCCGAGCCCACAGGAAGCTCTGCATGCCGTCCCGGACGGCGACAAGGTAGATGGGGACGTAGACGGCCAGCATCAGCGCCACGGTCGAGGTCTCGACGTGGGGTCTGCCGATAGCGCGGTACAGCTCGCCGTTGGCGCCGGCGATCCAGCCGATTGCATGCGACAGCCCCAGGATCCCAATCACCAGGCCGACGCCGGCCCAGTTCGTCCCGAAGATCGTGACGCCGAGCGCTTCGCCCAGCACCATCAGGCCCGCCCCGATCGGCAACGCAACCAACGCGATCGCCTGCACGACCGTCATCAGCGCGTCGCGCAGCCGCGCGAGGTCGTGCTGGGCGCGCGAGAACAGCGAGTACAGCACCGGCAGCAGCGGCGAGAAGAGCAGTCCGAACACCAGGATCACGAAGGTGTTGCCGGTCCGATAGACCCCCATGTCGTGCGCGCCGAGGAAGCGTCCGACGACGATCGCGTCCAGCCAGCCGTACAGCCAGCCGAGCATGCCGCTCGAGAGCGTCCATTGGGCGAAGCCGGCCAGCTCGGCCACCCGGCGCCGGTTGATGCGCGCGCGCGGTCGCCATCCGGTCAGTCGCCAGAGCGCGAGCAGCTGCAGCAGCTGTCCGCTCATCACGCCGAACACCAGCGCCCAGTAGCTCCAGCCGGCCAGGGCGAGCGGGATCGACACCAGGCCAGGACCACCCGTGGTCACCAGCCTCACCCAGAACAGGCGTTTGAAGTCGAAGCGCTTCTGCATCAGCGCGGTGATCACCGCGCAGGTCGCGGCGACCGGCGCCTGCAGCGACAGCACCCGCAGCACGTTGGCGATCCGGTCGTCCCTGAAGAAGGCCGCGAGCGCCGGGGCCGCCAGCCACATCGCGATGGTGACCAACGCGCTCAGGGCCAGGTTGGCCCAGAACACCGCGTTGGCCAGCTCTTCGTCGTCATCGGCGTTGCGCTGGATCAGTCCTCGGGCCAGCCCGCTGTCCCAGAAGACCTGCGAGAAGCTGATCGCCACCGTCGCGGCCGCTACCACGCCGAAGTCTTCTGGCAGCAGGATCCGCGCGAGGACGATGAAGACCAGCGGGCCGATCACGCGCGAGCCCAGTTCGCCTAGCAGCGACCACTTGAACGCGTGGACCGCGGTGGCTAGCAGACTCATGCAGGCTTGCGTGTGGCGTTCGGCGCGAGTCGCGCCCGCGCGGCAGGCGGGGCTAGCGCTCCCGGGTGACCGCCACGTCGAACCCGCTCTGGCGCAGGAGCGCGTGCTGGCGAGCCTTGTCGAGGTCGTAACGGATCATCTCGTCAATCATCTCGTCCAGGCCGATCTCGGGCGTCCAGCCGAGCTTCTCGCGCGCCTTGCTCGCATCGCCAAGCAGGGTCTCGACCTCGGCCGGACGGAAGTAGCCCGGATCGACGACCAGGATCACGTCGCCGACCTTGACCGCCGGCGCGTCGGTGCCGCGCACCGCGCTGACGATCGCACGCTCGTCGACGCCGGCGCCGACGAACTCGAGCTCGATGCCCAGCGCGGCGGCCGCGCGCCGCACGAATTCGCGCACCGAGAGCTGCCGTCCGGTGGCGATCACGTAGTCGTCGGGCTGGTCCTGCTGCAGCATCATCCACTGCATCCGCACGTAGTCCCTGGCGTGACCCCAGTCGCGCATCGCATTCAGGTTGCCCAGGTAAAGGCACTTCTCGAGGCCGACCGCGATGTTGGCCAGGCCGCGAGTGATCTTGCGCGTGACGAAGGTTTCCCCGCGTCTCGACGACTCGTGATTGAAGAGGATTCCGTTGCAGGCGTAGATCCCGTACGCCTCGCGATAGTTGACCGTGATCCAGTAGGCATAGAGCTTGGCCACCGCATACGGGCTGCGCGGATGGAACGGGGTCTTCTCGGTCTGCGGAGTCTCCTGCACCAGTCCGAATAGCTCGGAGCTCGACGCCTGGTAGAAGCGGGTGCGGCGCTCCATGCCCAGGAAGCGGATCGCTTCTAGAATGCGCAGCGTGCCGAGCGCGTTGACGTCGGCCGTGTATTCGGGCGACTCGAAGCTCACGCCGACGTGCGACTGGGCCGCGAGGTTGTATATCTCGTCGGGCGCGACCTCCTTGATCACACGGGTCAGGTTCGATGCGTCGCTCAGGTCGCCATAGTGCAGTTTCAGGTTGACGTCGGGCAGGTGAGGGTCGCGGTAGAGGTGGTCGATTCGGGCAGTATTGAACAGCGACGCGCGCCGGCGCAGTCCGTGGACCTCGTAGCCCTTTTGAAGGAGGAATTCGGCGAGGTACGAACCGTCCTGGCCGGTAATGCCGGTGAGCAGTGCAACTTTTGACGCCATCTTCGGGATCCGCCTGCGATGCCGCTCTGAGCCTTCGGATGCCGCTGCGGATCTGGCTGCAAGGAAAAGATCTGCCATTCTACCAGCGGGTATCGGAACGGGTGGGCTGCTCAACCGTCCGGATGTTGTACCCTTCACGGCTGGAACGAGCCAGCCATTCACCGTCCCTTGGGCGAGTCGATGTCCAACCTGCAATCCGAGCCGGCGGCGCCCGCCGGCGAACGCGACGAGTCGGTAAGCCTTGCCGATCTGTGGCGCGTGCTGGTCGACCGCCGGTGGTTGATAGTGGCTACCTTCGCGGTGGTCGTCTCGGCCGGGCTCGGCTACGCGTTCCTGAAGGCGCCTGACTACGAGGCGAGTGCCCGGATTCGCGTCGGGCAGGTGGCCGGCACAGGCCTGATCGAGACGGTCGAGGTGCTCTCGAGCCGGTTGATGGTGAAATACGGTGAGATCGTCGCCACCGGCGTCAAGCGTCCTCGACCCTTCCTGGCGCGCGCGGCGTCGCCGCGGGGCGTGACCGGAGTGATCGACCTCGTGGTCGAGGGCGATACGCCCGACGACGCCGTTGCCTTGCTCGAGCGCATCTACGCCGACATCAAGGCGGTGCACGACGACGCCTATCGGCGCGGTGTGGCCCTTCTGGACGACGCGGTCCGCGGCATCGACCAGCGGCGGGCGACTTTGCAGAAGCAGTTCGACGAGTCGGCTGCCCTGGTGCAGCGGCTGCGCGAGAATGATGTCACGCAGGCGTCGTTGGTGATGCTCGAACGTAGCCGTATCGCCGCATTGATCACGGAACTCGATGCCGAAAAGCCGAAGATCGCGCAGAAGCTTCTGTTACCACAGACTGCGCCGACCGAATTGGTCGAGCCGATCGCCGCTCCCGTGTGCCCGTCCGCGCCGCGCAAGGTGCTTATCGGCGCGCTATCCGTCGTTCTGGGGCTGATTGCAGGGGTGATGCTCGCGCTGTTCGCCGATTCTCTGGCCAAGTCGCGCAGATAGACGGAGGCGGGACGTGCCGAGCTCGATTCGCGCGATCCTCGTCTTCCTCTTCGACCTCGCTGCGCCGGTCATCGCTTGGATCGGCGCGTTCCTGTTGCGCTTCAACTTCGGTTGGCCGGTTCCGTACGAGCACCACCTGCTCGTCGGCTTGATGGTGCTGATCCCGGCCCATGCCGGGATCTGCCTCTGGGCTGGTTTGTACCGCGGCCTGTGGATCTTTGCCAGCCTGCCCGACCTCAAGCGGGTATTGCGCGCTGTGGTGGTGTCCTCCTTCGTGCTGCTCGCCTTTGTCGCGATTTACCGAGGCGCGTCGGCCGTCCCGCGCTCCACGCTCATGCTGTACCCCATGCTGCTCGTGGGCTGGATGGCTGGCGGCCGGGTCGCGTACCGGATGCTCAAGGAGCATCGCCTCTACGGCGCGCTTAGTGCCGAAGGCAAGCCGGTCGTGATCGTCGGCGCCGGCCGCGGTGGCGCGATGCTGGTGCGCGAGCTCGAGCGCGTTCCGGACTGGCGCGTCGTCGGCTTCGTCGACGACGAGCCGCGCAAGTGGGGCAGGGAGGTGCTCGGCAAGCCAGTATTCGGCGCGATCGACACGCTGTCACAGGCGCTCGCCGACGAAAAGGCGCGGCACGTCATCCTCGCGATCCCTTCCGCGTCGTCGGCGATGCGCCGACGCGCCGCCGACCTGGCCGTCAAGGCAGGCGCCCACGTCTTTACGGTGCCGGGCGTGGAAGATCTGCTCTCCGGCCGCGTGGCGGTCTCTTCGATTCGCCCGGTCGAGATCGACGACCTGCTCGGGCGCGAATCCGTCGAGATCGATAGCGCGCACGTCGGCGCCATGCTCGCCGGCCGCAGCGTGTTGGTCACCGGTGCGGGCGGCTCGATCGGCGGCGAGCTATGCCGACAGCTGGCCCGCTTCGCGCCGGCGAAGCTCGTTCTGCTGGAGCAGAGCGAGTTCGCGCTGTACACGCTCGAGCAGTGGTTCGTAGTCAATCGGCCGGATACGCAGATCGTCCCGCTGGCCGGCGACGTGAAGGACGCGGCGCGCCTCGACGAGGTCTTCGCCACGCACCGCCCGCAGGTCGTCTTCCACGCGGCCGCCTACAAGCACGTGCCACTGATGGAGGTCGGCAACGCCTGGCAGGCGGCGCGCAACAACGTGCTGGGCACGATGCGGGTGGCCGAATGCGCGCAGCGCCACGGCGCCGCGCGCTTCGTGCTGATCTCGACCGACAAGGCGGTCAATCCCACCAATGTGATGGGCGCGACGAAACGGCTGGCCGAGATCGCCTGCCAGGCACTGCAGGGGCAGGGCGGACCGACGCAATTCGAGATGGTGCGCTTCGGCAACGTGCTTGGCAGCACCGGCAGCGTTATTCCGAAGTTCCAGTCGCAGATCGCGCGCGGCGGGCCGGTCACGGTGACCCATCCGGAGATCACCCGCTACTTCATGTCGATTCCCGAGGCTGCGCAGCTCGTGCTGCAGGCGGCGGCGATGGGCGAGGGTGGCGAGATCTTCGTGCTCGATATGGGCGAGCCGGTGAGAATCGTCGATTTGGCACGCAACATGATCCGCCTGTCCGGTTTCTCCGAGGACGAGATCCGCATCGAATTCACCGGGCTGCGGCCCGGCGAGAAACTCTACGAGGAACTGCTCGCCGACGCCGAGCAGACCCGCGAGACGCCGCATCCGAAGCTGCGCATCGCTCGCTCGCGGCCGGTGCCCGACGGCATTCTCGGGCAACTGCGCGACTGGCTCGGACAGGCCGGGCCGGTGTCCGATGACGAGGTGCGCACGGCGCTGGGTCGGTGGGTGCCCGAGTACACGCCCTACGAGGCGCGGCCCGCGCTGCGGGTGGTGGGCGGGACGGCGGTCGGGGGAGAGCGGGCGGCGTCGGGCGGGGCTTGAGCGTGAAGGGGTGCGGCTGAGGGCGGCCGACTGCTGGCGCACGGGGCCAGACATCGTAGACTGCGTGTACGATCACCGCTCGCATGCCGCCGTGCGTGATCCCTCGAACCGCAGCAAACTCAATCCGATGACCGCCACGATCTCCCCCTCGATCTTCAAGGCCTACGACATCCGCGGCGTCGTCGACGACACGCTCACGGTCGACGCCGTGCGCGCGATCGGCCTGGCGCTCGGCACCGCGGCCCGCAAGGCCGGCATGCGCGAAACCGTGGTCGGCCGCGATGGTCGCCTCTCCGGCCCGAAGCTGGTCGCCGCGCTGTCCGATGGTTTCCGTGCCGCCGGCGTCGACGTGATCGACATCGGCATGGTGCCCACGCCGGTCGTCTACTACGCGACCTACGAACTCGGCACCGGCACCGGCGTGGCGGTCACCGGCAGCCACAATCCGCCCGACTACAACGGCCTGAAGATGGTCATCGCCGGCGACGCGATCTACGGCGACGCAATCCAGCGGCTGCGCGAATCGATCGAATCGGGCGCGCTCGTCGAAGTGCCGGCAGCGCAGCGCGGCAAGCTGCGCAGCGAAGATCTGGCTGCGCGCTACCTCGCGCGCATCACGGGCGACGTGAAGCTCGCGCGCCCGATGAAAGTCGCGATCGACTGCGGCAACGGTGTCGCCGGTGCGCTCGCGCCGCAGCTGTTCCGCGGGCTGGGTTGCGAGGTGGTCGAACTGTTCTGCGAAGTCGACGGCACGTTCCCGAATCACCACCCCGACCCTGCGCATCCTGAGAACCTTCAGGACCTGATCCGCGCATTGCGCGACACCGACGCCGAGATCGGCCTGGCCTTCGACGGCGACGCCGACCGGCTGGGAGTCGTCACGAAGGACGGCCAGATCATCTACCCGGACCGCCAGCTGATGCTGTTCGCCGAAGACGTGCTGTCGCGCAACCCGGGCGCCGAGATCATCTTCGACGTGAAGTGCAGCCGCAACGTCGCCGCGCACGTGCGCCGCCACGGCGGGCGCCCGACGATGTGGCGTACCGGCCACTCGCTGGTGAAGGCCAAGCTGAAGGAAACCGGCGCGCCGCTCGCCGGCGAGATGAGCGGGCACACGTTCTTCAAGGAGCGCTGGTACGGCTTCGACGACGGCCTGTACACCGGCGCGCGGCTGCTCGAGATCCTGTCGCGGCACGCCGACCCGAGCGCGGTGCTCAATGCGCTGCCGAACTCGCCGGCCACGCCCGAGCTTCAGCTGAAGACCGCCGAGGGCGAGAACTTCACGCTGGTCGAGGAACTGAAGCGCACCGCGAAGTTCGCAGGGGCGACTGAGGTCATCGGGATCGACGGCGTGCGGGTCGAGTACCCGGACGGTTTCGGGCTGGCGCGGCCTTCGAACACGACGCCGGTGGTGGTGATCCGCTTCGAGGCCGACACGCCCGAGGCGCTGGCGCGGATTCAGGCGGATTTCCGCCGGGCGATCCTGGCGGTGAAGCCGGGGGTGGCGCTGCCGTTCTAGATCCCTGTGTTACACTGATTCTGTGTTACACGGGGTAGTCGAGCGACACCCGCCGTCGTGATCCCCCAGAGATCGCAGATGAGCAACCTCACCATCACCGTCGATGACGAAGTCCTGAAGAAGGCGCGGATCCGCGCGCTCGAGCAAGGCTCGTCGGTGAATGCCGTGCTTCGCGAATTGCTCGAGGCCTACGCTGGCGTGCATCGGGGACAATCGGCCGCAGCCACCGACCTGATCGCCTTGTCGAACGAGGTTCAGACGCGACGCGGGGACCGCGCGTGGACGAGGGACGAACTCTACGAGCGCCGGTAATGAGGGCGTTCTTCGATGCCAACGTCCTCGTCTATCTGTTCGACGGCGATGCCCCAGACAAGCGGGCGCTCGCTCGCTCGCTGCTTCGACAGGAGGCCGATGCGGGCCGCGCTACCGTCAGCACGCAAGTGCTTCAGGAGTTTTTCGTCACCGTCACGCAAAAGCTCGCCGTGCCGGTCGGCCACGCGCAGGCGGAGCGCGCCGTTCGCAGCCTCGCCGAGCTGTCGGTCGTCCAGATCGATGCGGGACTCGTGCTTGTCGGCATCGACCTGACTCGCAGGTTGCAGATTTCGCTCTGGGACGCGCTGATCGTGGGAGCGGCACTGCAATCCGGGGCGACCGTGCTGTATACGGAGAATCTGCAGCACGGACAGCGAATCGACGGGTTGACGGTCGCCAACCCGTTCGCGGCACTTCAGACCCGATAGTCCTCGCGCGATTTCCCCTGCGCCTCGAGCGCCGCGAGCCAGCGCGGCGTGCGCCCGCGGCCCGACCAGGTGTCGCCGGTCTTCGCGTTGCGATACTTCGGCGCGACCGGCTTGCGGGCGGCGCCCTTCTTCGCGGCGCGCTTCTTCGCGCCGGTCTTCGCCGCGCGCGTGCGTCGAGGCCTGGCCCCGGCGATGTCTTCGAGCGACACACCGAGTTTCTTCATCAGCGCGACGACCTGCGCGACGGCCTGCTTCTTCTTTTGCTCCGCAGCCTCCTCGAGCTTGCGCGCCTGCGCTTCGAGTTTCTCGATCTGCTTGCGGATGGTTTCGTAGGATCGACGAGGCATGTTCGTGTACGTCCGGTGGGTTTCGCGGGCCTGCCGGTGATACTGCCACAGGCGCGGCTGGGCAGGGACTCCTCCTCAGGCGAGGTGTTCCGCAAGTAGCTGTTGCAGGTAGCGGCCGTATTCGTTGCCGCCCATCGCTTTCGCCAGCGCAGCCATCTGCCCCGAATCGATCCAGCCCTGCCGCCAGGCGATCTCTTCCGGGCAACAGATCTTCAGTCCCTGGCGCTTCTCCAGCGTCTGAATGAACAGGCTCGCCTCGAGCAGCGAATCGTGGGTGCCGGTGTCGAGCCACGCGTCGCCGCGTCCCAGGCGCTGCACCTCGAGCGTGCCGGCCTCGAGGTAGCGGCGGTTCAGGTCGGTGATCTCGAGTTCGCCGCGGGCGCTCGGCGCGAGCGATCTTGCATATTCGACCGCCCTGGCGTCGTGGAAGTACAGGCCGGTGACCGCGTACCGGCTCTTCGGGTGCTGCGGCTTCTCTTCGATGCCGACGGCGCGGCCTTGCGCGTCGAATTCGACGACGCCGTAGCGCTCCGGGTGCTTGACCGGATACGCGAAGATACACGCGCCATCATGCTTCGAGGCTGCCGCCTGCAGCCGGGGCGCGAGGTCGTGGCCGTAGAACAGGTTGTCGCCGAGCACGAGCGCGCCGGGCGCGCCGTCGAGGAATGGCTCGCCGATCAGGTAGGCCTGCGCGAGGCCTTCCGGACGCGGCTGCACTGCGTATTCGAGCCGGATTCCCCATGCGCTGCCGTCACCCAGCAGCTTGCGGAACCGCCCCTCGTCGTCGGGCGTGGTGATGACCAGGATCTCGCGGATGCCGGCCAGCATCAGGGTGGCCAGCGGGTAGTAGACCATCGGCTTGTCGTAGACCGGCATCAACTGCTTGCTGACCGCCAGCGTCACCGGGTGCAACCGCGTGCCCGAGCCGCCGGCCAGGAGGATGCCTTTGCGGTGGGTCGTCGTCATCGCGTGTCGTGGAGCCTGCAAAAGCTACGACCTGGGCCGTTGGGTGCGGGTCGGTCGACATTATCAAGCATGCTCCGAAATCTGGCGGTACGGCGGCTGCGAGTCGAGACCACAGTCGTTTATCGGTCGATCGTTCCGGATCGTCTCTTCCGATGCCGAACTCTCGATGATTTCGATTGCTTCGTCGACGTCGTCGGCAATCCTGATGCAAGGGTCGACCTGCCACTGCTGGCTGGCGTGGGACCTGCTCGGCTGGCTCGCGCGAATCAGGGGCGGGCATCCGCCGGCGACAGTGCCATCGCAATCGCGTCTTCCCAATCGGGCAACCGGCGACCGAAGACCCGTTCGTAGTGCGAGGGGTCGAGCGCCGACCACTCGGGTCGTCGGGCCGGCCGGCCGAGCGACGCTTCCACGATGCCTTCGATGCCGGGCGCGCGATCGGGGGCGAGGCGGCCGGCCCGGATCGCCTCGCGAACGAAGGCCAATCCGAACGCGTGCCAGGTCGTCGCACCGTGGCAAGACAGGTGATAGAGGCCGGAGGGCGGTCTTTCGACCGATGTCCGATCGCGCGCAACGCAGCCGGCCACTTCGGCAGCGACGAGTTGCACCGGATTGGGCACGCCTACCCGATCGGTCGCCAAGCTGAAGATTCGTCCGGCGTTCGCCGGGGCGAGCAGGTCCGCGGCGAGGTTGCGGTGCTGCGCGCCGTACAGCCAGCTGACGCGAAAGACCCAGTGCGCGCAACCGGTGTCGGCGATCGCACGTTCACCGGCCAGCTTGGAGCGGCCGTACTCCGAGAGCGGGCGCGCCACGTCGTCCTCGCGATAAGGCCGGCGCAAGGCCCCGTCGAAGACGAAATCGGTCGAAAAGTGGATCAGCCTCGCCCCGGCGCGGGCGCACGCGCGGCTGATCGCAGCCGGCAACTCGGCGTTGACCTGGTGCGCGAGGGCCGGCTCGATCTCGCACCGGTCGACATCCCCGATCGCGATGCAGTTGACGACGGTATCGGGGCGCCACTGCGCGATCCAGCGGGCCACCGCTTCGGAGGGCGCTGCCAGGTCGAGCGCCAGTTCCTCGCGCGACGGCGTCGCGACGTGCCCGCGAAGCCGACGCAGCAGCGATGCGGCGATCGCGCCGCCCAGCCGGCCACTCGCTCCGAGCACGAGCACGCGACCGGGCGCCTCGACGCGGTCATTCATCGCCGGGGAGGGGCCCGGCGAGCGCGCCCGGCTCGAACAGTTCGGCCTCGTCGAACGTCGGCGCGTCGCGGTCGCGCGCCGACACGATCGGATCGATGCCATCGAGTGGCCATGCGATCGACAGATCCGGCGAGTTCCACCGGATCGCCCGATCGAGCCGCGCGTCCCAGGCGCACGTCAGCGCGTACGACATCAGGCTGTCCTCCAGCGCCAGCACGCCGTGCGCGAAACCGGGCGGCACCCAGAGCAGCCGGGGCAGGTCGGCGCTCAGGTCGAAGGCGAAGCTCGTGCCGAATGTGGGCGAATGGCGGCGAAGGTCGACGATGACGTCGTGAATTCGACCTTCGAGTACCTGCACCAGCTTGCCCTGCGGCGCTCCGAGTTGATAGTGAAGGCCGCGAAGCACGCCCCGGTGGCTGCGGCTGACGTTCTGCTGGGCGATCTCGACCGGGCCCGCGTGGCTGCGCAGGACGTCGAGCCGCAGCGCCTCCATCAGCCAGCCGCGATCGTCTCGATGGACGCGGGCGTCGAACAGGGCCCACCCGGCACGATGCGCGGTGTGCAGCTTCATCGCGCGTCGGCTCCGTCGTACGCGCCCGGGGTGTCCAGCGCCGCCCGGACGGTCTCGCGCAGGCCTGCGTCGAGCGCGATCCGGGGCGCCCAACCGGTCTCGCTGCGCAGCTTGCGATCGTCCATTGCGTAACGTCGATCGTGACCGGGCCGGTCGGCGACGAAGCGAATCCAGCGCATCACATGGCGGCCGGTCGCGGCCGGCGCCAGCGGCCTGCCGTTTCCACTCGTGCCGCGGGCCTCGCGGTCGCGCGTCTCGACTTCGATGGCGGTGACGAGGTGCCCGATCAGCTCCAGGTTCGTCAGCCCCTGGTGCCCCGCAACGTTGTAGGTCTGGCCGGGCGTGCCGCGCTCGAGCGCCGCCACCAGCGCGGCGACATGGTCGCCGACGTGCAGCCAGTCGCGGACCGCGAGCCCGTCTCCGTACAGAGGAACCGGGTCGCCGGCCAGGATCCGCGAGATCGCCAGCGCGACGAGCTTCTCGCGATGCTGCCCGGGGCCGTAAGTGTTCGAGCCGCGCGTGACCAGCGTCGGCAGGCCGTGCGTGACATGGAACGCGGCGACGAAGTGGTCGGCGGCGGCCTTCGAGGCGGCATACGGGTTACGCGGCCGGTACGGGGCCAGTTCGTCGCAGGGCGCGTCGTCGGGGCCGAGCGAGCCGAACACCTCGTCGGTCGAGCAGTGAAGAAAGCGGAAAGCTGCGGCTTCGCTTGCCGGTCGCGCCTGCAGATGCGCCTGCGCGGCCTGCAGCAGCGTCAACGTACCTAGCGTATTGCTTTGTGCGAACGCGCTTGCGTCGGCGATCGCGCGATCGACGTGGGTTTCGGCGGCCAGGTGGACGATTGCACGTGGTCGGTGGCGGGCGAGCAGGGAGTCGAGCAGCGCGCGATCGCGGATGTCGCCGTGCACGAAGGTATGGCGAGGATCGCCGCGCAGCGTCGCAAGCGCCTGGGGCCTCGCGGCGTAGGTGAGCGCGTCGAGGTTGACCAGCGGCTCTTCGTGCGTGGCGAGCCAGTCGAGCACGAATCGCGAGCCGATGAAGCCGCAGCCGCCTGTGACGAGGATCATGCCGGCTAGAATACCGAATCCCGTCACGATCGCGCGCACGCCCGACGCAACGCATGGCCCGCTGGCTCTACACGCTCGCCTGGTATCTGGCGATGCCGCTTGTGTTGGCCCACCTGCTCTGGCGATCGCGCCGCCAGCCCGAATACCTGCGCCACCTCGGCGAGCGCTTCGGCGCGAACGCGCAGCGCACCGACATGCAGCCGCTGGTCTGGCTGCACGCGGTGTCGGTCGGCGAGACGCGCGCGGCGCAGCCGCTGGTCGCGGCGCTGCTCGAGCGCTACCCGGGGTGCGAAGTGCTGGTTACCCACATGACCCCCACCGGGCGCGAGGCCGGAGCGTCGCTGTTCGCGGGGCAGCCGGTGCGACAGGCCTATCTGCCGTACGACTATCCGTTCGCGGTGCGTCGCTTCCTGCGTGCGTGGCGGCCCACGATCGGCGTCGTGATCGAGACCGAGCTGTGGCCCAACCTGGTCGCGGTCGCGCGCAGCGAAGGCGTGCCGATGGCGCTGGTCAACGCGCGGCTATCCGACCGGTCGCTGCGCAAGGCGCGCCGCTGGCGGGCGCTGATCCAGCCGGCGCTCGCCTCGCTCGACCTGGTGCTCGCGCAGACCGATTCGGACGCGCGCCGGCTGGCGCAGCTCGGGCGGCACGCGGTGCCGGTGCTGGGCAACCTGAAGTTCGACGTCGTCGCCGAGCCCGCGCTCGAGGCGCGCGGGCATCGCTGGCGCTCGGCATGGCTGGCCAAGTCGCCTTCGACCGGGTTGCCGCGCTTCTGCGTCCTCGCGGCCAGCACCCGGGAGGGCGAGGAGGCGGCTTTGCTCGACGCATGGGCTGCCGCGTTGCAGCCTCCGGCGCTGGCCAGCCGCTTCCCGCCGCTGCTGGTCGTCGTGCCCCGGCACCCGCAGCGCTTCGACGAGGTGGCGGCGCTGATCGAGGCGCGCGGATTTCGGATGGCGCGGCGCAGCCGCCTCTCCGACAACCAGGGACTCGACACACAGGTGCTGCTGGGCGACTCGATGGGCGAGATGGCCGCCTGGTACGGGCTCGCGGACGTGGCGATCATCGGCGGCTCGCTGCTGCCGCATGGCGGCCAGAACCTGATCGAGGCCTGCGCGGCCGGCGTGCCGGTGATCGTCGGGCCGCACACCTTCAACTTCGCCGAGGCGGCCGAGCAGGCGATCGTGGCCGAGGCGGCGGTCAGGGTCGCGGACGCGCCGAGGGCGGTCGAGCAGGCGCTCGCGATCGTGCTCGACGGCGAGCGGCGGCAGTCGATGAGCGATTGCGCACTGGCCTTCGCCGGACGTCATCGGGGCGCCACCGGGCGCACGCTGCAGGCGCTGACGCCGTACATCGACCGGCGCGCTGTGGGAGGCTGAACGTCGGGCGGCGCTTCAGCCGCCGCGGGAGCGGTGCGCGATCAGCGCTTCTCGACGCGGCGACCCGTAGTCGGCGGCACGGCCGGCGCCGGCACCGGCGGCTTGGACGGCATCGATTGCGGCGCGGGTTGCGTGGCCGGTGCGGGCGCCGGAGTCGTGGTCGCGCCCTCGGCCGGCTTCGGCTGCGGCGGCGCGAGCAGCGCGTTGACCTGCGCGACGTCGGGCTCGCCGAGCGCGCCGGCGGTGGACTTGAGCCTCAGGCCATTGAGCAGCGCGTCGTAGCGCGCCTTCGCGAGGTCGCGCTGAGTGGAGAAGAGCTGCTGCTGCGCGTTCAGCACGTCGATGTTGATCCGCACGCCGACCTGGTAGCCGAGCAGGTTCGAGTCGAGCGCAAGCCGGCTCGAGCGCTCTGCCGCCTCGAGCGCGCGTACCTGCGCGAGCCCGCTGTTCAGGCCCAGGTAGGCCTGGCGCGCGCCCTGCTCGGCCTGGCGCCGCGCGTTCTCGAGGTCCGACAGCGAACGCTCGTGCGAGGCCGCTGCCTCGCGCACGCGCGCGTCGATGCCGCCGCCCGCGTAGATCGGGACCGACAGCTGCAGCCCGATCACTGCGGCGTTGCTGCGGATGCCGACGAAGTTGTAGGCGGTGTTCTCGGCGCGCTGCAGCGCGCCGACCACGTCGACCGTGGGATAGTGCCCGTAGCGCTGGCGGTCGATCTCGCGCTTGGCGATCTCGCTGGCCACGCGCTGCTGCTGCACCAGCAGGTTGTTGTCGCGGGCGTTCTGCGTCCAGTCGGTCTCGCGCGCCGGCTGCGGCCCTTCGAGCGTGAGGCCCGGTCGCAACACGTCGAGCTCGCCCACCGGCTGCCCGATCAGCTGCGCGAGCGCCGCGCGCTTGATCTCGAGGTCGTTGCGCGCCGCGATCTCCTGCGCCGACGCGAGGTCGTAGCGCGCCTGCGCTTCCTGCTGGTCGGTCACGGTGGCGGTGCCGACCTCGAAGTTGCGCTTGGCCGCGGCGAGCTGCTCGGAGATCGCGCGCATCTGCGCCTGCAGCGTGTCCAGGTTGTCCTGCGCGGCCAGCACGTCGAAGTAGGCCTGCGACACGCGCAGCACGAGGTCCTGCGAGGCCTGCGCGTACTGCGCTTCGCCGGCGGCCACCTGCAGCTTGCTCTGCTCGAAGGACTCGACGTTCTGCATCCGGAACAGCGGATAGCTGAGCTGGATCGCGTAGGTGCGCGCGGTGAAGTCGCGGGTCGGCCCCACGTTGGTGTCGACGCTCTGCGGATTGATCGCGGCGGTGGCGTTCACCGACGGGAGCAGCCCGGCGCGCGCCTGCGGCACGCGCTCGCGCGTGGCCTGCAGCTGCGAGCGGGCGCTGGCCAGTTGCGCGTCGTTGGCGAGCGCCGCGCGCCAGGCCTGCATCAGGTCGAGCGCGAACGTCGGCGAGCTGGCGGTCAGGCC
>JAHBZV010000018.1 GCA_019635275.1 Burkholderiaceae bacterium | reverse complement strand
GGCTTCTCGAGCAGGAAGTAGGCGAAGTCCTCCGAGCCGAGCGTCGGCTCGAAGTCGAACACGTTGGCCTCGCCGACGATGTCCTTCATCACCTCGCGGCAGAAGTCGGTTTCCTTCGCGTGGTTGATCGTCGGCGGATAGTTGCGCACGAATTCCAGTTCGGCGGTGCAGCCGAACGCCGCCGCGGTGTGCTCGACCAATGCACGCATCCGCTGCTCGACCAGGTCGATCGTCTCGACGGTGAACGTGCGCAGCGTGCCCTGGATCTCGGCGGTGTCGGGCACCACGTTGGTCGCTTCGCCGGCGTGGATCATCGTCACCGACAGCACCGCCGCCTCGATCGGCCGCTTGTTGCGCGTGATGATGGTCTGGAACGCCTGCACCATCTGGCAGGCCACCGGCACCGGGTCGACGCCGTTGTGGGGCAGCGCCGCGTGCGAGCCGCGGCCGCGGATCGTGACCTTGAACTCGGTGGACGAGCCCATCACCGGGCCGGCCCGCAGTGCGAACTGTCCGGCGGCCAGGCCGGGCCAGTTGTGCATCCCGAAGATCGCCTCCATCGGGAACTTCTCGAACAGGCCGTCGCGGATCATCTCGCGCGCGCCGCCGCCGCCTTCCTCGGCCGGCTGGTAGACCAGGTAGACCGTGCCGTCGAAGTGGCGCTGCGTGGCGAAGTGCTTCGCCGCGGCGAGCAGCATCGCGACGTGGCCGTCGTGGCCGCAGGCGTGCATGCGCCCCGGGTGCTTCGACGCGTGCGCGAAGCGGTTGAACTCGGTCATCGGCAGCGCGTCCATGTCGGCGCGCAGGCCGATCGCTCGGCTCGACGTGCCCGCCTTCACGATGCCGACCACGCCGGTGCCGCCCAGCCCGCGGTCGACCGGGATACCCCATTCGGCCAGGCGCGCCGCGACCAGGTCGGCGGTGCGGAATTCCTCGAACTTCAGCTCCGGGTGCGCGTGCAGGTCGCGGCGGAACTCGCGGATCTCGGCGTGGAACTCGGCGATCTGTTCGACCAGCTTCATGGAGGCACTCGTGGCGGCGCAGGGCGGTTCCGATAGATTAGCATTGGCATATGAGTGCCGCCGACCCCGCAACGGCCGAGCGCGTCGTCCGCGGCGCCTGCCCGCACGACTGCCCGGACACCTGCGCGCTGCGGATCACGGTGCGCGACGGGCGTGCGGTCAAGGTCGCCGGCGACCCCGACCACCCGACCACCCACGGCGCGCTGTGCGCGAAGGTGTCGCGCTATCCCGAGCGCACTTACAGCGCCGGCCGCGTATTGCGGCCGATGAAGCGGGTGGGCCGCAAGGGCGAGGGCCGGTTCGAGCCGGTCTCCTGGGACGCTGCGCTCGAAGACATCGCGGCGCGCCTGGCGACGATCGCCGCCCGCGATCCGCAGCGCATCCTCCCGTACAGCTACTGCGGCACGATGGGCTGGGTGCAGGGCGAGGGCATGGCGAGCCGCTTCTTCCATGCGCTGGGCGCCTCGCTGCTCGACCGCACGATCTGCGCGACCGCCGGCGCGGCCGGCATGACGTACACGCTGGGCGGACTGGTCGGCATGGACGTCGAGCGCTATGTCGACTCGAAGCTCATCCTGATCTGGGGCTCGAACTCGATCGCCGCTAACCTGCACTTCTGGAGCTTCGCCCAGGAGGCGAAGCGGCGCGGCGCGACGCTGGTCGCGATCGACCCGTACCGAAGCGATACCGCCGCGCGCTGCGACCGCCACGTGGCGCTGTGGCCCGGCACCGACGCGGCGCTGGCGCTCGGCATCGCCCACCTGCTGATCGCCGAAGGGCTCGTCGATCGCGACTACGTTTCGCGGCACACGCTGGGCTTCGGCGCGCTGGCCGAGCGCGCGTCGCGCTACCCGCCCGAGCGGGTCGCGGCGATCTGCGGCATCGGCGCCGACGAGGTGCGCGAGCTGGCCCGGCTCTACGGCCGCACGCGTCCGGCGGCGATCCGGCTGAACTACGGCGTGCAGCGCACGCACGGCGGCGCCAACGCGGTGCGCGCGATCGCGTCGCTGCCGGCGCTGGTCGGCGCCTGGCGCGACCCCGCCGGCGGCGTGCTGCTGTCGGTGAGCGGGATGCTGCCGCTCACCCCCGACCGCCACACCCGGCCCGACCTGATGCCCGGCTGGCCGGCGCGCCCGCCGCGCACGATCAACATGGTCCGCATCGGCGAGGCGCTGCTCGCCGCCGATCCGCCGATCGAGGCGCTGGTCGTCTACAACTCGAACCCGGTCGCCGTGGCGCCCGACACCGAGCGGGTGCTCGCCGGGTTCGCGCGCGAAGACCTGTTCACGGTCGTGCTCGAGCACTTCCGGACCGACACCGCCGACTACGCCGACTACCTTCTGCCGGCCACGACGCAGCTCGAGCACTTCGACGTGCACCGTACCTACGGCCACCTGTACCTGCTCGCCAACGAGCCGGCGATCACGCCGCTGGGCGAGGCCCGCCCGAACGCAGACGTCTTCCGCGAGCTCGCGCGGCGGATGGGTCTCGCGCATCCGGCGCTGGCCGCCAGCGACGAGGAGATCGCGCGCGACGCGATCGACTGGAGCGACCCGCGCCTGGGCGGCCTCGATCTCGCCGGGCTCAGGCGCCGCGGCTGGGCGAAACTGGCGGTGCCGCCGGCCCCGTTCGCCGAAGGCGGCTTTCCGACCCCTTCGGGCAAATGCGAGTTCCACAGCGAGCGGCTCGCCGCGCAGGGTCTCGATCCGTTGCCCGACTGGGTGCCCCCACACGAGTCGGCCGCCAGCGCGCCGGACCTGGCTCGGCGCTATCCGCTGGCGCTGATCTCGCCGCCGGCGCGCAACTTCCTGAACTCCACCTTCGTGAACGTCGACAGCCTGCGCGCCGCCGAGCGCGAGCCCGGCTGCGAGGTACACCCGGAGGACGCCGCGGCGCGCGGCATCGCCGACGGGGATCGGGTCGAACTGTTCAACGACCGCGGCGCGTTCCTCGCGCGTGCGAAGCTGTCCGATCGCGTACGCCGCGGCCTCGTCGTCGCCTGGGGCGTCTGGTGGCACAAGCTCGCCCCCGGCGGCCGCAACGTGAACGCGGTGACCAGCCCGGCGCTCACCGACCTCGGGCGCGGCCCGACCTTCTACGACTGCCTGGTCGAGTTGCGGCACGCCGCGGAACAGCCCGCGAAGTCGCCAGGGCAGCCCGCGAAGCCGGCTGCCGACCGGGCAGCCGAGCGATCGGGAGCGCCGGCCGCGCCACCGGCCGGCGGGGGTAACCCGTGATCGCGGCGGCACGAGCGGTGGCGGCACGAGCGGTGGCGGCGAGCGCGCTGCTCGCGTCGCTCGTCTCGCTCGGCGGCTGCTCGGCCTGGAGCGACGGGCCCGGCTACTACTGGCAATCGATGGCCGGACACCTGGCGGTGATGCGCGAGGCGCGCCCGATCCGCGAGCTGCTCGCGCAGCCGGGGATCGATCCGGCGCTGAGGCACAAGCTCGAGCAGGTGATCGAGATCCGCCGCTTCGCATCGGCCGAACTCGCGCTGCCGGCCAACGGCAGCTACACCGAGTACGCCGACCTCAAGCGCCCCTTCGTCGTCTGGAACGTGTTCGCGACGCCGGAGCTGTCGATGAAGCTCCAGGAGTGGTGCTTCCCGGTCGCTGGCTGCGTCACGTACCGCGGCTACTACGACCGGCAGGACGCCGAGCGCTTCGCCGCGAAGCTTCGGGCCGAAGGCTTCGAGGCCTTCGTGCGGGGCGTGCCGGCGTACTCGACGCTGGGCTGGTTCGACGATCCGGTGCTCAACACCTTCGTCCGCTACCACGACGGCGAGCTCGCGCGGCTGGTGTTCCACGAGCTCGCGCACCAGGTGCTCTACGTGAAGGGCGACTCGACCTTCAACGAGTCGTTCGCGACCGCGGTCGAGCAGGCCGGCCTCGAGCGCTGGCTGGCCGCGCGCGAGGCGGCGAGCCGCGATCCCGCGCTGCGCAGCGAGTGGCAGCGCTTCGCCGAGCGGCGCGAGCAGTTCCTGGCCCTGCTGAAGCGCTATCGCGGCGCGCTCGAGGCGGCCTACGCGTCGCCCGCGTCCGACGACGAGAAGCGCGCGTCGAAGCGCGAGATCTTCGCGTCGCTGCGCCGCGACTACGTGGCGCTCAAGGAGCAATGGGGCGGCTACGCCGGCTACGACCGCTGGTTCGCCCAGCCGCTGACCAACGCGCACCTCGCGTCGGTCGCCACCTACACCGAGCAGGTCCCGGCGTTCCGGGCGCTGCTCGCGCAGCAGGGCGACGACCTGCCCGCCTTCTACGCCGCCGCCCGGCGGCTGGGCGAGCTCCCGAAGGCCGATCGCGAGCGCGCGCTGGCGGCGCTGGCCCCGCAGGTGCCACTGATGTCGCAGGCGGGGCAGACCCCGCAGGCGGGGCAGACCCCGCAGGCGGGGCAGACCCCGCAGGCGGCGCAGGTCCAGCGCCCGGCCTCGCTGCCCGCCGCACCGCCCGCCACGCCGGCCTTGACCCTGCTCAGCCCGAAGTTGGGGCGCTGAAGGCATAATCGGCCCCGACTCGAGGAGCGGGCGAGGGGCCTGCTCACGGTCGCATTGCCGCAGAGAGCCGAACATGGACCGCTTCTGGTTGAAGAGCTACCCCCCGAGCGTGCCCCACGAGATCGACCACCATCGCTACGAGTCGGTGGTGCAGATCTTCGACGAAGCATTCGCCAAGTACCGCAACCGCAAGGCCTTCGTCGGCTTCGGCAAGCCGATGACCTACGGCGAGCTCGACGACCTGTCCAAGTGCGTCGCGGCCTGGCTGCAGTCGCGCGGCATGCAGAAGGGCGACCGGGTCGCGGTCATGATGCCCAACGTGCTGCAGTACCCGGTGACGATCGCCGCGATCCTGCGCGCAGGCTACGTCGTCGTCAACGTCAACCCGATGTACACGCCGCGCGAGCTCGAGCACCAGCTGAAGGACTCCGGCACCCGGGCCATCGTCATCCTCGAGAATTTCGCTACCACGCTTCAGCAGGTGATTGCGCGCACGAAGATCGAGCACGTCGTGCTCGCGTCGATGGGCGACCTGCTCGGCTTCGCCAAGGGCATGCTGGTCAACTTCGTCGTGCGCCACGTGAAGAAGATGGTGCCGGCGTTCGAGTTGCCCCATGCCACGCGCTTCAACACCGTGCTCGCCGAAGGCAGCCGGATGCAGTACAAGCCGGTCGCGCTCGGGCACGAGGACGTCGCGTTCCTGCAGTACACCGGCGGCACGACCGGCCTGGCCAAGGGCGCGACGCTGGTCCATCGCAACCTCGTTGCCAACGTGCTTCAGGCCGAGGCGTGGATCCAGCCGGCGCTGCACAACCCGCGCAAGGGGCCGGCGCCCGAACAGATGATCTGGCTGTGCGCGCTGCCGCTCTACCACATCTTCGCGCTCACTTCGTGCTGCCTGCTCGGCATCCGGCTGGGCGGCCTGAACGTGCTGATCCCCAATCCGCGCGACCAGGCGGCGCTGATCAAGGAGGCGCGGCCCTACAAGATCAGCCTGTTCCCGTCGGTCAACACGCTGTTCAACGCGCTGGCGAACAACCCCGAGTTCGCCAAGCTCGACTTCTCCGAGCTGCGCGTGTCGCTGGGCGGCGGCATGGCGGTGCAGGAGGCGGTCGCGAAGAAGTGGCTCGCCATCACCGGCTGCCCGATCTGCGAGGCCTACGGGCTCTCGGAGACCTCGCCCGCGGCCACCGGCAACCCGACCGACACCGACGCGTTCAGCGGCACGATCGGCCTGCCGTTCCCGTCCACCGACGTCGCGATCCTCGATGACGACGGCAAGCCGGTGCCGCTGGGCGAGCGCGGCGAGATCGCGATCCGCGGCCCGCAGGTCATGGTGGGCTACTGGGGCCACCCCGACGAGACCGCCAAGGTCATGACGCCGGACGGCTTCTTCAAGACCGGCGACGTCGGCATCATGGACGAGCGCGGCTACACGCGCATCGTCGACCGCAAGAAGGACATGATCCTGGTCTCGGGCTTCAACGTGTACCCCAACGAGATCGAGGGTGTCGTCGCCAACCACCCGGGCGTGCTCGAGGTCGCGGCGGTGGGCGTGCCCGACGCGAACTCGGGCGAGGCGGTGAAACTCTTCGTCGTGAAGAAGGACGAGAGCCTCACCGAGCGCGACCTGATGCAGTACTGCGCCGAGAACCTCACCGGCTACAAGAAGCCGAAGTACATCGAGTTCCGCGTCGAGTTGCCCAAGACCAACGTCGGCAAGATCCTGCGCCGCGAACTGCGCGACGAGGCGCTGAAGAAGGCAGCGTAGGCGGTCGGCACGCGGCGCACGAGCCGGGCGCCGACGCACCGCGTCAGCCGCCCCGCCGCGTCAGCCGCTGCGCAGCCGGAACCGCTGCAGCTTGCCGGTTTCGGTGCGCGGCAGCGACTCGCGGAACTCGACCGCGCGCGGGTACTTGTACGGCGCGATTGTCCGCTTGACGAAGTCCTGCAGCGCGGCGGCCAACGCCGCGTCGCCCGTGTAGCCCGGCTCGAGCACGACGAACGCCTTGACGATCTGCCCGCGCGCGTCGTCCGGCACGCCGATCACGCCGCACTCGGCCACCGCGTCGTGCATCATCAGCGCCGCCTCCACTTCGGGGCCGGCGATGTTGTAGCCGCCCGAGACGATCATGTCGTCCGAGCGCGCCTGGTAGTAGAAGTAGCCGTCGGCGTCCATCCTGAACGTGTCGCCGGGCAGGTTCCAGCCCTTCTTCACGTAGTTCAGCTGCCGCGCGTCGGCCAGGTAGCGGCAGCCGGTCGGGCCCTTCACCGCGAGCTTGCCCACCGTCTCCGGCGGCAGCTCGTTCATCTGGTCGTCGACGATGCGCGCCTCGTAGCCTGGCACCACCTTGCCGATCGCGCCGCGGCGCACCGATTCGGGCGGCGACGAGATGAAGATGTGGATCATCTCGGTCGAGCCGATCCCGTCGATGATCTCGATGCCGGTCGCTTCCTTCCACAACTGCCGCGTCGCGTCGGGCAACGCCTCGCCGGCCGACACGCACTTCTTCAGCGACGACAGGTCGAACCGTTTCACGATTGCGGCCATCTGCCGGTACATCGTCGGCGCGGTGAACAGCACGCTCGCGCGATGACGCTGGATCGCGCCGAGCAGCGTCTCGGGCGTGCCGCGCTCGAGCAGCACCACCGACGCGCCGACGCGCATCGGAAAGCACAACATGCCGCCCAGCCCGAAGGTGAACGCCAGCGGCGGCGTGCCGCAGAAGACGTCGTCGGGCCCCGGGCGCAGCACGTGGCGGGGGAACAGGTCGCACATCGCGACGATGTCGCGATGAAAGTGCATCGTGCCCTTCGGCGTGCCCGTCGTGCCCGACGTGAACGCGATCAGCGCGACGTCGTCCTGTGCGGTGTCGCAGGCCGCGAAGCGCGTCGGCATCGCGGCCAGGTGCGTCTCGAGCGCGTCGAACGCGCCGCTGCCGTCGTTGAAGAACATGACCTGCTTCAGCGCCGGCGTCTCGCGCGCGAGCGCGTCGAGCTCGTCGCGCAGCGCGATGTCGCAAAGCGCCGCCGACACCTTCGCCTTGGCGACCACCGGCGCGAGGTCCCGGGCGCGCAGCAGTGGCATCGTCGGCACGGCGACCAGCCCGGCCTTGATCGTCGCCAGCAGGCAGGCGGCCATCATCGGGTTGTTCGTGCCGCGCAACAGCACGCGGTTGCCCGGCACCAGCCCCATCCGCTCGCGCAGCGCGTGCGCGATCTGGTTCACGCGCACGTAGAGCTGGTAATAGGTGCAGGAGGCCGCGTCGGTGCGCAGCGCGATCGCGTCGCCGAAGCCGCGCTCGACCATCCGGTCGAGCAGCTCGACGGCGGCGTTGAGCCGCTCCGGGTACTGCGTGTCGGGCGACTGGGGAAGCTCGGGCCACTGCTCGGCCGGCGGCAGGTTGTCGCGGGCGAAGGTGTCGAGGTGTGCGGAGCGATGCATCGTGGGACTCCTCCGGTCAGGAGCGTCGCCGCTCCGCAGGGCGGGCGTCGCCGCCGCGTTGCACGCCGGCGAGCAGGCCGGGCTTGAGCTTTCCGAGCAGGCGCAGCAGTTGCTGCTGCTCGTCGCGCGACAGCGCCTCGAACAGCGAGATCACCCATCGCTCGTGGCCCGCGGCCATCTCCGCGAAACGACGGCGGCCAGTGGGCGACAGCTTCAGGCGGATCGCGCGGCGATCGTCGGCAACCGGCTCGCGGGTGATCCAGCCCTCGGACTCGAGCTGGTCGGCCAGCCCGGTGACGTTGCCGCCGGTCACCATCAGGCGCTGCGACAGCTCGCTCATCTTCAGGCCCTGCGGGTGGCGCTCGAGTTGCGCCAGCAGGTCGAAGCGCGGCAGCGTGGACTCGAACTCGCTGCGCAACTTGCGACGCACCGAGCCTTCGATCAGGTTCGTGCAGGTGAGCAGCCGCAGCCACAGCTTCAGCGCCGTGTGGTCGTGCGCCTGGACCCGCGTCTCGTGGTCCAGCGCCCCCGCGAGCGCGGCGTCGTCGATCGATCCCATGCCAGACAGTTTAAGTCTGAAATGTTTCGATCTCAATCATCGGGCGGGGGTGATCCGTTGGGCGCTGACGCGATGGCGCGCGGAGGCGCAAACGGGCGAAAAAAAACGCCGGGTTGCCCCGGCGTTTTCAAGCTCTCTCGCGAGGCCGGCTTGCGCCGGCCGGCGATCAGAACGCGTGACGCAGACCGACGTAGAGTTGACGCTGATCGGTGCCAGCGACCGGTTGGTCGTGTCCACCCAACGCGGTGCTGGTAAACAGTGCGTAGTTCGCGCCACTGTCGTTGTTCAGGTTCGTGTAGGACACGCCGACCGACGTCCGCTTGGAGAGCGGGTAGTCATAGCCGATGGAAAACATCTTGGCGCCACTGTCCGACAGCGTACCGCCAGGACCTTTCACGTCGCGCGCTTGCGTGTACGTGAAGAGCAGCGTGCCCGGGCCCACCTTCGCGGTCACAGGCAGCGACCATGCGGTACGCTTGAAGTCGCCACTCGTCGCGCCCACGATCGGAACCGTGATCCCCTTGATCTTCGATTCGTCCACCGTGAGGCCGACGCTGAACACGCCGAAGTTGTAGTTGCCGTAGAGGCGCCACGCACGCTGTCCGTCGTTCTTGCCCGTGGTCGCCGTCTGGCCCTCAAAGTCCGCGGTCCAGTACGCGCCACCGACGGTGATCGGGCCGCCCCGCCAAGCGAGATCGGCCGTCCAAGCCGTTCCCTTGCCGGCGTCACCGATTGCGCCATCGTCGGCCTGGAAGTTGTTCGAGAAGCCCACGCCGCCACTCAGGCCGCCCATCGCGGGGAGGTCGTAGCGGAGCATATTTGCGGAACGCGACGCGTTGGCGATGGCAGCCAGACCCGGAACGCCGGTGGCCGCTGCGGCCGTCGCCGCCGGCGTTCCGGCGGCAGTCAGGTTGCCAACGCCGCCCACCCAGCTCAGGATCGAGATGTTCGAGTGCTGCAACGCGACTGCGCGAGCGCCGAATTCGTCGGTTCCCAAGTGGTAGTACTGGTCAAGACGACCGGCCCGGATCGAGCCGAAGCCACCGGCCAAGCCGACGAACGAGTTGCCGCTGGCCAGCGTGCCCGTGCCGACGTCCGGACGGAAGCGCGAGTCGACCATGAAGATGCCCTTCATGCCGCCGCCCAGATCCTCGGAGCCGCTGATGATGAAGCGCGACGAACCGTCGTCCAGACTGGTGTTGCTCCCGTTGCCATAGGACGCGCCGGCGAAGTTCTCTCCGTTCGAATACTTCGTGTTCGCGACCCCGACTTTGACGATACCGGACAGCGTGACGTTCGTCTGCGCGAACGCGGCCGCCGGCAGAGCTGCCGCGACAGCCACTGCGAGAAGCGATTTCTTCATTGAAGGTTCTCCTAGGTTTCTGAAATCAATCGACGGCCTCCACGCCGCCGCAACTCCCCGAAGCGGCTGGTGGGCCTTCCCCGGTCAGAAGTCCTGCGTATTCTCGCCAAATTCGGGGAGGGGGCAAAGCCGGGCACCTGTCGGCCGTTGTTTTTTTGGGTATCCTGTCGCTCGTCAACAACAGTCGGATGACGGCGCGCGGCGCCGCCGGTCGGTCCGGCCGGACGGGGCGTGACGAATGCCCGGTGGCCGACGTGAAGGACGTCTCACCATGAATGGATTTCGCCGCCCGAACGCCGCCGATCGGCTGCTTTCCGGCGCCTGTCGGGCGCTGGCCACCCTGAGCGGCGTCACGCCGGCCGGGCGCGCGCTGCCGGTGGCCGGCGGCGACCCCTCGGAGCCGGCCCATCCGGCCGAGCGCCGGCTGTCGGCGTCGCTGATGCGGGTCAACCACGTCGGCGAAATCTGTGCTCAGGCGCTGTACGAGGGGCAGGCGGCGGCCACCTCCGATCCGCGCCTGGCCAGCGAGTTCCGCGAAGCGGCCCGCGAGGAGGGCGACCACCTCGCCTGGACCCGCCAGCGGCTGCGCGAGCTCGACGCCCGGCCTTCGCTGCTCAATCCCCTCTGGTATGGCGGTGCCCTGCTGCTGGGGCTGGTCGCCGGGCGCGCGGGAGACCGTCTGAGCCTGGGGTTCATGGCCGAGACCGAACGGCAGGTCGAGGCGCACCTGGACGGCCACCTCGAGCGCCTGCCGGTCTCGGACCTGCGGTCGCGGGCGATCGTCGTGGCCATGAAGGACGACGAGGTGCGCCACGCGCAGAACGCGCTGCGGCTGGGCGGCGCCGAACTGCCCGCGCCGGTGCGCGGGGCGATGCGCGCCACCGCGCGGCTGATGACTGCGACCGCGCACTACATCTAGCGGCGCTCGGTCCTCGACGCTCAGTCCTCGGCGCTCAGTCCTCGACGATTTCCCAGTCGTGAGTCATCTCGGCCGTCTTGCCGAGCATGATCGAGGCCGAGCAGTACTTGTCGTGCGAGAGCTTGATCGCCCGTTCGACCACGTTCGGCTTCAGGCCGCGCCCGCGCACCACGAAGTGGAAGTGGATCCGCGTGAATACCTTCGGGTCTGTCTCGGCGCGCTCGGCGTGCAGCTGCACCTCGCAGCCGCGCACGTCCTGGCCGCTCTTGCTCAGGATGACCACGACGTCGGACGCGGTGCAGCCGCCGGTGCCCAGCAGCACCATTTCCATCGGGCGCGGGCCGACGTTGCGCCCGCCGACGTCGGGCGCGCCATCCATGACGACCGCGTGACCGCTTCCGGTTTCGGCGACGAAGCTCATGCCGCCGGGACCGGTCCATTTCACCACGCACTCCATCGTCGCTCCTCTTCGCTGCCGATGCCGATGCCGATGGATTGTAGTGCCGCGTCCGCCGCGCTCGCAGGCAGGAGGTTTTGCGGCGCCGCCGCAACGCGGTGCCGGTGGGCGCGACGACTGGAGGGTCTATTCGAAATCCGGAACGCGCCGCCCTGCGACGGCTGGCGCATGGAAAATGCAAACAAAATCAGTTTGTTACGATCGCTTCCTGCTGCGCTCGCCGGGTGCCCGCGCCTCGCCGGTCGCTGCAGGCGCTTTGCCCATCTTGCATTGCACAAACAGCTTCGCTATATTTGCTTCGTCTCCTCCACCCTCCTCCTTTGGTGGATTCAGCCCGGACCTTCGCGTCCGGGCTTTTTTTTTTGGTGCGTCCGGGGCTGCCGCCGCTCACCACAGCGTCGGGCAGCCGAACTTCCGGAATGCGGGATCCCGCGTGACCAGCACCAGGCGCTCGATCTCGGCTTGCGCCGCCAGCATCCGGTCGAACGGGTCGCGGTGATCGATCGCGTAGCTGCCGGCGCGCAGGCCATGCAGCCAACTGACCGGGAGATGGGTGAACCCGTCGGCCACGATCAGTTCACCATACAGGGACAGGATCTCGGGGATGCCCTCCAGCTTTCCGAGCCGATGCTTCGTCGCGATTTCCCAAGCGCTGGCTGCGCTCACAAGGATCGGTCGGTGTTCGTCCGCGATCGCCGCGCGCGCATTGGCCGATAGGCGCGGGTCGTCGGTGAACCACCAGAGCAGGGCGTGGGTATCGAGCAGCAGCCCGTTCACGAGCCCTCCCATGCCGAAAGCTCTTCCTCCGGAAGCGGCTCGAAGAAGGCGTCGCCAATCCTGCCGGGCAGCCGGCCGGGTCGGCGTGCGTCGGCTTGCGGTGCGAGCGGGACGAGCCGCGCGTACGGCTTGCCCGCCTTCGCGACGATGATCTCCTCGCCGGCGTGTGCTTGGTCGAGCAGCCGCGACAGGTGTGTCTTGGCTTCGTGAACATTGACGACGGTGGGCATGGTGTTTCTCTTGGAGGGTCGGACTAAGTTCTCGGACTAAGTCTATCATTTTCGGCATGGCTCGCGGTTTCCGTCGCTCCTTTGACTGGCGATGACGTATTCGGCTACAATCAAAGGCTTTCCGCGCTCCCCTCCCGCGTACGGTTTCCGAGGGTTTCCGAAGAGAGAGTCATGAAGACGTTTTCCGCCAAGCCGCACGAGGTCAAGCGCGACTGGTTCGTGGTCGATGCGAGCGACAAGGTGCTGGGGCGCCTGGCCGCCGAGATCGCGCTGCGCCTGCGCGGCAAGCACAAGCCCGAATTCACGCCGCACGTCGACACCGGCGACTTCATCGTCGTCGTCAATGCCGCGAAACTGCGCGTCACCGGCAACAAGGCCGAAGACAAGATGTACTACCGGCACAGCGGCTATCCGGGCGGCATCTCCGAAACCACGTTCGGCAAGATGCAGTCGCGTTTCCCCGGCCGCGCGCTCGAGAAGGCGGTCAAGGGCATGCTGCCCAAGGGGCCGCTCGGCTATGCGATGATCAAGAAGCTCAAGGTGTATGCCGAGGGCACGCACCCGCATTCGGCGCAGCAGCCGAAGGTCCTGGAGGTTTGACGCGATGATCGGCGATTACTACTACGGCACCGGCCGGCGCAAGACCTCGGTCGCCCGGGTCTTCCTGAAGCGCGGCACCGGCAAGTTCGTCGTCAACGGCAAGCCGCTCGACGACTACTTCGCGCGCGAGACCGGCCGCATGGTCGTGCGCCAGCCGCTCGAGCTCACCGACAACGTGCGCAGCTTCGACATCATGGTCAACGTCGCCGGTGGCGGCGAGTCCGGCCAGGCCGGCGCGGTGCGCCACGGCGTCACGCGCGCGCTGATCGACTACGACGCGGCGCTCAAGCCGTCGCTGTCGAACGCGGGCCTGGTCACGCGCGACGCGCGCGAGGTCGAGCGCAAGAAGGTCGGCTTCCACAAGGCGCGACGTCGCAAGCAGTTCTCGAAGCGCTGATTTCCGCGCACACCCTGCGCGATACCGCGCGCTTCGGGAACAGGCCGCCTTGCTTCGCAGGCGGCCTTTTTACATCCGGCGACCCTTTCGGCAGCCCTTTCCGGCGACCCGGCCGGCGACCCAACAGGCATCCACGGAGTCGAACATGATCAGGATCGGAATCGTAGGCGGCACCGGCTACACGGGCGTCGAGCTGCTGCGGCTGCTGGCGCAGCATCCGCAGGCCGAGCTGGTCGCGATCACTTCCCGCAAGGAAACCGGGATGCCGGTGGCCGAGATGTTCCCGTCGCTGCGCGGGCGCGTGAAGCTGGCCTTTTCCGATCCGGCCGAGGCGCCGCTCGACCGCTGCGACGTGGTGTTCTTCGCCACGCCGCACGGCGTGGCGATGTCGCAGGCGCGCGAGCTGCTCGCTGCGGGGGTCAAGGTCATCGACCTCGCCGCCGACTTCCGGCTGAAGGACACGGCGGAGTTCGAGCGCTGGTACAAGATGCCGCACGCCTGCCCCGACATCCTCGCCGAGGCGGTCTACGGGCTGCCGGAGGTCAATCGCGAGGCGATCCGCAAGGCGCGCGTGATCGGCCTGCCGGGCTGCTACCCGACCTCGGTCCAGCTGGGCTTCCTGCCGGTGCTCGATCCGGCGGCCGTGGCAGCCGTGGGCGGCGATCTCGTCGAGCGCGACAGCCTGATCGCCGACTGCAAGTCGGGCGCGTCCGGCGCCGGCCGCAAGGCCGAAGTGGCGACGCTGCTGGCCGAGGCGAGCGACAACTTCAAGGCGTACTCGGTGACGGGCCACCGGCACCTGCCGGAGATCCGCCAGGGGCTCGAGGCGATTGCCGGCAAGCCGGTGAACCTCGTCTTCACGCCGCACCTGGTGCCGATGGTGCGCGGCATCTTCTCGACGCTGTACGCGCGACTGACGCCGGCGGGCCGCAAGGTCGACCTGCAGGCGCTCTACGAGAAGCGCTTCGCAGGCGAACCGTTCGTCGACGTGATGCCGGCGGGTTCCACGCCCGAGACCCGCTCGGTGCGTGCGTCGAACACCGCGCGCATCGCGATTCACCGGCCGCCGGGCAGCGACATGCTGATGGTGCTGGTCGTCGAGGACAACCTGGTCAAGGGTGCCTCGGGGCAGGGCGTGCAGGCGATGAACCTCATGTTCGGGCTGCCGGAAGGCACCGGGCTCGAGCAGGTGCCGGTGCTACCATGAAACCTCGCCCGGGCGGGGCCGGCTTGCACTGAATCCGCTTGCGGCCGGCCACGGGCCTGGCCGCTGTACGCATCAGCCGGCTCCGGCCGTTCCGGGGGTCCCTGGTCCGCCGCCGCCGCGGTCCGGGTCCTCGCTCGCGCGTCGGACCGTCATGCCCGTCGCCGGATTACGCGCCAGCGCCACGCCCGCCGTGAAGAAGAAGTTGCTCGCGCGCCGCCGTTCGGTGAGCGCGGCCAGGATGACCGTCAGGCGACACGTGCCGTGGCCGCTCAGATTGGCGTCGCTGGCGCTCGCGGTGGCCGTCGGGGCAGCGGGCGGCATGTGGCTGTGGCGAAACGCGTTCGACGGCGCCGCGGCCGAGCGCGACCGCCTCGGTGCCGAGGTGTCGCGCCTGCGCGACCAGCTCGCCGAAGCGACGGCCGACCGTCGGCGAATCGCGGGCACGATGGTGTCGGCCGACAGCCAGGTGCGCATCGACCAGGTCGCGGCCGCCCGTCGCGAGCAGCAGATCAGGGAGCTCGAAGCCGAGAACGCCGAGTTGAAGGCCGACCTTGCCTACCTCGAGAGCCTGCTGCCGGCTGCCGATGCGCAGGGCCCGGTGGCCATTCGTCGGTTCGAGGTCGAGCCCGACGCCAGCGAGCCGAACCGGATGCGATATCGTGCCCTGGTGATGCTCGCGGGACGCGCCGAGCGGGTCTTCTCGGGGTCGTTGCAGCTGCGCGTGACGACCGAGAGCCAGGGCCGCACCACGACCCTGGTGCTGCCCGACGAGGGACCGCCCGAGGCGCGCGAGCGGATGAAGCTGTCCTTCCGGCGCATGCTGCGCGTCGAAGGCCACTTCGAGGTTCCGCAAGGGGCGGTGCTGAAGTCGGTGCAGATGCGCGTGCTCGAGAAGGGCGCGCTGCGGGCCGAACAGACCGCCTCGCTCTGAGCGAGGAGGAGCAATGTTCGGCAAGAAGAAGCTCAATACGGGCACGATCGACTGCCTGATCGGCGCCGGCACGGCGATCCGCGGCGACGTCCGCTTCAAGGGGGGCCTGCGCATCGATGGCGAGGTCCGCGGCAACGTGATCGCCGAGGAAGGCGAGCCGAGCATGCTCGTGCTGTCGGAGAACGCGCGCATCGAGGGGCAGGTCCGCGCGGCCCACCTGGTGGTCAACGGCACGATCGTCGGGCCGGTGCAGGCCGACGAACTGCTCGAGCTGCAGCCGAAGGCACAGGTCAGTGGCGAGATCCGTTACCGGGCGATCGAGATGCACCACGGCGCGGTGCTCGACGGTGCGCTCGCGCACCTTGAAGACGGCCGTCCCGACCTCAAACTGGCTGCCAGCAACGAGTAGGTCGCGCGAGGGCCGCGCGACGCCCAAGCGGAAATGCCCCGTTGCTGGCGCGGTTTCTGGCCGCACCCTACAATACCCGGCCAACGGAGGTTCAACCGATGAGTGCTGTCGCCGAAATGCCCGCGCCGCTGCTGTTCACCGACAGCGCGGCCGCCAAGGTCAAGGAACTGATCGACGAAGAGGGCAACCCGGCCCTGAAACTGCGCGTGTTCGTGCAGGGCGGAGGCTGTTCCGGCTTCCAGTACGGCTTCACGTTCGACGAGGAAACCAACGAGGACGACACCGTCATGGAGAAGGGCGGGGTCACGCTGCTCATCGACGCGATGAGCTTCCAGTACCTCGTCGGGGCCGAGATCGACTACAAGGAAGACCTGCAGGGCGCGCAGTTCGTGATCAAGAATCCGAACGCAACCAGCACCTGCGGCTGCGGCTCCTCGTTCTCCTGATCAATCGCGCGGCCGCGGCTCGGCCAGCAGGCCGAGCACGCGCGCGCCGCGCGCGCCGGTGACCGACGCAAGGTTGCCGGCCAATCCGTCGATCCGTCGAGCGGCCAGCCAGGCAAAGGCGGCCGCTTCCACCGCTTGCGGGTCGATGCCGAGCCCCTGCGTGGATGCGACCGGCGCCGGCGCGCAATGGGCGGCGAGACGCTCCATCATGAACGCGTTCCGGGCCCCGCCTCCGCAGACGAAGACCCGTTCTGCCCCGAAGTCGCGGCACGCCCGCCCGACCGTCGCCGCGCTCAGTTCGATCAGCGTAGCCTGCACGTCGCGCGGCGGCGTCGCGCCCGGGTGGCGGGCCAGCGTGCGGTCGAGCCAGTCGGCGTTGAACAGGTCGCGGCCGGTGCTCTTGGGTGGCGCCAGCCCGAAGTAAGGCTCGGCCAACCACGCGGCCAGCAGCGCCGCATCGACCTGGCCGCCGCGCGCCCAATCGCCGTCGCGGTCGAAATCCGCGCCGGTGTGCCGCCGGCACCAGGCGTCGAGCAGCGTGTTCGCCGGTCCGGTGTCGAAGCCGATCACCGGATCGGCTAGCGCGCCGGGCGGCAGCAGGCTCACGTTGGCGATTCCGCCGAGGTTGACGACGGCGCGCCGCTCGCCGTCGTGGCGAAACACCTGCGCGTGGAAGGCTGGCGCCAGCGGCGCCCCCTGGCCTCCGGCCGCGACGTCGGCCGCGCGCAGGTCGCAGACCACGGTGATGCCGGTCGCCTCGGCCAGGCGGGCCGGATTGAGCAGCTGGATCGTGTAGCCCAGTTCCGGCCGGTGCCGCACCGTCTGGCCGTGCGCGCCGATGGCGGCAATCGACGTCGCGGGGCAGCCCGACGCAGCGAGCAGGTCGGCGACGACCTCGGCGTACGTGTCGGACAGGGCGTTGGCGGCGAGCGCGGCGCGGGCCAGCTCGTCCGCCCCCGGCGACTGCAGCGCCTCGAGTTCGTCGCGCAGCGCCGGACGGATCGGGCGGCTGGCGAACGCGGTGGTGCGCAGGCCGGCGCCATGCGAGTGGAAATCGGAACGCGGCTCGAACTCGACCAGCGCGCCGTCGACCGCGTCGACGCTGGTGCCCGACATCAGCCCGATGAAGCGGCGCACGGTTTCGGGCGCCCGCGGGCCGCGCCTACTCGAAACGGGCGAGGCGGACGACGCCGTCGAGTTGGGCCAGGCGGGTGCGCAGCCCGGAGGTCTGCGCGACGAACCGGTCGCGCTCGCCGGCGTCGAGCGGGGCCGATTCGGGCATCGCGACCGAAAGCGGATCGACCTGGTCGCCGTTGACCTTGAACTCGTAGTGCAGGTGCGGCCCCGTCGACCAGCCCGTGGTGCCGACGAAGCCGATGACCTCGCCCTGCGCGACCCGGGCGCCGTGCGAAAGCCCGGACGCGAAGCCGTTGAGGTGCGCGTAGAGCGTCGAGACGCCGTTGCGGTGGCGGATCTCGATGACGTTGCCGTAGCCGCGCTGCTGGCCGATGAACTCGACGATGCCGTCGCCGGAGCTGCGCACCTTGGTGCCGATCGGGGCGGCGAAGTCCACCCCCTTGTGCTCGCGGGTGTACTTGAGGATCGGGTGCATCCGCGCGTGGCTGAAGCCCGACGAGATGCGGCTGAACTCGACCGGATGCTGCAGGAACGCCTTGCGCAGGCTGCGGCCGTCGAAGGAAAAGTACTCGCCCTGTCCCGAGCCGTCGCGGTCGAACCAGACGGCCTCGTGGCGGCTGCGGTTGACCGAGAATTCCAGCGCCAGGATGCGCCCGATGCTCGGCGGATCGAGGCTGTCGGCTTCGCGCACCACCTCGTAGACGACGCGAAGCGTGTCGCCCCGTCGCAGGTCGCGGGTGAAATCGACCTCGCCGTCGAGGATGTCGGCGATCTGGCTGGCGACGGCGTCGGGGATTCCCGCGGCGTCGATCGCTGCGAACAGCGACGTGCGGATCTCGGCGATGCCCATCGCTACCTGGCGCTCGAGGACGATCGGCTCGTCGCGAGCCTCGAACCGGCCTGCGTCGCGATGGATCGTGACCCGCCCGGTGGGCTGCGCCGCGTAGGCCGATTCGGTGTCGATACTGGCGTAGCGGTACTGCAGCGACTGCACCCGACCGGCCTCGTCGATCTCGGCGGTGACGGTGCGCCCGGCTTGCAGTTGCATCAGCTTGCGCGCGCGGGCGTCGGAGGCCACGAACTTCTGGAATTCGCTGTCGGTTGCGCCGAGCCGGTCGAGCAGCGAGGCGAGCGTCTCGCCGCGCTGGATGCGCTCGGAGCGCACGTACGGCTGCAGCAGGCCGGGGGCGTCTTCGGCCGAGCGGACCGCCGGAGCGATCGCGACGCTCTCGACGATGGTCTGCACCGGCGGCAGGTCGACCTCGCGCAGCGGCGCGGTACCGAAGGCGGTGACGGCGGCCAGGGTCAGCGTCGCGGCGACAGCGGTTGCGACCTTGGGGAAGCTGGGCAGGGGTAGCTGGCTCATCGGGCTGTCAGGCTCGTCCGGTCTGAGGTTCGGCTTCGTCGCCGGGAGCCTGTGAACCCTCGGCTAGAATCTGGCCCCTCGGCCCGGCGAATTCGGCGGTGCCAGCGGCGCCGCCCGGCCGGTCCGGGAACAGCGGCCGATTCTACCGGATCAATCCAGGAAACCTGTCACGAAATGACGATGGACGGCGCACACAGACCGACGGGCCCCGAACGCGGCGCCCCCGCGGGCGCCACCGGCGCCGCTGCCCAGGCTGGCTCTGCCGGTGCTGCCGCCCCAGCCGGCTGGCCGGTGACCGACCGGGCCCGGGAGGCACTGGCCATCAGCCTGCGCGGCTGCGAGGAGCTACTCGTCGAGTCCGACTGGCTCGCCAAGCTGGCGCGCAGCGAGGCCACCGGCGCCCCGCTGCGGATCAAGCTCGGCCTGGACCCGACCGCGCCCGACCTGCACCTGGGACACACGGTCGTGCTGAACAAGATGCGCCAGCTCCAGGACCTCGGGCACCGGGTGATCTTCCTGATCGGCGACTTCACCGCGATGATCGGCGACCCGTCCGGCCGCAACACGACCCGGCCGCCGCTGACCCGCGAGCAGATCGAGCAGAACGCGAAGACCTACTTCGAGCAGGCCAGCCTCGTGCTCGATCGCGAGCGTACCGAGATCCGCTACAACTCCGAGTGGTCCGACCCGCTGGGCGCGCGCGGCATGATCCAGCTGGCGGCGAAGTACACGCTGGCGCGGATGATGGAGCGCGACGACTTCACCAAGCGATTCCGCGCCGGCGTGCCGATCTCGGTGCACGAGCTGCTCTACCCGCTGATGCAGGGCTACGATTCGGTTGCGCTGAAGTCCGACATCGAACTGGGCGGCACCGACCAGAAGTTCAACCTGCTGGTGGGGCGCGAGCTGCAGCGCGAGTACGGCCAGGAGCCGCAGTGCATCCTGACGATGCCGCTGCTCGAGGGCCTGGACGGCGTCGAGAAGATGTCGAAGTCGAAGAACAACTACGTCGGGATCACCGAGGCGCCGGCGCAGATGTTCGGCAAGCTGATGTCGATCTCCGACGAGCTGATGTGGCGCTACTACGAGCTGCTGTCGTTCCGCTCGCTGGCGCAGATTGCGCAGTTGCGGGAGGAATGCGCGGCCGGGCGCAACCCGCGCGACGCCAAGGTCGCGCTCGCGCAGGAGATCGTCGAGCGCTTCCACTCGCACGCCGCGGCCGATGCCGCGCTGGCCGAATTCGAGGCGCGCTTTCGCCACGGCGCGCTGCCGGAGAACATCCCGGAGGTGGTGCTGCGCGGTGCGCCGATGCCGATCGCGCAGCTGCTCAAGCAGGCGCAGCTGGCGCCGTCGACCACCGAGGCGAACCGGAACATCGAGCAGGGCGGCGTGCGCATCGACGGCGAGCGGGTCGAGGACAAGGCGCTGAAGCTGCCCGCCGGCACGTACGTCGTGCAGGTGGGCAAGCGCCGGTTCGCGCGGGTCACGCTCGAAGCGGCAGCCTGATCCCCGCGATGATCGCGCTGCTGCAGCGGGTGGCGGGCGCCGAGGTGAAGATCTCCGCAGAGCCGGTCGGGCGCATCGGCCGCGGGCTGCTCGTCTTCTATTGCGCCGAGCGGGGCGACACCGACGCCGGCTGCGAACGACTGCTCGAACGAGTCCTGAAACTGCGCTGTTTTCCCGACGACGACGGGCGGATGAATCGCAGCGTGCAGGACGTCGCCGGCGCGCTGCTCGTCGTCTCGCAGTTCACGCTGGCAGCGGATACCGACGGCGGCAACCGGCCGGGTTTTTCGCGGGCCGCGGCGCCCGACGAAGGGCGCCGGCTGTACGAGCGCTTCGTCGAGGCGGCTCGTGCCCGGCACCCGGACGTCGCGTGCGGGCGCTTCGGCGCCGACATGCAGGTGGCGCTCGTCAACGACGGGCCGGTCACGCTCTGGATCCGGGTGCCGCCGGCTTGACCGGGAACAATCGGTGCGGGGCGGCGCGGCCGACGAGACCCGAGAGGTGCAAGGGCGCGCCGCTCGCGGTAAGGTTCGATTGGGAATGCCGCGCACCGCCGCGGCCAGGGAGATCCATCGAATGAGACTGTTCAGTGAATCCTTCGCCGACGGGCAGCCCCTCGCGCCCGAGTTCGCGTTCTGCCGCATCGATCCGAAGTCGCACGTGACGCTGTCGTCGAACCGCAACCCGCAGCTGTCGTGGTCGGGGGCGCCGGTGGGCACTCGCTCGTTTGCGATCATCTGCCACGATCCCGACGTGCCGAGCCGCCCCGACGACGTAAACCAGGAGGGGCGCGAGATTCCGTCGACGCTCAAGCGGGTGGAGTTCTTCCACTGGATCCTGGTCGACCTGCCGGCGAGCCTCGATGCGATCGCCGCCGGCGAGTACTCGGACAAGGTGACGCCGAAAGGCAAGTCGGGGCCTGCCGCGCGGCACGGCGCCCGGCAGGGCATCAACGACTACACCGCGTGGTTCGCCGACGACCACGACATGGCCGGCGACTATTACGGTTACGACGGCCCGTGCCCGCCGTGGAACGACTCGATCGTCCACCGCTACGTGTTCACGGTGTACGCGCTCGACGTCGAGCGGCTGCCGCTGATGGGCCGCTTCGGCGGTGCCGACGCGCGCAAGGTGATCGCGCACCATCGGCTCGGCGAGGCGTCGATCACCGGCACCTACACGCTGAACCCGAGACTCGCGCCGGTTTCACGTTGAGCGCGCAAGCGGGCGATCGCCCGCACACCGAGCTGGTGCTGATCCGCCACGGCGTCACCGCCTGGAATCGCGAACGGCGCTTCCAGGGGCAGATCGACATCGCGCTGGACGACGAAGGCCTGGCGCAGGCGGCGCTCACCGGCCGGCGGCTGGCCGGCTGGCCGCTCGACGCCGTGTACGCGAGCGACCTGGCACGCGCTCGCCAGACCGCCGAGCCGATCGCGGCGGCGCGCGGCCTCGCGACGCGCTTCGATTCCCGGCTGCGCGAGCGCCACTACGGCAGCTTCGAGGGGCGCACGCACGACGAGCTGGAGCGCGTCGAGGCCGAGGCCTGGAGACGCTGGCGTTCGCGCGAGCCCGATTTCGGACTGCCCGGCGGTGGCGAGTCGCTGCGCACGTTCCACGCGCGCGTCGCTTCGGCGCTGCTCGACCTCGTGCGGCGCCACCCGGGGCAGACCGTGGTCGTCGTCACGCACGGCGGCGTGCTGGACATCGCCTACCGGATGGCCACCGGGCTGCCGCTGGAGGCGCCGCGCCGGCACGACCTGCTCAACGCCAGCCTGAACCGCATCGGATGGGACGGCCGCGAATTCGGCCTCATCGCGTGGGCCGACGTGGCGCACCTCGAGGCCGTACCCGGGGCGGCGCTCGACGACGTCGAGGCGCGCCCCTAGGGTGAACAGGCCCGCAGCCCGATCCTTTAGAATCGCAGGTGCCGCGTGACACCGGCGCCACCAGGTGACCCAAATGTTCGACCGCAACCACGGCATTTCCCTGACCGACCCCGAACTCTGGAACGCGATCCGGCTGGAGAACCAGCGCCAGGAAGCCCACATCGAGCTGATCGCGTCCGAGAACTACGCGAGCCCGGCGGTGATGGCCGCGCAAGGCAGCCAGCTCACCAACAAGTACGCCGAGGGGTATCCGGGCAAGCGCTACTACGGCGGTTGCGAGTACGTCGACGTCGCCGAGCAACTGGCGATCGAGCGCATCAAGCGGCTGTTCGGCGCCGAATGCGCCAACGTGCAGCCGCACTCCGGTGCCCAGGCGAACGAGGCGGTGTTCCTCGCGTTCCTGAAGCCCGGCGACACCATCATGGGGATGAGCCTCGCCGAGGGCGGCCACCTCACGCACGGCATGGCGCTGAACATGTCGGGCAAGTGGTTCAACGTCGTCTCCTATGGCCTGAACGAGGCCGAGGCGATCGACTACGACGCGATGGAGCGCAAGGCGCACGAGCACAGGCCGAAGCTGATCATCGCCGGTGCGTCGGCCTACAGCCTTCGCATCGACTGGGAGCGCTTCGCGAAGGTCGCGAAGGACGTCGGCGCGCTGCTGATGGTCGACATGGCGCACTACTCGGGCCTGATCGCCGCCGGCGTCTACCCGAATCCGGTGCCGCACGCCGACATCGTGACGTCGACGACGCACAAGAGCCTGCGCGGCCCGCGCGGCGGCTTCATCCTGATGCCGGAACGCCACGAGAAGGCGGTCAACTCGGCGATCTTCCCCGGCCTGCAGGGCGGGCCGCTGATGCACGTGATCGCCGCCAAGGCGGTCGCGTTCCACGAGGCGCTGCAGCCGTCGTTCAAGGCCTACCAGCAGCAGGTCGCGACCAACGCGCAGGTGCTCGCGCAGACGCTGATCGAGCGCGGGCTGCGCATCGTCTCGGGCCGCACCGAGTCGCACCTGATGCTGGTCGACCTGCGCGCCAAGCGCATCACCGGCAAGGAGGCCGAGCGCGTGCTGGGCGAGGCACACATCACCTGCAACAAGAACGCGATCCCGAACGACCCCGAGAAGCCGATGGTCACCAGCGGGATCCGCCTCGGCACGCCGGCGATGACCACCCGCGGCTTCCGCGACGAGGAGGCGCGCCTGGTCGGACACCTGATCGCCGACGTGCTCGACCATCCGGGCGATGCCGCGAAGCTGGCGATGGTGCGCGAGAAGGTCGGTCAGCTGACCGCGAAGTTCCCGGTCTACGGTTGAACGGCGCGAGCGCGCGATGCGCTGCCCGTTCTGCGACCACCCCGACACCCAGGTCATCGAGACCCGCGAGTCCGACGACGGCGCCAGCACCCGGCGGCGCCGTCGTTGCCTGAACTGCGACAAGCGCTTCACCACCTACGAGCGCGTCGAACTGGCGTTGCCGGCCGTGGTGAAGAAGAACGGCGTTCGCACCGACTTCGACCGGCGCAAGATGCGCGCGTCGATGGCGCTCGCGCTGCGCAAGCGGCCGGTGAGCGCCGAGGCGGTCGACGCGGCGATCCACCGGATCGAGGAGAAGCTGCTCAGTCTCGGCCTGCGCGAGGTGCCCAGCGAGCGCATCGGCGAGCTGGTGATGCGCGAGCTGAAGAAGCTCGACAAGGTGGCCTACGTGCGCTTCGCATCCGTGTACCGCAGTTTCGAGGACGTCGACGAGTTCGCCGACGTCATCCTGGAAGTGCAGGCGCGCAAGCGCAGGGGCTGAGCGGCGGGTCTGCGCGGCCGCCCGCGCGCCGCGACCCCGGCGCTGCGCGCGATCTGACGGATAATCGGCGCCGGCGCGCCACGAGCGCGCCGGTCGCTGCCGCTCGCGCGCCACCGCGCGCAAGCGGCCCGTTCACGAGGACACCCACCCCGTCCGGAGGCAGATCACGATGAACGCACCGGTTCCGCGTTCGGTTTCGCAGGCCCTCGAGCGCGCGCTCGCGCAGGTCACGCTCGACGACAAGTACACGCTCGAACGCGGGCGCGCGTTCATGTCGGGCACGCAGGCGCTGGTGCGCCTGCCGATGCTGCAGCGCGAGCGCGACCGCCGCGCCGGGCTGAACACCGCAGGCTTCGTCTCGGGCTATCGCGGCTCGCCGCTCGGCGGCCTCGACCAATCGTTGTGGAAGGCGCGCGAGCACCTCGCGGCGCACCAGGTGGTCTTCCAGCCGGGACTGAACGAGGACATCGCCGCGACCAGCATCTGGGGCACCCAGCAGGTGAACCTGTCGCCGAAGGCGCGCGTCGACGGCGTCTTCGCGATGTGGTACGGCAAGGGGCCGGGCGTGGACCGCAGCGGCGACGTCTTCAAGCACGCCAACGCGGCGGGCACGAGCCGCCACGGTGGCGTGCTGGTGCTGGCCGGCGACGACCACGGCGCGAAGTCCTCGACGCTGCCGCACCAGTCGGACCACGTCTTCAAGGCCTGCGGGCTGCCGGTGTTCTATCCGGCGACGGTGCAGGAGTACCTCGACCTCGGCCTGCACGGCTGGGCGATGTCACGCTGGTCGGGTCTGTGGGTCGCGATGAAGACGGTGACCGAGGTGGTCGAGGCGTCCGCGTCGGTCGAGATCGACCCCGATCGCGTGAACATCGTGATTCCGGCCGACTTCGAGCTGCCGCCCGACGGGCTGAACATCCGCTGGCCCGATACGCCGCTCGCGCAGGAGGCGCGGCTGTTCGACTACAAGTGGTATGCGTCGCTCGCCTACGTGCGCGCCAACCGGCTGAACCACACGGTGATCGACTCGCCGCGCGCGTGGTTCGGCATCGTCACCGGCGGCAAGGCGTATCTCGACACGCGCCAGGCGCTGCTCGATCTCGGGCTCGACGAGGCGGCCTGCGCGCGCATCGGCGTGCGGCTGTTCAAGTGCGGCGTGGTCTGGCCGCTCGAGGCGCAGACGGTGCGCGAGTTCGCCACCGGCCTGGACGAGATCCTGGTCGTCGAGGAGAAGCGCCAGATCATCGAGTACGCGCTGAAGGAAGAGCTCTACAACTGGCGCGACGACGTGCGTCCGCGCGTCTACGGCAAGTTCGACGAGAAGGACGATCGCAGCGGCGAGTGGGCGATGCCGCGCGGACGCTGGCTGCTGCCGGCCCACGCCGAGCTGTCGCCGGCGCTGATCGCCAAGGCGATCGCCGCGCGCCTGCTCAATCCGGGCAAGTTCGGATCGAAGTTCGAGCTGGCCGGCGACCTGCGCGCGCAGATCGAAGCGAGGCTGGCGATCATCGACGCGAAAGAACGCGCGCTGGCGGCGCCGCACGCGGTCGTCGAGCGCGTACCGACCTTCTGCTCGGGCTGTCCGCACAACACGTCGACCCACGTTCCCGAGGGGTCGCGCGCGCTGGCCGGTATCGGTTGCCACTACATGGCGAACTGGATGCCCGAGCGCCGCACCGGCACGTTCACGCAGATGGGCGGCGAGGGCGCGCCGTGGATCGGTCAGGCGCCGTTCACCGACGAGCAGCACGTCTTCGCCAATCTCGGCGACGGCACGTACTTCCACTCGGGAATCCTGGCGATCCGGGCCGCGATCGCCGCCGGCGTCAACATCACCTACAAGATCCTCTACAACGACGCGGTGGCGATGACCGGCGGCCAGCCGATCGACGGCACGCTCACCGTGCCGCAGATCGTCGCGCAGCTCGATGCAGAGGGCGCGAAGAAGATCGTCGTCGTCACCGACGAGCCGCACAGGTACGACGCGGTGAAGGGCCGCCCGGCGATGGGCGGGGTCGAGGTCCACCACCGCGATCACCTCGATTGGGTGCAGCGGCAGCTGCGCGAGACGCCCGGCTGCACGGTGCTGATCTACGACCAGACCTGCGCCACCGAGAAGCGACGCCGGCGCAAGAAGATCGTCGACGGCAAGCCGGGGTTCCCCGATCCCGCGCGCCGCGTCGTGATCAACGAGGCGGTCTGCGAAGGTTGCGGCGACTGCAGCGTACAGAGCTCGTGCGTGTCGGTCGAGCCGGTCGAGACCGAGTTCGGTCGCAAGCGACGCATCAACCAGTCGTCGTGCAACAAGGACTTCTCCTGCCTGAAGGGGTTCTGCCCGAGCTTCGTGACGGTGGAAGGCGGCGCGCTGCGACGCGGCGCGGTTGCGCCCGCTGAGCGCGCCGACGCCTCGAAGGCGGCGGCAGGCGATGCCGACCCCCGAGCCGACGAGCTGCCCGAGGCGCAGCCGATGCCGATCGAATCGTCGGGCAGTCGCAGCTACGGCGTCCTGGTCACCGGTGTCGGCGGAACCGGGGTCGTTACCGTCGGCCAGCTGCTCGGGATGGCCGCGCATCTCGAGGGCAAGGGGGTTTCGGTGCTCGACATGGCCGGGCTCGCGCAGAAGGGCGGCGCAGTGTTCTCGCACGTGCAGTTCGCAGCCGCGCCCGGGCAGCTGTTCGCCACCCGGATCGCCACCGGCGAGGCCGACCTCGTCATCGGTTGCGACCTGGTCGTGACGGCGGGCAACGAGGCGCTGTCCCGGATGCGCGCCGACGTGACGCGCGCGGTCGTCAACGCCGACGTGATGCCGACCTCGGACTTCCTGCGCAACCCCGACTGGCACCTGCCGGCGCCGGAACTGCGCCGCAACATCCTCGACGCGGCCGGCGAGCGCGACGTCGACTTCGTCGAGGCGAACACGGTCGCGGAAGCGCTGCTCGGCGACGCCCTCTACACCAATCCGCTATTGGTCGGCTACGCGTGGCAGAAGGGCTGGCTGCCACTCGAGCGGCGCGCGATCGAGCGCGCGATCGAACTGAACGGCGTGCAGGTGGCGGCGAACCGTCGCGCGTTCGATTGGGGGCGGCGCATGGCGCACGACCCGGACGGCGTGCGCAGGCTGATCGCGCCGGCGCGTCCGGTGCGCATCGTCGAATTCAGGCGTCGCGAGGCCGTGGCGGGGCAGGCGCCCGCGCCGTCCAACCCGGCGGCGGTCGCCGCCGCGCTCGATGCGCTGATCGAGCGTCGCGAGCAGGAGCTGGTGGCCTACCAGGATCGCGCCTACGCCGATCGCTACCGCCGCCTGGTCGATCGGGTGCGCGCGGCCGAGGGCGAGCGCATCGGCGTCGACGCCGGCTTCGAGCTCACCGAGGCGGTCGCGCGTTACTTCTTCAAGCTGATGGCGTACAAGGACGAGTACGAGGTCGCACGCCTGCACGGCGATCCGGCCTTCGTCGCCGGCATTGCGGCGCGCTTCGAGGGCGACTTGAAGCTGAAGTTCCACTTCGCGCCGCCGCTGCTTGCGCGTACCGATCCCAAGACCGGCCGTCCGCGCAAGCTCGCGTTCGGGCCCTGGATGATGCCGGTCTTGCGCGCGCTGGCAAAGCTGAAGTTCCTGCGCGGCACCGCGTTCGATCCGTTCGGGCGCACCGAAGAGCGGCGCGCCGAGCGCGCGCTGGTGTCCGGCTACGAAAAGCTCATGGAGGAGATCCTGCCGCGACTGAACACCGGCAACCACGCGATCGCGGTCGAACTGGCCCGCATTCCCGAGCACATCCGCGGCTACGGGCCCGTGAAGCAGCAACACCTGCACGATGCGCGGATTCGCCAGGCGCAATGGCTGGCGCAGTTCCGCGGCGAACCTGCGACGGCGAACGCGAGCCTCCAGGCCCCCGCGACGCGCGCGGCCTGAGCCCGCGTTACCCGGCCAGCGGGGTCTCGTTCTCGAAACGGTCGCCGGGCGCCACCGAGTCCGAGTCGGCGCCTGCCGAGAACGTGGCGCCCGGATAGTGTCGCAGCATGTCCTCTCGCACCTGCTGCAGCGGGAGGTCCGACCAGGTGCCGTGGTCGGCGAGGTACTGCATGTGCAGGCGGCCGTGCGCGTCGTGCTCCTGGTACAACGCGTCGCTCGCCCCGTCGAAGTCGGTCGGGCGCACGCCGAAGCGTTCGCAGAGCTCGATGTTGAAGGCGGGCACCGCCTTCACCCAGCGGCCCTCGATCAGCAGTACGGCGTAGCCGTGGTCGTAGAACACGTCGACGCCGCCCATTCGCGCGCGCAGCTTCTCGGTGTTCAGGTGATTGACGACGTCGGCCAGGCCGATCGCCGACGCGATGCCCACCGCCCGCGCGCAGGCCGCGAGCAGGCCGGCCTTCGAGACGCACCACCCGTAGCCGTCCTCGATGACCTGGCTCGCGCGGTAGGCCGCGGGCTCGTAACTGATGCGGTAGGGGTCGTAGCGGATGCGGTCGCGCACCGCGTAGAACAGGCGGACCGCGCGGCTTCGGGCGTCGGGCGCGTCGCCGATCGCATCACTGACGAAGCGCTGGACCGCCGGCGCCTGCCAGTCGAGGAAATAGGTCGGCGCGAGGTACTGCTCGAGTTGCGCTGGCGTGCGCGGGACTTCGGGCAGTCCCGGTAGGTGAACCACGTTCATGTTGCCCTCCGTTGGGGCATTGTAGCGGCACGAGCGCTGCGCCCGTCCCGGCCTCAGCGCAGCAGTCCGCGCAGCGTCGCGATCGGCTCGCAGCGCAGCAGCCGGCCATGCGCGAACGAGACCTGGATGCCGACCGGCGCGAGCCGGCAGCGGTCGGCTGCCTGCTCGACTCGCCAGACGAGCGCGCCGCTGACGCCGTCGAGTGCCGGCGTCTCCAGCGCGCGCCCGTGGCCGTCTTCGGCGATGCGTCCGTAGCGGAACGCGCCGAACTCGACCGGATGCGGGGTCGTGAAGCAGACGATCGGCCGTGCGACCAGACCGGCCCCCGACCACTGCGCCTGCTCGGCCGGCCAACCGCAGAGCACGTAGCGTGCCGGGTGTGCGGTAGCGGTCGGCGCGCAGGCTTCGCCGGCCTCGTCCGATAGCCACTGCGCCGGATAGCGTCGCCAGTGGCGCGGAACCGGCCCCGGATCGGCGATCGGCACCACGGCCACGTCGGCCTGCGGGTGGAGCTGCGGCGCGCGCGCGTGCAGGCCGAGCCAGGTGATTTCGTGGCGCCCCGGGCCGGCGATGCCCAGATCGCAGGCTCGCGCGCCGTGCTCGAACAGGTGCGCGGCCGTGGCGAGGTAGAGACGCCGTCCGGACTGCCAGAGCGTTCCCGACCCGAGGATGGCCACGCGGTTCGCCAGCCGGCGCACCAGCGGCAGCGAGAGCAGCGCCCACTCCTGCGCCGGGCCGCGGGGCACGGCACCATCGTCGAGTCGGACGGTCAGCGGTTCGAGGGCCTCGAGCAAGCTCGCGTCTGCGGTCGATCCACGATGTCCGTTAGGATAGCGTCGATGGGAAGGCGACGGGACGCCCCGTCTGTCGGCCCGACGTTCCGACGCAATCGAAAGCGAGGTGAACCATGGTGACCAAGAAGACTTTCCTGGCTGTTGTCGTCGCGTCGACCGCGCTCGCGGGTTGCGCCAACATGACCGAGACCCAGCAGCGCACGGCCGTCGGCACGGGCGTCGGCGCCGTGGTGGGCGCTGCGCTGGGTAGCGCAGTCGGCGGCAGCGGCGGGGCGACGCGCACCGGCGCCGTGCTCGGCGCGGCAGCCGGCGGCATCGGCACCTACGTCTGGTCCAAGCGGATGGAAGACCAGAAGAAGGCGATGGAGCAGGCCACGGCCGGCACCGGCGTCGGGGTGTCGCAGACCGCCGACAACCAGCTGAAGCTGGACATCCCCAGCGACATCTCGTTCGACACCGGTCGCGCGGACATCAAGTCGAACTTCCAGCCGATCCTCGACCGCTTCGCGCAGACGCTGAACGCGAACGCGGGCACGACGGTGCGCATCGTCGGCCACACCGACAGCACGGGGTCCGACGCGATCAACGATCCGTTGTCGGTCAACCGCGCGGCGAACACGCGGCAGTACCTCGCGGCGCGCGGCGTCGATCCGGCGCGCATCTCGATCGACGGTCGCGGTTCGCGCGAGCCGATCGCCGACAACAGCACGGCTGCCGGCCGGGCGAAGAATCGCCGCGTCGAGATCTACGTGGCCGAGGCCGCGCCGCGCTGACGCCCGGGCGCCCTGTCGCGGCCGATCGGCCGCCCGGGGGGATGAAAGAAGAAAGGCCCGCCAGAAGGCGGGCCTTTCCTTTCGTTGCGATGGCTGGTGGCCCGCAGGGGGCCGCCGCGGGTCTTACATGCCCATGTCGCCCATGCCGCCCATGCCGCCCATGCCCGGGGGCATGCCGCCGGCGGCCGGCTTGTCTTCCGGCGCCTCGGCGACCATCGCCTCGGTGGTGAGCATCAGGCCGGCGACCGACGCGGCGTTCTGCAGCGCGGTGCGGGTCACCTTGGTCGGATCGACCACGCCCATGTCGAGCATGTCGCCGTAGGTGGCGTTCGCGGCGTTGTAGCCGAAGTTGCCCTTGCCTTCGAGCACCTTGGCGACCACCACGCTCGGCTCGTCACCGGCGTTGGCGACGATCTGGCGCAGCGGCTCCTCGATCGCGCGCAGCACGATCTTGATGCCGGCTTCCTGGTCGCCGTTGTCGCCCTTGACCTTGATGCTCGAGCGGGCGCGCAGCAGCGCGACACCGCCGCCGGCCACGATGCCTTCCTCGACCGCGGCACGGGTCGCGTGCAGCGCGTCTTCGACGCGGGCCTTCTTCTCCTTCATTTCGACTTCGGTGGCGGCACCGACGCGGATGACGGCCACGCCGCCAGCCAGCTTGGCGACGCGCTCCTGCAGCTTCTCGCGGTCGTAGTCGCTGGTGGCTTCCTCGATCTGCGCGCGGATCGCCTTGACGCGGGCCTCGATCGCCTTGGTGTCGCCGGCGCCGTCGATGATCGTGGTGTTCTCTTTCGCCACCTCGATGCGCTTGGCGCGGCCGAGGTCCTGCAGCGTGGCCTTCTCGAGCTGCATGCCGGTCTCTTCCGAGATCACGGTGCCGCCGGTCAGGATGGCCATGTCCTCGAGCATCGCCTTGCGACGATCGCCGAAGCCCGGGGCCTTGACCGCAACGGTCTTCAGGATGCCGCGGATGTTGTTGACCACCAGCGTCGCGAGCGCCTCGCCCTCGACTTCCTCGGCGATGATCAGCAGCGGCTTGCCCGCCTTGGCGACCTGCTCGAGCACCGGCAGCAGCTCACGGATGTTGCTGATCTTCTTGTCGTGCAGCAGCACGAACGGGTCGTCCAGCACCGCGACCTGCTTGTCGGGGTTGTTGATGAAGTACGGCGACAGGTAGCCGCGGTCGAACTGCATGCCCTCGACGATGTCGAGCTCGTTCTCGAGCGACTTGCCGTCCTCGACCGTGATCACGCCTTCCTTGCCGACCTTCTCCATCGACTCGGAGATGATGCGGCCGATCTCCTCGTCGGAGTTCGCCGAGATCGAGCCGACCTGGGCGATTTCCTTGCTGGTCGTGCACGGCTTGCTGATCTTCTTCAGCTCGTCGGTCAGCGCGTGAACGGCCTTGTCGATGCCGCGCTTGAGGTCCATCGGGTTCATCCCGGCGGCCACGTACTTCATGCCTTCGCGCACGATCGCCTGCGCCAGCACGGTCGCGGTCGTCGTGCCGTCACCGGCGAGGTCCGAGGTCTTGGAAGCGACTTCCTTGACCATCTGCGCGCCCATGTTCTCGAACTTGTCCTTCAGTTCGATTTCCTTGGCGACCGAGACGCCGTCCTTGGTGACGGTCGGGGCGCCGAACGAGCGCTCGAGCACGACGTTGCGGCCTTTCGGGCCGAGCGTCACGCGAACCGCGTTCGCGAGGAGATTGACCCCGTTCACCATGCGGCTGCGGGCGTCGTCGGAAAAGAAAACCTGCTTGGCTGCCATCTGCTTTTTCTCCTGGAACCTGTTGATTCGTTTGGCTTATTCGACCACGGCCATGATGTCTTCTTCGCGCATCACCAGCAGTTCGTCGCCGTCGACCTTGACGGTCTGGCCGCTGTACTTGCCGAAGAGCACCTTGTCGCCGACCTTCACGCCGAGCGGGCGGACCTTGCCGTCGTCGCCCACCTTGCCACCGCCCACGGCGAGGATTTCGCCCTGGTCCGGCTTTTCGGCGGCGTTGTCGGGGATGACGATGCCCGACGCGGTCTTGCGCTCGTTGTCCAGACGTTTGATGATCACGCGATCATGCAGCGGACGGAGTTTCATGCGAGGTAGCTCCCAAGTGATTGAAAATGCTCAGAAAATCTGGAGGCCGGCAGGCCGGCTTCCGGTATCCCCGCGGGTGGGCGCCGCACGTTCCGGCGGAATCCGGTCACGCTCTTGTTAGCACTCACCGCTGGCGAGTGCTGATTGTAGGAACTCGGCGCCCGGATTTCAAGTGGAACCGGGGTCCGCCGGGGCGATGATCGACCCGGCGGCGGCCAGGCTCGACTCCCGGGATCCGGGGTGGGGGGAAGCAGAAGCAAAACGGCCGCCCGAGGGCGGCCGTTCCGTCAGGGGCCGGCGTTCCCGCAAGGGAGGCCGGCCTGCACGCGAGTCGCTTTACAGCGGGCGGATCGCCGAGGCCTGAAGGCCCTTCGGGCCCTGCTTGACCGCGAATTCGACGCGCTGCGCTTCCTGCAGCGTCTTGAACCCGCTGCCCTGGATCTCGGAGAAGTGCGCGAAGAGATCCGCGCTGCCGTCATCGGGGGCGATGAAGCCGAAACCCTTGGACTCGTTGAACCACTTGACCACGCCGGTCACTCGATTGCTCATGTTGCGCTCCATTCGTTACGCGTTAGGACATACACCGCGGGCGAACTCGCCGCGGCGGCAGACGAATCAAGAGGCACAACCAGGTATTCGAGGCGCGCTGCGCGAAGGCAGGCAGGCTTGACACGCAAAGATGATCTACTTGAACTGAATGCCGGCGAACGATAACCGATCGCGGCGGCTTTGTCGAGCGGATTCCACGGCGACGCTGGAGGCGGCGCACTAATCGCCGCCGCGCCCGGCGCCTTGCGCTACTCGGGCTCGACCCCCAGCGCCACGAGGAAGCGCGACACCATGTTGTAGGTCGCGACGGTGCCGACGAACTCGACCAGCTCGCGCGGCGGCAGTGCCCGGGCCAACGCCTCGAAGCTCGCATCGGACACGTTCACGGAGTGGGTCATCTCGACGGCCACCGCGAGCGCGGCGCGCTCGGTCGCGTCGAACAGCGCGTCGTTCGCCTGCGCGCGCTGCGGGTCGCGCAGCGCATCGAGCTGCGCCGGCGTGCCGCCCGCCTTCAGGAACTCGGGCGCGTGATGGCCGAACTCGTAGTCGGCGCGGTTGAGCACGGCGACCACGCACATCGCGAGCTCGCGCAGCCTGGGCGAGAGCTTCAGCTGCGTGCGGATCGCGCCGAGGTAGGCGTTCCAGCCTGCCGCCATCTCGGGACTGTGCAGCAGCATGCGGTCGAGGTTGAGCAGCGTGCCGCCGCGGCGAGCGCGCACCGCGGCGACGATCGCGTGCGGCTCGGTCAGGTCGGCTGGAACGTAGGGAACTCGGGGCATGGAAGGCTCGTGCGGGGACGATCGTGGCGTGACGAGGCCCAGGCGGGCGTGTTGCCCGGATCAGGCGATTCGGGAGTACGAGGCGCCGCTGGAAGAGCGGGCGAGATGGCGATCGAAGGCCATCGCGACTGCGCGCACCAGCAGCCGGCCGCGGGGCGTCACCTCGACGCCGCGTTCGTCGACGCGCACGACGCCCGCGTCGGCCAGCGGCGCGAGCGCCTCGATCGACTCCGCGAGCCAGCGGCGGCTGTCGATGCCGCGGCGCGCGTCGAGCTCGGCCCAGTCGAGCCTGAACTCGCTCATCAGCGCGTTGATCGCATCGCGGCGAACGAAGTCGTCGGCGTCGAGCACGATGCCGCGCACGGCCGGCAGTTCGCCGCGCTCGATGCGACGGTAGTAGCCGTCGAGCAGCTTGTCGTTCTGCGCGTAGACGTCGCCGACCGAGGAGATCGACGAGACGCCCAGCGCGATCAGGTCGCCGGCGTCGTGTGAGCAATAGCCCTGGAAGTTGCGATGCAGCCGCCCTTCGCGCTGCGCGACCGAGAGCTCGTCGTCCTCGAGCGCGAAGTGGTCCAGGCCCAGGTGCCGGTAGCCCGCGCGCGCGAACATCGCGACCGCCGTCTGGAACATGCGCGCCTTCTCCTCCGACGACGGCAGGTCGGCTTCCGCGATGCGCCGCTGCGGCTTGAACAGCGCGGGCAGGTGCGCGTAGTGGTACAGCGCGATGCGGCCCGGCGCAGCGGCGATCGTCTTGCGCAGCGTTTCCTCGAAGCCGGCGTGGTGCTGCCTCGGAAGCCCGTAGATCAGGTCGACGTTGATCGACCGGAATCCCGCGTCGCGGGCGGCCTCGATGAGCTCGAGCGTCTGCTCGTAGGGCTGGATGCGGTTGACCGCCGCCTGCACGACCGGGTCGAAGTCCTGCACGCCGAGGCTGACGCGGTTCAGCCCCATCGAGCGCAGCGCGCGCACGCGCTGCGGGCTGACCGTGCGCGGGTCGATCTCGATCGAATACTCGCCGTCGTCGCGGAAGTCGAACGCACGCCGCAGCATGTCGATCAGCGCGCCGAGTTCGGCGTCGGGCATGAAGGTCGGCGTGCCGCCGCCGAAGTGCAGATGGCTGATCGCCTGGCCGCGGCCGGTGAGCGCCGTCACCATCGCCACCTCGCGCTCGAGCGCAGCCAGGTACGGCGTGCTCTGCTCGACGTGCCGGGTGCCGATCTTGTTGCACCCGCAGTAGTAGCAGATCGACCGGCAGAACGGGATGTGGACGTACAGGCCCAGCGGCTCGCCGCGCCGGCCGGCGCGCGCGGACAGGGCCTGGCCATAGCGCTCGGCGCCCACCCGGTCGTCGAAGCGGTCGGCGGTGGGGTAGGAGGTGTAACGTGGACCGCGGCCGCCGAAGCGGCGCAGCAGTTCCTCGTCGATGATCAGCGGCTCGCTGGCCTGGACAGTCATTTCGGCTTCGCGCGTAAGTCTTTGTAATCATTGTCGCATCGCCGGCCGCCAAGGTCTAATCTGGACCCATTGTCGACACTGCGGGAGGGACGTCGTGAGCAGGATCGTCCGCTTCGGAATCGGATTGGCTGCCGCGGGGCTACTGGCCGGCGCGGCGCAGGCGCACGGTAGCGTGAACTGGTCCCTGTCGATCGGCGTGCCGGGGTTCGGCGTCTACGCACCGGCCCCGGTCTATGCGCCGCCCATCGTCGTCGCGCCGCCCGCCTATTCGTACTATTACGCGCCGCCGGTCTACTACGCGCCGCCGTACGCCTATGCGCCGGCGCCGGTCTGGGTGGCACCGCGCCATCGCCCCTATCGGCACTGGCATCGCGGCGACGGCCGCTATCGCTACCGCTGAGTCGCGGCGGCGCCGGCCTGGCCGGCGGGCGCCCGTGCGTTCCGGTGGAAGGGATCAAGGGAGGCGCGGGAACGAAGCGCGGCCCATGCTGCCCGCCGCGACGACGGCGACGAAGTAGCGCAGCTGCCTCAGTTCCATGCCGCCTCCGGCATGGCGTCAGTCGACGTCCACCGTGTAGTTCAGGGCCATCCGCCCGCCGTCCGGGTAGACGACCTGCCCGGTCATGTAGGACGCGTCGTCGCTGGCCAGGAAGACCGCCACCGAGGCGACTTCCTCCGGCTCGCCGAGCCGCTTCATCGGCGTGCGCGATAGCAGCCGGCGACGCGCTTCCTCGGAGGCCATCACCGCTTTTCGGGCGAGCTCGGTGGCGATGGTGCCCGGGCCGATCGCGTTGACCCGGATGCGGTGAGGGGCCAGCGAGAGCGCCATGACGCGCGTGAGCTGGTTGACCGCGCCCTTCGAGACCACGTAGGGGACCTGGTCGGGAATCGCCAGCACCGCGTTGACGCTCGACATGTTCACGATCGCGCCACCCGCGCCCTGGGCAGCCATCTGCCGCGCGCCGGCCTGGCCCATCGTGAAGTACGAGCGCAGGTTGACGGCGAGCACGCGGTCGAAGTCGGCTTCGTCGAGGTCGAGGAACGGCGCGGCGTGCGTGATCCCTGCGTTGTTCACGAGGATATCGAGCCGCCCGAAGCGTTCGACGGCGGCCGCCACCGCCTGCTCCGCCAGGCCGCGTCGCGTCACGTCGCCCGGAACGAACAGCGTCCCGGTGTCGCCCGACAGTGCGCGCCCGGCTGTCTCGTCGGCGTCGACGAACGCGACGCTGGCGCCTTCGGCGGCGAAGCGTTGCACGATTGCTGCGCCGATCCCCTTGGCTCCGCCGGTCACGAGGGCGGTCTTTCCTTGCAATCGCATGGGCTGGGCTCCGCGGTCACGCCGCCAGGGCGGTGTGATAATGCAGTCGATGAGGTGGTTGAGAATCTTACGACGTCGGGCGGCCTGCGCGATGGCCGCCGCGTGCTTCGCGGTGCTTGCGGCGGGCGGCGCGCGCGCGCAGTCCCCCGTGGCCGACGCGGCGCCCGCACGCGGGCCGATCGAAGGATGGCTGCACGACGTCGGGCTCGCGCCGCAGCAGGTCGGGGCAGTCGCGCTCCCGCTCGACGGTGCGCAGGCGCTCGTCGCCTACGACGCAGAGCTGCCGCTGAACCCCGCGTCGACCATCAAGCTGGTCACCACCTATGCCGGACTGTCGCTGCTCGGGCCGGACTACCGCTGGCGCACCGAGGCGAGGCTGCGCGGCGTGCTGCGCGAGGGCGTGCTGCACGGCGACCTGGTGTTGCGCGGCGGCGGCGACCCGAAGCTCGTCATCGAGGACCTCACCGAGTTCATCGCGCGCATGCGCGCAGCCGGCCTCGACGAGATCGATGGCGATCTGGTGCTCGACGACGCGATCTTCGACAGCGGGCCGCGCAGCGTCGACGACTTCGACGGCGAGCCCTCGCAGCCGTACAACGTGCGCCCGTTCGGCGCGCTGATGAACTTCAAGTCGACGCGGATCGTCGTCCGTCCCGCCGGACGCCACGCGCAGATCGCCTTCGACCCCGCGCTCGCCGACGTGGCGGTCGACAATCGCGTCCGTCTGGTCGGCGGGCCCTGCCGCTTCGGCGCGAGCAGCCTGCAGGTGCGCGACGGCGTGCGCCGCGGCGGGCCCCGGGTCAGCGTATCGGGCAGCTACTCGCGCGCCTGTGGCGAGCAGGGCCTGTTTGCCGCGATGCTCGACCATCGGCAGTTCGTCCACGCGCTGTTCAAGGCCGCGTGGCAGGCAGCCGGCGGCCGCTGGAGCGGGCGCACGCGCATCGAGCGCGGCGCGTCCACCGGCGAGCCATGGCTGGTCTGGGTCTCGCCGCGCACGCTCGCCGACGTGGTGCACGACATCAACAAGTTCAGCAACAACGTGATGACGCGCCAGCTGATGCTGCAGGTGGCCGCCGAGGCGGGCACGCATCCGGCGACCTCAGCCGCTGCGCGGCGCGTCATCGGTGACTGGCTCGATGCGCAGGGCTTGCGGTTCCGCGGGCTCCTGCTCGACAACGGATCGGGGTTGTCGCGAGATTCGCGCGCGAGCGCGGCGCAACTCGCGCAGTTGCTGCGACACGCGGCGGCAGGGCCCCTGGCCGACCTGGTCCGCGACTCGCTGCCCGTGGTCGGCGTCGACGGGACGATGAAGGCGCGGCTGGCCGGCGAGCCGATCGCCGGGCGCGCGTGGATCAAGACCGGCAGCCTCGAGGGCGTGCGATCGATCGCGGGCTACGTGCAGGCCGCGTCGGGCCGTCGCTATTCGGTCGCGATGATCGTCAACGGCCCGGCCGCCGCCGCGAGCCGCGCGCTGCAGGACGAGTTCCTGCGCTGGGTGTATGCGAACGGCTGAAGCATCGCGCGCCGCGCTCCTGTCGGCGTTCGCAGCGTACCTCGCGTTCATTGCCTACCAGTCGCTTGCCGGCGCGGCCCCAGGCGCGTGCGTGGTCCCGCTGGCGCAGCAGGGCAGCCACCTGTCGCGCAGCGACGGGCTCGCGAACCTGGTGGCGTACGTGCCGCTGGGCCTGATGGCCGCGGCGTGGGCCGCGCGGCTGCGCGCGCGTGCGTGGGTGCTCGCCGCCGCGTTCGCGTCGATCGCCGGATTTTCCCTGGCGATGGAGGCGCTGCAGGCGTGCCTGCCGGGCCGCGTCTCGTCCTGGTACGACTGGTCGACCAATTCCGCCGGCGGACTGCTCGGCCTGATGGCGTGGCCGGTGGCGACCCGGCTGCTGCGGCTGGCGCGGGCACGGCCGGCGCTGGCGGCGGTCGTCGATGCGCCCCCGTGGTGGCCAGTGGCGCTGTGCGTGGGCGCCTGGATGGCGCTGTCGCTCGCGCCGTGGCGCTTCACGCTCGACGTGGGCACCATCCGCGGCAACCTCTCGTTCCTGCGCCATCTCGTCGACGGGGTGCCGCTCGATCCGTGGAGATTCGCGCGGCATCTGCTCGGATGGACGGCGATCGGCGTGGCGCTGCGCGCGCTGCCCGTCGACGCCGCGACGGCGCTGCGCGGGTTGGCGCTGCTGGCTGCCGCGGCGACGCTCGGGCAAGTGCTGCTCGACGTGCCCGCGCTATCGTTCGGGGAACTCGCCGGCATGGCGCTCGCGCTCCCGGTGAGTGCGCTGGCGTGCGCGCTCGCGTCGGGCGCTGGCCGCGCGCGCCTGCCGGCCGCGCTGGCGTTGCTGTCGGTGCTCGCCTACCAGCTCGCGCCGCACGCCGGCGAGCCGCTCGCACGCGGCGTTTCGTGGTGGCCGCAGGTGGGACGCGGCGGGCTGCTCGCTGCCCTCGAGCTCGCGCTCTACTTCGGATGGCTCGGCGCGACGTTGACGCTGTCGCTGCGCTGGTCGGCGCTGCGCGGCGAGGACATCGGGCGCCGGCGCATCGCGTGGCCCGCGGCGGCGGCGGCCATCCTGATGCTTACCGAGCTTGCGCAGGCGTGGATACCCGGGCGCACCCCCGACACCTCGGCGCCGCTGCTGACGGTGCTGGCCTTCGGTGTCGCGTGGGCGCTGACCGGTTCGCCGGTCAGAGACCGAGCTCCGACCAGAGCGCGTCGACCCGCTTCCTGACTGCCTCGTCCATCACGATCGGGCGACCCCACTCGCGCGTCGTCTCGCCCGGCCACTTGCCGGTTGCGTCGATGCCCATCTTCGAGCCCAGCCCGGAGACCGGCGACGCGAAGTCGAGGTAGTCGATCGGCGTGCGCTCGACCAGCGTCGTGTCGCGAACCGGGTCGACTCGCGTGGTGATCGCCCAGATCACTTCCTTCCAGTCGCGGACGTCGATGTCGTCGTCGGTCACGACGATGAACTTGGTGTACATGAACTGGCGCAGGAAACTCCAGATCCCGAACATCACGCGCTTCGCGTGCCCCGGGTACTGCTTGCGCATCGACACGACGGCCATCCGGTACGAGCATCCTTCGGGCGGCAGGTAGAAATCGACGATCTCGGGGAACTGCTTCCTGAGGATGGGCACGAACAGCTCGTTCAACGCGACGCCAAGCACCGCCGGCTCGTCGGGAGGCTTGCCGGTGTAAGTCGAGTGATAGATCGGATCGCGGCGCATCGTGATGCGATCGATCGTGAACACGGGGAACCAGTCCTGCTCGTTGTAGTAGCCGGTGTGGTCGCCGTAGGGGCCTTCGAGCGCCATTTCCCAGCCGTTGCGCGCGGCAGGCGGAAGGTCCTGCTTCCAGCCCAGGCGTCGCGCGTGGGCCAGCGTCGCGCTCGCGTCCGGATCGGGGCGGATCGAGCCTTCGAGGACGATCTCCGACGATGCCGGCACGCGCAAGTCGTTGCCGACGCAGGCCGCGAGCTCGGTCTTCGCGCCGCGCAGCAGCCCGGCGAACTGGTATTCGGACAGCGTGTCGGGCACCGGCGTCACCGCGGCGAGCGTGGTCGCAGGATCGGCGCCCAGCGCGACCGCGATCGGAAACGGCTCGCCAGCGTGCCGTGCCGCGTGCGCGCGAAAGTCGAGTGCGCCACCGCGATGCGCGAGCCAGCGCATGATCGTCCGGTTCGGGCCGATCACCTGCTGTCGGTAGATGCCGAGGTTCTGGCGCGGCGCGTGCGGCCCGCGCGTGACCACGAGTCCCCACGTGATCAGCGGCGCCGCGTCGCCGGGCCAGCAGGTCTGCACCGGCAATTGCGCGAGGTCGACCGAGTCGCCTTCGTGCACGACCTGCTGGCAGGGCGCGTCGGAGATCTCGCGCGGCGCCATGTTCATCACCTGGCGAAGCACGGGCCACTTGTCCCACGCGTCGCGCAGGCCTTTCGGCGGCTCGGGCTCCTTCAGGTAGGCGAGCAACTCGCCGATTCCGCGCAGCGCATCGATCGATTCGGCGCCCATGCCGAGCGCCACGCGGCGCGGCGTGCCGAACAGGTTCGCGAGCACGGGCATTGCGTGCGAGCGAGACTCGTCGCGCGGATGCTCGAACAGCAGCGCGGGGCCGCCGGCGCGCAGGACGCGATCCGACACCTCGGTCATTTCCAGGTGCGGCGAGACCGGAATAGAGACCCGCTTCAACTCGCCGACCGCATCGAGTTGCTGAAGGAAGTCACGTAGGTCTTTGTATTTCACGGAAGTATGTCACTGCGATTTCGCGATGCGGATTGTCTCATCGATTCCATTGCGCATCATGGGACGCTGAAATTTGACCTTCCGCGGTCGCGTCCATAGAATCGCGCCGGGTTTTCGATGTGCCGTCATGTGGCGGCCTGTGATCGAAGCCCTTAACGAGTCCCGGCGCAGACCGGGATCATGCGGCACGAACCGCATTCAATCATCAGCAGGCGGCGAAGCATCGCCTGTGCGAGAGAGTTGAGGCCCGCATCCCCGGATACTGGCGGGCACAGCAAGGACCGATCGCCTGTTCGGCGAACCGTACGGCGCAAGCCGGAAGGAGGCTCGATGCTCAAGCAGCGTCAGGTCGGGATGTTGTTCGATCTGTGCGTTCGCGCCATCGGCGCAACGCGTCTGTCGATGGTCGCGGTACCGCTCGCCGCAATGCTGGTCGTCGCGGCGGTGTCGCTGCGCGAGGGCGATCGCGTCGCTGCCGAGGCGGACGCGTTGTCCGAAGCGGGCGCGCCGGCGCAGCCGACGGTCCTGGCGAACGCATTCGCGCCGCGCTTCGCGTTGCCGGCGCTCACGCTGCCGTGGGAAACGTCGCCGTCGCACGCGACGCCCCGGCACGACGCCGGCTCGAAGCCGGCGTCTTCGCAGGCCGCGTCGCGTTCGCCGCTGAAGCTCACCCCCGAGCAGCAGAAGGTCGCGCAGTTCGTCGCGAAGAAATATCGCATGGCGGTCGGCGACGTGCAGGACCTCGTCGGATATGCGTATCGCGCAGCCAGGGAGTTGCGGCTCGATCCGTACCTCGTCCTGGCGGTGATGTCGATCGAATCCAGTTTCAATCCGAACGCGCGCAGTCCCGCCGGCGCGCAGGGGCTGATGCAGGTGCTCACGCGCGTGCATGCGGACAAGTTCGCGCCGTTCGGCGGGGCCTCTGCCGCGTTCGACCCGGTGGCCAACATCAGCGTGGGCTCGCGCATCCTCAAGGAGTACCTGGTGCGCGAGGGCAGCGTCGAGGGCGCGCTGAAGTCGTACGTGGGCGCCGCGCTGCACGAGCACGATTCGGGCTACGGTTACAAGGTCCTGTCGGAGCGCGAGCGGATCGCGGCGGCGGCGGCGGGCCGGCCGATTCCCGTCCAGCCGCTCAAGCCGCCCATCGCAGCCAGCGACGACGGCCGCGACCGCGCGGTCGCGACGACGGCGCTCGGTGCGCCGGGCGAAAGCCGGGCCGTCGTCCCGGCCGCGTTGCGTCCGCCCGATGAGCGCGCCGCGCCGATCGGCGGCGCGCGCGGCGATGCCCCCGGCCGTGCCGCGCGCGATGCCGCGCCCGCCATGCCGCCCGACGCGCCGCTGATCGACGCCGCTGCCGACGCGCCGCCGGCGCCGTCGGCCGGCGAACCGCTCGCCCACGCATCGTACGCATTCGCCGCGCTCTGAGCGGCGACGCAGCCGGAAGCCGCAGCGGGGCCGGCCCCGCGTCAGCCGCGCTGGCGCTCTCGCGCGGGCAGGTAGCGCGCGAGCCGGGCGATCGCCTCGTGAAGGCGATCCATGGAGGTCGCATACGACAGTCGCAGGTAGCGCGACGGTTCGTGGCGGCCGAAGTCCTTGCCCGGCACCACCGACACGTGGATGCGCTCGAGCAATTCGAGCGCGAACGCCGAACTGTCGTCGCTATGGGCGCTGCAGTCGGCGTACGCGTAGAAGGCCCCGTCCGGCGTCACCGGCACCGGCAGGCCCGCTTCCCGCAAGGCCGGCACGATGTAGTCGCGACGCCGCTGGAATTCGCGGCGTCGCGCTTCGTATTCGGCGAGCGATTCGGCGTCGAAGCACGCGATCGCCGCGTGCTGGGCGAGCGTCGACGCGCAGATGTAGAGGTTCTGCGCGAGCTTCTCGAACACCGGTGCGAGCGCCTCGGGCACCACCAGCCATCCGAGTCGCCAGCCGGTCATGTGGAAATACTTCGAGAAGCTGTTGGTGACGACCAGGTCGTCGCCCCAGGCGAGCGCCGAGCGCGGCGCGCCGTCGTACGACAGGCCGAGATAGATCTCGTCGACGATCGTGAAGCCGCCCCGTGCGCGCACGGTGTCGACGATCCGGCCCAGCTCGTCGAACGGGATCGAGGTGCCCGTCGGATTCGCGGGCGACGCGATCAGGGCGCCGCGGGTGCCGGCGTGCCAGTGCGCTTCCACCATCGCCCGCGTGAGCTGGAAGCGGGTCTCCGGGCCGACCGCCACGAGCTGCGGCGCGCCGTCGAAGGCCGTCACGAAATGGCGATTGCACGGGTATCCGGGGTCGGTCATCAGCACCGAGGCGCCCGGATCGACCAGCGCACAGCAGGCCAGCGACAGCGCGGCCGAGGCGCCCGCCGTCACGACGATCCGCGACGGGGCGATGTCCAGCCCGTAACGCTCGCCGTAGTCGCGCGCGATCGCCTCGCGTAGCGGCGCGAGGCCGGTGGCGGCGGTGTAGCGCGTGTGGCCGGCGCGCACGGCGCGCTCGAGTGCCGCGACCACCGGCTCGGGCGCGGTGAAGTCGGGCTCGCCGATGTTCAGGTGGATGACCGGGTGGCCGGCCGCCTCGAGGGCGGCCGCCCGCTTGGTCAGCTCCATCACGTGGAACGGGTCGATCTGCGCGGTGCGCCGCGCCAGCGGGTAGCGAGTGCTCATCGCACCGAATGCTACCGGTAGAACAGCTCCACCAGTCCCAGTCCGGTGATCGGCACGTAGGTCACCATCAGCAGGACGGCCAGCAGCACGGCGACGAACCAGACGTTCGTCTTCGTGACCGCCCAGACGCTCTCCTTGGCGATCGAGCAGGCCACCATCAGCACGCTGGCCACCGGTGGCGTCTGCTGGCCGATGCCGAGGTTGATCGTGACGATCAGCCCGAAGTGCACCGGGTCGATGCCTGCCGCCTTGACCAGAGGCATCACCACCGGGACGACCAGGATGATCGCCGCGGCCGAGTGCAGGAACATGCCGAGCAGCAGGAACAGCAGGTTCAGCAGCGCGAGGATCGCCCACTTGTTGGACGTGAGCTCGGTCACCGCGTGCGCGAGCTTCTGCGGCGCCTGCACCTCGGTCAGGTAGACGCCGAGCAGCGCCGACGTGGCGACGAGCAGCATGACGACCGCGGTCTGCGCGCCGCCCTCGATCACCGCGGCACGCAAGTGCGCGAGGTCGAGCTCGCGATAGACGACCAGGCCGATGAACAGCGCCGCGACGACCGCCAGCGCCGCGCCTTCGGTCGCAGTCACGACGCCGCCGAAGATGCCGCCCAGGATGATCATCGGCAGCGTGAACGCCCACAGCGCCTCGCGCGCCGTGCGCCGCACCTCGCTCCACCTGAACGTCTGCTCGATCGGCAGGTCGTATCGGCGCGCGAACCAGTAGGCCATCGCCATCAGCCCGAGGCCGCCGATGATGCCGGGCACGATCCCGGCGACGAACAGTTGCACGACCGAGGCCTCGGCCATCACTGCGTAGAGGATCATCGGGATCGACGGCGGGATGATCACCGCCAGCGTCGCTGCCGAGGACATCACGGAGGCGGCCAGTGCGGGCGGGTAGCCCTTCTTCTTCATTGCCGGAATGGTGATCGACCCGAGCGCCGCGACGTCGGCCACCGCCGACCCGGAGATCTCGGCGAAGAACAGCGACGCGCCGATCGACACCATCGCCAGCCCGCCGCGGATGAACCCGAGCAGCGCGGTCGCGAACGCGATCAGCCGCGACGAGATGCCCGACGCGTTCATGATCGCGCCGGCCAGGATGAACAGCGGGATCGCGAGCAGCGGAAAGTTGGTCGCAGCGTTATAGACGACGATCGGCAGGTTCGGCAGCGCCGCGGTGCCCTGGACCAGCCAGATCGCCGCGATGGCGACGACGCCGAGCGCGACCGCGATCGGGACGTTCAGCAGGACCAGGCCCAGCACGCAGCCGAACAGCAGCAGCATCTCCACGCTCGGGACTCCTCGGGATGTCGTTGTTTTCGTTTCTACGGGGAGCGCTGCGGCGATCAGTGCGACGCTTCCCGCACCGCGCCCTCGGCCGTGGCGCCGTGGGCGCGCTCGGTGCGCGCCCACGCCAGCGCCTCGGGCAGCGTCAGCAACTCGGCGACGATGATCAGTGCCGCGGAAATCGGAACCACCGACTGCACCAGCGACACCGGCACTTCGGGCAGGCTCACCAGCGTGTCGGTCGCGAGCACGTCGAGCACCTGCCATCCGATCACGCCGAGCAACGCGAAGAACCCGATCACCAGCGCCTCGACCGCGATCGTGACCGCGAGTCGCGGCCCCGGCGGCATCAACGCGACCAGCTCCGGGCAGCTGATGTGCCCGCGCTTGGCTGCCGCGTAGGCCGAGCCGTAGAAGGTCAGCCAGGCGAGCAGGATCGAAGCCACCTCGTCGTACCAGACCAGCGACGCGCCGATCGTGCGGAAGACGACGCCGACCGTCACTTCGACGGCCAGCGCCACCATCAGCGCGATGACGATCCACTCCAGCGCGGCCTCGTACAGCTTGCGCAACTTCAGCATCGCCCGGTCTCCCGCCTGGCCGCCCGTGTCACTTGCCGAGCTCGATCGCGCGATCGATCAGCTCCTTCGCGCCGGCAACCGCCTTGCCGAACTCGTCGTAGGTCGGCTTGCTGGCGGCGATGAACGCGTTCTTGTCGACCTCGTTGACCTGGATGCCGCTCGCCTTGATCTTCTCGAGCAGCTCGGTCTCCTGCTTCTGCGCGGTCTCGTAGACGAAGGCCTGGGTTTCCTTCGCGGTCTGCTCGAGCGTGCTGCGCACGTCGGCCGGCAGCGTCGCCCACTTGCGCGCGCCGACGGTCAGGTAGGCGGGCGTGTAGACGTGGCCCGACAGCGACAGGTACTTCTGCACCTCGTGCAGCTTGGCGCTGTAGATCTGCGTGAAGGGATTCTCCTGCCCGTCCATCACGCCGGTCTGCAGCGCGGTGAACAGCTCCGAGAATTTCATCGGGCTCGGGTTGGCGCCGTAGGCCTTGAACATCGCGACCCGCCACTTGCCCTCGGGCACCCGCAGCTTGATGCCGGACAGGTCCTCGGGCTTGCGGATCGGCCTGCGGTTGTTGGTGATGTGCCGGTAGCCGTTCTCCCAGACCCCGATGATCTTCAGGCCCTTCGCCTCGGCGGCCGGAGCGAGCTTCGGCCACACGATCTCCTTCTCGATCAGGGCCATGTGCTTGCGGTCCCTCACGAGGTAGGGCATCTCGAAGACGCCGAAGGTGTCGACTTCGCTGCTCATCACCGTCGACGGCACGGCCATGTCGATCGTGCCGAGCTTGAGCTTCTGCAGCATCTCCTTGTCGCCGCCCAGCTGGCTCGAGCCGAAGACCACGACCTTGGCCTTGCCGGCGAGCTTGGCGTTGGCGCGCCGAGCGAATTCGTCGGCGCTGATCTGGAACAGCGATCCGGGCTCGCCGACGTGGCCGAGCTTGAGTTCGATCTCCTGCGCCTTCGCGCCGGGCGCGAACGCGCCGAGCGCCACGGTCAGGCCGATCGCGGCGCCGAGGGCGCCCCGCAGGGCACGGCGGCGCTGCGTCGTCGCCGGATGGCCGCCGGCGGCGGCACGGGTCTTCGCGTTGTGCTTCATGGTCTCCTCCTCTTGGTGGGGTCGTTGCTCAGGCGGCGGCCCGCTCGGTGCGCGGCGCCTTCGGGGCCGATGCCGCCAGGCTGTCCATCGCTGCCTGTACGCCGCCCTTGCGGTGCGGCACGCCGGCCAGCCCTAGCGCCATCTCCACGCCGCCCAGCGTGCCGAGCAGCGTCAGGTCGTTGAAGTCGCCGAGGTGCCCGATGCGGAACACCCGTCCGGAGAGCTTGCTCAGCCCCTGGCCGAGCGACAGGTTGAAGTTCTCCAGTGCCAGCTTGCGCAGCGCATCGGCGCTATGGCCCTCCGGCATCACGACCGCGGTGAGCACGGGGCTGTGGCCGCCCGGATCCTGGCAGAGGATGTCGAGTCCCCAGCCGCGCACCGCCGATCGCGTGGCCTCGGCGTGGCGCCGGTGACGCGCGAAGACGTTCGGCAGCCCCTCCTCGAGCAGCATCGCGATCGCCTCGTGCAGGCCGTAGAGCAGGTTGGTCGCCGGCGTGTAGGGGAAGAAGCCGTTCGCGTTCGGGCCGAGCATCTCGCTCCAGTCCCAGTACGAGCGCGGCATCCGCGCGTTCCTCGCCGCCTCGAGCGCCTTCGCGCTGATCGCGTTGAACGACAGGCCCGGCGGCAGCATCAGCCCCTTCTGCGAGCCCGCGACGGAGACGTCCACGCCCCACTCGTCGTGTCGGTAATCGACCGACCCGAGCGACGAGATCGTGTCGACCATCAGCAGCGCGGGGTGCTTCGCCCGATCGATCGCACGGCGCACCTCGTCGATCCGGCTGGTCACGCCGGTGGAGGTCTCGTTGTGGACGACGCAGACCGCCTTGAAGCGGTGCCCGTCGTCGGCGGCCAACCGTGCTTCGATCGCGCCGGGATCGGCGCCGTGCCGCCAGTCGCCGGGAATGAACTCGACGGCCAGCCCGAGCCGGTCGGCCATCCGCTTCCACAGCGACGCGAAATGACCGGTCTCGCACATCAGCACCGCGTCGCCGGGCGACAGCGTGTTCACCAGGGCGGCTTCCCATGCGCCCGTGCCCGAGGACGGGTAGATCACCACCGGTCCATCGGTCTGGAAGATCCTGCGCATTCCGCCGAGCACCGACCTGCCGAGCTGCTGGAACTCGGGGCCGCGGTGGTCGATCGTGGGATAGTCCATCGCGCGCAGGATCCGGTCGGGCACGTTCGACGGCCCCGGGATCTGCAGGAAGTGGCGGCCGGACGGGTGGCCGTTGAGCGAAAGACCGTTGGAGAGTCTCATCGGGATGCCTCGGAGACGGGCCTGGGGAAGGCCGGAAATGCTTGCCTCGGTGCATTTTGTATGCAAAATTGGCGACCTGCAAGTTGGGGTTTCACCCGTAACACCGTCCTCTCGTCGAAGTTTGTATGCAAAATCCGGGTGAATCGACCGTTGCCGCAGATCGCCGCCCGCTGCACGAGGAAGTCGCCGAGCGACTGCGCGGGCTGATCACCGAGGGGCATCTCGCGCCGGGCGTGCGGCTCAACGAGCGGGTGCTGTGCGAGCAGATCGGGGTCTCGCGCACGCCGCTGCGCGAGGCGTTCAAGGTGCTGGCGGCCGAACGGCTGATCGAGCTCAGCCCGAACCGGGGCGCCAGCGTCGTCGCGCTGTCTCGCGGCGACGTCGAGCAGCTGTTCGAGCTGATGGGCGCGCTCGAGGCGCTCTCGGGCGAGCTCGCCGCCGCCCGGCGCACCGACGCCGAGATCGTCGAAGTCCGCGCGCTTCACTTCGAGATGCTCGCCGCCCATGCGCGGCGCGACCTGCCGACCTACTACGCGCTGAACCGACAGATCCACCGCGCGATCAATCGCTGCGCGCGCAATGCCGTGCTCACGGAAACCTATGACAGCATCAACTCGCGCATCCAGAACTTGCGGTTCCGCTCGAACTTCAATCGCGACAAGTGGGATGCCGCGGTGCGCGAGCACCAGCGCATGCTCGAGGCGCTCGAGGCGGGCGACAGCGTCGCGCTGCGCGCCCTGCTCGAGGAGCACCTGCGCCACAAGCGCGACGCAGTGCTCGAGCACTGGCCGGCCTCGGACGGGCGCCCCGCCGGTTGACGCCGGCATCGCGCAGAGCGCCCCGGCATGAACGCCCCGACCCCCGCCCGATCGCTGAGAGCGGCGCCGCTCGAGCGCAGCCGGCTGGCGCAGCGGCTGCGCCGCGTGGTGAGGGGCGAGGTCCTCTTCGACGCGTTCTCCCGCGGGCGCTATGCCACCGACGCGTCGATCTACCAGGTCGACCCGGTGGGCGTCGTGGTGCCGGCGGATGAGGCCGACGTGATTGCCGCGATCGACCTCGCGCGCGAGTCGCGCGTGCCGATCCTGCCGCGCGGGGGCGGCACCAGCCAGTGCGGCCAGACGGTCGGCGAGGCGCTGGTCATCGACAGCAGCCGGAACCTGAACAAGGTGATCGCGTTCGATCGCGAGGCGATGACCGTCGAGGTGCAGCCCGGCATCGTGCTCGACGCGCTCAACGCCTGGCTCAAGCCGCACGGCCTGTGGTTCCCGGTCGACGTGTCCACGTCGGCGCAGGCCACGCTGGGCGGCATGGCGGGCAACAATTCGTGCGGATCCCGCTCGATCGCCTACGGCAACATGGTGCACAACGTGCTCGGGATCGAAGCGGTCCTCTCCGACGGCACCAGCGAGCACTTCGGGCCGTTCGGCGCCGGCGCGAAGCGGCCGCTCGCGACGATGCGCAGCGGCGAACTCGTCTCGCGGCTGTTCGGGATCGCCGGGCGCGAGCGCGGCGAGATCGAGCGCGTCTGGCCGAAGGTGCTGCGCCGCGTCGGCGGCTATAACCTCGACGTGTTCCATCCGCAGTCCGAGCGACCCTACACCGACGACGGCTCGGTCAACCTGGCACACCTGCTGGTCGGCTCGGAGGGCACGCTCGCCTGGTTCCGCCGGCTGGTCCTGAAGCTGTCGCCGCTGCCTGCGGCGAAGGTGCTCGGCGTGGTGAACTTCCCGAGCTTCCATGCGGCGATGGACAGCGCGCAGCACATCGTCAGGCTCGGCCCATCGGCGGTCGAACTCGTCGACCGGACGATGATCGACCTGTCGCGCGCCAATCCGGTGTTCCGCCCGACGATCGAGTCGGCGCTGGTCGAGCGCGAAGGGCGTGCGCCCGAGGCCATCCTGCTGGTGGAGTTCAGCGGCGAAGACCGCGCGGCGCTGCTCGAGCGCCTCGCGCGTCTCGTCGAGTTGATGGGCGACCTCGGCCTGCCGGGCTCGGTGGTCGAGATGCCCGACGAGGGACGGCAGAAGGCGCTGTGGGAGGTGCGAAAGGCCGGCCTGAACATCATGATGTCGCTCAAGGGCGACGGCAAGCCGGTCAGCTTCATCGAGGACTGCGCGGTGCCGCTCGAGCACCTGGCCGAGTACACGGCGAATCTCACCGAGGTGTTCGCGCGCCACGGCACGCGCGGCACCTGGTACGCGCACGCTTCGGTCGGCACGCTGCACGTGCGCCCGATCCTCGACATGCGCCGCGCCGGTCCCGACGGCGGCGCGGCGAAGATGCGCGCGATCGCCGAGGAGGCGTCGGCGATGGTGCGCCGGTTCAAGGGCGCCTACTCGGGAGAGCACGGCGACGGGCTGGTGCGCAGCGAATGGGTCGCCTGGCAGTTCGGGCCGCGCCTGACGCGCGCGTTCGAGGAGATCAAGGACCTGTTCGACCCGCTCGGCCTGATGAACCCCGGCAAGATCGTCAGGCCGTCCCGGATGGACGACGCGTCGCTGTTCCGCTTCGGCCCCGGTTACGCGGCGCGGCCGCTCGACACCGCGCTCGACTGGTCGGCCTGGGACGTGCAGAACGATCCGGTCACCGAGCGCACGACCGCGCCGGGCAGCGGCGGCGACCCCGCCCGCGGCTTCGCCAAGGCGGTCGAGATGTGCAACAACAACGGCCACTGCCGGAAGTTCGACGCGGGGACGATGTGCCCGAGCTACCGCGTGACGCGCGACGAGCGCGACCTCACGCGCGGCCGCGCGAACACGCTGCGGCTGGCGCTGTCGGGCCAGCTCGGCGAGGACGCATTCACGTCGCAGGCGATGCACGACACGATGTCGCTGTGCGTCGGCTGCAAGGGGTGCAAGCGCGAGTGCCCGACCGGCGTCGACATGGCCCGGATGAAGACCGAGTTCCTCTACCACTGGCGCAAGCGCCACGCGCTGCGCCTGCGCGACCGGATGGTCGCCTACCTGCCGCGATACGCCCCCTGGCTGGCGCGGCTGCCGTGGCTGGCGAACTTGCGTGACCTGCTGCCGGGCGCGGCACGCCTGAGCGAGCGGCTCATCGGCCTGTCGGCGCGGCGGCGGCTGCCGGCGTGGCGCGCCGACGTGTTCACGAGGGATCGGGCGCAGCCGGTGCGCGCCGAAGCGGGCCCGGAAGGCGACGGACGCGACGTCGTGCTCTGGGCGGACACCTTCGACAACTATTTCGAGCCGGACAACCTGCGGGCAGCGCGCCGCGTGCTGCAGGCGGCCGGCTATCGGGTGCACGTGGCGCGCGTCGGGGGCGACGACGCGGATCCGGCCCGGCCGTTGTGCTGCGGCCGGACCTTCCTGGCCACCGGCCTGGTCGACGAGGCGCGCGCCGAGGCGCGGCGCACGGTCGCGGCGCTCGCGCCCTGGGTGCAACGCGGCGCGCCCGTCGTGGGGCTCGAGCCCTCGTGCCTGCTGACGATGCGCGACGAGTTCCTGGCGCTCGGCCTCGGCGGGGCGGCCACTGCGCTCGCGTCGCGGGCGATGCTGTTCGAGGAGTTCCTCGCCCGCGAGCACGAGGCCGGTCGCCTGAACCTGCCGCTGCGGGCGCTGCCGCAGGCCCGCGCGCTTGTCCATGGCCATTGCCACCAGAAGGCGTTCGACGCGGTAGGTCCGGTCCGCACCGTGCTCGGCCTGATCCCGTCGCTGAAGGTCGAGCTGGTCGAGTCCAGTTGTTGCGGCATGGCGGGCGCGTTCGGCTACGAGTCCGAGCACCACGACATCTCGATGAAGATGGGCGAGGCGGCGCTGCTGCCGGCCGTGCGCGCGGCCGGTCCGGACGACCTGGTCGTCGCCGACGGCACCAGCTGCAGGCACCAGATCGCCGACGGCGCGGGCCGCCGCGCGGAGCACGTCGCGTGCGTGCTGGCGCGGGCGCTGGTCGATCGGGGCGCGTGACTCGAGGCGGCTCCTCGTTCTCCCGGTTCGAATCCGGCGCGCGTCGCGGCCTTCGGTGGCGGGCCGGGGCGCGTCGCGGCGCGGCGGGCACAGGCGGCGCGGGCCGGTCGCTTCGGGGCGCCGACGGTGGCGGTCGGTGCTGCGCACCGACTTCCCTGCGCTGCTCGTCACGGGGTCGCGCGGCGAAACTCGCTACGCTCGCTTCGCGAGCTCCGCTCAAACAATCGCCGCGAGTCAGAGGTACGAAGCGCGCTTCGCGCGCCGACCCCGAGACTGCGCTGCTCGGCGCCATCGACGGCGCCCCGAAGCGACCGGCCCGCGCCGCCTGTGCCCGCCGCGCCGCGACGCGCCCCGGCCCGCCACCGAAGGCCGCTCGGGAAGCGTCGGTGGTGCTCGTGTCAAAGACGGGGCCGTTGCTCGCGAGGTTCGCCACGATGTTCGCAAAGGGGCGGGCAGTGGGGCGCGCAGCGCGGCAGGCCATTCGCCGTGGGCGCGCCTTGTGCGCAGCCGAGAAGCACAGCAGCACCGGCGGCGCGCGCAGCGCGCTTCGTCCATCATTCTCGCGGCGATTGTCCGAGCGGAGCTCGCGCAGCGAGCGCAGCGAGTTTCGCCGCGCCAGCCGGTGCTGCGAGCATCGCAGGGCACCCCCGCGAAGCGGGGGCAAGCACCCGGCGCGCCCACGGCGAATGGCCTGCCGCGCTGCGCGCCCCACTGCCTGCCCCTTTGCTCGCGCCAACCGACGCACGCACGAGCTGCGCCAGGCCCCCGACCATCGAGCCAGGCCGACACGAGGCGACGCGATTGTCATTGCCGGGGCACGGACGGATAATCCGACCCTCTCACGCGCAGCGAGGCGCTGTCATCCGATGCCCAAATCGACTTCCCACGACCTGCGCAAGGCTGCGCTCGAGTACCACGAGCAGGGCAGCCCCGGAAAGATCTCGGTTACGCCGACCAAGCAGCTGCTCAC
>JAHBZV010000017.1 GCA_019635275.1 Burkholderiaceae bacterium | reverse complement strand
TTGGCCGACAGGTCGACCAACCCCGACAGCACGGCGAACTTCACCGACCCGTCGCGCCAGCGGTTCTTCACCGCGGCCTGGAAGCCTCGCAGGCTGGCATTGCTGGCGGTGATGTGCTTGCCGGCCGGGATGTCGCCCTGTCGGAACGCATACCCTGCAGAAAACGGCAGGCCGGTTCCGGTCGAGCTGCTGGTCACGCGCAGCGTCGACGAGCCGGCCACGGGCGAGGGCGGCGGCAGGCTGGTCACGCTGCTTCCGGAGTTGCCCGAAGGCACGGTGGTGGTCGCGCCGCTGCTGCCGGACGTGCCGCTTCCTCCGGATGTCGCCCCGCCCGAGGTTCCGCCAGAGGTTCCGCCCGAGGCCGTCCCGTCCTTGGCCAGCGCATCGATGCTGGCCAGCGAGCCGTCGCCGCCGCTTGCGCCGCATCCGGCGAGGCCCAATGCCGCAGTCACGGCGGTCATGGCAAGGAGCGAGGCAAATCGGATGCGCGCAGGACGGATTGCTTTCATGTGCGGCTCGGTGAAGAGATGGGAGAAAGCGCCCGGCCGATTCTCCGGGGGCGCCGCGATGCGGTCAGTGGCGGGCTGGACGGAAGGCCAGCGGCGGTCGATGAGTGGCGGCGAAGGCGCGGGGCGGGGGAAGAAGGTCACGGTCGTCGGGCGGCCGGTGTGTTAGCGGTCAGATCGTTGGCCGGGAATATACAGAGGCCGTCGCAGGCCCCCCCGGCACAGAATCTGACGAAGTCGTCATCGGGCCGCCAACCAGTCGGGCGGCGATGGCTTCACGCCGCGGTCACCTGGTCGAGCAGCGCGGCGAAGCGTCCGGTGAGTGCGCGCCGAGAGTAGCGGTCGACGACGTCGCGCCGGGCGACCGGCAGCGCTCCCGCGCGGAGCGCCTGCAGGAAGGCCGGCAGCCCGCGCTCGATCGCCTCGGCCGACTCCAGAGGCGTCACGAACGGATATCCGAGGTCGGTCAGCGTGCGCCCCGTGTCTCCGGCCGGCTCGGCCAGGCCGAAGATCGGGCGGCCGGCGCGCAGGTACTCGTAGAGCTTGGCCGGGATCTGCTCGTTGCAGTTGGCGCCCTGCATGACCAGCAGCGCGTCGGCGCCGAGCATCTCGCTCAAGGCCTCGCGGTAGGCGATCGCGGGCTGGATATCCACGTAGGCCGAGACGCCATGCTGGTCGGCCAGCGTCCGCAGCAGGGCCTCGTGCACCGACGCGCGGAAACGAATGACGAAGTCGCCCGGCTCGATCCGATGGTCTTTCGCGAGGCGGGCCAAGGCTTCGAAAAGTGCGCGCGGGTCTCGCTCGGACGGATAGACGATGCCGCTGTGCAGCAGCACCGGCGGTTCGTGCTGCCCCCTTGCCGCGACTGCGGGCAGCCCATCGAACGACGACTCGTCGTAGCCGTTCTCGATGAGCACCATGTGCTCGGGCGGCGTGCCGGGATAACGATCGCGATAGAGCTCGAGCGCCGACGGCGAGACGAACACCAGGCGCGAAGCCTGCGCGGCTGCCGCCTCCTCGATCCGCTTGAAGGCCTGCCAGCGCCGCGGGTCCGCAGGGTATCCCTCCTGCGCCATCGGATCGCGGAAGTCCGCGATCCACGGCAGGCCGGTGCGTCGAGCCAGCGTGGCGCCGATCTTGTGTGCCGTAGCGATCGGGTACGTGCTCCAGATCGCCCGTACCCCTCTTTCGCGCGCCAGGCGCTGGCCGGCACGCACGGCCCACAGGTGCCAGCTCGCCCAGCGATCGGGCAGCGCAGCGAAGGCCGGGTAGCGACCCATGATCGACAGGTGACGCCCGGCGTCCAGGCAGCGCGTGCGCACCACCTCGCAGCCGGCAGGCACCTGAGCCAGCGAGCGCTCGTCGGTCTGCTCATAGGCGTCCGGGCGCACCGTCAGGACGATCGGCCCCCAGCCGAACTCGGGCAAGTACTGGGCAAAACGCAGTGTGCGTTGCAGGCCGCTGCTGCCGGACAGGGGCGGGAAGTGGTAGGCGATGAGCAGGACGGGGTGCACGATGGGTCGGATTCTAGCGTCCGGGCCCTCGGCCAGAATGGCTTGACAAGATCGTCAGAATATCCAAGGGGATTCCCGAGGCTGCGGTGCAATCATCCGCCCCGCAACCCGGTAGCATTGCGGCCGGGCTCACGCGAGGAGCGATCGGGAAGTCATGGGAGTCGCGGTAGTCGAGCGTACCATTCGTCGCGCCGGCGACGCCGCGTGGCTGAATCAGCCTGCGACTGTGACTTTTTCCGCGCTCCAATGCCCTCCGGGCGGGGTCCGTGCCTCGATTCGCGAGCATCCCCGTCCCGGGTACGTCGCCATCTTCGCAAAGCAGGTGCCTCATGCTTGATCGCAAACTCGGATTCGTCGTTGGCTGCCTGGCTCTCGTGTTGGCCGGTTGCGGATCGGATGGCAGCGGCACCGATCCGACCGCGACTGGTACCAGCGACCTCAGGCTGGCCTCGGAAGCGACCACGAAGCCGATGGACAGCACCAGCGGCACGACGCCGACGACCGGGACGACCACGGAAACCGGCGTGCTTCCGACGAAGACGCCGACCAGCACCTCGACCGGAGGCACCACGACCGGCACGACGCCGAGCCTGCCGACGACGGTGGCCCCCTACGATCCCAGCGCGCTGCCCGTGATCGGCGGCGAACCCTCGGCCAGTGCCACGTGGCCGGCGTGGCGCAAGGCGCTGAGCCGTTGGCAATGGAAGCAGATTCCGGGCACCGATTTGTCGACCGTGGTGCCGAGCCCTGCCGTGCCGGGCGCGCTGTCGGCCCGAATCGACGCCTGGAACGGACTCGCGGCCGACACCCGAACCAACCGCCTCTACTCGGCGGCCAACGGCGGCCACGCCGACTATTCGGGCAACGAAGTGGTCGAACTCGACCTCTCCGGAGAGACGGCGGCGTGGCGCATGCTGCGCGCGCCGACGGCGGCGGCGAGCATCGCGGCGTCGGATTACACGAAGGGCGCCTTCTACGATTACTACCTGGACGGGCGGCCCGCTTCGACGCATACCTATTACGCGCTGCAGTTCATCGCGAGCAGGAACGCTATCTTCAAGTTCGGCGCGGGCTCGCTCTGGGGCACCGGAAACGAGAGCAACTGGAAGACCGACGCGTTCTCGATAGCGAGCGGAGATTGGCATGCGGCTGGCACCTGGCCGGACGCGGCACCGCGTGGGGGGGCGACGGGTGCGCCTGTCTGCAAGAACCCGAACACCGAGGAGGTCTACGTCGCGACGCCCGCTGGCCTGAAGCGATTCGATCCGTCTTCGGGCGCCTACACGTCGGTTGCCGCGTGGCCGGAGAATTCGACCGCCGTGTATGCACGGGCCTGCGCGGTCGATCCAGTGCGTAACAGGGTGGTGTTCTTCGGTGACGCCTATCGCGTGCCTGCGGGCGGGCTCGTCTACGACGTCGCTTCAAACGCGATGTCGAGGATCTCGTTCTCGGGTGCCGCGGGCGACATCACGGCTCAGAACTATCACTATGCGTGGTACGAGGCGAAGATCGGGCGATTCCTGCTGAAGACGGCCTCGTCGGACAAGGTGTACTCGATCGATCCCGATACCTACGCGGTGACTCAGGTCAGCACGACTGGCGGCGCATCGGTGCCGGACGCGGCGAATGGCGTGCAGTCGCGTTGGCAGCGGCTCCCGAATCTCGGCGGCTACGCCTACTATCCGCGATCAGGCTCGGGGATCTGGTTCCTGGCGGTGGAATAGCGGCCGCGTACGCCTGGCATCGTACCCGAGCGTCAGGACGAATCGACGAACAGCCGCGTTCTCGAATCCTTCAGTCCGGCGCTGAGGTACGGTCGTGCAGTGGACAGCACGACCCGCGCTGATCCGGCCGTCAATACGATCGCCCATCCCACTCGTTTGGCGCCCATTCGGCGATGGGCCCGCTGGGAGGCGTCGTTGTCGAACGCGATCCAGCTGATGGTCGTCTCGATGCCTCGCTCGCACAAGTAGCTTCGTGCATGGCTCCAAAGGCGAGCGAAGGCTTTGCTCAATCGAAGCTCCGGCGCGACGTACAGGTCGAAATCCCATGCCGCGCGGCCGTGTGGGCAGGGGATGAAGTCGCAGCGGAAGAGTTGTTCGCGCAGTTCGTCGAATTGAAGCCACATGAATCCGATCAGTTCCGAGTCTCTGCGCGCTGCAATGCAGATCGATCCCTGATCGAAGCGCTTGGCGAAGGCGCCGTGCGGACGGCCGAATGCGCCTTCCGGCAACTCCGCGCGCGAAACCACCGTCGTGCTGATGCGGTCGCCCGGCCGCGTCGTTGTCTGCGGGATGAGGTCGACAGGCTGCGCATAGAACCAAAGCGCCCTGGCTCTGATCCACCCGCCGGAGGCCTTCTCCAGCGCCCGGTCCGCTGCATAGGCGAACCAGTTGACGAACCCCATCCGGCGCAAATCGCCGACGAACTGCGGCATGATCAGCGAGAGGGCCCGGTGTGTCGCCGGCTCACTTCCACTTGCCGGCGGCGGTCAGCCTGTTGCGCAGGCCTGGAAACGAAATTCCGCCGGCGTAGGCCTTCTTCGCAAAGATCACGGACCGGTCGTAGTCGCCGAGTTCGAGATATGCGAGGCCGAGGTTGTAGGCGACCTGAGGGTCGTCGTGACCCGCACCCTCGGCCGCGCTCAACTGCGTCCGGGCCTCCTTCACGCGTTTCTGCTTCATCAGGTAGAAGCCGTAGAGGACCCGAACCTGCGGGTCATCCGGCGTGAAGCGGATTGCACGGTCGAAGTAGCACTCGACCGGGTAATGGGCGCCCGCAATCCGGGTCTGGCCCACGCGTTGCGAGTACCGGCTGAGGGCGGACAGCGCCCTGAGGTGGTTGGGAAACGCGCGCAACGTGTAGTCGAGGTCCGAGCCGATCGATCCGGTGGATCCTGAGCGCAGTGTCTCGACGGCAGGCGTGAAGTGGTAGCGTTCAACGATCGACTTCTGCTCTTTGGTCGCCGTCCGATAGTCGAACGGGCCAAAGCTGTTCTCCAGCGGTCCGCAGAGTCCGAGGCCGCCGGCGCTGTCGGGTACGATCGTTTGCGCCGCTGCTAGAGAACTGGCCGATGCATACACAAGGCCAGCTGCGATGAGGGGCGACCAGCGCGAAAGACGCGTTCGCATGGTACAGCTCTAGCCTGGCACTTTCGCCTGGACGAACTCCAGCAGGCTGCCAAAGGTCGCGAAGGCATCCGCGCTGATCTCGTCGTCGCCGATGATGATGCCCATTTCGTCCTCGATGGCAGTCAAGACGCCGACCACCGCCATCGAGTCGAGTTCAGGCACGTGGCCGAGCAATTCAGTCTCGTCCCTGAAGTACGTTGGCGGATAGGCGCTTCCGAGTTGTGACGAGAGGATTTTCCTCAGGGCATCTGCGTGGTTCATTGCGTCAAGTCGCCGTTTGAATGCCGCTCGATTCTAGCGGTCGTCCCCTCGTCGGATGGTGCGAAAACTAACGTTCCAGGCGTCTCGTTCACGGTATCCTCGTCGGTCATCAGGAGGTTCCTCGAGGGGTCCGTGTGCTCGCTGATTTAATCATACATTCGGCGCGCCAACGTCCGGCCGGCGTTGCGCTGCGTTTGCAGGATCAGGCCGAGACCTACGATCAACTCGCCGCCGCCATCGAGACCTTCGCCGCCGCCCTGGCGGCGCTACGCCTGCCGCGCGCGGCCCGGGTCGGCATCTGGATCGAGAAGCGCATCGAGACGGTCGTCGCGATCTTCGGCACGGCTCGCGCCGGCTGCGTGTTCGTGCCGATCAATCCGCTGCTCAAGCCCGAGCAGGCAGCGTACATCGCGCGCGACTGCAACGTCGAGGTGCTGGTCACCAACGCACCGCGCGTGGCCGGCTTCGCCCCGCTGCTCGCGCAGTGCCCCGACCTGCGTCACATCGTCGTCGTGGGCGGTGGCGAGACGGCCGGTGCGCCGACCGGTGCCACCCAGGTGCTCGGCTGGGAGGCGCTGATGGCCGCGGCCGACCGTTCGGCGCGCCCCCACCGGGTGATCGACGTCGACATGGCGGGCATCCTGTACACCTCCGGCAGCACCGGCAAGCCGAAGGGCGTGGTGTTGTCGCATCGCAACATCGTCGAGGGCGCGCGCAGCGTCTCGACCTACCTCGAGAACACCCCGGACGACCGCATCCTCGCGGTGCTGCCGCTGTCGTTCGACTATGGCCTGTCGCAGCTCACCACCGCGTTCCTGGTCGGGGCGACGGCGGTGCTGCACAACTACCTGCTGCCGCAGGATGTGATTCGCGCGCTCGTGCGCGAGCGCATCACCGGTCTGGCGGCCGTTCCGCCGCTGTGGATCCAGCTGGCGGCGCTCGATTGGCCCGCGTCGATCGGCGAGCACCTGCGCTACTTCACCAATTCGGGCGGCGCGATGCCCACGGCCACCCTGGCCGAGCTGCGCCGGCGCGTGCCGCGCGCCAGGCCGTACCTGATGTACGGGCTCACGGAGGCCTTTCGCTCCACCTACCTGCCGCCCGAAGAGGTCGATCGCCGGCCGACGTCGATGGGCAAGGCGATTCCGAATGCCGAGATCCTCGTCGTGCGCGAGGACGGCAGCGAGTGTGCACCGGGCGAGCCCGGCGAGCTGGTGCATCGCGGGGCGCTGGTCTCGATGGGCTACTGGAACGACCCAGAGAAAACCGCCGAGCGCTTCAAGCCGCTGCCGGGGCAGCCGAAGGAGCTGGTGCTGACCGAACTGGCCGTGTGGTCGGGCGATACCGTCAAGCGCGACGAGGAGGGGTTCCTCTACTTCGTGAGCCGCCGCGACGAGATGATCAAGACGTCGGGGTATCGGGTAAGCCCGACCGAGATCGAGGAGGTGATCTACCGCTCGGGGCTGGTGGCCGAGGTGGCCGCGTTCGGCGTCGAGCACCCCGCGCTCGGACAGGCGATCGTGCTGGTCGCGCAGCCGGCCGAGGGCCGAGCGGCCGACACGAAGGCCTTGCTCGACGCCTGCAAGGCGCAGCTGCCCGCATTCATGCTGCCGCAGCACGTCGATTGGCTTGCGGGCGCGCTGCCGCGCAACGCCAACGGCAAGATCGATCGCAAGACGCTGGCCGGCGAGCGAGCCGGGCTGTTTTCGGGGGCGCAATGAGCGCACGCAAGACGGCGGAGATCCGCTTTGCCCAGCATGCGCCGAACGCGTTCTTCGCGGTCGTCGGCGGCGAGATCGCGCCCGGCGGCATCCCGGTGAGCCGGCTCGCCGAGCGGGTCGGTCGCACGCCGTTCTATGTCTATGACCGCCAGGCGATCGGCGCGCGCGTGGCGTCGCTTCGCGCCGCGCTGCCGCGGGCGATGCACCTGCATTACGCGATCAAGGCCAATCCGATGCCGGCCGTGGTCCAGCACCTCGCGGGCCTGACCGACGGCCTGGACGTGGCGTCGGCGCAGGAGATGGCGGTGGCGCTCGATGCCGGGGTTGCACCGGAGCGGGTGAGCTTCGCCGGGCCGGGCAAGTCGGCGGCCGAGATCCGCAGGGCGGTGGCGGCCGGAATCACCGTCACGGTGGAATCGGCGCTGCAACTGGAGCAGGCGGTCCAGGCGGGCGCGGCGCTCGGCGTGTTGCCGCGCGTGGCCGTGCGCGTCAACCCGGCGTTCGAGCTGAAGTCGTCCGGCATGAAGATGGGGGGCGGCCCCAAGCCGTTCGGCATCGACGAGGCGCGGGTGCCCGAGGTGCTCGATCGGGTGCGCGAGAGTGGCGTTCACCTGAGCGGCCTGCACATTTTCGGGGGCTCGCAGAACCTGCGTGCCGACGCGATCGTCGATGCGCAGCGCAAGACCTACGAGTTGGGGCTTTCGCTGTTGCGCCAATGGGGAGGCCCCGTCGACTGGCTCAACCTGGGGGGAGGGCTGGGCGTGCCCTACTTCCCCGGCGAGGCGGAACTGGATCTCTCGCCGATTGCCGAGAACCTGCATCGTCTGTCCGAACGCGCCGGCGCCGACCTCGGCGCGCCGCTGGTGATCGAGCTCGGCCGCTATCTCGTTGCGCATGCGGGTCTGTACGTGTGCCGCGTGCTCGACCGGAAGGAATCGTGCGGGCAGGTGTTCCTCGTCACCGATGGAGGTCTGCACCACCACCTGGCCGCCTCGGGCAACTTCGGGCAGGTGCTGCGCAAGAACTACCCGGTGGCGGTGGCCAACCGGATCGACGCGCCTGCCGACGAGGTGCAGACCGTGGTGGGTCCGTTGTGCACGCCGCTCGACGTGCTGGCCGAACGGATGCCGCTTGCGCACGCGGAGCCCGGCGACCTGGTCGCCGTGTTCCAGTCGGGCGCCTATGGGCTGACCGCCAGTCCGACGGCGTTCCTGAGCCACCCCGCTCCGGCGGAGGTTCTGGTTTGACGCGTTCGCTGTTGCCGATTCCGTTTCACGGGCGCGTCGCGCTGAACCAGGACGGGTCGCCGTCGGCGCCGCTGTGGCCCGACGCGGACGTGCCCGGGTTGCAGCGGGCCCGGCACGGCGGCGCATCGGCGCTCGTCTTCGGTCGGCTTCGCTTCATCGACGAAGCGCCGGGGCAAGTTCCCGCCGATGCGGCGGCCTCGCTGCTCGATCGCTGGCTCGCGCACGGCGATTCGGTGCTCGACGAGCTCGCCGGCGAATTTTTGGTCGCCCTGTGGGACGACGAGCGCCGCCGCGGGCTGGTCGCGGTCGACCGCTTCTCCACCTATCCGCTCTTCTGGGCGCGTCACGGCGGCGCGCTCGCGTTCTCGGCGCGGCCCGCGCAGGCCGCCTCGCTGGCGGGCCTGTCGGCGGCGCTCGACTGGCAGGCGGCGCTTGCCTATGCCTACTTCCACATGGTGCCGGCGCCGCTGAGCATCTTCGACGGCGTGCGCCGCCTCGACCTCGGCGAGGCGCTGCGCATCGCCGACGGCCGCGCGGACGTGGTTCGCTACTGGACGCCGGTGTTCGACGAAGGCCAGCCGTTCGATTTCGCCGTCGAGCGCGAGGCGTTCCTCGGCGCGCTGCGCGAGGGCGTCGCCGAGTGCACCGCCGGACTGTCGCGTGACCAGGTCGGCTGCTTTCTCTCGGGGGGCACCGACAGCTCGACCATCGCCGGGCTGGTCACGCGCCAGTACGACGCGCCGGCGCGCACCTTCTCGATCGGCTTCGACGTCGGCGGCTACGACGAGACGATGTATTCGCGGCTGGCGGCGAAGCACTTCGGCACCGAGCACACCGAGTACTTCCTGACGCCCGACGACGTGCTCGCCGGCGTGCAGGCCGTGGCGACCCAGTACGAGCAGCCGTTCGGCAACTCGTCGGCGGTGCCCACCTATTTCTGCGCCCGGATCGCCCGGGAGGCCGGTGTCGTGCGGATGCTGGGTGGCGACGGCGGCGACGAACTGTACGGCGGCAACGAACGCTACGCCAAGCAGGCTACCTTCGCGATGTACGAGCGCGTGCCGCGGTGGCTGCGCAACGGCGTGCTCGAGCCGCTTCTGTTCGGGCCGCTCGCGGGCGTCGACGCGCGCCTGCTTGCGAAGGGGCGCAGTTACATCGAGCAGGCGCGCGAGCCGCTCCCCGACCGCTTGCAGAGCCGCTACAACCTGCTCAATCGGCTCGGTGCGCAAGAGGTCTTCACCGACGCGGTCCTCGCGCGCGTCTCGCTGGGCCAGCCGCTGGCACTCGAGCGCGAGGTGTGGACGCGCGCGCGGCTGCGCAGCGGTGCGGCCGGCCAGGCGATGTCGCAGATCAACCGGCTGCTTGCCTGGGACTTCAAGTTCACGCTGGCCGACAGCGACCTGCCGAAGGTCACGCGCATGTGCCATGCGGCAGGCGTGCAGGTGGCGTTCCCGATGATTGCGCACGCCCTGGTCGAGCATTCGCTGAAGCTGCGCCCCGACGAGAAGCTCAAGGGGCGCAAGCTGCGTTACTTCTTCAAGGAATCGTTGCGTGGCTTCCTGCCCGACGAGATCATCGCCAAGCAGAAGCACGGTTTCGGCATGCCGTTCGGCGACTGGCTGCTCACGCACGACAGGCTGCGCGCGATGGCCGACGACGCGCTGCGCTCGCTGGCGGCGCGAGGCGTGATCCGCGAGGGATTCCTGAAACAGTTGCTGGCGCAGCTGGCCTCGGGGCATGCCGGCTACTTCGGCACCATGGTCTGGGTGCTGATGATCTTCGAACTGTGGCTGCGCGGTTCGCCGCTGGCCGACGCGAGGCTGGAGAGCCGCTGATGCGCATCCTGCACATCCTGGACCACTCGGCGCCGCTGCACAGCGGTTATGCCTTTCGTACGCTCTCCATCCTTCGCGAACAGCGGCGCCACGGCTGGCAGACGTTCCAGCTGACCAGCCCGAAGCAGAACGCCGGAGACGTCGAGCGCGAGACCGCCGAAGGCTTCGAGTTCGTGCGCACCCCCTACAGGCCCGGCTGGCTCGCCAAGGTGCCGGCGTTGTGGCCGTTCGACGAGATGCGGGCCACGGAGGCGCGCCTGCTCGGGTTCGCGCGAGAGGTCGAGCCCGACGTGTTGCACGCGCACTCGCCCGTGCTCGACGTGCTGCCGGCGATCCGCGTCGGCCGTGCGCTCGGCCTGCCGGTCGTCTACGAGGTGCGTGCGCTGTGGGAGGACGCTGCGGTCGACCACGGCACGACCACCGAGCACAGCTTGCGCTACCGCGCGTCGCGCGCGCTCGAGACGCACGCGCTGCGCCGGGTCGACGCGATCACGACGATCTGCGACGGGATGCGCCGCGACATCCTGCGGCGAGGCATCGGCGCCGACAAGGTGACGGTGATTCCGAACGCGGTCGACATCGAGAAGTTCAGGGTGCTCGACGGCGCCGACGCCGGGCTCGCGCGCTCGCTCGGGCTCGACGGATGGGAAGTCATCGGCTTTTGCGGTTCGTTCTATGCGTACGAAGGGCTGGATCTTCTGATCGACGCGCTGCCGCAGATCGTCGCGTCGCGTCCCCGGGTGAAGCTCCTGCTGGTCGGAGGCGGTCCGCAGGACGCTGCGCTGCGCGAACAGGCGCGCGCCCGCGGCGTGGCCGATCGCGTGGTGTTCACCGGGCGCGTGCCCAACGACGAGATCGACCGCTACTACAGCCTTGCGTCGATGCTCGCCTTTCCCCGTCGCTCGATGCGCCTCACCGAGCTGGTCACCCCGTTGAAGCCGCTCGAGGCGATGGCGCAGGGCAGGGTGCTGATCGCGTCCGACGTCGGCGGCCATCGAGAGCTGATCGAGAACGGCCGCACCGGTCTGCTGTTCGAGGCGGGCGACGTGTCGGCGCTCGCCAGGGCCGCGCTGCGATTGCTGGGCGACGCGGCGCTGCGCGATCGCATGGCCACCGCCGGACGCCGGTTCGTCGAGAGCGAGCGCACCTGGGCGCGCAGCGTCGATCGCTACGAGGCAATCTATTCGAGCCTGGTCGGGCGCAGGGAGCGGGCGTGATCCTGCGTGCATTGACGGCGCTGTCCGCGCCCGCCGGCGAACGCAGCCGCCTGTCGGTGTTCTACTTTCATCGCGCGCTGGCGCGCCCCGACCCACTGCTGCCCAGCGAGCCCGACGCCGCGACGTTCGACCGGATGCTCGGGTGGATCGGCTCGCAGTTCCGGGTGCTCGATCCGCTGGACGCTTGCGAGCGGCTGTTCGCCGGCACCTTGCCGTCGCGGCCGGCGCTGGTGACGTTCGACGACGGGTACCGCGACAATTTCACGGTCGCGCTGCCGATCCTGCAGCAGCATCGGATGCAGGCGGCGTTCTTCGTCTCCACCGCGTTCCTCGATGGCTCGATGATGTTCAACGACCGGGTGATCGAGGCAGTGCGCGGCTGCACGGCCCAGTCGCTGCCGCTGCCGGGCCCGGACGGCGAGGTGCGCCGCAGCGTTCCGGTGCGGGATCTGGCCGAGCGCCGGGTGGCGATCGACCTGATCCTGGCGGCGATCAAGCACCTTCCGCCGGCGCAGCGCGACGAGCGCGTGCTCGAACTCGAGCGCGCGGCCGGCGCGACGCCGGCGCGCGGATTGATGATGGATCCTGGGCAGGTGGCGGCGCTGCATCGAACCGGGATGCGGGTGGGCGGCCACACGCGCACGCACCCGATTCTCCTGGCGCTCGACGATGCCGCGGCCGAGCGCGAGATCGGTGGCGGGCTCGACGACCTGGCCGCGATGACCGGCGAACGGCCGCTGCTCTTTGCCTATCCGAACGGCAAGCCCGGCAGCGATTTCGACGCGCGCCACGTCTCGATGGTCGAGCGTGCGGGCTGCCACTATGCTTTCACGACGCAGCCTGGCGCGGCGAGCCGCGCCTCGCGCCGCTACGAGTTGCCGCGCTTCACGCCCTGGGATCGACAGCGCACGAAGTTCGGGTTGCGGGCGTGGCGCAACCTGGCGGTTGACCGCTGAGGCCACGAGCGTCGAATTCCGCACAGCGCAACCCCGCCACGCGGCTCCATACTGATGCAATTGCGTAACACCCCCGGACCCGAGTACATGGACATGTCTACGCCTGTCGCGCCCGTTACCGCCACCGCCTCGCACTCCACTACGGGTCGGGCGTGCCGCTTCTGCGGCGCGCCGGTCCGGCGCAGCTTTGCCGACCTCGGCCTGTCGCCGCTGTGCCAGACCCACGTCGCGCCCGAGCAGTTGAACCTTCCCGAGCCGTTCTATCCGCTGCACGCGCGGGTCTGCGAGAAGTGCTTCCTGGTGCAGCTCGACGAGTTCGTCGCGCCCCAGGACATCTTCGGCGATTACGCCTACTTCTCGTCGTACTCGGACAGCTGGGTCGCGCACGCCGGACGCTACGTCGACCTGATGGTCTCGCGCTTCGGGCTCGGCCGCGAAAGCCTGGTGATGGAGATCGCCAGCAACGATGGCTATCTGCTGCAGCACTTCGTGCGCCAGGGGGTTCCCTGCCTGGGGATCGAGCCGGCCGCGAACGTCGCCGAGGCGGCGGTGGCGAAGGGCATTCCGACGGTGGTCAGGTTCTTCGGCACGCAGGCCGCCGGCGAACTCGCGGCAAGCCACGGCCAGCCCGATCTCCTGCTGGGCAACAACGTGCTCGCCCACGTGCCCGACCTGAACGACTTCGTCGCGGGCATGAAGACGCTGCTGAAGCAGGGCGGGGTGATCACGATGGAGTTCCCGCACCTGGTTCGCCTGATGGCCGAGAACCAGTTCGACACGATCTACCACGAGCACTTCTCGTATTTCTCGTTCCTCACCGTCGAGCGCGTGTTCGCCGCCCACGGGCTGACGCTGTTCGACGTCGAGCAGATCCCCACGCACGGCGGCTCGCTGCGCATCTATGGCTGCCACACGGGCGACGCGACGCACCCGGTCGGCGAGCGCGTGGTGGCGCTGCGCGCCGAGGAGCGGGCGCTGGGCCTCGAGCGTGTCGAGACCTACGACGCCTTCAACGAGCAGGTGCGCGAGACCAAGCGTGCGATCCTCTCGTTCCTGATCGAGGCCAAGCGTGCCGGCAAGCGGGTCGTCGGCTACGGCGCGCCCGGCAAGGGCAACACGCTCCTGAACTACTGCGGCATCCGGACGGATTTCATCGACTTCACCGTCGATCGCAACCCGCACAAGGCCGGCAAGTACACGCCCGGCGCGCGCTTGCCGATCCTGGACCCGGCAGCGATCCGCGAGGCGAAGCCCGACTACCTGTTCGTGCTGCCGTGGAACCTGCGCCAGGAGATCATGGAGCAGTGCGCGTACATCCGCGAATGGGGCGGCAAGTTCGTGTTTCCGATTCCACGCATCGAAATCGTCTGAAAGGCAAGGCAGTTCATGAAGATCCTGGTTACCGGTACGGACGGCTACATCGGCTCGGTGCTCGCACCGCGGCTCATCGACGCGGGCCACGAGGTGGTGGGGCTCGACAACGGCTTCTACCGCGACGGCCTGCTCTACAACCCGCACGACGGCGCACGGTGGATGCCGCGGACGCTGAACATCGACCTGCGCAACGCGACGGCCCGGGACCTCGAAGGTTTCGATGCGGTCGTGCACCTGGCGGAACTCTCCAACGACCCGCTCGGACAGCACAACCGGGCGAACACCTTCGCGATCAACCACCTCGGGTCGGTGAACCTGGCGAAGGCGGCCAGGGCGGCGGGCGTCCCGCGCTTCGTCTATGCGTCGTCGTGCAGCGTGTACGGGGTGGGCGACGGGCAATTCCTGACCGAGACCGACGCGGTCAACCCGCAGACCGCCTACGCCGAGTGCAAGATCCTGGTCGAGCGCGACGTGGGCGCGATGGCCGACGACGCATTCTCGCCAGTGTTCCTGCGCAATGCGACGGCGTACGGGGCGTCGCCGCGGATGCGCTTCGACATCGTGCTGAACAACCTCAGTGGCCTGGCCTGGACCACGAAGCGCATCGCGATGACCAGCGACGGCTCGCCGTGGCGACCGCTGGTGCACGTGCAGGACATCTGCCGCGCGATCGAGTGCGCGGTCGAGGCGCCGAAGGCGGCGATCCACGGACAGATCTTCAACGTCGGAGCCGATAGCGAGAACTATCGGGTCCGCGAGATTGCGCAGGTGGTGGCCGACGAGTTCGCCGGCTGCGAGCTCTCGACCGGCCCGAGCGGCGGCGACAACCGCAGCTACCGGGTGAGCTTCGCGAAGATCAGTTCCCAACTGCCCGGATTCCGGGCCGAGTGGACCGCGAAGCGCGGCGCTGCCCAGCTTCACGAGATCTTCGAGCGGATCGCGATGTCGGCCGAGATGTTCGGGTTCCGCGCCTTCACGCGGCTCAAGCAACTCGAGCACCTGATCCGAACCGGGCAGATCGACGACGCGTTCTTCTGGAAGGGCTGAGCTAGCGGCAACCCTTCGCGGGGTTCTCGTACCAGGTCACCCTCGGGTGACCCCAGCCGATCGACACCACGTCGATGTCGCCGTCGCCGTCGATGTCGACGGCGAGCGCCCCGTCGTGGTGTTCGTCGCCGGTGGCGAGCACCTTCATCGTCCAGCGTCCGCCGCGTCCGTCGTCGTTCAGGAAGAGCAGCAGCCGGGCGCTGGCGGGGTCGGCCAGGTTGTGCTCGCCGACGACCACGTCGAGGTCGCCGTCGCCATCGAAGTCGGCGACGTCCAGGCTCATCGGGCCGACGACCGTGCCGATGTGATGGCGTTCCCACGGCGAGAGCGGGTCGGCGCCTTGTCGGAACCAGACCACGTCGCCCGGCTTGCTGATCGCTTCGAATCCCACCACCGCATCGAGCCGGCCGTCGCCGTCGAGGTCGGCGAGGCGATTGCGGTCGGGCGCTGCGACGTCGTCGGAAATCCGGTGTCGCGTGAAGCCCGATGGCTCGTTGCGCAGCCACCAGGTGCCGAGCAGCAGGTCGGTGCGGCCGTCCCGATCGATGTCGCCCGCCGACAGTGCTTCGTCCTGCGAGAAGGTCGAGATCGTCTCCAGCCGCCACGGTTGGCCGGCGCCGGCCCCGGGGGCCGTCAACAGTTGCACGCCCGCATCGGCGCGGTGCCAGGACACGGCCAATTGCGGCGCCTGGGTTGCTGACGCCCCGACGACGTCGCCTCCGGCGAAGCGCGCCACCGCCGCGCCCTGAAGGAAGTCGCCGCTGCCGAGGGCGGCGTCGGCGTGCACGCGAAACTGCCCCCGCCCGTCGTTCTCGGCCCACGCGAAGCGTGCCTGGTCCTTCGAGCCGATCGCTCCCAGGCCCACGACGTCGAGGTCGCCGTCGCCATCGATGTCGGCGAGCGCCGAGTAGTCGCCCAGCGCGCGGCCGAAGTCCTGCGCTGGCCATCCGCCGGTCGATCGGCCCGGGTTGCGGTACCAGCGCCCGCCCGAGACGAGGTCGAGTCGGCCGTCGCCGTCGAGGTCAGCCGCCCCCACGAAAGCGGCCTGGCCCGGGCGGTTCGGATCGATCACGTGCCGCGGCCAGCCGTCGGAGCGCGGCCGCGGTTCGCAGCGCCGGTTGACCCACAGTTCCAGCGGCTGTCGCTCGCCCGACCAGTTCGCTCCGAACAGGTCCGCGTCGCCATCCCCGTCGATGTCGGCCACGCGAAGGTTGTGCGACCCGCCTTCGCCGAGGGAAGTCGCGGTCCAGCTCCCGTCGGCGCGGCGTCGATGCAGGCGGATCTCGCGCGGCGCCTGCCCCTGGTGCATCGCCGCCGTCACGACGTCCACGCGGCCGTCGAGGTCGAAATCCGCTGCCACCAGTGCGTGCTGGACGGCCTCGACGTCGGCGTCGATCACTTCCTCGTTCCATGGGCGGGTGCGGTCTTCCGGCGCCCTGAACCAGGCGATCCGGTAGCGCTGGCCGGCCGGTTCTGCCGGCGACAGCACGATGTCGGGCCGGCCGTCGCCGTCGACGTCGGCCACCTCGACGACCACGTGCGGCCATTCCCAGCGGTCCGCGTAGCGGTAGCCGACCCACCGGCCGTCTCGCGCGCCCGGATTGCGGTACCACCAGGCGTTGACGACGACGTCGGGGCGACCGTCGGAATCGACGTCGGCGAGCCTCAGGCCCTCACCGGCAGGGACGTCGAACGCCTGCGGCGTCCATTCGCCGTTTCGGCTGCCGAAGAACAGCCGGACGCGACCGCCGTCGCCGCCGAAGGCCGACTGGTTGCGGGCCACCAGGTCAGGGACGCCGTCGCCGTCCAGGTCGCCGACTTCGACGTCGTGCAGCTTCGCCGTGGTGACCGGGTGCTCCTGCCAGCCGCCGTCGGGCGTCTGGCGGAACCACGCGAGGCGATCGGCCATGACCGCGACGACGTCGGCCCGGCCGTCGCCGTCGAGGTCGGCGACTTCGATGTCGGTGCCGAACGAGCCGGACGAGGCGATGACGCGGCGGCCAGGCTCGCCGCTGCGGTACCAGGCGAGCCCGCCGCCGGCGTGTCCGCCCGCGACGAGGTCGGGGAGCCCGTCGCCGTCGATGTCGCCGACGCCCTTGCCCCAGGGATCGCGCGGACCCCGGTCATCGAGCACGACGTAGCTGAACGGCCCCTGGTGAGCTTCGTCGAGCAACGCTCGCTGTGCGAGCAGCCCGATCGACGCGAGAAGCGCCGCGGCCGCGAGCGCTACGCCGACGCGCAGTCGGGTGCTCATGCCTGTGGCTCCTGTCGTGTCATGTCCGTCTGTTGCCCGACGAGCGGAGGAAGTTCTGCACAACTCGGTTGCACGGGACGCATTATCCTTGCAGTTTCCGAAGTCACGGAACCGGAATGCCTCCGACGATTCACGCGAGGGTCGCCACCGGCGCGATCTGGATGGTGCTGTTCAAGTTCGTCGAGCGCAGCCTCGGCCTCGTGAGCACGCTCATCCTGGTGCGCCTTCTCAGCCCGGCCGACTTCGGCGTCGTGGCGATGGCGATCTCGGTGATCGCGATGGCCGAACTGCTCACCGCCTTCGGCTTCGACACGGCGCTGATCCAGGACCAGAACGCGACCCCGGCGCACTATCACACAGCGTGGACCTTCGGCGTGCTGTTCGGCGCCGCAGTCACCGTGGTGATCGTGCTGGCGGCGCCGCACGTCGCCGCCTACTACCGCGAGCCGGGCGTAGAGTGGGTCATGTATGCGCTGGCGCTGGGCCCGCTGATCACGGGGTTCCAGAACATCGGCATCGTGGCCTTCCGCAAGGACCTCCGGTTCCGTTACGAATTCTACTTCCAGGTCAGTCGCAAGCTGGTCGGCTTCGTGATCACGATTGCGCTCGCGTTCTGGTATCGCAGCTATTGGGCGCTGATCGCGGGTACGCTCGCCACGCAGCTGTTCAGCACTGTCGTGAGCTATTGGGCGCATCCGTTCCGGCCCAAGCTCACTCTGAGCGAGCGCGATTCGCTGATGGGCTTCTCGAAGTGGCTGCTGTTCAACAACATCGTCGGCTACCTGAAGAACCGCTCGTCGGACTTCGTCATCGGGCGGTTGAACGGCCCGGCGGGCCTGGGCCTGTACAACGTCAGCTACGAGCTCGCCAACCTGCCGACGACCGAGTTGAGTGCGCCGATCAATCGCGCGCTGCTCCCGGGATTCGCGCGGCTCAGCGAAGACCCCGAGGAGTTGCGCCGCATCTACGGCTCGTCGATGTCGGTGCTGGCGCTGCTCGCGGTGCCGGCGGCCGCCGGCATCTTCGCGCTCGCGCACCTGATCGTTCCGGTTGCGCTCGGTGCGAAATGGATGGCGGCGATCCCGGTGCTCCAGATCCTCGCGTTCAATGGCGCGCTGCTGATGCTGCACTCGTCGATCGCGGCGCTCATGATCGGAACCGGACGCGCCAAGGAGGTCACCGGCTGCAACGCGGCGTTCGTGGTCATCCTGCTCGCCGCGATGCTCGCGCTCGCGCCATCGTACGGCGTCGAGGGGGCGGCGATGGCCTGCCTGATCACGGCCGTCGTCTCGACGCCGATCTACCTGGCGGTGTTGCGTTCCAGACTCGCGCTGCCCGTGCGCCTCTTCCTTGATGCGCTGGTTCGCCCGGTGCTCGCATCGGCGGCAATGTGCGGGATGCTGTGGCTGGTCCTGCCGGCCGACGGCACTGCGCTGCACGCCTTTGCGGCGACCGCCTGGCTGCTGGGCGGCGTCGCGCTCGGATTCGTCGTGTACGTCGCGGCGGTGGTGTCGATGTGGAGCATCGCCGGGCGGCCCGCAAGCGCGGAGCGGCTCGTGATCGACCGCGTCGCGCAGGAGTTGAGGCGGCGCTTCGGTGCGAAGGCGGCGACCCAACCCTGATGCTGGTGTCTCGAGAAACCGGATCATTCCAATGAACCCGACCGAAAGCGAAATTCCGCGTTCCCTGCGACTGAAGGCCGGCGACTGGGTCGTCGTCCGCGACGCTGCCGAGATCCTGTCGACGCTGGACGAGGACGGCTGCCTGGACAGGCTTCCCTTCATGCCGGAGATGCTGGCTCACTGCGGCAAGCGCTACCGGGTGCGCGCGGTCGCGCACAAGACCTGCGACACGATCGAGGCGACGGGCGGGCGGCGGATGCACGACACGGTTCACCTCGACGACCTGCGCTGCGACGGAAGTGCGCACGGCGGTTGCGAGGCCGGATGCACGCTGTTCTGGAAGGAGGCGTGGCTGCGGCGCGACTCGCAGGCGGCGCGTCCTGCGATCGCGCCCGCTGCGGGCAGCTTCGACGTGTTGCAGCGCGCCTGCACGCGCGAGGGCTCGGTCCCGGACGATCCGACCTGGCGCTGCCAGACCACCGACCTGCTCAAGGCGTCCGAGCCGTTGCGCCCGACCGAGGTCGGCCAGTATGTCCGCGACGTCACCACGGGCAACCACGGCGTGTTCGACGTGCTGCGGCTGCTGATGCTGGCCGGCTACGAGCGGCTGGTCAACGTCGGCGTGGGCTATCGGATCTGGGTCGGGCTGTACGACGCCTGGCAGAGGTTGCGCGGCGGCAAGCCGTGGCCCAGCGTCACCGGACGCGTGGCGCCCGGTGCGCCGACGCCGACTGCGGTGCTCGACCTGAAGCCGGGTGATCGCGTGCGGGTGAGGCCGATCCGGGAGATCGAGCAGACGATCAACGCACAGGGCTTCAATCGCGGCATGCGCTTCGACGTCGAGATGGTCAAGTACTGCGACGCCGAGTACAAGGTCCAGTCCCGGGTCACGAAGATCATCAACGAGAAGACGGGCAAGATGATGCACATGAGCAACCCGTGCATCCTGCTCGAAGACGTCTACTGCCGTGCCGAGTGCACGCCGGGTCGCCGCGGCTGCCCGCGCGCCGTCAACACCTATTGGCGGGAGATCTGGCTCGAGCGCGTCTGAGCGATCGCTCGCAGCGCTATTCGAGCACCGCCTTGCGTACGAAGAACGCTTCGGCGTAACCGGTCGGCGAGCGGCACTCGACGCCGCGCAGCCTGGCCAGCGCGAGCACGGTGTCGGTGCTGAGCCAGTCCTTCGAGCGCTGCGAGGCGAACGCGTCGAGGATGTCGGACGCCTTGCGCTCGCAGTCCTCGCGCGTCACGGGAACGAAGAAATTCGGCTGCCCCAGGTCGCCGTCGTACTTCGGGATCTCGTACTCGAGCACGAGTTGCGCGCGGAAGTGATTCCAGGTGAGTTCGCTGACGAATCGATGGTCCTGATGCCGGTCGTGCCCGGCGTGCGTCAGCACGAGATCCGGGGAAACCGTGGCCGCGAGCGAGGCGAAGGCCTCCTTCACCGGCATTGCCTGGTACGGCAGGTAGCCGTCGCGAAAGCCGAAGACGCTCACCTCGGGGGCGGGCCCGGGCAGCCAGCGCAACGCGCTGCGGCGCGCCTCGGCTTCGCGCTCGGGCGTCGACGACAGCACCACCCAGTACACCGGCGCGCCCGGGTAGCGCTGCCTCAGCACGCGCAGGGTCGCACCGCAACCGATCTCGATGTCGTCGCAGTGGGCGCCCAGGCAGAGGATGGACGGATCGCGGCCGCCCGAGGCGAGTGTCAGTCCCAGCACTGCGTCAGCTCCTGCCGGCCTTGTCCCAGACACGCCACGGCGTGTATCCGCGCTCGATCATGTCGTCGAAGCTCTTCTTGTCCTTGAACGTGTCCATCGCGCTCCAGAACCCCTCGTAGCGATACGCCTTGAGGCGCCGCGCCTCGATGAGTCGCCCGAAGGGCTCCTCGACCAGTTCCTCGCCCGGCCGCATGAACTCGAAGATCTCCGGCCGCAGCACGAAGAAGCCGCCGTTGATCCAGACGTTCGAGTCGTTCAGGTACGTGATGCCGGTCACCGTGCCGTCGCTCTCGAAGCTCACGCCCGACAGCGACAGCGACGGCCGCACCGCGACGAACGCGGCCACGGCGTTGCTGCGCCGGAACTCCTCGATGTAGGGTTCCAGCGGAAGGTCCGACAGACCGTCCGCATAGTTGGCCAGGAACATCTCCTCGTGCTCGACCAGGTGCCGCACCGCACCCAGCCGCTGGCCGATGTTCGACTTCAGGCCGGTGTCGGCGAAGTGGATCGTCCAGTCTTCGATGTCGCGGCTGACCAGGTCGACCTGCTTGCCGCCGTTGCGCAAGGTGAAGTCGTTCGACAGGCACTCGTTGTAGTGCAGGAAGTAGTCCTTGATCGCGGTACCGCGATAACCGAGGCACAGGACGAAGTCGCGATGCCCGGCGTGCGCGTAGTACTTCATCAGGTGCCAGATGATCGGCCGCGGGCCGATGTCCACCATCGGCTTCGGAATCGTCTCGGAGAATTCTCGCAGGCGCGTGCCCAGGCCGCCGCAGAACAACACCACCTTCATCGTCTCGATCTCCAGGAATCGGATTCGCCGTCGTGCGGCGCCTCACGGACGAGCCCCGCCTGCTCGAGCGCCGCCGCAGCCTCGTCGATCGCCTCGAACGGCAGGCCCGCGCGTTGCGCAATCTCGAGCAGGCCGCGCGAGCCGTCGGACTGGTTGAGCACCCACAGCAGGGCCAGGTGGCTGTCGGCGGCCTGTCCTGCGCGCTGACCGGCGCGATAGAGTCCGCGCTTGCCGAGTTGCGGCTCGCCGCGCGGCGACAGGTTGACGAGCCGGCGCTCGCGCTCGATCGCGCCGAGGATGTGCAGCACCACGTCCACGCTTCGCGAGAGGCTGGCCGGATCGATGAGGGACAAGTCGTCCGCGGAGGTGTGGTACTGGGGGTAACCACCCTCGGGGCTGCGGGTGAGGCGCCCCATCGGCAGGTCGAAGCCCGGCGAGCAGAACTGCCGTTCGTCGTAGCCCCAGGGAATGAAGTCGATCAGCTCGTGCGCCTCGCCGCAGTGCGCCAGCACGCGCGCGGCGGCCGCGTCGGTCAGGCTCGGGCTGCGCGAGCGCTTGTAGCGCAGCGCGCCCGCGTCGCCCAGGTTGGCGAGCACGAGGCCGCCGCGGATGCGCGGCAGGATGGCCTCGTTGGTGGCCAGCCAGGCGATCGAGCCGATCGTGGTCGGCGCGAAGACGAACCGGTAGCCGAGCCGGCGTGGTCGGGTCGAGAGCTCGCGCGCTGCCGCGGCCGCGACCGCGATTCCCGAGAGGTTGTCATTGGCCAGCGACGGGTGGCAGCAATGGGTGAACACCAGGATCTCTTCGGGCGAATCGCCGGGGAGGAACGCCTCTCCGTAGCTGAGCGAACCGGGGCGCAGCTCGGCGTCGATGACGACGCGGTAGCGCTGCTCGGTGAGGGCGGAGCGCTGTCGATGCGACAGGCAGAAACCCCAGTTTTCGGCGAAGAAGCTGGTGCGGTACGGAATCCAGTCGGGATGCTCGGGCAGCGAGTGCAGGTGCGGCTGCAGCTCGGCGAGACTCATTGTCTCATCGACCGGCCGGCTGTAGCTGACCACGTGCAGGTTCGAGTCCGCGAGGTCGACGACGCGGCGGCCGGTGGAGTCGGACACGTGCGCGGCGCGGATCGACCATTCGTTCGGAATCGTCCAGTCGAGCACCTGCGTGCCGCTGGCGACCTCGCGGATCTGCAGCGGGAGGTCGCGCGCGAGGCGGCGCAGCGTCGATCGTAGCCCCTCGCCGGCGATTGTCCGGAACATGGGAAACAGCTCGCGCATGAGTGCGAGCATCCAGTCGGTTCGCTCGCGCGGCGGCGCGTCGCTCCGATCCGGAAGGGGTGTCGGGCGGGGCAGGCCTGTCGCGGTGGTCATCGGTCGAGCCGGCCGGGGCCGCCGCTGCCGCCACCTTGCGCGCTGTCGGGTACCGCGTCCCCGGACCACGCGCCACGCATCGAGTCGATCGCCTCGGCGAACACGTCATGGCTGCGCCACCGCGCCATTTTCGCGAGATGGCCGATCAGCCTCAACCGCTGCCGCACCGGCAGGTCGGCGTCCCGGACGGCACGCCAGTAGCCGAGCCAGTTGCGCAGGCTCTGGTTCGTCATCCGGCGCGCGGACTTCGGCGCGTAGTGGCGACGCACCGCATCCGCCCCCATCCGCGCCGTGGACGTCTCGGAGGTGTCGCGCATGAACAGCAGCGTCTGCGGCAACTCGAGCAGCTTGCCCTGGAGTGCAAGCGCCGAGATCATCACCAGGTCCGACCCGTAGTACGGGCGGATCAGCTCGGTTCGCCGCAAGGCGGTCGAGCGGATGAGTCCATTCATCGGGATGTTGCGCCGGATGGCCAGCGAGCCGACAAAGCGCTCGGCCGGCTCGCCCTGGCGAAGGTCGAGGCCGAACGGGTAGTCTGGCCCGTCGCCGGGGACGGCCGTGAACATCCCGGCGCGAGGGCAGGCGAGCACCGCGCCGGGGTCGGCGTCGAGCGCGTTGCGGCAGGCGTCGAGCAGGCCGGGCGCGCACCAGTCGTTGCTGGAGGCCCACTTGAAGTACGGGGCGCGGGCAAGTTCGAAGACGCGGTTGAAGTTGGCCGAGGCGCCGAGGTTCTCCGGGTTGCGATACGCCCTGATCCGGTCATCGCCCGCCGCGTAGCGCTGCACGATGTCCCAGGTGCCGTCGGACGACGCGTTGTCGCTGACGATCAGCTCGAAGTCTTCGAAGCTTTGCGCGAGCAGCGACTCGATCGCCGGGGAAATCCAGCGCTCGGAGTTGTAGCAGGGCATTCCGATACTGATTCGCGGGCCCATGTCGGCGATGTCGTCCGGCTCAGTGAGGAAGGAATCTCCCTCTGCCTGAATCCTAGCCGCAGGCGGCGATCTCCGGAGTGATCGACGTCACCCCGACGCAGCACTGCTCGCGTGCATTATCCACGCGAGCCGGGCTCCCGGATCGCCATCGGTCGCATCGGGCGGGCCGGCGGGACGAAGGCGGCGACGCTCAATCGTGCTCGGGCTTGTCGAAACAGACGTGCAGCCATTTCGGCCGAGGGGGGGCCTGTCGCTGCAGTGCAAGATCGAGGCGGTGGGCCAGCCCCGTCAGGATTCGCGATCCGACCGACTGCCGCGGCGCGGGGCCGACCGGCTCGCCACAGGCGATGCAGGGTTCGTCCTGGCCGTAGCTGCCCCACGGGTACCCGGCCAGCCGCATCAACGCGTCCGACAACGGGTTGGTGCGCTCGCGGGTGCGCCCGACGTGCTCGACGTCCGCGGGGCGCAGCGGATGGAACAGGCGCTCGAGGTCTTCGAGCACGAACCGGTTCACGTGCCCATACGCGGGATTGATCGCCCCGCAGTGTGCGCAGCGGGTGCGCGCCACCCGCAGGTCCTGCGCGTAAGGCACGCCGATCACCACGTGTCGGCGCGCGACACGCACCAGCTCGCGGCATGCGCGCGCGAGGTCGGCGGGCGGGATGTGTTCGAGGACTTCGGCCGCCAGGACCACGTCGAAGCGGCCGGCTTCGAACGCCAGCGCCCGGGCGTCGCCGGCGACGCAGGTGACGCCGGGCAGGTCGATGCTCGGGCGCCTCAGGTCGAGCGCGACGAGTTCGTCACGGCCCCTCGCGAGGCTGCGCGTCATGTAGCCGTTGCGCGCGCCGATCTCGAGCAGGCTGCCTCCGGGCGGGATCAGCCTGAGCAGGCTGTCGATCCGGGAGCCTTCGTCGATCGCCCTGTGGGGCGCGAGCACGCCCGCTAGCCCACGCGCGACGCCGGGCGCCCGAACGCTGCGGGCCGCGCGGCCGCACGTTCACGCGCCGCGAGCGCCTTGCGATCTGCGGCCTGGCGCTCGACGATGCGCGCCGTGGCGAGCGCGGAGATCATCAGGTAGTAGTCCATGTCCCAGTTGCCGATGTTGACGAACGCGCCGCCGACCGCGAACCCGACCATGCTCACCTGGATCATCCGCGCGAGAGACGCCTGGGCGCGGCCATCGTCGGAGTCGTCGGCCAGGCGAATGATGCGCCTGCATCGGCTCCACGTATAGGCCCAGATGAACATGAAGATCGCGAAGCCGATCCAGCCGTGCTCCCCGAGCGCCTGGAAGTAGATGCTGTGCGATGCGTGGACGTCCTCGGGGTTCGGCGCGTAGCGGGCGAAGACCTCGGGGCTGTAGTACTCGAATCCGCCGCCGGTGATCCGGTCGTTGGCGATCGCAACGGCCGTGTGCCAGACGTTGATGCGGCCCATCGCCGACGCATCCTCCTGGTAGGTGCGGATCGTCTCCATGCGCTCCCAGTAATCCTCGGGCATGAACGACGCGAGCATCGCGCCGGCGATGATCGCGACGAGGCCGACCGAGAACTTGTGGTGGCTCTTCAGCAGCAGGAAGATCGAGATCGCGCCGATGCCCAGGAATGCGCTGCGCGAGTGCGAGCCGAAAATGGCGGTCGCCGTCATCAGCGCCGAGAACACGATCAGCGCGCGCAGCCACTTCTTCTGCGTCTGCGTGAACAGCCAGTACATCAGCGGCAGCATCATCACCAGGCCGACCGCGAGGTGGTTGTTGTCCTGAATAGCACTGTCGGGCGGTCCCCAGACGCGATCTTCGCCGCCGGTCGTGATCGTGAAGATGCCGCCTTTCAGGCCGTAGAAGCCGATCGAACAGACCGCGACCCAGACCAGCTGCTTGACGCGCTCCCAGTCGGTGAGCAGCATCAGCGTGACGAGGCACATCAGCTGCGTCTTGATGTTCTGCTGCCAGCGGAACATCGCCGACGGGTGGTCGAACGCGTAGGCGGTCGTCACGCCCATCCAGGCCAGGTAGACGAGTACGGGCAGGTATCGCCGGATGCTGTCGCCGACGATGCGCTCGCGCGTGAAGAGAATACCGGCCAGTGTCGCCAGTGCGTACATCTGCGCCCACGGCTGGCCATACGCGAACCCCCAGGTGAGGCGGTGCGGATTGGCCAGCGAGACCACGGCGAAGACCAGCGCGCCGATGAACGGGCGACGCAGCGACACCGGCAGCAGGCCGGCCAGGATCAGCGTGAGGAGGATGTCACGCATCGACGGATTCCTCGACGCCGGCGGAGCGCGCGGCGTATCGGCCGTCGACGCCGCCCATGCCGGTCGTGAACCGTTCGAACATCAGCAGGCTCCAGATCATCGCGCTGCGGTCGCGCTGTCCCGACAGGTGCTCGTCGGCGATGCGCGAGAGCGCCCGCGGATCGAAGATCCCCGTGGCGGCCAGTGCCTCGCCCTTCAGCACCCGCTGCACCTCGCCGCGCAGCGGCCCGCGGAACCAGTCGACGAGCGGCACCGCGAACCCCATCTTGGGCCGGTACAGCACGTCGTGCGGCAAGAGCGGCTCCATCGCCTTCTTCAGCACCAGCTTGCCTTCGCCGCCCGAGAGCTTCAGCGACGACGGCAGGCGAGCGGCCCACTCGACCAGCTCGTGGTCCATCAGCGGCTCGCGCACCTCGAGCGAGTGTGCCATGCTGGCCCGGTCGACCTTGGTGTTGATGTCGCCCGGAAGATACGTCTGGTAGTCCAGGTACTGGATCAGCGATAGCGGGTCGTCGGCGGGTGCGCGCAGCGCGTGCGCAGCGAAGACGTCGCGCGCGCGGTAGCCGCCGAGCCGGCGCCGGAATTCGGGGGAGAACAGCGTCGCCCGGTCGTCGTCTCGGACGATCGACACCGAATGGCAATAGGCCTCGACGGCGTCGCGGGCCAGCGCCTGGAAGGTCGCGCGGGCGCGGAACATCCGCGGCATCGAGTCGAACTTCGGGTATACCCGGCCCAGGGTGCCGAACAGCATCTGGCGCAGTCCGGCGGGCAGCCGGTCGCGCAGCGCCTGCTCGCGCACGTGGAACTTGTAGCGCCGGTAGCCGCCGAAGGTCTCGTCGCCGCCGTCGCCCGACAGCGCGACGGTGACGCGCTTGCGCGCGAGCTCGCAGACGCGGTAGGTGGGAATGGCCGAGCTGTCGGCGTACGGCTCGTCGTAGAGGCTCGCGAGCCGGTCGATCAGGCCGAAATCGTCGCTGCGCACCGTCTCGGTATAGTGGTCGGTGTGGTAACGCTCGGCGACCCGCTGCGCGAACTCGGACTCGTTGAACGAGGCGACGTCGAAGCCGATCGAGCAGGTCTTGACTGGAGAGTCGGACAGGCCTGCCATCGCCGCCACCACCGCGCTCGAATCGACGCCGCCGGACAGGAACGCGCCGAGCGGCACTTCCGAGATCATCCGCAGCTTCACGGATTCGGTGAGCTTCTCGCGCAGCTGTGCGCAGGCGTCGTCCAGCGTGATGCCTGCGTCGGGTTCGAAGTTCACGTCCCAGTAGCGGCGCACGCGCGGCGCCCGTTCGCCGACGCGCCAAGTGAGCGTGTGCGCCGGCGAGAGCTTGGCCGCGCCGCGGTAGATCGTCCGCGGATCGGGGATGTAGCCGAACGCAAAGTAGTCTTCGATCGCCCGGTCGTCGAGCTCGCGTCCGAAGGCCGGGTGCGCGACGATCGTCTTCAGCTCCGAACCGAACAGCAGCTGGCCGTCCGACAGCACCGCATAGTGCAGCGGCTTCACGCCGAGCCGGTCGCGCGCCATGAACAGCGTCTGCCGGTTGCGGTCCCACAGCGCGAACGCGAACATGCCGCGGAAACGCTCGACGCAGGCCTCGCCCCACTGCTCCCAGCCGTGGACGATCACCTCGGTGTCGCTTCGCGTGCGGAACACGTGGCCGGCCGCCTCGAGCTCGGCGGCGAGAGCCTGGAAGTTGTAGATCTCGCCGTTGAAGACGACGACGACGCTGTGGTCCTCGTTGAAGAGCGGCTGCTGCCCGGTGGCGACGTCGATGATCGACAGGCGCCGGTGCCCGAAGCCGACGTGCGGCTCGACGTGCACCGAGCCCTCGTCGGGGCCGCGGTGGAACTGGATGTCGTTCATCCGGCGCAGCAGCGCCTCGTCGGGGCTGCGCGGCGCGCGCGAATCGAAGATGCCGGTGATGCCGCACATGGACGCGTCAGCTCGTGGGGAATTGGGGGACCGTGTCGCCAGCCGCGGCGTGCCGGACCGACGCATCGCCCCAGCCCTTGGGCATCGCGCCGCGACGCACCAGCAGCCGGGTGTAGAGATCCTCGTAGGCGTCGACCATCCTGTCGAGGCCGAACCGCCCGACGGCGCGCTGGCGCGCCTGCGCGCCGTGGCGCGCGCGCAGCGCGGGGTCGAGCGCGTAGGCCGACAGTACCGCAGTGAGTCCGGCGGCGTCCTCGGATTCGAACAGCGCACCGCAGCCGCCGTCGACCACGAGTTCGGCGTTGCCGCCGACCCGGGAGGCGATCACCGGCAGGCCGCTCGCCATCGCTTCGAGCAGCGTATTGTTGATGCCCTCGGCGAGCGACGGCAGCGCGTAGAGGTCGAACGCGCGCATCAGCACCGGGATGTCCTGCCGGTCGCCAGCCATCCAGACCGCGTCGCGCAGCGGCGTATGTTGCAGGTGCTCGCGCAGCACGCCGGCCAGCGGGCCGTGGCCGATCATCGCCAGCTTCAGGCGCGCGGCGAGCACAGGGTCGCTCGCGCGCAATCGGGCTGCCAGAGCTTCGAACGCGCGCACCAGCAGCAGCGGATTCTTGACGTCGGCCAACCGCCCGACGTAGCCGACGACGATCGAGTCGGGTCGCCACGCCGGGCCGCCCAGTGCGGCGAAGTCGCGCGGCGGCTCGTGCACCGGGTCGCGCGGGCGGAACCGCTCGGTATCGACGCCGTTGCAGATCGACACCAGGCGGTCGGGCGGCACGCCGACACGATCGCGAAGGAATTCGAACGTCGGCGTGGACAGGGCGACTTGCGCGTGCACCAGCCGGCGCAGCCAGCGCCGAGTGCGCAACAGCGACGGGTTGCTGCCGACGATGTCGTGCACCTCCCAGCCGTGTTCACCGTGAACCCGTGCAGGCACGCGTGCCAATGTCGCAGCGATCTGCGCTTCGAGCGTGCCGACGTTCCGGGTGTGCACCAGCGACGGGCGTAGCGACCGGAACAGCCGCCACAGGCGCGGCAGTTCGCGCGACAGCGGACCGGGTCGCCGGTCCAGGCGCACCACCTCGACGTCGCGATTGGCGATCCGGTCGGCGATCGGGCCGACGCCGGTCAACGACACGATCGTGTGGCGGAAGCGGCTGGCGGGCAGCCGGTTGACCAGGTTGACAAGCCCGTTCTCCATCCCGCCGGTGTCGAGACGGTGCACGACGTGGACGATGTGGGCGCGGGCCGTGTCCATGCGGCGGTCCTTTCTCATTGCGCGCCCGCTGTCGCGGTGCGCCCACGGGAGGCGGCGTCGACCGCCGGAGCGAGCGCCGTGGCGGCCTTCGCGAGGCGCGAGCGCGCGGACTGCAGCGCGGCAGCGCCGCCTTCGTCGCCGATCGGCGTGGCCAGCGTCACCGCCACCGAATGGTCGCCGTGGCCTGTGGCGAGCGACCACGCGGTGGCGGCCTTCGCGCGATAGGCGCTTGGCGACTGCCAGCCGTCCACCGCATACCAGTGCCAGACGAGGAGCATCGCGCCACCAGGGCTGACAAGACGATAGGAGGCGGCCTGGCCGAACGGTGTCGACTCGCTGCCGCTCGAGCGGATCGACCACCGGGGGTCGTCGAGCTTCACCAGCGTGTTGCGCGCGTGGATCATCTCCTGCGATTCGTGCTGGCGCGCGTAGTAGAACGCGTGCACGTCGACCGGTTGCCCGTCGACGCTGCGCGACAGCCTCACTGCTTCGCGCGCGTCGAAATAGGCGGGCTCGAAGGGCAGGGCGGGCGCCTCGGGGAAGGCGGCGAGCGCCGCGCGCAGGGCGGGGCCGACCTGGATCGGGTGGGTCGCCGCCAGCATCGCACCGGCGACGGGGCGCCAGGCCAGCACGGCGGCCGCCGCGACGAGCGCAGCGATGACGACCGGACGGCGCGGGGCCGCCCCACCCTGGGTGGGCAGACTGGCTGGCGCGACTCCGGGCGCGCCCGTGCCGCCCCCGGAAGGCTCGGCCGGGGGGGCCGGTTCGGCCGTCGCCGGCTCGCGCCAGCGTGACCCGAACCAGAACATCGCCGCCATCACGATCCCGAAGAAGACCCACCCGTAGACGAGGTGATCGACGCCGGTGGCGATACGCATGCCCGACAGGTGGCCGAGCATCACGATCATGTAAGCGCGGATCCAGTTCGCGACGATCGGCACGGCGACCGCCATGGCGATGAACATCAGCCGGTAGCGCAGCGTGCGGAACTGCAGGTACGCGTAGAGCACGCCCAGCGCCAGCGACGCGATCAGGTAGCGCAATCCGCTGCAGGCTTCGACCACCGACCAGCGCCCGGTGGGCACCATGAAGTGCAACCCTTCGCGATAGACCGGCACGCCCGACCAGCGCAGCGCCATCACCGTGGCGTCGGCGGTGTAGTCCATCATGATCGGCGTGAGGAACTCGCCGATCGGCACTGCGAAGAACAGGAACGCGAGCGGGAAGGCCAGCGCGCGGACGATCGACGGGCCGGCCAGCAGCAGCAGCGTCGCCGGGATGGCGGCGACCGCCGCGAGTTCCTCGATCGACGCGACCCCGCCCAGGCGGCCGGCCAGCCACAGCGCGCCGCAGCCGAGCACTGCCGCCAGCCCCGGCCACCACGCGCGCTGCTCGACCTGCGCCCAGTCGTCGCGCCGGCGCCAGATCATCCAGGCGGCGCAGGGCAGCGCGATGAAGCCGTGCGCGAAGGTGTCCGACGTCCACCAGACGTAGGCCATCGAGAGCCAGGCGTCGGGAAACGCCGCGATCGACAGCAGGCACGCGAAGACGAATGCGGCGAACACCGGCACCCAGCGCCGCGACGGCGTCGCCTGCGCCATCGGGCCGGAGACCGCGTCGGGCGCGTCGTGCGGCAACCGGCTCGCCACAGCGGCGCCCCTCAACCGAGCCCGCGTACCAGGTACGGGCCGATCGCGTTGACCAGCCAGCGCGGCAACCTGCGCCAGGTCTCGATCATCAGCCGGTACTTCGGGTTCAGCGGATTGTTCTGCGGAATCGCGTCGCGCCTGAACAGCCGGTATTCGTAGGTGAGCGGCGTGGGCTCGAAGCCCCAGTTCTTCTTGAAGTCGAACGGGCCGGTGCCGCGCTTGCTGCGTCCGTAGTTGAACACCCGGTAGCCGCGGTCGACCGAGCGGCGCATCAGCTCCCAGTACTTGAAGTCGTTGGCGGCCAGCTCGCGCGCGCGCACGTCGTCGCCCGCGTGCATCGGCAGCGCCTCGTCGCGGAAATACAGGCTGAGGACACCGCTCACCGGCACGCCCTGCGCGTCGCGCACGATGAGGATGTCGGCGCGCTCGCCGAAGGCCTCGAGCATCAGCGCGAAGAAGCGGCGGCTGTGCGCCGGCGTGCCGTGCCGGTGCACGTTGTCCGAGAACAGCCGGAAGAACGTGTCGAGGTCGCCGACCTCGCTCGCGAGGCCCGCCTTGATGCCTTTGCGCACCATCGCGCGCTGCTTGCGCGGGATCGCGTTCATGTTCGCTTCATGGTCCGCGCTCATCGGCTTGCGGAACACCACGTAGAGGTCCTGCGACGGCCAGCCGCGATGCGACTCGCCCAGGCTGCGGTACTCGAGGTGATCGACGCCGAGTTCGCGGCCCAGCGCCTCGGCGTGCCGGTCGAGCGCGTCGAGTGTTTCGCGGTCTTCGCCCAGCGGGCCCGCGTACGGGCAGAAGGGGAGGCTCACCAGCGAGTGGCCGAACAGCAGTGTCTTCACCTGCGCGAGCGGCAGCACGCCGACCATGCGACCGCCGCGCCGTGCGACCAGGAAGTGCGGGCGATGGCCGAACGCCTTCGCGAGGATGCCGCGCCAAGCCCAGTCGTGGTAGATCGTCGCCTGCGGGTGGCGCTCGATCCAGGCCTGCCAGTCGCGCGCGTCGGCGTCGCCGGCGACGGCGACCCGGACGGGTTCAGCGTCGGCCGCGCGGGGTGCGGATTCGACGGGCCACGCTTCGGTCACTGCGTTCATGTCGGAAGCCACCGGGTGCTGCGGTTCAGTGGGCGAGGTGTTCGGCGAAGACGCGATCGACCCGGTCCCAGCGGAAGTCGGCCAGCAGCCGGTCGAGTCGGGAGGCCATCCGGTCGAGGTTCAGGTAGTGGCGGAATTTCGACTTCGCGCCGGCTTGCGCGATGCGCGGCTGATGGGGATCGACTTCCCACGGGTGGAAGTAGAAGATGCAAGACTGGCCGTCCTGCCGGTTGATGCGCTGGATGCTCCAGCGCGAGACGGGATACGGCAGTAGCCGGAAGTAGCCGCCGCCCGAAGCCGGCAGGTTGCGGCCCAGGACCCTGAGCGAACTGGGCGGAATCTCGACCACGCCCGAGTCGGTGCGCCAGGCGAACCGAGGTGCCGCCGGCATGCCGTAGTGGTCGTGTGCGATCGGGTAGACGCTGGAGCTGTAGCGGTGCCCCGTCTCGGCGATCACGTCGTGCGCCCAGAGGTTGCCTTCGCCGATCGAGAAGCTCGGTGCCCGGTAGCCGGTGACCGCGACCCCGCCGATGTCCTCGAGGAGCGCCTTGGCGACGGCCAGGTCTTCCCGGAACGAATCGGGTGTCTGGTCGCTCGCACGCAGGTGGCCGTAGCCGTGGCTGGCGAGCTCGTGTCCGCGGGCGACGATCTCTTTCACGAGGGCAGGATAGCGTTCGGCGATCCAGCCGAGCGTGAAGAATGTGGCCTTCGTCGCGTGCCGGTCGAGCAGGTCGAGGATGAGTGCGACATTGCGCTCGACGCGGCACTCCATGCCGTCCCAGCGATGGCGCTCGATGTACGGGGCGAACGCTGCGACCTGGAAGTAGTCCTCGACGTCGATCGACATCGCGTTCACGGGCTGCCCGGCGCTCACGGCGAGTCGCGCTCCGTCGCTTCGGCGCCCGAGGCGCGACCGCGCAGCAGCCGAAGCACCTTCTTCAGCGCGCCGAAGATCATGCCGGTGGCCGACTCGAGCATCTCCACGCGGTGCTCGAGGTCGGCCATGCGGCCCGTCGACGCCTCGGACCGGCGCCCGCTGCCGTTCACGCCCTTGCCCGGTAGCGCGATCCGGTCGTCGCCGCCGCGCGATCCATTCAGGTCGGCCGAAGTGGAGACCGCGTCGAGCTCGTCGCCGAAGTCCTCGAGCGCTTCGGCGGATGCGCGCTCGCTCTCGGCGGGCGCCGCCGCAGTGTCGCGCAGGAACCCTCGGCGCGGGCCCAGCTCGAGCCGCAGTTCGTCGGCGACTTCGGCCACGTCCTGCTCGCCCAGCTGGTGGCGCTCGGCGAGGAAGCCGCTGAGCAGCAGCCGGTCGGCCAGCGAGTTGATTCGCCGCGGAATGCCGTGCGTGACGGCGAAGATGCGGTCGAACGCGGCCGTGTCGAACGCCGGGTCGTTCTTCCAGCCGACGTGCGCGAGGCGGTGCTCGATGTACTGCTGCGTCTCGGCGCGATCGAGCGGGCCGAGGTGGTAGGCCGCGATGATGCGCTGCTTGAGCTGGCGCATCTCGGGGCGCTGCATCAGGTCGCGCAGCTCGGGCTGGCCCAGCAGGAAGCTCTGCAGGATCGCCTTGGTGCCGACCTGGAAGTTCGACAGCATGCGCAGCTCTTCGATCGCGCGCGCTCCGAGGTTCTGCGCCTCGTCGACGATCAGCAGCGCGCGCTTGCCCTCGGCGTGCAGCTGGCGCAGGTACTGCTCCAGGCGGATCAGCAGTGTCGACTTGTCTTGTGCGTCGGCGGGCAGCCCGAACGAACTGGCGACGATGCGAACCAGGTCTTCGGCTTCGAGTTGCGTCGTCACGACCTGCACCGGCACCACGTTGTTCACCGGCAGCCGGCGCAGCAGCTGCTGCACGAGCGTGGTCTTGCCGGCGCCGACCTCGCCGGTCACGACGATGAACCCCTCCGCCTGGTGCAGGCCGTACTCGAGATAGGCCATCGCCCGGCGATGGCCGCGGCTGCCGAAGAAGAACTCGGGGTCGGGGCTGAGCTGGAACGGCTTGGCGGTCAGTCCGTAGAACGACTCGTACATCGCTGGGGCCTATCGGAAGCGCACGTCGATGCCGCCGTAGATCGCGTTCTCGTCGTATTTGGCGCCGGTTCCGCTGGCGGTCTGCCGCGTGTGCCGGACACCGCCGAAGAAGGCGGTATCCGCGGTGACCCGCGTGGTGTAGCCGGCGCGAAGCGTCGTCGCCCGCGTGTCGAAGCCCGCGCTGGGCGAGGAGTTGCGCCGCTGGTCGAGCGTGACGTCGATCGACGAGCGCGCATCGAGCCGGTGCTGATAGACGACGGCTCCGCCACGCTCTCGCAGCTCGCCGACGAAGATGCTTCCCGCCGTGCCGGTGCCGCGGATTCCCGACACTGCGGTGCTTGTCGCGAGCTCGGTCGTCGATTCGCGGTTCGAGGCGAACAGCGAGAAGGTCAGCGAGTTGCGCGCACCGTACAGCCCGTAGAACGCGGTGATGCGACGGTCGAGGACGGCCGCGTCGGTCACCAGGCTCTGCGTGAGCGTCGTGCCGACGGGCAGCACGATGCCAGCCGCCAGCAGGTTGGCCATGACAGGATTGATCGTGCCGAGGTCACCCGACGTGAGCGAAAGCGGGTCGAAGAAGAGCAGCGAAGCGTCGGCGCTGGTGAACACCGAGCGCGAGAACTGCACGCCCAGTGTCGACCGGTTCGTGGTGTAGGCCGCGCGCGCATTGCCCACCGTGCCGTAATAGCGTCGCGAGGCCGACGCACTGACGCTGGTGCGCGAGTTGGGCGTCCAGTCGAAGCCCGCGCCGGGTCCGTAGCCGAAGTCGTCGCCGTCGCGGTTGCGCAATCCATCGATCTGCTCGTAGTCGACGGTGCCGAAGACGCGCAGTTGCGGGTTGAGCCGGTAATACAACGCAACGCCGGAGGTGCGCCGGTTGCGCGTGACGTTCGATTCGAATTCGCGCTGCTGGAATTCACCGTACCAGCGCCAGTTCCACGGCGACGAGCCGTCGTTGACGCCGTCGACCGACGCCGAGGCGCGCTGGTCGAGCTTGGCGAGCGCGAAGTTGTTGGTGCCGCCCGCGGTGTGCGCGACCAGGTAGCGCAGCTGGTAGGTCGCGAAACTGCCGAGCCGGTCGCGATACCAGGGCGAGATGCTGAAGCGGCGAATGTTGGTGGTATTGACGAACGACGACGCCGGGTCCGCTGCAATCGGGCCTGAGGCCGACGCATTGATCGTCCCCATGTAGCCGTCGAGATCGACCCAGAAGCGGTCTTCGACCAGCGCGAAGCTGCCGGTCGCATTGAGCGCATGCCGGAACAGGTTCGTGTCGCCGTCCTGCACGCGCCAGAAGTTTCGGAGTTGGTAGAGCAGGCGGTACTTCGCGCGCGGGGCCAGCGATTCGGCAGTGAAGTACGGCGAGGCCTCGATGACGATGTCGCCGTCTTCCTTGCCGGACGGGGCGAGCAGCACGTTGTCGGAGTAGGTGGCCGCAGCCCGGATGCCGGGCGTGAAGATCGGCCGTTCGACCGGGATCGAGAGCCCGGTACCCTGGCCCGCGGCAGTGCCCACCCATGCGCCGGCGACCGCGCAGGCGAGCGCCTTGAGCGCCTGCGGCGAAGCGGCGCTGCGTTTGCTACGCCGAACCGTAGCCGTAGCCCTGGTAGTAGCCGCTGGTTTCAATTTTGTCCGCCTTGTTCAGGACGAGCCCGATGACTTCGTTCGACTCGATGGCGGCCAGGGCCTGGGTCACCGCCTCGCGCGGTGTCTTGCCGGCTTCGACCACCATCACGATCTGCCCCATGTACGAAGCGAGCACGCGCGCTTCCGTGGTCACCAGCAGCGGTGGCGAGTCGAACACGAGAATGCTGTCCGGGTAGCGCTCGCTCAGCTGCTCGAGAAGCCGCCCCATCGCCTCGCTCGCCAGCAGCTCGGTGGCCTGCTCGTGGCGCCGCCCCGCGGGCAGAATCGAAAGTGTATCGACATTGGTCTTTCGCACCAACTGGGACAGGTCGGGCTTCCCGTCGATCAGCCAGTCCATCAGGCCGACCTCGACTTCGACGCCCAGCTCGCGCGGAATCGATGGACGAGCGACGTCGGCGTCGACGAGGATGACGCCGTGGTCGCGTTCAGCGGCGATGCTCATGGCCAGGTTGATCGCGCAGAAGCTCTTCCCCTCGCCGGGGAAGGCGCTGGTGATCATGATCCGCCTGCCGTTGCGCACGGCCTGCTGGGGGCCGCGGCCGAATGCGTTGGCGAGCAGCGGCCGCTTGATGATGCGGAACTCGTTCGCGGTGGGGGTCGGCGTGCCGCTCGGCACGACGAGCCCACGTGCGCGCAGGCTCTCGAGGTGGATGCGCAGTGGCTCGGGGCCGTGTGCCGCGGCGGCCGGGGCGTTGGGCGCGGAACGAACCGGCACGCCACGGGATTCCGATTCCGATTCTGCGGGCCTGGCCGCGGGCGTGGCAGGAACCGCGGGGGCCGGTGCAGCGACGGCAGAGGCCGCCTCCGCCGCCAGGCGGTCGGCCAGTGCTTCGATGGTGGTCTTTCGCTCGGTGCCGTTGACCGCACCCTGGGGCGCGTCGCCACCCGCAGCGTGCGTGTCAGGCCGTTCCGTCTGCGTGAGGCGAGCGACCGCGCGTTCGATGAGACTCATGGCAACCCTTACTTCACGAACGGCCTGAACGCGTAGAACGCGATCGCTGCGCCGAACAGGAGAATGTAACCCGCAGTCGACGCCGAGAACGCCAGGAGGCCGACGCGCCGCCGCGCCCGCTCCGCGGCGGTGGTCAGGTACGAGACACCGCCCAGCAGCGGCAGCCCGGTGCCATGGGCGAGGCTGCGCAGGTCGAGGTAGGTGGGCCGCAATTGATCGCGCGCGAAGGCCACGCCGATGCCGGCTGCAAGCGACGCCAGCAGCACGCCCGCCAGCAACATCGGGCGGTTCGGACCGACCGGCTTGGGATCGACCCGCGGCGGGTCGACCACGCGGAACTCGCCGATGCCTGCCGACGCGTCGAGCTCGCCCGACATCTGCGCGGACTCACGGCGGGCGAGCAGCTTGTCGTAGTTCTGCTTGTTGACGTCGTAGTCGCGGTTCAGCTGTGTGTACTCGGCTTCGACGCGCGGCACCGCCTGCGCCAGCTGTTGAGCCTCGCGCAGGCGGTTCTCGAACTCGGCGACCTTGGTGCGAAGCGCGGCAACCTGCGCCTCGGCATCGGCCAGCGCGATACGCAGTTCCCGGAAGACGGGATTGACGATGGTGGTCGTGCGTCCGCCGGTGCCGCCTTCGGCCTTCGGCTTGCGTGCCTTGTCGCGTTGGGCTTCCAGTTCGGCGAGCACGCGCTTGGTCGCGATCACGTCGGGGTGGGACGAGGTGTAGCGCAACTCGAGCTCGTCGAGGCGTTTGCGCTGCGCCTCGATCCGTGCGTCGAACTCGGTCGGTTCGTCCGGAACGTAGCCGGTCGGCCCGCCGACGACGATCTCGGGCGGACCGGCCACCAGCGGCGCTTCGCCGGTGAGCTGGCGGCGCAGTTCGTCGCGGGAGTTCTCGGCCTGCCGCAATTCGAGGCGCGCCTCGCGCAGCTTGGATTCCATCTCGGAGACCTGGGTCAGGTAGTTGCGCTCGAGCCCGGGCATGAGGCGCATGTTGCGGATCTTGAAGTCCTTCAATGCGTTCTCGGCGTCGAGCAGCCTCTTCTCGTAGGTCTTGATCTGCTCGTCGATGAATTTCTGGGCCTGCTCGGTATCGCGCCGTTTGGTGCCCAGGCTCGACTCGACGAAGATGTTCAGCAGCGACTGGACGACGTTCTGTGCCGTGCCCGCCTGGTCGCTGACGTAGCTGATCGTGAACAGGTTGTTCGCGCCACCCACTGCGCCGAAGCGGATGTCGCGCATCAGCCGGTCGACCACTGCGTCGCGCTCGGCATTGGTCCTGGCGCGCAAGTCGAGGTCGGCGGCTCGCGCGACGCGCTCGGCATTCGGCCGGTTGACCACGGTCCGCGCCATCATGGCGAGCACTTCGTTCACGTTCGGCTCGACCGCCAGCCCGCTCAGCAGCGGTTTCAGGATGGTCTGCGTGTCGACGAAAACGCGGGCGGTTGCCTGGTACTGGTTCGGCATCCGCCATACGACGAAGGCGCCGACGACGCCGACGGCCAAGGCGATGACCAGCGCGCTCCAGCGGTAGAACCAGATCCCGCGGACGATCGACTTCAGGTAGGCAAGTGTTTCGAGCATGAGTACCGCACCGGCCGAGTAGTCAGAACCAGCTTTCCGGGATGATGATCACGTCCCCCGGGAGCACCTGCACGTTGGCCCCGACGTCGCCGCGCTTGATCAGGTCGGCCAGGCGCACGTTGTACGCCTTGTTGTTCTCTGCCGCGCGGATCAGCACGGCCCGGTTGCCCGCGGCGAAGTCGGTGAGCCCGCCGACCGAGATCATCACGTCGAGCAGCGTCATGTTCTGCCGGTAGGGCAGGGTCGCCGGCTTGACCGCCTGGCCCAGCACGCGCACCTGCTCGGAGTTGCCGCCGCCGAAGTTCTGCACGACCACCGTGACGACCGGGTCCTGCAGGTACTTCTTCAGGGCCGTCTCGATCTCGCGGGCGAGTTCGCTCGGGTTCTTGCCCTGCGCGACCATGTCCTCGACCAGCGGGGTGGTGATGCGGCCGTCGGGTCGCACCGGCACCGAGGTCGAGAGCTCGGGGTTGCGCCAGACGACGATGTTCAGCGTGTCGCCGGGACCGATGATGTACTTGTAGTCGGGCTGGGCGGCCTTGACGGGCGCCGGCGGGTTGCTGGAGGCGCAGCCGGCCACGACGACGGCGGCCAGCAGCGCGACGAGGATGCGAAACATCGGGCGGACTCCTGTCATTCCGTTTCGTTCGAGTATTGCAGCTTAGTGTGACTTGCGGCCCCCTGTCGGGCCGTTCGTCGGACTTGTCAAGATTGCAACGCAGTGGCGCCCGGCGCGAGGAAATTTTTCACTTGGTGAAAGCCGGGCGTTCGCCGGCGAGGGCGGTCCTGGGCCGCTCCTGCATCCAGGGCGAGGGGCTCACGACCCGCGCGTCGTAGGGGTGGCTGTCGCGGGGATAGAGCGCGCGGATCCGCTGCACGTAGGCCAGCGTTTCGCCGTAGGGCGGAACGCCCCGGTAGCGATCGACGGCTCCCTCGCCGGCGTTGTAGCCGGCCAGTGCCAGCACGACGTCGCCGCGAAAGTACGACAGCAGCCAGCGCAGGTAGCTCATGCCTCCGCGCAGGTTTTCGACCGGGTCGAGCACGTCGCGCACGGCGAAGCGCTCGGCCGTCTCCGGGATGAGCTGCATCAGCCCCTGCGCGTTCTTCGGGGAGCGCGCCAGCGGATCGAAGTTCGACTCGGCGCGCATGACCGCGAACACCAGCCGGGGATCGAGCCGGAATTCGCGCGCCATCGCGACGACCGTCTGGACCAGCTTGCGTCGGTCGAGCGATGCGGGCGCGGCGCGGAACTCGGCCGGCTGGTCGACCACCGGCGTCGGGCCGGCGTCCGCGCGGGCGTCGGCGTCGGTCGCGACCTGGACCGGCGCGCGCAGGCAATCGGGGAGCTTCTCGCCGTCGCCGTGGATCAGCTGCGCCAGGCGCGCGCCCATCTCGCTTCCGGCGGCTGCGGCGCGACGGAACAGCGTGTTGGCGATCGAGTCGTCGCGCGGCAAGCCGCGCCCGTTCGCGTACATCCACCCCATCCGCAGCAGCGCGTCCGGGTAGTCGAGCCGCGCGGCGGCGCAGTACAGCGCCTGCGCCTTGGCGTAGTCGCGGGTCATGCCTTCGGCGTGCTCGTAGCGGATCGCCGACTCGACGAGCTCGCGCGCGCGCTCGTCGATCGCCTGGGCGGCGGTGTCGGGCGCAGGGCCCCGCGAAGACGTCGGGTCGGGTCGCGGCGCATCGGTGCCAGCGAGCGTCGGAAGCGCGTCGGCGAGCGCCACGGCATCGGCGCCGAAGGCTGGAGATGCGCCCCCGAGCGCGCCGAGCGCGACCCACGCGGCGACGAACGCCGGAGCCGTGGTCGGACGGAAAAACGGGGGTAGCGCCTTGCAGCGGCCGGGGTACATCGGCGGTCCTGGACTTGCAAAGACGTATTGTAAGATCGCCGCCTCGAAGCGCGATGAATTAATTCCTCGTGCCCCGCGTCGAGCGACCCTACAGTGCGGGTCTCCCACACCCCGGAATTCGGCATCAAACCATGAGCATCGTTGCTGTTGTCGGCCTCGGCTATGTCGGCCTCCCGCTGGCCGTGGAATTCGGCAAGGTCTTCGAGACGATCGGCTACGACCTGTCGGCTGCGAAGATCGACCATTTCCGCCGCCACGAAGACCCCACCGGAGAAGTGTCGCGCGAGCAGTTCGAGGCCGCGAAGCGACTCACCGTCACCCACGATCCGAAGGACCTGGCGCGCGCCGACTTCCTGATCGTCGCGGTGCCGACCCCGGTCGACGCAGGCCACAATCCCGACTTTTTCCCTCTGGTATCGGCCAGCGAGACCTGCGGTCGTCACATGAAGCGCGGCGCGACCGTGGTCTACGAATCGACCGTCTATCCCGGGGCGACCGAGGAGGTCTGCATTCCGGTGCTCGAGAAGCACTCGGGCATGAAGTGGCTGAAGGACTTCCACGTCGGGTATTCGCCCGAGCGGATCAACCCCGGCGACAAGGAGCACACGCTGCCGCGGATCGTGAAGGTCGTCTCCGGCGACGACGCGGGGACGCTGGACGCGGTGGCGGCGCTGTACGGCGCGGTGGTGAAGGCCGGCGTGCACAAGGCCAGCAGCATCAAGGTCGCCGAAGCGGCCAAGGTCATCGAGAACACGCAGCGTGACCTGAACATCGCGCTGGTCAACGAGCTGGCGATGATCTTCGACCGCATCGGCATCGACACGCTCGAGGTGCTGAAGGCGGCCGGCACGAAGTGGAACTTCCTGCCGTTCCGCCCGGGGCTGGTCGGCGGCCACTGCATCGGCGTCGACCCGTACTACCTGACCCACAAGGCCGAGATGCTGGGCTACCACCCGCAGGTGATCCTCGCCGGCCGACGCATCAACGACGGCATGGGCGCGTACATTGCGCAGCGCACGGTCAAGGAGATGATCTCCGCGGGGTTCCAGGTCAAGGACGCGCCGGTGATCGTGCTCGGGCTGACCTTCAAGGAAGACGTGCCCGACCTTCGCAACTCGAAGGTGATCGACGTGGTGCGCGAACTCGAGAGCTATGGCGCGAAGGTCTTCATCCACGATCCGGTCGCGGAGGCCGACGAGGCGCGGCACGAATACGGGGTGTCGCTCACGGCGTGGGACGAGCTGCCCAGGGCCGCAGCAATCGTCGCGGCGGTGTCGCACGCGCAATACCGCGAACTGGGGTTGCAGGCGATCGCCGCCAAGGGCGAGCGCGGCGCGGTGTTCACCGACGTCAAGTCGGCCTTCGATCCGGCGGCCGTGACGGCCACGGGGCTGCGGCTCTGGCGCCTGTGAGCGGGCCGACGACCCTCATGCCCGCGAACGCGCCTGCCGGAACCCCCTCGTCCGACGCGAACCTCGAGCTGCTGCGCGGGGCGCCGCGCCGCTGGCTGGTGACCGGCGCAGCGGGCTTCATCGGCTCGAACCTGGTCGAGACGCTGCTGCGCGGCGGCCAGCAGGTCGTCGGGCTGGACAACTTCGCCACCGGCTTCCGCCGCAACCTCGACGAGGTACGCCGGCTGGTGGGCGAGGCCGCCTGGGCGCGGTTCCGCTTCGTCGAGGGTGACCTCTGCGACGAGTCCGCCTGCCGCGACGCGGTGCAAGGAGCGGCCGGCGAGCGAGTCGACGTCGTGCTGCACCAGGCGGCGCTCGGGTCGGTGCCGCGCTCGATCGAACAGCCGCTGCGCTCGTTCGAAGCCAACGTCGACGGCTTCGTGAAGCTGATCGACGCGGCGCGAAGCGCCGGCGTCAAGCGCTTCGTCTACGCGTCGTCGAGCTCGGTCTACGGCGATCACGAGGCGCTGCCGAAGGTCGAGGACCGCGTCGGCCGGGTGCTGTCGCCGTACGCGGCGACGAAGGCCGCCGACGAGTTGTTCGCCGACACCTGGGCGCGCGTCTACGGCATGACCTGCGTCGGGCTGCGCTACTTCAACGTGTTCGGACCGCGGCAGGACCCGGATGGCGCCTACGCGGCGGTGGTGCCGCGCTGGGTCGCGTCGCTGCTGTCGGGCGAGCCCGTCTGGATCAACGGCGACGGGCTCACCAGCCGCGACTTCTGCTACGTGGCCAACGCGGTGCAGGCGAACCTGCGCGCTGGCCTGGTCGAGTCGCTGCCGGCGCCGCACGAGGTGTTCAACGTCGCGGTCGGCGACCGCACGACGCTGCTCGAGCTGTTCGAGGCGATCCGCAAGGCGATGATCGCCGGCGATCCGGCGCTGGCCGACCGGCTGGCAGGGGTCGCTCCGCAGTTTCGCGATTTCCGCGCCGGCGACGTGCGGCACTCGCTGGCCGACATCGGCCGGGCGCGCGCGCTGCTCGGCTACGCGCCGACGCACCGGATCGACGAAGGGCTGGCCGCTTCGATCGGCTGGTACGTCGGCTACGTCGGGAAGCGCTGAAAAGCGCCTCCCGCCACTCTCTACAGCTTGCCCTGCAGGGCCCGCGCGGCGTCGGCGAACTTGCCGGTCGGCGCGGCCTCGAGCAACTTGTCGATCTGCGCCTTCGCGCCGGCCTTGTCGCCGGCGCCGGCCAGCGCCTCGGCCAGGTGCAGGCGCATCTGCGGGTCCTTCGGCGCCAGTTCGACCGCCTGGCGCAGCAGGTCGATCCCCTTGCGGTCGCCGCTCGCGTTCAGGATGACGCCGTAGGTGTCGAGGATCGCCGGCGATCTCGGCGATGACTCGTATGCGCGCCGCGCGTGGTCGAGCGCACGCGGATCCTTCAGCTCGTGCAGGGCCCACGCCGCGTTGTTCAGCGCGAGCGCGTTCTTCGGATCCTTCTCCAGGACGACCGCGTACTGCTCGAAGGCCTGCTTCCAGTGCTGGCGCAAGGTCTCGGATTCGCCGGCATAGAGCCGCAGCCCCAGGTTGGCGGGCTCGCTGCGGATCCAGTCGCGCAGGAACCTGTCGGCGTCGTCGTCGCGCTTGGCGGCGCGCAGCGCGCGGTGCAGCTTGAAGCCGGTCGGCATCGCGCGCTGCTGCGCGAACGCCGCGCGGTAGCGTTCGCTGGCGTCGGCCCACTTGCCGTCGGCCGCGAGCAGGTCGCCCTCGAGGATCGTTCCGGGCACCTTCAGCGTGTCGCCTGCCTTCATCCGGGTGGCGATGCGCATCGCCTCGTCCTTCTTGCCCTGCTGGTACAGGACCATCGCGATGCCGATCTGCGGCTCGGCCGCATCGGGGGAGATCTGCGCCGCCTTGCGGAAGCTCGCGAGCGCGGCGTCGCGGTCGCCGCCGGCGAGCTGCGTCTCGCCGATGCGGAACTGCGCGACACCGGCCTTCGGATTGATGCGCAACAGCTTCTCCCAGGTGCTGATCGCCTGCGCGCGCTGGTCCGAGCGAACGAACGCGGTGGCGAGCAGGTCCAGCACCTGCGTGTTCTCCGGGTTGCGGTTGGCCGCCTCCTGCAGCATCGGAATCGCGTCTTTCGGCGCGTTGGTGTCGATCAGGTAGCGCGCGGTGGCGAGGATCGGGAGTACCGCGTCGGGGTTCGCCTCGCGCGCCTTCTTCAGTTCGTCGAGCACCTGCTCGCGAGGGCCGCCGGTGCGCGCGGTCAGCGTCGCGATGGCCACCGCGGCCTGCGAGTTCTTCGGGTCCTTGGCGAGGATTGCCTGGTAGCGCTGGCGCGCGTCGCCCGGCCGGTTCTCGCGCAGGTCGAAGGCCGCCAGGTTGGCTGCGGCGGGGAACCAGGTCGGATCGAGCGTCAGCGCCTTCTCGTAGGCGGCGCGTGCGCCCTTGACGTCGCCCTTGGCCGCCAGCACCGAGCCGCGCAGGCCCAGGGGCATCGGGTTCCTGGGCGCCTTCTGCTCCATGCGTGTCACCGCGGCCAGCGCCTTGTCGTACTGGCGTGCGCGGACATGCGCCATCACCAGCGCGACGTCGGCCTGCAGGTTGCTGGAGTCGAGTTCGACTGCCTGCTCGAGTTCGCCGATGCCGCGTTCGCTTTCTCCGCGCGCCAGGTGCGACAGCGCCAGCCCGGTCTTCGAGCGCGCATCCTCGGGGTTGATCTTCGACGCGCGCTCGAAGTACCCGCCTGCCGCCGCGGGGTCGTTGAGCTTCAGCGACGCTTCGCCGGCGATCGACAGCAGGACCGGGTCGGGCGGCGTGCGATCGAGCGCCGGTCGCACCGCCTCCAGCGCGCGGTCGGGCGCGTTCATTCGCAGGTAGGTGGCACCGAGCAGGCGATAGCCGACCGGATTGTTCGGCGCGCGCTCGACCATCGTCCGCGAATAGCGCTCGGCCTGCTCGAGCGCATTCAGCGACAGGTTCAGGCCGGCAGCCAGGCTGATCGCCGGCAGGTAGTCGGGCGCGAGGCGCAGCGCCTCCTGGACCGCTTCGCGCGCCGGCGCGAGCTTGTTCTCGCGGGTGTCGACCGCGGCACGCAGGTAGTGCGTGCCCGGCGCCGACGGCGCCAGCTTGCGCAATTCGTCGAGCCGCTTGTGCGCCAGCGGCAGGTCGTTCAGCTCGAGGGCGAGCGCCACGATCTTCGCGCGGGTTTCGAGGTCGTACGGGGACAGGTCGGCGACCTTTTCGTACAGCGCGCGCGCCGCCTCGGGCTTGCGGTCGGCCGCCTCGAGGTCGCCCTTGAGCAGCAGCGCATCGACCGACTCGGGTTGGCGCTGCAGGATGGCGTCAACCGCCGCACGGGCCCCGGGCCGATCGGTCAGGGCCTTGATGCTCGCGGCGCCGACCAGCGCCGGCGCGTAGTCGGCCTTCGCGGCCAGCGCCGCTGCGAAGGTCTTGCCTGCGTCGGCGGTCTGCGCGAGGCGGATCTGCGCGCGGCCCATCGTCGTGAGCGCCTGGGCCTGCGCGGCCGGGTCGCCGAGCGCGATGCCCCGCGCTTCGGCCACCACCTCCTTGTACTGTCCCGTCCGGTACAGCGCCTCGAGCAGCGGCGGCATCACCTTGTCGCGGTCGAAGCCGAGGTCGCGCGCGCGGTGAAACTCCTTTTCGGCCGAGCGCGGGTCGTTGGCGGCCAGGTAGAGCCCGGCCAGCAGGAATCGCCCTTCGGCGTTCTTCTCGTCCTGCTGCAGCAGGTTCTTCAGGTGGATCTCGGCGGCCTTCGGGTCGGAGGCCGCGATCGATGCCTGGGCCTTGGCCAGCAGCGCCTCGGGCTTCTCGGTGCCCGAGCAGGCGCCGAACGCCGCGACGACGAGCGTCGCCGCGACGGTTCGGGCGATCGGCTTCGTGATTCTCATCGGATCGACTCCATGGATGTGGCGCGGCCGCGATCAGCGCAGCCCGAAGCGGTTCAGCAGGTCGTACAGCGTCGGCCGGCTGATGCCCAGCAGGTCGGCGGCGCGCGCGACGTTGCCGTCGACGTAGGCCATGACCTTGAGCACTGCCTGGCGCTCGGCTTCTTCGCGCGCCTGGCGGAGGTTGAACAGCATCGGCTGCTGGTCGCCGGCCTCGAGCCCCAGGTCTTCGGCCCGGATCGCTGCGCCGTCGGCCATGATGACGGCGCGCTTGATGCAGTTCTCGAGCTCGCGCACGTTGCCGGGCCAGCGATGGCGGGAGATCGCGTCGAGCGCGTCCTCGCCCAGCACCAACCGGTCGCGCCCGTTCTGCCTGGCGAAGCGTTGTGCGAACGAGTGCGCGAGCAGTGCGGCGTCGCCGGCGCGCTCGCGCAGCGGCGGAATCGTGATGACGATTTCGCTCAGTCGGTAGAACAGGTCTTCGCGGAAGGTTCCCTGGGCGATCAGCTCCCGCAGGTTGCGGTGCGTCGCACAGACCACGCGAACGTCGACACTGATCTCGCTGCGCCCCCCGATGCGCTCGATCTTGCGCTCCTGCAGGAAGCGCAGCAGCTTGGACTGCAGCGGAAGGGGCAGGTCTCCGATCTCGTCGAGGAACAGCGTGCCGCCGTCGGCGACCTCGATCTTGCCGGGGGTCTGCTTGACCGCGCCGGTGAATGCGCCTTTCTCGTGGCCGAACAGCTCGGATTCGAGCAGGGCCTCCGGAATGGCTGCGCAGTTGATCGCGACGAAGCGTTTGTCGCTGCGCGGCGAGAGCTGGTGGAGGGCGCGCGCCAACACTTCCTTGCCGGTGCCCGACTCGCCGAGCAGCAGCACCGTGGCCGAGGTCGGCGCGAGCCGCTCGACCTGGCGACAGATCTTGAGCATGCCCGGGTCGCGCGTGAGCAGGCCGTCGAGCGGCATCTCGCCGGTCTGGCGCGCCCGCAAATCGCGGTTCTCGCGCTCGAGGTCGGCGAGCCGGAACGCCCGGTCGATGACCGTGTTGAGCATCTCGGCCTCGAACGGCTTGGCGAAAAAGTCGTAGGCGCCCATGGCCACCGCCTTCAACGCGTTGCTGCGGTCGTTCTGCCCCGTCAGCACGATGACCTTGGTGGCGGGCGCGAACGCCAGGATCTCCTGGAGCGTCGCGAAGCCCTCGGAGGCGCCATCCGCATCCGGGGGAAGGCCGAGGTCCAGCGTGACCACTGCCGGCTCGTGGCGCCGCAGCGTGGCCAGCGCGGTTTCGCGGTCGCCTGCGAACATCAGGTTGAACCGGTCGAACGACCAGCGCATCTGCTTCTGCAGGCCGATGTCGTCTTCGACCATCAGCAGCAAGGGCCGCTCGTCAGCCATTCACGCCCCCGAGTCCTTCGGCCGGTCGCCGCCTATCAGGGGGAGGCGGATCGTGAACACCGTGCCTGCGCCCTCGCGGCTGCGCACGTCCAGCGACCCGCCCAGCTCGCGAACGTACTCGCGACTCTCGAAAGTGCCGATGCCCATTCCGTGCGCTTTCGTCGACACGAAAGGCCGGAACAGCCGGCTGCGCATGAAATCTTCGCTCATTCCCTTTCCGTTGTCCTCGACCTCGATCAGCGCCTGCGCGCCGTCGCGACGCGCCCGAACCCGGATCATGCCCGATACGCCGGTCGCCTCGGCGGCATTCTGGATCAGGTGGCCGATCACCCGCTCCAGGCGGTCGCGGTGCGCGAGCACCGACGCCTGAGCGACCGATTCGTCGATCGCCACCTCGGGCTCGGGGCGCACGCCGCGCCGGGCCGCGACGGCTCCGGCCAGCGCGCCCGCCACCGGCACCGGCGCCGGCTGCTCGACGGGGCGTGCGCCGGCCCGCAATTGCAGCAGAAGGCCCTGCATCCGCTCCATGACGTTTTCCACCGTGGCCAGCATGTCGGCCTGGAACTCCGGGTTGTCGCGGTGGCGTTGCGCATTGCGGGTCATCAGGCCGAGCTGAGCGACCAGGTTCTTCAGGTCGTGCACGACGAAGGCCGACATCCGGTTGAACGACTCGAACTGTCGCGCCTGCACGAGCTCCTCGACGGCGCGCTGCACGCCGACGTAGCTGGCGGCCTGGCGCGCTCCGGTCTTCAGCAGGTCGCGCACTTCCCAGTCGAGCGGCAGCGGCGCCAGCGGGCGATCGAGCACGACGAAGCCGAGCAGTTCGTCGCCCAGCAGCAGCGGAACGATCAGCCAGCCCGTGTCCTGCGCGTGCAGGCCGGCGGGCAGCGCGAGGCCGTCGTAGCGCTCCGGGTGCGCCCACCACTCGGCGATGTCGATGACCCATCCGCGCTCCTTCAGGAACGCGATCAGCGGCTCGCCCGCGCCGACCATCGGCCGCGCACCGCGATAGCTCGCGGCGGCCGCGCAGGCGAACGCGTCGCCTTCGCGCAGCCAGAGGGCGCCGCCCGGGCTCTCGACGGGCTGGGCCAGCGCGCGGATCACGCGGTGAGGCAGGTCGGGTCCGTCGCCGCGCGCGTCGGCCTCGGTCAGTGTGCGCGTGAGCCGCAGCCATTCGTCGCGGTAGTCGAAGCGGTACGAGAAGAAGTGCTTGGAGAGGAACACGCGCAGCCGCGCGCGGATCGCCCCAGAGGCCAGCGCCACGACCAGGCCGAGCAGTGCGACGAAGACGATGACCGCCTGGGCGACGGCGCCCCATTCGCCGCCGAAGTAGCGGACGTAGTAGCCGCCCGCGGCCACCAGCACCAGGTAGGTGCCGGCGACGAACAGCGCGGCGGAGTGGAATACCGCCTGGCGCGACACGGCGATGTCGAGCTTCCACTGCGGGTTGCGGGCGGCGGCGATCGCCATCAGCGGCACCAGCAGCGCGTTGCCGAAGCCTCGCGCGACCCACCAGGCGGCGTTCATCCGCGCGTACAGCATCGCGTCGCTGTACATCAGCAGATCGAAGCCGAACATCGCGGCGAGCGCGATCGCCATGAACTTCAGCGCCCAGCGGCGGGTGTGCGGCGTGTTCCGGTAGGCCTGTTCGAGGCACACCAGGCCGGCCACCGCCATCACGGTGTTCGTCGTGTAGACCAGGACCGGATCGACGTGAATGAAGTCGACGGCGAGCGAGGCCGTCGCCAGCGCCGCGACCACCACCGCGGCAGTCCTGCGGCCGCGCGCCATCGGGTCGTCGGTGCCGGGGGCGGCGCGGCTCGAGGGAATGAGCCACAGCAGCAGGACGATCCACGCGACGCTGCGGACTTCCTCGAGGAGGCTGGCCGCGAGAATCGCGGGGCGGATCGGCACCATCGCCAGCGCGAACGATGCGGCCCATGCGACCTGGACCCCGACCGCGACGAGCAACAGGCGACCGGTGCGGTCTCCCGCGCTGCCGCGTGCCGTGAGCAGGCCGGCGAGCGCCAGCCACGCGAGCGCGGCCGCCGCGAATCCGAGGATTCCCAGCGATCGCGCGTCCATCGACGCTTACCGGGCTCCCTTGCCCAGCAGCACGACCTGGACGGTGTCGATCAGGATGAGCAGATCGAGGAACAGGGAATGGTTCTTGACGTAGTAGAGGTCGTACTGCAGCTTGGCGAGCGAGTCTTCGACCGACGCGCCGTACGGGTAGCGCACCTGCGACCAGCCGGTCACGCCGGGCTTCACGCTGTGGCGCACGTCGTAGTACGGGATGTCCTCGAGCAGGTGGCGTACGAAGAACGGCCGCTCGGGGCGGGGCCCGACGAAGCTCATGTCGCCTCGCAGCACGTTGATGAGCTGCGGCAGCTCGTCGATGCGGGTGCGGCGCAGGAAGCGGCCCACCGGGGTGATCCGGGCGTCGTTCTGGCCGGCCCAGCGCGGCTGGCCGTCCTTCTCGGCGTCCTGGACCATCGTGCGCAGCTTCAGGATCATGAACGGCACGCCGCCTTGCCCGACGCGCTCCTGGCGGTAGAAGATCGGGCGGCCGCTCTCGAGCAGGATCGCCAGCATTGCCAGCGCCAGGACGGGCAGGGCGAGAATGAGCAGCGACAGGCTGGCCAGCACGTCGAACGAGCGCTTGATCATGTCGCGCACCAGCCCCTGGTCGAAGCCGTGGCTGAAGATCAGCCAGCTGGCGCGCAGGTTGTCGACCTTCAGCACGCCGAGCTCGCGCTCGTAGAAGGAGGTGAGGTCCATCACCTTCACCCCCTTGAGCTTGCAGTCGAGCAGATGACGCAGCGGCAGCACGCCGCCGCGGCGCTCGCGCAGCGCGAGCACGATCTCGGAGACGCGCAGGTCGTGGACGGTACGCAGCAGCTGCTCGTGATTGAAGCGGCGCTCGCTTTCGGGAGCATCGCGGTCGGCCACGACCGGGTAGAGACCCGCGTACTGGATCGTGCGGCCGCGTCCGGCCTCGTGGAGGAAGCGGATGGCTTCCTCGGCCTCGCCGCCGTTTCCGAGCACCAGCACCCGGCGCTTCGGCAGGCCGATGTCGGTGACCCGGAAGAACATGACCCGGATTGCCAGCACGCCGGCCACGGCGAATACCGACGTCACCGCGAACACGCCGCGTCCGACGTAGGTGTCGGGGAACAGATAGAACACGACGCTCATCACCATCAGCGACAGGCCGTAGGCGACGACGAGTCGCTGGATCGTGACGCGGAACGGCTCGGCCTGCGCCTGGTACAGGCCCAGGCCGGTCATCATCAGCAGCATGACGACGGTGAACAGCCCCGCTTGCAGCAGCGGCAGCGGCACGGCCTGGTTCAGGAAACGGATCTCGAAGCCGAGAACCATCGCCTGGAACAGCACCATCGTCTCGAGCAGCGTCAGCAGCATGACGCGCAGCGAGAGGTAGTGGTTGAAGATGCGGATCATGTGTTGCCCTGGGTCCGGTCGGGTCTATCGCACACTGCATGCTGCTGCGGCGATCGTGAGGGTGTTATGACATTGCTCACGATGCGCTTCGCCTGTTGCGCCAGTGCCGCGCCGGCCCGCCGGAACGTGCAAGGATAGGCGAGTCCGGCCTTGCGTGCACCCCCCGGAATGTGCTTACCGCGATCGATGCGCGCGATCGGCCGGATCCGGGTGCGGCGCAGCGTGGGCTGTCAAGGGATCCTGACCGAAGTAGTCGCGAAAGAGTGCATACAGGGCCGGGTAGGCACGGTGCAGCGCTGCCGGGTCGGTGAAGAAGATCTCGGTGGCGACTGCGAAGAACTCGCCCGGGTCGGTCGCGGCGTACGGGTCCAGCGGCAGCCGCTCGTACCAGGCGTCGGCCGCCGGCGACTCCGGGTCGACGTGGCGCGGAATGGCGGCCTCGACCTGGTCGAGCCTCGTGCAGAAGTCTTCATAGGCGTCGGTCATCGTCCGCGTCCAGCGGGCGCGCATCGCGGTGGGTAGCGGCGGGGCACCGTCGGGCGCCCCGTCGAGCATGTCGAGCTTGTGGGCGAACTCGTGGATGACGACGTTGTAGCCGACGTGGCCGGCGGCCGGATCGGCGTCGGGCCAGGACAGGACGACCGGTCCGCCTTCCATCGCTTCGCCCGCCAGTTCGTCGTCGTACTCGTGCACGACGCCGATCTCGTCGACCTGCCGTCTTGGCGCCACGAAGCGGTCCGGATAGACGACGATTTCGACGAAATCGCGGTAGCCGGACAAGCCGAGGTGCAAGGCGGGAAGGCAGGCCTGGACCGCGATGCCGATCCGCACGTCGTCGTCGACCTCGAAGCCGGCGGCGCCGCTGAACTGCTTGGAGGCGAGGAACGCCTCGCAGCGGGTCTTCAGCAGGTTGCGCCCGTCCTCGTCGAGGTGGCGCAGGAACGGCAGGTCGCCGGTGATGCGTCGCCAGCGCGCCGCGTCGATCGGTGCGTTTCGTGACAGGCCCAGCAGTTTTCGCAGCATGTCGGGGCAGGAATGCATCGGAGGGCGACGTGCGCCTGCCTATAATCGGACGCACACAGCAGATCGATCAAGCGCGAGGCAACGACGATGGGCACGCAGCCGGTCGCGGTCGGCGAGTCGGGGGCGGAGCTTAGCACCCCGCCGGGCGACCTGACGCAGCGGGCGCTGGCCTGGGCGGCCGACCGTGCCGGCGAGGCTCGCGGGCGCAGCGGCGAGCGCCATCTCGACCACGCGCGCGCGACGATCGCGATCCTGCGCGAGCTGGGGGTCGACGAGGCGGTGCTGGCGGCGGCAGCGCTGATCTCCCCGTCCGACCGGCTGCCGCTGCGCGAGATCGGGGCCGAGTTCGGCGACGAGGTCGAGCGGCTGGTCGACAGCATGCGGCAGATCCAGCGGCTTCGGGAGCTGCACTCGGTGGTCGGCGCTGCCGCGCAGGGGCAGGCCGAGACGCTGCGCCGGATGCTGCTGGCGATGGCCACCGACATCCGGGTCGTGCTGCTGCGCCTCGCCTCGCGGCTGCACACGCTGCGCTACCACGCTGCACAGCGGCGCCCCCCCGACGCGGCGATCGCCCGCGAGACGCTCGAGGTGCTCGCGCCGCTGGCCAACCGGCTCGGGCTGTGGCAGTTCAAGTGGGAGCTCGAGGACCTGGCGTTCCGGTTCCTCGACCCGGACACCTACCGCGAACTCGCCCGCCAGCTCGAGGAGCGGCGTGCCGAGCGCGAGGCCTTCGTGGAAGCGGCGATGCGGCGGCTACGCGCCGAACTCGCCGCGGTGGGGCTGCGCGCCGAGGTCAGCGGCCGGCCGAAGCACCTGTACAGCATCTACAGCAAGATGCGCAGCAAGCGGCGCGCGCTCGACGAGATCAGCGACCTGCGCGCGTTGCGGGTGATCGTCGACACGGTCGCGCAGTGCTATGCGGCGCTCGGCGTCGTCCACTCGATCTGGACGCAGGTGCCGCAGGAGTTCGACGACTACATCGCGCGGCCCAAGCCCAACGGCTATCGCTCGCTGCACACGGTGGTGCTGGCCGACGACGGCCGGCCGCTCGAGGTGCAGATCCGCACCGCCGAGATGCACCGCTTCGCCGAGTACGGCGTGGCCTCGCACTGGCGCTACAAGGAGCGCGGCGCGGGCGCGCCGGTCCGTGGGGCGCGAGCGGCCGAAGCCGGGCAGGACGAGCGCATCGCCTGGATGCGCCAGCTGCTGGCGTGGCAGCGCGAGGTCGGGCAGGCGCTGGGCAGCGCCCAGGCGGAGGGCGCCGCAGGCGGGGCGGGCGCGGCGGGCCAGCCGTCGGCGCAGCCGGCGCTCGACGACCGCATCTACGTGCTGACGCCGCAGGCGCGGGTGATCGAGCTCCCGGCCGGGGCGACGCCGATCGACTTTGCCTATCACGTGCACACCAGCCTCGGGCACCGCTGCCGGGGCGCGCGCGTCGACGGACACATGGTGCCGCTGAACACGCCGCTGCAGAGCGGGCAGACGGTGGAGATCGTCGCGGCCAAGGAAACCGGGCACGAAGGGCCGTCGCGCGATTGGCTCAATCCGCAACTCTGTTACGTTCGCAGCCCCAGGACGCGCAACAAGGTGCGCCAGTGGTTCAACGCGCTGGAACTCGAGCGCGCCACCGCGGCCGGGCGCGAGCGGGTCGAGCGGGTGTTGCAGCGCGAGGGGCGCACCGCGCTGGCGTTCGAGGAACTGGCCCGCCGGCTCGGTTTCGAGGCAGTGGGGCCGATGTTCGTCGCGGTCGCGCGCGACGAGATCGGGCCGCGGCAACTCGAGGAGGCCGTCCGCGGCCCGGCGCCGGGCGCGGCCGCAGCGGGCGCGCCGGACGCGGACTCCGGCCAGCCGGCCGTGCTGGCGCCGCGCAGGCGCGCGCGCGAGGCGACCGGCCGCGGCGACGGCGTGCTCGTGGTCGGCATCGACTCACTGATGACCCAGCTCGCCCGCTGCTGCAGGCCGCTGCCGCCCGACGGCATCGTCGGCTTCGTGACCAAGGGCCACGGTGTCTCGGTGCACCGCGACGGCTGCCCGACGTTCGCCCGGATGGCCGACCGCGCCCCCGAACGGGTGATCGAAACGGCGTGGGGGGAGGAGGCCCTTCGCGGGGGTGACGCCCGGCTGCGGCGTTTCCCGGCCGACGTGGAGGTGCGGGCGGCGGACCGGCCGGGGCTCCTGCGCGACATTACCGAGGTGTTCGCGCGCGACCGGCTCAACGTGACCGCGGTGCAGACGCTGTCGCGGCAGCAGGTGGCGAGCATGCGCTTCACGGTGGAGGTGCCCGACGCGACCCAGCTCGCGCGCACGCTGGCGGCGGTCCGTGACGTCAACGGAGTGATCCAGGCGCGGCGACGCTGAACCGGCCGCGGCGACGCTGGGCCAGGCGCGAAAACGCCGAGTCGCCGCCCGATCAGCGCCCCGGCGGTCGCTGCGCCGTCTTGGGGCGGAACGCCTTGCACACCGCCTCGTGGGTTTCGACGTAAGGAGCGCCGATCAGGTCGAGGCAGTAGGGGATCGCGGCGAAGATGCCGTGCACTTTCGGGCGGCCGTC
>JAHBZV010000162.1 GCA_019635275.1 Burkholderiaceae bacterium | reverse complement strand
TCGAACAGCTCGGCGACGTCGTCGGGGTGCACCCGGATGCAGCCGTGCGAACGAAAACCATAGACGCTCGCCGGCGCGATCGTCCCGTGGATGCCGATGGCCGGCAGGCTCAGCCCGATCCAGTGCCGCCCGAGCGGGTTCTCCGGGCCGGGCGGCACCTCGGTCAGCACCGGCTTGCCCTCGCGGCGCATCTCCTCCTGGATCGACACCGGCACCACCCAGGTCTTGTCGGTCTGGCGGTTGATCACCTTGAACTCGCCGGTGGGAGTCGGCCAGTCGGATCGACCCACCGCGACCGGATACGCGGCTGCGAGTCGCCCGCCGCGGAAGAAGAACAGCATCCGCTGCGGCAGGTTGATCACGATGCCGTCGTCGAGCGGCGGCGGCACGACGTGGCGCGCGGTCACGCTCAGCGTCGTCCCGGGCCGCAGCGGCTTGCGGGCATCCAGGCCGTTCCCGGCGACGATCAGCCGCGTCGAGACGCCGTAGCGCGCGCCGATCGACGCCAGGCTGTCGCCACGGGCAACCACGTGAAGGGTGGAGCGATCGACGACCGCATCGACCTGCGGACCCGTGACGCGATCGGCGGGAGCACCGGCCGGCTCGCCGCCCACGAGGCGCAGCGTCGGCGCGGGGCCCGGCGGACGCGACTCGGCGAGGGCCGGCACGACGATGCCCACCAACCCTGCGACCAGCAGCGGGTACCAGCGGGCGGCGATTGCGCGGTGGCGGGCGGCGCGGCAGCCGCCGGCGCCGGAGCGCGGCCCGGCGACCGGCAGGCACGGCGAGGCGTCGAGCGTTGGCGGCGCATTCGGGACCATCGACCGCATGATAGTGCACCGCGACATGACGCCGGCGAGGCGCGGCGGCTCAGAGCCCGAGGTATGCCTCCTTGACCCTCGGGTCGTCGAGCAGCGCCGCGCCGCTGCCCTCGAGCACGATGCTGCCGTTCTCGAGCACGTAGGCGCGGTCGGCAAGCTGCAGCGAGGCCGCGACGTTCTGCTCGACCAGCAGGACCGTCATCCCCTGCTCGTGCAGGCTGCGGATCGTCCGGAACACCTCGCCGACCAGCGCAGGCGAGAGGCCGAGCGACGGCTCGTCGAACATGATCATCCGCGGCGCGCCCATCAGGCAGCGGCCGATCGCGAGCATCTGCTGCTCGCCGCCCGACAGCGTGCCGGCCAACTGGCCGGCCCGCTCCCGGAGCTTCGGAAACATGACGAAGACGCGCTCGAGCGTCGACGGCGCCTGCGCCCGTGCGCGCGGCAGCATCGCACCGACCTGCAGGTTCTCGAGCACGCTCATCGACGGAAACACCTGCCGGCCCTCCGCGACCTGCCCGACGCCGAGGTCGCAGACCCGGTGACTGTCGAGCCCGCCGATCTCGTGGCCGTCGAAACGGATGGAACCGCCGCGCGGCTTCAGGATGCCCGCCACCGTGCGGATCAGCGAGGTCTTGCCCGCGCCATTGGCGCCGACCAGCGCGACCACCTGCCCGGCC
>JAHBZV010000161.1 GCA_019635275.1 Burkholderiaceae bacterium | reverse complement strand
ATTCGGCTGGAACGACACCGCCGCGAAGCCGGTGATCTCGGCGAGCCACGCGCCGAGTTGCCCGAGCATCGCGGCGTAACCCGCCGCCTGCTCGCGCGGCGCGAACGGGTGAAGGTTCGCGAACTCGGGCCAGGTCACCGGCGCCATCTCCGAGGCGGCGTTGAGCTTCATCGTGCACGAGCCGAGCGGGATCATCGAGTGCACCAGCGAGATGTCGCGGTTCTCCAGCTTCTTCAGGTAGCGGACGAACTCGGTTTCGCTGTGGTGGCGGTTGAACACCGGATGCGTGAGCACCGCGTCGGCGCGGCGCAGCGCGGGGGCGATCGAGTCGGGTTCGAGCCCGAGCGACGCGGCCGCCGCGTCGAGCGCCGATGCGTCGACGCGGGTGCCGCCGAGCACGAAGGCGAGGTCGGCGACGTCGGCGAGCGTCACCGTCTCGTCGAGCGCGACGCCGACGTGCCCTTGCGGGCCGCACTCGGCCGCGAACTCGCGCAGGTTGATCCGAAGCGCCCGCGCGCGCGCGCGCACCGGTTCGGCGTCGGCGCCGAGGTCGAAGACCAGCGTGTCGAAGTAGCTGTCGTGCAGCGGGCGCGGGCCGCCGTCGGTCCGCGCGAGCAACCGGGCGAGCAGTCGCGTCATCGCGTTGACGCGCAGCGCGATCCGCGTCAGCCCCTGAGGGCCGTGGTAGACCGCGTAGAACCCCGCCATGTTCGCCAGCAGTGCCTGAGAGGTGCAGATGTTGCTGGTCGCCTTCTCGCGCCGGATGTGCTGCTCGCGCGTCTGCAGCGCCATCCGCAGCGCCGGGTTGCCGGCCGCGTCGTGCGAGACGCCGATGATCCGGCCCGGCATCGTGCGCAGCAGGTCGTCGCGCGCCGACATGAACGCGGCGTGCGGGCCGCCGTAGCCCATCGGTACGCCGAAGCGCTGCGCCGAGCCGATCGCGATGTCGGCACCGATCGCGCCGGGAGACTTCGCGAGCAGCAGCGCCAGCGGGTCGCAGCCGACGGTGACGCGGCCACCGGCGGCGCGCAGCGCCGCGATCGGGGCCGAGAAGTCGCGCAGCCGCCCGAACGTGTCCGGCGACTGCAGGTGCGCGCCGAAGAATCCGGCCGCGGCGTCGCCGGCGAGCGCGCGCGAGGCGTCGTCGACCACGACCTCGATGCCCATCCATTTCGCGCGCGTGCTCACGACCGCCAGCACCTGCGGGTGGGTGGCCGCGTCGACCAGGTAGCGATTCGCCTTCGATTTCGACGCGCGCCGTGCCATCGCCATCGCCTCGGCTGCAGCGGTCGCCTCGTCGAGCAGCGACGCATTGGCGACCGGAAGGCCGGTCAGGTCGACGACCATCTGCTGGAAGTTCAGCAACGCCTCGAGGCGTCCTTGCGCGACCTCGGCCTGGTACGGGGTGTAGGCGGTGTACCAGCCCGGATTCTCGAGCAGGTTGCGGCGGATCGGCTCGGGGACGATCGTGCCGTGGTAGCCCGCGCCGATGTAGCTGCGCCAGAGTTCGTTGCGCCCGGCCAGTTCGCGCAGTTCGGCGAGCGCCTGCGCCTCGGAGGCCGGCTCGCCGAGCGCGAGCGGGGCGTCGAGCAGCAGGTCG
>JAHBZV010000160.1 GCA_019635275.1 Burkholderiaceae bacterium | reverse complement strand
GAGCCCGAGGTCGATGCAGCGTCGCGCGAAGCGCTCGCCACGCCCGAGCGCGGCCGCGACCGCGTCGGCCGGCAGCGCGCCGACCGAGACGGTGACCAGCCGCTCGCCGAGGTCGCTGTCGTCTCGCAGCGAGGACGCCGGCGCGCGCTGCACCGCCGGGTGATCGACATCGACCGCGTTGGCGATCAACGTCGCCGCGGCGTCGGCCATCGCGGCGGTGTCGGCCAGCACCGTGACCGCATCGGCCACGCCGAGCGAGAAGCTGCGGCCACGCCAGCCCGAGGTGGCGATGCCGCGCGGCGCGTCGGTGTCGGCGATGCGAAGCCGGCCGTCGATCGACGGCGCGGCGACGTCGGTGACCATGCCGACGTCGACCGCTGCGCCGTCTGCGAGCCACAGCGCGATGTCACCGCCGTTGTTGACCCACGCGCGGCGAATCCCCGGACGGGCGAAGTGCGCGACGATCTCCTGCGCGACGCTGCCGGCCACCGCCGCCATCGGCGTCACGAACAGCCCGAAGCGCTCGGCGTACGGGCGGCAGGCGTCGGCCATCCGGCGCGCGATCGGGCCGCGGGGCGCGTCGCCTCGTGCCACCGGCGGGCACGGCGCGCGCAGCAGCGCGAGCTCTCCGACCAGCTCTTCGAGCACCCCCGCGAAGCGGGCCCAGGCCGATGCGAGCGCGAGCCCGACCGCCGCCGCATCGCCGTCGACGCCGATGACCAGGTCGATCGGCCCGTGCTGGAAGTGCCAGCGTCCGTCGCCGAATCGGGCCCAGGCCGCGCCGGCGTTCATCGCGCGCGGCTCCCCGGTACGCCGGCGAGCGGCCACGGATTGACCGGGAGGGCGTCGACGATCCGGTGCCGTTCGGTCGCGACGACGTCCTCGACCGGCCGCACGCGATCGACGTGGCCGCCGAGCGCGGCATAGACGTCGCGGCGCATCGTGAACTCGATCGGCGCGACGATCGCCGGCGTGGGCACGCTGCCGAACGAGTTCACCGGCATCCGGGTGACGTCGACCATCACCGTGATGCCGCCGCCTGGCCAGACGTAGGCCGGTGCGCCGCCGCAGGTGACGTTGGTGAGCAGGTCCTTGATCGAGCGCGTGAGCAGCACCGGGTTCTCGGTGACGCCGGCACGCAGGCTGCCGCCGGCGCCACCGACGAACAGCACGGTGGCGAGCGCGGGTTCGCAGTTCTCGCCGATGCGCTCGACCACCTTGCGAACCGCGGCCGGCATCGGCGCATGCTGCGGCCGCAGGGCCTCGTCGAGCTCGAACCACTCGGCGTGCTCGCCGGTGGTCGACACCATCAGCAGGCGCAGGCCCGGACGCGCCACCTTCGGGTCCCAGCCCTCGACGATCGACAGCGGGTCCTCGATGTCGGTGCCGCCCCAGCCGGTGCCCGGCTGGGCGACCTGGAAGTAGCGGCCCGGCGTCGACTTGCGCCCGCGGATGCGGATGCCCGAGGGCGGCATGTCGAGGCAGCGCCCGGCCTGGTGCTCGCTCAGCACGCCGGTGATGTGGTCGTCGACCACCACCACCTCGTCGACGTGGCCGAACCACTGGCGCGCGAAGATGCCGATCGTCGCCGAGCCGCAGCCGACGCGCATGCGCTGCTCCTCGAC
>JAHBZV010000016.1 GCA_019635275.1 Burkholderiaceae bacterium | reverse complement strand
GACCGAGGATACCACGCACCATCGGCGACGATGACGAGCGTCGCCACGCGCGCAACACGCTGATCGCGTGGCGCCGCTCGATGGACGCGCAGTTCCGCCGTGCGGCCGATGCCGCGATCGCGGCGCGCCTCGAGGCCTGGCTGGCGGCGCGCCCGACGCCCGAGCGCGAGGTGCTCGGCGTCTACTGGCCGGTGCGCGGCGAACCCGACCTGCGCGAAGCGATGGCGGGCTGGTACCGCGCCGGGCGCACGATCGGGCTGCCGCGCGTCCCGCAGGGCGGCGGCGCGCTCGAGTTCGGGCGCTGGACGCCGGCGGCGACGATGCGCATCGCCGAGTTCGGCATCGCGCTGCCCGAGCCGTTCGACGTGCTCTCGCCGACGCTGCTCGTCGTGCCGTGCGTGGCCTTCGATTCACGGGGCTACCGGCTCGGTTACGGCGGCGGGTACTACGACCGGACGCTGGCGGCGCGCGCGCTGCCAGCGATCGGTGTCGCCTACGACGCTTGCGAGCTCGATCGCTTCGTGCCCGGCGACCACGACCACCCGATGACGGCCATCGTCACCGAGCGCCGCACGATCACGCCGGCATCAAGGGCGTGAAGGGCGTGAAGGGCGTGAAGGGCGCGGCCGCGCTCGGCGCGCTCAGCGTGCCGTCTCGTCGGCGCAGGCGAACCGGGCGGCGAGGTGCTCGCCCGGTCGCAGCCCGTAGGCGCCGTCCGCGAGCCCGCGCACGATGCGGACCGGGCCGCGTTCGTGGTCCTTCGGTCGGGCCAGCAGGTCGCGCTCGAAGGGTGCCGCGGTGGCCGACTTGTCCGCGCCGGTGAGCACCATCACGCGGGGTTCGAGTCGACGCACGCGATTGTGGGCCAGGACGACCGCCACTTCGCCCGTCGACAGCTCGACCAGGCTGCCGACCGGGAACAGGCCGATCGCCTGCACGAACTGTTCGACCAGCGGCTCGTCGAACGAGGTGCCGGCCCACTCGTAGAGGTTCATCAGCGCGTCCTGCGGTGCCGACGCGTTGGCGTAGGCGCGAACCGCGATCAGCGCGGCGAAGCTGTCGGCGATCGCGGCCATGCGGCCGAAGACGCCGATCTCCTCGCCCCGGAGCCCCTTCGGGTAGCCCGTGCCGTCGAGCCGCTCGTGGTGCTGCGCGATGCCCTGCTCGACCGGCTGGGCGAGCCGCATGTCGCGGTGAAGCGCCTCCAGGCCCAGTCGCACGTGCTCCTTGACGACGTTGTGCTCCGAGGGCGTCAGCATGCCGGGCTTCTCGAGCAGCGCCTGCGGCAGCAGCGCCTTGCCGACGTCGGCGAGCATGCCGATCGTGCCGAGATGGGCGAGTTCGCGGCGCGGCAGTCCCAGGTGGCGGCCGAGCGCGACCAGGTACATGGCCACCCGCAGGCCGTGCGCGCTCGTGTCGCGCTCGTCGTCGTCGAGCCGCGCCACCCACAGCAGCGCATCGGGGTTGTCGATCATGCTGTCGACCACCTCGTCGACGGCGCGCCCGAACTCGTGCACGTCCGGCGCACGGCGCTCGCGCACGCACGCGGTCATCGCACGAAGCTGCCGGGACGCGTTCGCGAAGGCCTCGCGGGCGCGCGGCAGCTCGTCCTCGATCGACGCGCGATCGGCGTAGCGGCGCAGCCGCGCCTCGGGCGGCAACTGCCCGCGGATCGCGTTGCGCGCCTGCGCCAGCGACGCGCGCACCTCGTCGGAGTCGGGATCCTGGCCGAGCAGCCCGCGCAGCCAGCCGAAGGTGCGGTCGACGAGCGACGAGCGCGCCGCGGCAGCGTCGCTCGCCACCGCGGTCGCCTTGATGAAGCGCCTGAAGCGCTCGCGCGTCTGGTTGCTGATCTTGACGTCTGAGCGGATGCGTACAGGCCGGGCGGGGCGCTCCTGCCGCAGGCTGCGGTCGTCGAGCACGGTGTCGAAGCGCAGCGGCTCGCTCGGCCCCGCTTCGGACGGTCGCTCGAACGGATCGTCGGTCAGCTCGGCCCTGCGGATCGCGTCCGCGAGGCCCGCGTCGGACCGAACGGGGTCGACGTACACGTAGCGGCAGAACCGCCGCAGGGTCTCCAGCTCGATCTGGCTGTCGACGCGGAATCCCTGCAGCAGGAACGGCGTATCGAACCAGGGACGGTCGAGTTCGGCCACGTACATGCCGCACTGCAGGCTGTCGGCGGGTATCTGGTAGCGCGTGACCGGGATGGTGCCGGGGACGTGCGGGGTGACTGGCATTTCGGTGTGCGGCGACGGCGCCTTCGGGCGCCACGGTCGGGTTCGGGGTTCCGGTTCATGGTAGCCACGGTCGGGGAAGCGGACCAACGCTGCCCGGGTGCGGTTCGGGTCCGTGGCAACAGGAGCCGACGAGCGGACGCCGCATCGCCATCGGCGGCTCGCAGCCGGTCGGCGAGCGCTCGCTGCCGGCGCGTCCGGGCCCACCGGGCGGGCCGCCGCGGCGCGCCGACCGCGCGCCTTCAGCGAGCGGGCAGCCCGACCGCTTCGAGGATCCGGGCCGTGATCGCGCTCTGGTTCAGCGTGTAGAAGTGCAGGCCAGGTGCCCCCTCGTCGAGCAGGCGCCGGCACATCGCGGCCACCACGTCGGCGCCGAAGTCGCGGATGGCCTCGACATCGTCGCCGAAGCTCGCCAGCTTCAGCCGGATCCAGCGGGGGATCTCGGCGCCGCAGGCATCGGAGAACCGCGCGAGCTGCGTGAAGTTGCCGATCGGCATGATGCCCGGAACGATCGGGACTTCGATCCCGAGCCTGCGCGCGTCGTCGCGAAAGCGCAGGTAGGCGTCGGCGTTGAAGAAATACTGCGTGATCGCCGAGTCGGCGCCGGCGCGCACCTTCGTCGCGAAAGCCTCGAGGTCGTCGCGCGGGCTGCGCGCCTGCGGGTGCATCTCGGGATAGGCGGCGACCTCGATGCGGTACCAGTCGCCGGTCTCGGCGCGCACGAAGGCGACCAGGTCGCTCGCGTGGCGGAAGTCGCCCGCTTCGCGCATGCCGGAGGGCAGGTCGCCGCGCAACGCGACCAGCCGCCGGATGCCGTGCGAGCGGTACAGCGCAAGCAGTTCACGCACCGACTCGCGGGTGGCGCCGACGCACGACAGGTGCGGTGCGACCGTGCGCCCCTCGGCCGCGATCTCGAGCACCGCCGCCAGCGTCTTCTCGCGGGTGGCGCCGCCCGCGCCGTAGGTGACGCTGAAGAACTCCGGGTCGAACGCCGCGAGACGGGCGCGCACCTCGCGCAGCCTCGACGTGCCCTCGGGCGTGTTGGGCGGGAAGAACTCGAAGCTCAGCGCGGCAGGGGAAACGTTCGTCATCTGGTTGCGCTCAGGAAGAATTCGCGGTTGCCGTCCGCGCCGCGGATCGGGCTGTCGAACCACTCGTCGACGCTCCAGCCGGCCTCGGCCGCAGCGTCGCAGATCCGGCGGCGCACGAGCTCGTACAGCGCCGGGTCGCGCACGACTCCGTGCCGGTCGACGCCGCCCGGACCGACCTCGAACTGAGGCTTGACCAGCGCGAGCAGGCGGCCGCCGGGCCTGGCCAGCGCGAAGGCGGGGGCCAGTGCGTGGGCCAGCGAGATGAAGCTCAGGTCGGCGACCACCAGGTCGAAACCGGCCGGCGGGAACGCCGAGCCGAGCAGCGCCGGCGCGAGCGTTCGCACGTTGACGCCCTCGAAGGCCTGCACGCGCGGATCGTCGCGCAGCCGCTCGCGCAGCTGCCCGTGGCCGACGTCGATGCCGACCACCCGCGACGCGCCGGCCTGCAGCAGGCAATCGGTGAAGCCGCCGGTGCTCTGGCCGAGGTCGAGGCAGGTCAGCCCGCGCGCATCGATGCGCGCGCGCTCGAGCGCCCCGGCGAGCTTCAACCCGCCGCGCGACGCGTAGCGCAGCGTCGCGCCTTCCTGCACGGCAAGCGGCGTGTCGTCGGCGAGATCGGTGGACGCCTTGCGCACGATCTCGTCGCGCGCGCCGATGCGCGCGCTGACCGCGCCGGCCTCGATCAGCTCACGGGCACGCGCCCGCGAGCCGGCGAGCCCGCGCGCGACGAGGAGCTGGTCGGCACGCATCGTCGGGACCTTGGTTGCGCGGCGCCGGCAGCGCGCGCGCGCGCGCTGCCGGCGACTCGCGCGCCGGCTCAGTACCGATACGAGTCGGGCTTGTAGGGCCCTTCGACCGGCACGCCGATGTACGCGGCCTGCTCGGCGCTCAGCTCGGTGAGCATCGCGCCGAGCTTCTTCAGCTGAAGCCGCGCGACCTTCTCGTCGAGGTGCTTGGGCAGCACGTAGACCTTGCCGCGCTCGTAGAAGTCGCGGTGCGTCCACAGCTCGATCTGCGCGATCGTCTGGTTCGCGAACGACGAGCTCATCACGTACGACGGGTGTCCGGTGCCGCAGCCCAGGTTCACCAGCCGGCCTTCGGCGAGCAGGATGATCCGCTTGCCGTCGGGGAAGATCACGTGGTCGACCTGCGGCTTGATGTTCTCCCACTGGTACTGCTTGAGCGACGCGACGTCGATCTCGTTGTCGAAGTGGCCGATGTTGCAGACGATCGCCTGGTCCTTCATCGCCTTCATGTGGGCGTGCGTGATCACGTCCTTGTTGCCGGTGGCGCTGACGAAGATGTCGGCCTTGTCGGCGGCGTAGTCCATCGTGACGACGCGATAGCCTTCCATCGCCGCCTGGAGCGCGCAGATCGGGTCGCACTCGGTGACCCAGACCTGTGCCGACAGCGCGCGCAGCGCCTGCGCCGAGCCCTTGCCGACGTCTCCGTAGCCGGCGACGACCGCGATCTTGCCGGCGACCATCACGTCGGTGGCGCGCTTGATGCCGTCGACCAGCGATTCGCGGCAGCCGTACAGGTTGTCGAACTTGCTCTTGGTGACCGAGTCGTTGACGTTGATCGCGCGGAACGCCAGCTCGCCGCGCGCCGACATCTGGTACAGCCGCTTGACGCCGGTCGTGGTTTCCTCGGTGACGCCGACGATCGCGTCGAGCTGCCGCTGGTACCAGGCGGGATCCTTCGCCAGCTGGCGACGGATCGCGGCGAACAGCGACACCTCTTCCTCGCTCTTCGGGTGCTCGAGCACCGACGGGTCCTTCGCGGCCTTCGTGCCCAGGTGCACCAGCAGCGTCGCGTCGCCGCCGTCGTCGAGGATCATGTTCGACGGCTGGCCGTCGGGCCACTCGAAGATGCGGTGCGTGTAGTCCCAGTAGTCGTCGAGCGATTCGCCCTTGACGGCGAACACCGGGACGCCGGCCGCGGCGATCGCGGCCGCGGCGTGGTCCTGGGTCGAGAAGATGTTGCACGACGCCCAGCGCACCTGCGCGCCGAGCGCCGTGAGCGTCTCGATGAGCACCGCGGTCTGGATCGTCATGTGCAGCGAGCCGCTGATGCGCGCGCCTTTCAGCGGCTTGGTCGCGGCGTACTCGTCGCGGATCGCCATCAGGCCGGGCATTTCGGTCTCGGCGATGCGGACTTCCTTGCGGCCCCATTCGGCCAGCGCGATATCGGCGATCCGGTAGTCGGCGACGCTTTCGGGTTTGGGTACGGCAGCCATGGTCACTCCATCAAAGGGTGACCCGTCGCCGGAGCCGGCGGGCGCCGCGGGTCCGGTGCGCTCGTCGGCCGTGCGGGGGTCACGGATCAACGAGCGCCGTTGCAACAGGGAGGGTCCCGAGCCTGGCGGCTCCGGCGAGGCCGGAACCCGTTGCAGCGCTCCTCGGGATCGGGCGGATTATAGCCGGGGCTGCGCGCCGGCGAGCATCAGGCGGGTATCCGGTCGGTAACAGGCGCGTATCAGGCGGGCATCGCGTAGTAGTCCTTCAGGCGCAGCCCGAAGGCGCCCACCGGAAGGCCCCGCGCGATGCGCACTGGTGCGCCCTGGCTCGGCTGGTCGGGATTGCGCGGCGCGGCGCGGTCCGGACGGCGCCGCAGCGGGCCCTTGTCGGCGCCGGTCATCACCACCAGCTTCGGCTGCAGCCGGCTGCCGGGTCGCCGGTCGACGACGGCCGCGATCTCGCCGGTCTGCAGTTCGACCATCGTGCCGACCGGGAACGCGCCGTTGGCGAGGATGAACTGCTCGACCAGACTGCGGCAGAACAGCGACCCCGACCACTCGTGCAACGCCGACAGCGCCTCTTCGGCCGACAGCGGGTTGGCGTAGGCTCGCGCGACGGTGAGCGCGCAGAAGGTATCGACGATGCCGGCCATCCTGCCATAGAGCCCGATGGCGGTGCCGCGCGACCCGCCGGGGTAGCCGGATCCGTCGAGGCGCTCGTGATGCTCGGCGATGCCGCGGATCACCGCCTCGGGAATCGCGCCGGCGCGCGACAGGATGTCGAGTCCGATCGTCACGTGCTGCTTCATCAGCGCGTAGTCGCTCGGCTTGAGCACGCCCGGATGCTCGAGCACCTCTCGCGGCAGGAGCGCCTTGCCGACGTCGGCAAGCAGGCCGATCAGCGTGAGGTCGCGAAGCGCCGCACGCTCCATGCCCAACGCGCGACCGAAGTCGGCCAGGCGCGTGGCCACGCCGATCGCCTGATTCGGTGCCGGCGCGTTCTCGGCGTAGACGGCGTCGAGCCAGCGCATCGCGTCCGGCGCGGTCGCAAGGCAGGCCGCGAAGGCGTCGGCGGCCTCCGCGAGCGGCTGGAACCCGAGCGTCGTACCCTGCCGCACCTGCCGGATCGCCGTGTCGGCGGCCGCGACCAGGCGCCCGTAGACGGGGCGCGCCAGCGAGATCGAATCGCGGATCCGCGCGCCTTCACCGTAATCGCAGGCGCCGATGGCGTCGCCCCACTCGTCGCGCAACACCTGCAGCGCCTGCCGGTGTCGCAGGATCTCGGTGTCGGGCGAATCGTCCGGGCGGCCGCTGCGACCCAGCCCGAACCAGCGGCGGACCTGCGACAGCGGACCCTTCGCCGGCGGTGCCGCCTGCTCGCCGTCACGCACGAGACGCAGGATCTTCGCTCGCGTCGCCTCGCTGGGATGGACGTCGTCGCGCGGCTTCGGGGGGGCCACTGCAGTGCCCGGCCTGGGACGCGCGGCCACGCCGCGCGAGGCCTCGGCGTTGCCGCCTTCGTGCGCGCTGCCGCCGTGCCGCGTCCAGTCTTCCTCGGCGCCCGGCGTCCGGTCGGCGGACAGGACCGCGGCGGCGCGGATCGCCGCGACCAGCTCGCCTGCGGAGCGCGCTGCGTCGACCATCACGAACTGGCAGTAGTGGCGGATCGCTTGCAGCTCCTCGTCGGACTCGATCAGCACGCCGTTGGGCGGCAGCGGCGTGTCGGACCACGGCCGGTCGAGTTCGGCGACGAACATGCCCTTGAGCAGGCGCCGCGTGTCGACGCGCTGAAGGCCGCCCGGCGCATCGTCGGGGACCGCGTAGACGAGTCCCTCGGCTTGCTCGACGCCCTCTGCTTCGACGGTGTGTTCGACCGCGTGTTCGGCAATGTTGTTCATGCAGAAAATCCTTGCGGCGACCCGGCAAGCGGGCCCGTTGCCGCCAGCGTAATCGCCGCGGAACGCGGCAACCAAGTCCTCGTGGCCGCGGTTGTGGCCGGCGATCCCACAGATCCCGACGGACGGTCGCCGGCGTGGCGTCAGCGGTGCGTGGTCGCCGACGCGCTAAACTCGTCGCATGTCCAGGATCGCGGATCTTCGCAAGAGCTACGAGCGGGGGGAACTCGACGAGAGTCACACGCACGCCGACCCCGTCGAGCAATTCCGCGCCTGGTTCGACCAGGCGCTGCACGCCGAATTGCCCGAACCCAACGCGATGACGGTGGCGACCGTGGGCGAGACGGGACGGCCCTCGACGCGCGTCGTGCTGATCAAGGAGTTCGACCAGCGCGGGATCGTCTGGTACACGAACTACGAGAGCCGCAAGGGGCGCGAGCTGGCCGCGCATCCGTTCGCCGCGCTGCAGTTCCACTGGGTCGAACTCGAGCGCGTGGTCCGCATCGAGGGGCCCGTCGAGCGGGTCGATCCCGCCGAGTCGGACGCCTACTATGCGTCCCGGCCGCTCGCGTCGCGGATCGGCGCCTGGGCGTCGGACCAGAGCCGCCCGTTGTCGTCACGGGCAGCGCTGGTTGCGCGCGCGGCCGAGTTCGGATTGAAGTTCGGCCTGCATCCGCCGAGGCCGCCGCACTGGGGCGGCTATCGGCTCGCCCCGGACTACTGGGAGTTCTGGCAGGGAAGGCCGTCCCGGCTGCACGACCGGATCGCCTATCGTCGCGATGGCGGGAGTTGGTCGCGCCAGCGCCTGGCCCCCTGACGACGCCCGGGGTCAGTGAAGCCTTGCTCGAAGCAGCTCGAGCAGGGCCCTCGGCAGCACCGCCAGCGGGTTCGCTTGCGCCTGGAGCGTGTCGGCCAGTTCGCGCAGCTGCGGCGCGAGCTCGACGAGGCCGGCGAGCGCCTGCTCGTCGCTCATCCCGGCGAGCCGCTCGAGGAGCCGGGCCAGCAGCGGCGCGCACAGCGTGCACGGCGCCGCAGGGGCTCCGTCGGACGGGGTCGGTCGTTCGCAGCGCGCCGCCAGATCGACGAGCGCCAGGCGGGTGGCCATGCGCAGCCGAGTCTCGCTCGAGAGCGAGTCGGTGAGTTCGGTGGCCGACAGCGCGCCCGGGGAGCCGGGCGCGCTGTCGAGCAGGCGCGACACAGCGTGGAGGACCGGATTCATGGGCGCATTGAACCGCGCGCCGCGCGGCCGCGGTTTGATCGCCATCATCAGCGCCGTCAAATGCCCAAATGGTTTGGGGAAATCATTGATCGGCGACAGGCTCGCGGGGATCATCCGCGCTTTCCCTCAAGGGGAGTAGCCGCGGACCGGTAGCGCCGGTTCGAGGGCGATCCGGTCAATACGGGCGGAACCCCCGCCCCCGGGTCGCACGCGGTGAAGCGGCCGTCCCGCCCGGGACGGCTCGCCGCTGGCAAGACCTTGAAGACGTCGGCCGATCCTCGTCGGCCGCGGGCCGAAGCGCAGGGCCCGGCGTCTCCATGGGCAATGCCTGCGCCAGATGGCTTCCGATGCGGCTCCTCCCCTCCGATTCCCGTTCGGAGCGCCGACGCGTGCGTCTCCGGGTTCCGCTCCTGCCGATTGCGGTCGCCGTCGCGGTCGCCGCGACCGGCGCCGCACGCGCAGCCGACGGGTCCGATGCGCCGAACCCGGTGGCTGCGTCCCGCCCGATCGACGCGATCGCGGCGCGCACGGCGGCCGTGGCACCGACCGCAACCGGCATGGCGTCAGCGCTGCCGAGCTTCACGCTGTTCCGGCTGCTGGAGCACGCGCGTGCCGGGAACCCGGGTCTCGCCGCGGCACGTGCCGAGGCCCTGGCGGCACGGGCCGGGATCGCCAGCGCGCGCGCTTATCCGAATCCGGAGCTGCAGGTCGGTGCCGCCAGCTCGGGCGCGCGGCTGGCCGGCGCGCCAGCCGGCACGGGCGGCTCGGTTGGCTTGTCCCAGCGGATCGAGTCGCCGGGCTTGCGCGAGGCCCGCAGCCGCGGCGCAGCTGCCTCGGCCGAAGGGGCCCGGTTCGCGCTCCAGTCGGCCGAGCAGTCGCTCGTCGCGGCAATCAAGACGCGCTTCTTCGACGTGCTGCGGGTGCAGGAGCTGGTGCTCGCGGCGCGCGAGGACGTCGCACTGACCGAGCAGATCCAGGCCCGGATCGCAGTGCGCGTGTCGGCCGGCGAAGCGCCGCGATTCGATCTGATCCGCGCCGAGACCGAGGCGGCGCTGGCGCGCACGGCGCTCGCGCAGCGCGAAGCCGAACTGTCGGCCGTCCGCGCGCAGTTGCGCGAGCTGGTCGCGCCGTCGATTCCCGAGGTCTTCGCGGTCGACGGCGACTTCCACGGCAGCCTGGAGCCGGCCGCGCGTCGACTGGTCGGCGCCGACTCGGTCGCGGCCCATCCCGAGATCCGGCTGGCCCAGGCCGAGCGCGAGCGCGCCCGCTGGCAATTGCAGTTCGAACGCGCCTCGCTGATGCCCGGCGTCGACCTGTTCGTCGCGCGCGAACGAACGCCGGACCTCGACACGACGCGGGCCGGCATCGGCGTGAGGATCCCGTTGCTGGACCGGCGCGCCGGACCCATCGAGGAGGCGCAGCAGCGACTGCTGCGCGCCGATGCCCTGGCCGAGCAGCGCGGCTTCGAGTTGAGCCAGCGGCTCGAAGCCGCCTGGCACCGCTACGAGTCGGCCCGCGCGACCGTCGCCACCCTCGAGAACGGCGTGCTGAAGCAGGCGCAGGCGGTGGTCGGCGTCGCCGAGGCCGCCTACCGGTTCGGCGAGCGCGGAATCCTCGAGTACCTCGACGCGCAGCGCCAGTACCGGCAGCTGCGCAACCAGCTGATCGGCAGTCGCTTCGAGGCCTTCGCCGCGCAGGCGGAGCTCGAGCGCCTTTCCTCGACCATCCCGACCGGAGTCCGAATTGAAGACTGAAGCCCTCGTCCGAGCGAACGTGGCAATCCTGATCGCGGCGACGCTCGCCGGCTGCAGCGGCCGCGAGCCGGCGCCGTCGGGCGCCCCGGCGGCGGCGAACGCCCCGACCGCAGGGAACGCGCCGACCGCAAGGAACGCGGCGGCGCCTGGCCCCGCGGTCGCCGATCCCGACCTCGTCGAGGCTTCCGAAGGCGCCGCGCGCTACCTCGAGCTCGGCCGTCCCGACCAGCGCATCTTCCGCGACACGTTGCGGATCCCGGGGCGCATCGAGTCGAACGAGAACCGCACCGCCCGCGTCGGCGCGCCGATCACCGGCCGAGTCACCGCGATCCACGCGGTCGTCGGACAGCAGGTCAGGATGGGCGACCGGCTCGCCGAGATCAGCAGCCCCGAGCTGTCGGCAGCCCAGCTCGCCTTCCTGAAGGCGCACTCGGCGGAGCAACTCGCGCAGCGGGCCGCCGAGCGCGCCCGCCTGCTGCTCGAGGCCGACGTCATCGGCTCGGCCGAGCTGCAGCGGCGCGAGAGCGAGTTGTCGATCGCTCGCGCCGAGACGCGCGCCGCGCGCGACCAGCTCCGCACGCTCGGGTTGTCGGGCGCTGCCATCGACCGGCTGATGACCACCGGCCAGATCCTCGCGGCGGCGCCGATCGCCGCGACCAAGAGCGGCACCGTCATCGCCCGTCATGCAGCGCTCGGCCAGGTGGCGGCACCCTCCGACCATCTGTTCACGATCACCGACCTGCGCGCCCTGTGGGCGGTCGCGGACGTGCCCGAGCAGGAGGCCCGGCACGTCGGCGTCGGCCAGCGGGTCGTGCTCGAGGTGCCGGCGCTCGGCGACCGCGCGGTCGAAGGGACGATCGTCCAGGTTTCCGACCTCGTCGATCCCGAGACGCGGACCGTCCGCGTGCGGATGGACCTGCCGAACCCGGACGGCGAGTTCAAGCCGGCGATGCTGGCCATGATGCGTGTCGCCGGCGAGGCGCGTCGACAGGTCGTCGTGCCGAAGGCGGCGCTGGTGCGCGACGGCAACCGCGATCGCGTCTTCGTCGCCGAGGGGCCGAACCGCTTCCGGCTGACGCCGGTCACGCCCGGTGCGGAGGACGGCGAGCACCGGGTGATCCTCGAAGGGCTGCGCGGCGACGAGACGATCGTGGTCGCCGGCGCCTTCCACCTGAACAACGAGCGCCGCCAGCTCGCTACCGGGGGGCGCTGACCGATGCTCGCTTCGCTGGTGCGCGCTGCGATCCGGCAGCGCATGATCGTCGCCGTCGTGGCGCTGGTGCTGCTCGCGTTCGGGGTCGATGCGGCAAGGAGGCTGTCGGTCGACGCCTTCCCCGACGTCACCAACGTCCAGGTCCAGATCGCGACCGAGGCGCCCGGCCGCTCGCCCGAGGAGGTCGAGCGCTTCGTCACCGTGCCGCTGGAGATCGCGATGACCGGCCTGCCCGGCCTGGTCGAGATGCGTTCGCTGAACAAGCCAGGCCTGTCGCTGATCACGCTGGTCTTCACCGACGAGACCGACGTCTACTTCGCCCGCCAGCTCGTGATGGAGCGGCTGATGGAGGTCGGCGCCCGCCTGCCGCACGGCGTGACGCCGGTGCTGGGCCCGGTGTCGACCGCGCTCGGCGAGGTCTACCAGTACACGCTGGAGCGCCCCGACGACGGGCAGCGCGCGCTGACGCAGGCGGAACTGACCGAGCGCCGGACCGTGCAGGACTGGGTCGTGCGGCCGCTGCTTCGCTCGATCCCGGGCGTGGCCGAGATCAACTCGACCGGCGGCTTCGTGCGGCAGTACCAGGTGCTGGCCGACCCCGACCGCCTGCGCTACCACGGGCTCTCGTTGGCCGACGTCCACAAGGCACTGGCCAGCAACAACGCGAACTCCGGCGGCGGGATCCTGCCGCAGGGGGCCGACCAGTTCCTCGTGCGCGGCGTCGGCCTGATCGGCGGGCTGTCCGACATCGAGTCGATCGTCATCAAGGAGGCGGGCGGCACCCCCGTCTACCTGCGCGACGTCGCGCAGGCGCGGCTCGGCGAGGAGGTTCGCCACGGTGCGATGGTCAAGGACGGCTACACCGAGGCGGTCGGCGGCATCGTGATGATGATCCGCGGCGGCAACGCGAAAGAGGTCGTCGAGCGGGTCAAGAAACGGGTCGACGAGATCAACGCCCGCGGCATGCTGCCAGGCGGGCTGAAGATCGTTCCGTACTACGACCGGTCCGAGCTCGTCGACGCGGCGCTATGGACGGTGACGAAGGTGCTGCTCGAGGGCGTCGTGTTCGTCACGATCGTGCTGTTCCTGTTCCTCGGCGACCTGCGTTCGAGCCTGATCGTCGTCGCGACGCTCGCGCTGGTGCCGCTGGCGACCTTCATCGTGATGAACCAGGTGGGGTTGTCGGCCAACCTGATGTCGCTGGGCGGCCTGGCGATCGCGATCGGGCTGATGATCGACGGGTCGGTCGTCGTCGTCGAGAACGCGCACGCCCGGCTCGCCGGGCGCGGCGGCGAGAACCGCGCGCGCGTCGTCCTCGACGCGGTGCGCGAGGTCGCGACGCCGGTGGTCTTCGGCATCGGCATCATCATCCTCGTCTTCCTGCCGCTGATGACGCTGGAGGGGATGGAAGGCAAGATGTTCGCGCCGCTCGCGTACACGATCGCGATCGCGCTGGGCATCTCGCTGCTGGTGTCGCTGACGCTGACGCCCGCCCTGTCGTCGTACCTGCTGCGCGCGCCGTCCGGTCCCGGCGAACACGACACCCGGCTGGTCGCCTTTCTGAAGCGCGGCTACCTGCGGCTGCTGGGCCTGGCGCTCGCGCGCGAGCGCACGACCCTCGCGATCGCCGGCGCGGCCTTCGCGGGCGCACTGGCGCTGCTGCCGCTGCTCGGCACCTCGTTCATCCCCGAGATGAAGGAGGGCGCGGTCTCGCCGAACATGGACCGCGTGCCGAACATCTCGCTGGGCGAGTCGCTCGCGATGGAGATGGAGGCGGTGCGCCTGGTGAAGCAGGTACCCGGCGTGAAGACGGTCGTCTCGCGGCTCGGGCGCGGCGACAGCCCGGCCGATCCGGCCGGCCCCAACGAGGCCGACGTGATCGCCACGCTGCTGCCGCCCGAGCAGTGGCCCGAGGGCTGGACGCAGGACGACATCGCGCGGGAGATGCGCGAGCGCCTGGTCGCCTTCCCCGGCGTGCAGGTCGCGATGGCGCAGCCGATCTCGGACCGCGTCGATGAGATGGTGACCGGCGTACGCTCGGACGTCGCGGTCAAGATCTTCGGCGACGACATCGAGACGCTGCGCGCGAAGGCCGACGAGATCGCGCGGATCGCCCGTGCCGTGCCCGGGATGCGCGACCAGCGCGTCGAGCGGGTCGGCGGCCAGCAGTACCTCACGCTGTCGATCGACCGCCAGGCGATCGCGCGCGCCGGCCTGAACGCGTCCGACGTGCACGACGTCATCGAGATGGCGATCGGCGGCAAGGTGGCCACCGAGATCTACGAGGGCGAGCGTCGCTTCCAGGCGATCGTGCGCCTTCCCGAGTCGGTGCGCGATTCGGTCGACGACATCCGCCGGATCACGCTGACCGCGCCGAACGGCGCGCTGGTCAGGCTGGACAGCCTCGCCCGGATCGAGGTGCTCGACGGTCCCGCGCAGATCAGCCGCGAAGGCGGCAAGCGGCGGATCGTCGTCGGCATCAACGTACAGGACCGCGACCTCGGCGGCTTCGTCGCCGACCTGCGCGAGCGCGTCGAGCGCGAAGTCGAGCTGCCCGAGGGCTACTACTTCGAGTGGGGCGGCACGTTCCAGAACATGGAGCGCGCGCTGGGCCACCTGACGGTCATCGTGCCGGTCACGATCGCCGCGATCTTCTTCCTGCTGTTCGTGCTGTTCGATTCGGTGCGCTTCGCGGCGCTGATCATCACCGTGCTGCCCTTCGCCTCGATCGGAGGCGTCGTCGGACTGTACCTGTCGGGCGAGTATCTGTCGGTGCCGGCGTCGGTCGGCTTCATCGCGCTGTGGGGCATCGCGGTGCTGAACGGCGTCGTGCTGGTCAGCTTCATCCGCAAGCTGCGCGCCGACGGACGCGACGTCGCGCAGGCGGTGGCCGAGGGCGCGGCCTCGCGCTTCAGGCCGGTGCTGATGACGGCGATCGTCGCGATGCTGGGCCTGGTGCCTTTCCTGTTCGCGACGGGGCCCGGCTCCGAAGTCCAGCGGCCGCTGGCGATCGTCGTGATCGGGGGGCTGATCAGCTCGACGCTGCTGACGCTGGTAATGCTGCCGGTGCTGTATCGCCGGGTCGACCGCGATCGCACGCCGGTGGTCTGACCAGGGGGTCGACAGGGCGCCGGAACGAGCGGGGGCGCCGTCGGCGCCCCCGCTCGAGCACTGGGCGGGATCGCCCCGCGGCTCAGATGCCGGCCCTGGCCTTCAGCTCGGCGACCTTGTCGGTCCGCTCCCAGCTGAACTCGGGCTCGTCGCGGCCGAAGTGGCCGTAGGCGGCGGTTTTCTGGTAAATCGGGCGCAGCAGGTCGAGCATCTTCACGATGCCCTTCGGGCGCAGGTCGAAGGTGTCCTGGACGATCTGCGCGAGCCTGTCGTCGTCGATCCGGCCGGTGCCCTGCGTGGTGACCATGACCGAGGTCGGCCGGGCGATGCCGATCGCGTACGAGACCTGGACCAGGCACTTGCTGGCCAGGCCGGCGGCCACGATGTTCTTGGCCACGTAGCGCGCGGCATACGCCGCGGATCGGTCGACCTTGGACGGGTCCTTGCCCGAGAACGCGCCGCCGCCATGGGGGGCGGCTCCGCCGTAGGTGTCGACGATGATCTTGCGGCCGGTCAGGCCGCAGTCGCCCTGTGGGCCGCCGATGACGAAGCGGCCGGTCGGGTTGACCAGGTAGCGCACCTCGCCCTTACGCAGCTCGGGGGGAATCACCGGCTTGATGATGTGCTCGATCACCGCTTCGCGGATCTGCTGCTGGGTCATCTCGGGCGCATGCTGGGTCGAGATGACCACGGTGTCGGCGGCAACCGGCCGGCCGCCGGCGTAGCGCAGCGTGACCTGCGACTTGGCGTCGGGACGCAGCCACGGGAGCGTGCCGCTCTTGCGCAACTGCGACTGGCGCTCGACCAGGCGATGCGCGTAGTAGATCGCCGCCGGCATCAGGTCCGGGGTCTCGTCGCATGCGTACCCGAACATCAGGCCCTGGTCGCCGGCGCCCTGGTCGAGGTTGTCGTCGCCCGCCGCATTGACCCCCTGCGCGATGTCGGGCGACTGCTTGTCGTAGGCGACCAGCACCGCGCAGCCGCGGTAGTCGATCCCGTAGTCGGTGTTGTCGTAGCCGATGCGCTTGAGCGTGTCGCGCGCGACGTGGATGTAGTCGACGTTCGCCTGCGTGGTGATCTCGCCGGCGAGGACGACCAGGCCGGTATTGCACAGTGTCTCGGCCGCCACGCGCGAGTACTTGTCCTGCGCGAGGATCGCGTCGAGGATGGCGTCCGAGATCTGGTCGGCGACCTTGTCCGGGTGACCTTCCGAGACCGATTCGGAGGTGAACAGAAATTCGTTGGCCAACGCTTTTCTCCTGTCAGGGCGGCCCGGGGTCGCCGGCGGACCCGATCGCTTCGCCGGAAAGGGGGGCGCCCGGATTATATGTCGGCGACGTCGCGCGAGGCCGGCCCCGACACGAACCGTCCCGGATCGCATAGACTCGCGCCGCGCCCCATGCTTCCGGACCCGGTCGTCCGGTGCCGGTCGGCGCGTGGTCCAGGCCGATGCCCCTCGAAACCGAACGTCCCGATCCCGTCGTCGAGCAGCGCGGCAGCGCGCTGGTGGCGGCCATGCGGCTGCTCGGCGTCCTCCCGCTGGGCGTGCTGCGCGCGGCCGGCGCCGCGCTCGGCATCGCGGTGTGCCTGTTGTCGAGCGGGTATCGACGCAAGTTGCGCGACAACCTGCGTACCGCCGGCTACGCCTCGATGGTGCAAGCCTGGCGCGCGGCGGCCGAAGCCGGCCGCATGGTCGGCGAACTGCCCTTCGTCTGGCGCCGCGAGCCGGCCGAACTCGCCCGGCACGTCGTCTGCGACGACCTGCCCGTGCTCGAGGCGGCCGAGGCCGGCGGCGGGATCGTGTTCCTGACGCCGCACCTGGGCGCCTTCGAGGTCACTGCGCGGTTCTACGCGAGCCGCGCGCCGATCACCGTGCTCTACCGGCCGCCGAGAAAGGCCTGGCTGCGACCGCTGGTCGAGTTCTCTCGCAGCACCGGCTCGATGCGCGCGGTACCGGCGACGCTCGCAGGCGTGCGCGCGATGTTGCGCGCGCTGCGCGCCGGCGAGGCGGTCGGGTTGCTGCCCGACCAGGTGCCGGGTGCCGGCGAGGGCCGGTGGGCGCCGTTCTTCGGCCGACCGGCGTGGACGATGACCCTGCCGCAACGCCTGGCCGAGCAACCCGGCGCGCGGGTCGTGCTGGCCGTCGGCGAGCGGCTGCCCGGTGCCCGCGGATGGCGCCTGCACCTGGAGCGCATGGACGAGACGCCGACCCCCGAGGCGCTGAATGCCCGAATGGAGGCCCTGATCCGACGCTTCCCGGCCCAGTACCTGTGGGGCTACAACCGCTACAAGCGACCCGCCGCGGCCGGCGCGCCCGACTGAGGGGTCGATGTCGGAATCGCTCGTCAGGTTCGCGCTGCTGCTGATGCGCGCCGTGTCGCGGCTGCCGTACCCCGTGGTGCGCGGGCTCGGCGGGTTCGCCGGGTCGCTGGCCTGGGTCCTGGCGGTGCCGCGGCGGCGTGTCGCGCGGGTCAACCTGCGGCTGTGCTTTCCGCAATGGAGCGAGGCGCAGCGCCGCGCCGTGGCGCGCGGCCACTTCCGCTATTTCATGCGCAGCTTCTTCGACCGGTTCATCTTCTGGTACGGCGCGCCGGAGCGGATCCGGCGGTTGTGCCGGCTGGAGGGCATCGAGCACTTCGAGCCGCATCGCGGGCGCCCGGTGATCGTGCTCGCGCCGCACTTCGTCGGCCTGGACGCCGGCGGCATCCGGCTGTCGCTCGAGGCGCAGTGCGCGTCGATGTACGCGGCGCAGAAGAGCCGCGCGCTCACCGAGGCGATGACGCGGGGCCGAATGCGCTTCAACGACGGGCGCCTGCTGCTGCGCACCGAAGGGTTGCGTCCCGCGGTGAAGGCGCTGCGCGAGGGCCTGCCGTTCTACTTCCTGCCCGACATGGACCTCGGCGCCCGCGACGCCGTGTTCGTGCCGTTCTTCGGCGTTCCCGCCGCGACGGTGACGTCGGTCGCGCGACTGGCACGCATCACCGGGGCCGTCGTCGTGCCGCTGGTCACCACGATGACCGACGACGGCTACGTCGCGCGCTTCTACCCGCCCTGGCAGGATTTCCCCGGCGACGACCTGGCGGCGGCGACGCGGCGCATGAACGCGTTCATCGAGGAGCGCGTGCTCGAGATGCCGGCGCAGTACCTGTGGAGCCACAAGCGCTTCAAGACGCGGCCGCCCGGCGAGGCGAAGCCGTATCGGTGATAATCGCCGCATGAAACTGCGCTTCACGAAGATGCACGGCGCCGGTAACGACTTCGTCGTGATCGACGGCGTGCGCCAGTCGGTGCAGCTGTCGCCCGCCCAGTGGCGATGGCTCGCCGATCGCCATTTCGGCGTCGGCGCCGACCAGCTGCTGCTGGTCGAGCCGGCGCGCGGCCCCGGCGTCGATTTCCGCTACCGGATCTTCAACGCCGACGGCGGCGAGGTCGAGCAGTGCGGCAACGGCGCGCGCTGCTTCGTGCGCTTCGTGCGCGAGCAGGGGCTCACCGACAAGCGCGCGATCCGCGTCGAGACCACGGGCGGCGTGATCGAGCCGCGCGTCGAGGACGACGGCCGCGTCACCGTCGACATGGGCGCTCCGGCTTTCGAGCCGGCGGCGATCCCGTTCGACGCGAGCGGGCTCGAGCCGCGCCGCGTCGGCGAGGACCTGCTGTGGCCGCTCGAGGTCGACGGCGCGCTGCGCTGGGTCTCGCTGGTTTCGATGGGCAACCCGCACGCCGTGCAGGTGGTCGACGACGTCGAGCGCGCGCCGGTGCACACCGAAGGCCCGCGCATCGAGCAGGCGCCCCGCTTCCCGCGCCGGGTCAACGCCGGTTACCTGCAGGTGCTGTCGACGTCGCGCATCCGGCTGCGTGTCTGGGAGCGCGGCGCGGGAGAAACCCTCGCTTGCGGCACCGGTGCCTGCGCGGCGGTGGTCACCGGCATCCGGCGCGGGTTGCTGCGTTCGCCGGTCGACGTCGAGACGCGCGGCGGGCTGCTCACCATCGCGTGGGACGGCGCTGGCGTGCACCTGACCGGCCCGGCCGAGACGGTCTTCGAAGGCGAGATCGAACTGCCGGCCGGGCGCGTGCCGGCGCAAGCGGTACCGGCTCCTTCCATGACGGATCACGCATGACCGAAAGCACCATCGGCGCCGACGAGGTGGCGCGCTATCTCCGCGACAACCCCGGCTTCTTCGAGTCGCATGCCGAGCTGCTCGCGGCGATCACCGTTCCGCATCCGCACGGCGGCCGCGCGATCTCGCTGCAGGAGCGACAGCTGGAAGTGCTGCGCGAGAAATTGCGCGCGCACGAGCTGAAGCTGGCCGAGCTGCTGCGCATCGGCCAGGAGAACGACGCCATCGGCGAGAAGCTGCAACGCTGGACCCGCCAGCTGTTGCTGGTCGCCGATCCGGCGAAGCTGCCCGACGTCGTCGTCGACGGACTGCGGACCGTGTTCTCGGTGCCGCAGGTCGCGATGCGGCTTTGGGGGCTGCGAGAGGCACACCTCGGCCTCGAGTGCGCGCAGCCCGTGCCGGTCGACGTCATCACGCTCGCCAACAGCATGGCGCAGCCGTTCTGCGGCCCGAACAACGCCTTCCAGGCAGCGGCCTGGCTGCCCGACGGCGGTGCCGACACGCGCTCGATCGCGTTGTTGCCGCTGCGCAAGGGCGTCGACCCGAATGCCTTCGGGCTCGTCGTGCTCGGCTCGGCCGACCCCGATCGCTTCCGTTCGGGCATGGGCACCGCCTTCCTCGAGCGGATCGCCGAAACCGCCAGCGCGGCGCTGTCGCGGCTGGCCGAATGAGACGCGGTGGCAGACGCGGTGGCCGGCGACGCGATCGCGCGCTACCTCGAGCGGCTGCGTAGCGAACGCGGCTGCTCGCCGCGCACGCTGGCCAGCTATCGGCTCGACCTTCGGGCCCTCGCCGAACTGGCGCTGCGCGAAGACGCCCGGTCGACGTCGCCGGCCGAACCCGACTGGTCTGCAGTGACCGAGCATCGCGTGCGGCGCTGGGTCGCGGCGAGTTCGCGCGCCGGCCTGTCCGCCCGCTCGATCGCGCGGCGCCTGTCGGCATGGCGCGGTTTCTTCGACTGGCTCGCCACCCAGGGCGAGGCGGCGGCCAACCCTGCCCGCGGCGTGCGCGGGCCCCGCGCGCCGAGGCGCCTGCCCAAGGCGCTGCCGCCCGACGTCGCGGTCCGCTTCGTCGGCGCCGCGCACGGCGACGACTTCGAGGCCGTGCGCGATCAGGCGATGCTCGAGCTGTTCTACTCGTCGGGGCTGCGGCTGTCCGAGCTCACTTCGCTCGACCTGCGGCACTTCGACGGGCCGGGCGATGCATCGACCGGCTGGATCGACCTCGACGAAGCCGAGCTGACCGTTCGCGGCAAGGGTGGTCGCACCCGAACGGTGCCGATCGGGCGCGCCGCGCGCGAGGCCTTGCAGCGATGGTTGGCCGTGCGCAGCGACTGGTGCGCCGGGCGCCGTGGCTGCGACGAACGAGCGCTGTTTCTCGGCGTCCAGGGCCGGCGGCTGGCCAACCGGACCGTGCAGATCCGCCTGAAGCGGCTCGCGCTGGCGCGCGGCGTTCCGGCCAACGTCCACCCGCACGTGCTGCGGCACTCGTTCGCGAGCCACCTGCTGCAGTCCAGCGGCGACCTGCGCGCGGTGCAGGAATTGCTGGGCCACGCCAGCATTGCCACCACGCAGGTGTACACCTCGCTCGACTTCCAGCGGCTCGCGGCGGTCTACGACGCTGCCCACCCTCGCGCACGCCGACGCGGCGGCTCCTGACCACTATTTCCTATCTTGCGGCGCTCCGGGCCGCTAAGTTCCGCACATCGTGTAGGGGTATCGCGGGGCGACGCGCCTGCGCTGCCGGGCTTCGCCGGCGCCCCCGAACGCAACCGGGTTGCATCGTGCAGCCCGCTCGTACGGAACTGGCGATGAGTGCGATGATCGAGCAGGTGACGGGCCCACGCGAGTCGCGCGCGCGGGAGTTGATTCGCCGCTTCGGGGCCCGGCTGACCGTGGCGCGGGTGCGCGTGCTGGCCGAACTGCTGGACGCTGAGTCTGCACTTACTCACGTCGAGCTGCAGAAGCGGGTCGAGGCCGGGGCCGAGCCGATCGATCGCGTGACCCTTTACCGGGTGCTCGAATGGCTCGAGGAAACCGGCGTCGTGCATCGGGTGGCGGGGCCGGACCGGGTCTTTCATTTCGCGGCGCGACAGGTCCGGCGACCGCACGGCCACTTCCGTTGCGTGCAGTGCGCCCGCATGTATTGCATCGAGGAGCCGGGCACGCTGGCGCGCAGTGTCCGCGCGCTGCTGCCGACCGGGTTCTCGGGCGAAGAAATCGAGGTGACGGTGTCCGGGCGATGCGCCCGCTGCGCAAGCCCGTAGAATGCGCGGTCCAGAGAGGGATTCCGATGGCCAACACGCACGTCCCGGTGACCATTCTCACCGGCTTCCTGGGCAGCGGGAAGACCACGCTGCTCAACCGCATCCTCCGGGAACAGCACGGCCACCGCATCGCGGTGATCGAGAACGAGTTCGGCGAGGAGGGGGTGGACAACGACCTGCTGCTGCAGGAGCGCGACGAGCAGATCGTCGAGATGAACAACGGCTGCATCTGCTGCACCGTGCGCGGCGACCTGATCCGCATCCTGGGCGACCTGCGCGAGCGCCGCGAGCGCGGCGAAATCGGCTTCGAGCGCGTGGTCATCGAGACCACCGGCATGGCCGACCCCGGTCCGGTCGCGCAGACCTTCTTCATCGACGACGACATTGCCGACTACTATCTGCTCGACGCGGTCATCACCATCGTCGATGCCCGCCATGGCGAGCAGCAACTCGACGAGCACAAGGAAGCCCAGGAGCAGGTCGGCTTCGCCGACCGGATCCTGATGTCGAAGGTCGACCTGGTCGACGAGCCGGCGCGCGAGCGGCTCACCGCCCGGCTGCGGCGGATGAATCCGCGCGCCCCGGTGCGCCCGGTGCACTTCGGCAATGCCCCGATCGCCGAGATCCTCGACATCCGCGGCTTCAACCTGAACGCGGTGCTCGAGATCGACCCGAGCTTCCTGGAGAGCGACGAGCACGAGCACGACGACGCGGTGCAGTCGTTCGTGTTCCGCTCGGACAAGCCGTTCGACCCGCTGAAACTCGAGGATTTCCTGTCCGGCCTGATCCAGGTTTACGGCCCCGACATGTTGCGGTATAAAGGCGTGCTTTACATGAAGGGGTCCGATCGGCAGACGGTGTTCCAGGGGGTCCACATGATGATGGGCGCCGACGCGGGACGCCGCTGGCAGCCGGGCGAAAAGCGGTCGAGCAGGATGGTCTTCATTGGACGGAACCTGCCGAAAGACACCTTCATCAAGGGCCTGGAGCAGTGTCTGGCATGATCCGCCGTCCGCGGCGCGACGCGGTCCGTTCCACCCAGGCATTCCTCGCAGGCAGCGCCCGGCGGGCGCACAGGTACTGACATCATGGCAGCGACGAAGGAAAAGAAACCCCTGACCGAGGCGGAATTGCTGAAGATGCCCGACTCGGATTACATGAACGAGGCGCAGCTCGCGTTCTTCCGCCAACGCCTGCAGCAGATGGAAAAGGATCTGCTGGCCAACGCCGACGAGACGACCGAGCACCTGCGGGAAACCGTGATCGTGCCCGACCCGGCCGACCGCGCGACGATCGAGGAAGAGCACGCGCTCGAGCTGCGCACCCGCGATCGCGAGCGCAAGCTGCTCAAGAAGGTCCAGCAATCGCTGGCCCGGATCGAAAGCGGTGACTACGGCTTCTGCGAGGAAACGGGCGAGCCGATCGGCATCCCCCGCCTGCTGGCGCGGCCCACCGCCACGCTGTCGCTCGAGGCGCAGCAGCGCCGTGAACTGCGCCAGAAGCTCTACGGCGATTGACCACCGATGACAGGCGGCTGACGACCGACTCGCGGTCGTCGGCGGCCCGATCGGCGCCAGGGGGTGCGTGCTAGACTGGCCCGGCACCCCGAACGATTGTTTCGCAGGTTCGGGGACCCGCTTCCAGCGCCGCATCGAAGGGTCCAGGTGGTCTTCTCCCTGTTCAACCGGAAGGAAAGGCAAGACGCGCGACGGGCGCGCGAAGCGATGCTTGCCAGGACTGCCGACTCCCGCCCCGGCCCCGGCCCCGACACGCTCGCCGCCCAGCGCGAGGCCGCGCGTCGGACCGAAGAGAAGATCAACCAGATCGAATCCGAGATGATCGCCGCTTCCGCCGTCGCGCGTGCGGGGGCCAATCGTCCGCCGATGGGCCCCGCGACGGCGGCGCGCGCCGAGGCCCCCACGGTTCCGAAGGTGGCGCACCCGGCGCACGCCGCCGAGGCCGCGACCGCGCTGCTCGGCGACCAGGCCGGCGCGATGGCGATCGACGTGAACGGCTCGGCCCTACCGAGCGTGCTCGAGGAAGCGGCCATCCTCTATTCGAACGGGCAGGCACAGCCGGCATCGCTCGCGCTGCGGCAGGCGCTGGCCGACGCCGGCCTGGGCAGCTACCAGACGCTCGCGTGGCTGATGCTGCTCGACCTGCACCAGGCGCTCGGCGACCGACCGTCGTTCGAGGCACTGGCGCTGGAGTATGCGGCGCGCTTCGAGTCCTCGCCTCCCGGCTGGAACGAGCAGCTCGGCGCACCAGCCAGCGCCGCGCGCGCCGCCGCGGTCAACGGCACGGCTGCCGTGGATTTCCCGGTGATCCTCGACGGGTCGATCGCCGCGCAGGTCGACTCGATCGTCGCCGCGTCCGCGCGGCGGAGGGAGACGATGGTCGACTTCGGCCGGGTCGAGGCGCTCGACGCCGGCGCCGCCGAGCACCTGCTGCGCCTGCTCAAGCACTTCGAGAAATCGCCGAACGCGCTGGTCGTGCGCGGCGCCGAGGCGCTGTTCGCGTCGGCGCGCAACGCGATCGAACCGGGGCGCCGCGACCCTTCCGAGGCCGGCTGGATGCTTGCGCTACAGGCGCTGCGCGTGCTCGGTCGCCAGCAGGCCTTCGAGGACCTGAGCATCGAATACTGCGTGACCTACGAGGTTTCGCCGCCTTCCTGGGAACCGATCGGCAGCGCGATCCGCGCCGGCGAGCCGGCGTCGCCGGCAGCTCCGGCGCCGGTCGCGCCGCCGCGACCGGAGGCGAGCGCGTTCGTCCTGCGCGGAGACGTGCTCGGCCGCATGCAGGGCGAACTGCAGGCCCTGCGCGCGCACGCCGCGAATCGTGGCGAGGTGGTGGTCGATTGCCGCGGATTGCGCCGGATGGAGTTCGTCGCGGCCGGCGACCTGCTCAACGAAGTGGTCACAATGCGCTCGGCCGGCAAGCAGGTGCTGTTCGTCGAGCCGAACTACCTGGTCTATGCGCTGATGCTCGTCATGGGCATCCAGGATCTCGCCGAGATCCGCCGGCGTAAGATCTGATCCTCGGCTTCCGTCGCCGCCCCCCGGGCGGCTCGGAGCGTTCCCGCGCCGGGCGGGCTTGTGCCGGCGCCGGTCGACCCCATATCGCACAGCATGGAACAATTCCACGGCACCACCATCGTCTCGGTGCGGCGCGGCACGACCGTCGCACTGGGCGGCGACGGCCAGGTCACGCTGGGCAACGTCGTCATCAAGGCGGGCGCGCGCAAGGTCAGGCGCCTTTACAACGACCAGGTGCTGGCCGGCTTCGCCGGCGGCACCGCCGACGCGTTCACGCTGTTCGAACGCTTCGAGGCCAAGCTCGACAAGCACTCGGGGCACCTGGTGCGTGCCGCCGTCGAGCTCGCCAAGGACTGGCGCACCGACCGGATGCTGCGCCGGCTCGAGGCGATGCTTGCGGTGGCCGATCGCGAGGCGTCGCTCGTCATCACCGGCAACGGCGACGTGCTCGAGCCCGAGCACGGGCTGATCGCGATCGGCAGCGGCGGGCCCTATGCGCAGTCCGCCGCGCGAGCGCTGCTCGAGAACACCGAGCTCGACGCCGAGACGATCGTCCGCAAGTCGCTGGCCATCGCCGGCGAGATCTGCATCTACACCAACCAGCACCACACGATCGAGACGCTCGGCTGAACGGCCGGGTGCTCGCGCGAGCCGCCATGACTCCGATGACTCCCGAAGAGATCGTCTCCGAGCTCGACAAGCACATCGTCGGGCAGGACGCCGCCAAGCGCGCGGTGGCGATCGCGTTGCGCAACCGCTGGCGCAGGCAGCAGGTCGCCGAGCCGCTGCGCCAGGAGATCACGCCGAAGAACATCCTGATGATCGGGCCCACGGGTGTCGGCAAGACCGAGATCGCGCGCCGGCTCGCGCGGCTCGCGAACGCGCCGTTCATCAAGGTCGAGGCGACCAAGTTCACCGAGGTGGGCTACGTCGGCCGCGACGTCGACACGATCATCCGCGACCTCGCCGAGATGGCCGTCAAGCAGGTTCGCGAGCAGGAGACGAAGCGCGTCCAGCAGCGCGCGCTCGACGCGGCCGAAGACCGCGTGCTCGACGCGCTGCTGCCGCCGCCGCGCAACATCGGTTTCGCCGCGGCCGAGGGCGGCGAATCGACGGACTCGGCCACGCGCCAGAAGTTCCGCAAGAAGCTGCGCGAGGGCGAGCTCGACGACAAGGAGATCGAGATCGAGCTCTCGATGTCGATGCCCGCGATGGAGCTCATGGGTCCGGCCGGCATGGAAGAGATGACGCAGCAGCTGCAGTCGCTGTTCGCGAACATGCCGGGGCGCCGCAAGCCGCGCAAGCTGCGCATCCGCGACGCGATGAAGCTCCTGGCCGACGAAGAGGCCGCCAAACTCGTCAACGACGACGAGATCAAGGCCAAGGCGCTCGGCGCGGTCGAGCAGAACGGCATCGTCTTCATCGACGAGATCGACAAGGTCGCCTCGCGAAGCGACGTGCACGGCGCCGACGTCTCGCGCCAGGGCGTGCAGCGCGACCTGCTGCCGCTGATCGAAGGCACGGCGGTCAATACCCGCTACGGCGTCGTGCGCACCGACCACATCCTGTTCATCGCGTCGGGCGCGTTCCACCTGTCGCGGCCCTCCGACCTGATCCCCGAGTTGCAGGGCCGCCTGCCGATCCGCGTCGAGCTCGGTTCGCTGTCGGCCGACGACTTCGTCCGCATCCTCGTGGACACCGACGCGAGCCTGACGCGCCAGTACGAGGCGCTGCTCGCCACCGAGGGCGTGCGGCTGGTGTTCACCGCCGATGGCGTGCGCCGGCTCGCCGAGATCGCATCGTCGGTCAACGAGAAGACCGAGAACATCGGCGCGCGCCGGCTCTCGACGGTGATGGAGAAGCTGCTCGAGGACGTCTCGTTCGGCGCCGCGCGGCGCGGCGGCGAGACGGTGACGATCGACGCGGCCTTCGTCGACGGCCGGCTCGCGAACCTCGCGAAGAGCGAGGATCTGGCGCGCTACATCCTGTAGCCCGTCAGTCCCGGTTCTCCAGCAGCATCAGCCCCGAGGCGGTGTTCGAGATCGGGATGTGGTAGTTGGAGTGCAGCTTGTCGACCTTGCCGGTCAGCGCGCCGCGTGCGACCAGCCACATCAGCAGTTCGATTCCCTGCGTGCCCACCAGTTCGACCAGGTCGAGCGTGGAGTACTGCGTGGCCCACTTCGGGTCGTCGACCAGGCTGTCCATGAACTTGCGGTCGAATTCCTTGTTGATGTGGCCGGCGCGCGTGCCGTCGAGCTGGTGCGAGAGCCCGCCCGTTCCGATGACGACGACGCGCTCCTCGGTGTCCCACGACTCGATTGCGCGACCGATGGCTTCGCCGAGGCGATAGCAGCGCGAGGCCGACGGCAGCGGCGCCTGCACCGTGTTGACGCAGACCGGGATCGTGCGCACGGGCCAGCGCTGATCGGGCCACAGCAGCGCCATCGGCAGCGTGAACGCGTGGTCGACCAGCATCTCCTGGCAGGTGACCACGTCGAACTCGTCGGCCACCAGCGATTCGATCAGGTGCCACGACAGCGCCGGGTCGCCCTTGAACGGCGGAAGCGTCGGGATGCCCCAGCCTTCGTCTGCATTGCGGTACTCGGGAGCCGCGCCCACCGCGAAGGTGGGCATCTTGTCGAGAAAGAAGTTCAGGCCGTGGTCGTTGTAGACGACCACCGCGACACTGGGCCGCACTTTCGCCAGCCAATCGCGCACCGGAGGGAAGCCGTCGAAGAACGGCTTCCAGTAGGGATCGTCCTGTAGCCCCTTGTCGATGGCGCGGCCGATCGCCGGCACGTGCGAGGTGGTGATGGCACCGACGATCTTCGCCATGTCGTCAATCCCTTCCGGCTGCCAGCAGCCTGGCCTTGAACGCTTCCTTGGTCATGCCGGTCTGCTGGGCGCCGATGTCCTGCACGTCCAGCCCGAAGATGCCGGCGAACTTCGCCAGGTAATACACGTTGCCGCCGGCTTCGATCAGTTGCAGCACGTTGCGGTTGCGGATCGCCTCGCGCTGCTGCGGGGTCAGTCCGTACTTCGTGCAGTAGGCGTCTTCGTCGCGCAGGAACTCGGCGCGGTTGGCGGCGTCGTTGAACGAGAAGCACATCTTGTTCAGCGCGTATCCCTTGCGCGCCTGCTCGCCGTCGAAGACGGTGGTGCCGGGGATGCGGCGCTTCTCGGCGTTCATCGTGTGCTCCGGTCGCTGGCTGGTGAGGCAAGGCTAGCCGGGGGAGGGCGGGCCTGCCTTGCCCCGGATCAAGTCATTGCGGCTCGATGCGGGCCGCGCGAATCACGTCGCGCCAGCGCCGGATCTCGCTCGCCAGCAGGATCGCGAGTTCCTCGGGCGTGCCCGGCTGCGGCCGAACGCCCATTTCGAGCAGCCGCTGCAGGACGGAGGGCACGGACAGCGACTCGCGGATCGCGACGTTGAGTCGCGCGACGGCCGTGGCGGGCGTGCCTGCCGGTGCGGCCAGCGCGTTCCACGATGCGACGTCGTAGTCGGCCACGCCGGCCTCCTGGACGGTGGGCACCGTCGGGAGCACGCGGTTGCGCCGCGCCGCGCTGACCGCCAGCGGCCGGACGGCGCCGCCGGCGATCTGCGGCAGCGTCGGCCCGAGGATCTCGAATGCCAGGTCGATCTCTCCGGCGCGCAGCGCGGTCAGCACCGCCGGCGTGCCCTTGTACGGAACGAGCAGCGCATCGATGCCCGCGCGCGTCCTGAACAGCTCGGCCGCCAGGTGCTGCGTCGACCCGATCGCGATCGTGCCGACGTTGAGCCTGCCCGGGTTCGCGCGGGCCCAGGCGAGCAGGTCGGGCAGCGTGCGGAAGCGCGATCCCGAGTCGACGCACAGCACGAGGTCGAAGAAGCCCAGCGTGCCGACCGGCGCGAGATCGCGTGTCACGTCGTACGGCAGCTTGCGGAACAGGCTCGCGCTGACCGCATTGGCGTTGCTCATCAGCAGCAGCGTGTAGCCGTCGGGCACGGCGTTGACCACGGCCGTGGTCGCGACGATGCCGCCCGCGCTGGGCCGGTTGTCGACGACGATCGACTGGTCGAGCGAGGCGCCCATCGCGCGCGCGACGAGGCGGGCGGTGAGGTCCGCAATGCCGCCGGGCGCGAACGGGACGATCATCGTGATCGCGCGCTCGGGATACCCGCGCTGGGCGAACGCGCGCGGCGAAGCGGCCAGCGCCGCGGCGGCCCCGAGCAGCGCGCGGCGCGTGTCGAGGTGCGTTCGGTCGGCCATCGCGGCTTGCGCCCCGCTGCGCGGCCGCGTCAGGCGCTCGCGGCGAGCTGCTGCTCGAGCCGGTGCAGCGTGCGGTAGCACGGCAGCACCTTCGCGACGCTGGCGTTGGGCTCGCGGTTCTCGCGGATCGCGGCGAAGAACTCGCGGTCCTGCAGCTCGATGCCGTTCATCGATACGTCGACCTTCGAGACGTCGATCTTCTGGTCCTTGCCGTCGAACAGGTCGTCGTAGCGCGCAATGAACGTGCCGTTGTCGCAGATGTAGCGGAAGAAGGTGCCCAGCGGCCCGTCGTTGTTGAACGACAGGCTCAGCGTGCAGATCGCGCCGGTGCTCGCCTTGAGCTGGATCGACATGTCCATCGCGATGCCCAGCGTCGGGTGGATCGGGCCCTGCAGCGCGTTGGCCGCGACGACCTCGCCGCCGGCCTGGTAGGCGAACAGGTCGACCGTGTGCGCGGCGTGGTGCCACAGCAGGTGGTCGGTCCAGCTGCGCGGCTGGCCGAGTGCGTTCATGTTGGTGCGCCGGAAGAAATACGTCTGCACGTCCATCTGCTGGATCGCGAGCTCGCCCGCGACGATCTTGCGGTGCAGGTACTGGTGGCTGGGGTTGAAGCGGCGCGTGTGGCCGCACATCGCGACCAGCCCGGTCTGCTTCTGCAGCGCGACCACCGCCTCGGCGTCCTTCAGGCTGTCGGCCAGCGGTATCTCGACCTGCACGTGCTTGCCGGCCTTCAGGCAGGCGATCGCCTGCGAGGCGTGCATCTGCGTCGGCGTGCACAGGATGACCGCGTCGACGTCCTTCATCGCGAGGCTGTCGGAGAGGTCGGTCGTGACGTGGCCGATGTCGAACTTCTTCGCGACCTCGCGGGTCTTCTCCAGCTCGCGGCCGACCAGCGACACGACCTCGACGCCGTCGATGTTGCGAATGCCCTCGATGTGCTTGACGCCGAACGCGCCGGCGCCGGCCAATGCGACCCTGATCGTCTTCATCGTAACTCCGTGTCCGTTCGCGCCGATGCGATCAGCGCTGGTTCTCGAGGATCAGGTGCCCGACCGCCGTGTTCGACGCGGGCACGTGGTAGAAGCGGTGCGCGACCTTCGGCGGCTTGCCGCCGGCGACGTCGGCCATCGCGCCGCGGGCGATCAGCCACATCACCAGCTCGATGCCCTCCGACCCGGCCTCGCGCACGTAGTCGATGTGCGGCATCTTCGACAGGCCTTCCGGGTCGGCGATCAGCCGGTCGAGGAACGCGTTGTCGAACTCGCGGTTGATCAACCCGGCGCGCGGGCCCTGGAGCTGGTGGCTCATGCCGCCGGTGCCCCAGACCTGTACCTTGAGCGGGTCGTCGTACGATTCGATCGCGCGGCGGATTGCCTGGCCGAGCCGGAAACAGCGCTGCCCCGAAGGCACCGGATACTGCACGACGTTGACCGCGAACGGGATCACCGGGCAGGGCCACGCTTCGGTCTTCCCGCACATCAGCGACAGCGGCACCGTCAGGCCGTGGTCGACGTCCATGCGGTTGACGATCGTCAGGTCGAAGTCGTCCTGGATGACCGATTGCGCGATGTGCGAGGCGAGCTCCGGATGGCCGATCACCTTCGGCACGGGGCGCGGGCCCCAGCCCTCGTCGGCGGGCGTGAACTCGGCGGCCGTGCCGATCGCGAAAGTCGGGATGAGCTCGAGGCTGAACGCATTGGCGTGGTCGTTGTAGACCAGGAAGATCACGTCGGGGCGGTTGTCTTTCAGCCACTGCTTCGAGAACTCGTAGCCGGCGAAGACCTTCTGCCAGTACGGCTCGTGCGTCTTGCCGAGGTCGAGCGCCGCGCCGATGGCCGGCACGTGCGAGGTGTAGACGCTGGCGGTGATCGTTGCCATCACTTCTTCTCCCCGACGTAGCGGTTGCCCTCGATCGAGCGCCCCCCGCGGATCATCATGTCGCGGTACTCGTCCTCGGTCATGCCGGTCATGCTGCCGGCCATCTGCTGGAAGCTCTTGCCGTCGGTCGCGCCGATCTTGGCCAGGAAGTAGATGTTGCCACCCAGCTCGATGCAGCGGTTCAGGTCGCGCGCCATCACCGCCTGCTTCTGCGCCTCGGTCATCGGCCACTCGTCGAGGTAGGCGCGCTCGTTCGCCTTGAATCGCGCCCGGTTCCCGGCCTTCATCAGCGACATGCAGAACTGGTTCAGGTGGTAGCCCTTGCGCGACTGCTCGGCGTCGAAGATCGTCGTGCCGGGGACGTCCTTGTAGGGTTTCGCTAGTGCCATGACATCACTCCTCGGTTGCTCCGCGGTGCGTTGCGCGAGCCGCGTCGCGCGGAAGGTTGGCGCGTGCAAAGGCGCGGGCGATGGGCTGTGCGAAACGGCGCGCCCGGCGCAGGCCTCGGTGCGGTGGGCGCGCCTGGTGCTTGCCCCCGCTTCGCGGGGGTGCCCTGCGATGCTCGGAGCGCCGGCCCCGCGGCGAAACTCGCTCCGCGCGCTACGCGCGCTGCGCTCAGACAATCGCCGCGAGAATGATGGACGAAGCGCGCTTCGCGCGCGGGCCGGCGCTCCTGCGCTTCTCGGCTGCGCACGAGGCGCGCCCACCGCACCGAGGCCTGCGCCGGGCGCGCCGTTTCGCACAGCCCGTCGCCCGCGCCTTCGCAGCCGCCGCCGTCGCGTTCGAGAGCGACGCTCCGGTCTGTGCTACGCGCACCATCGACGTTGCGTGAGCGGCAGTCGGCGGCGAGCCTGGGTGCGGCGAGGCGTGCGGGGCGCATGCCCGGCGGGGCGGTGTCGGCGGCGCCGAGCAGCGCAGTCTCGGGGTCGGCGCGCGAAGCGCGCTTCGTCCTTCTGACTCGCGGCGATTGTCTGAGCGGAGCTCGCGCAGCGAGCGTAGCGAGTTTCGCCGCGCGACCCCGGGACGAGCAGCGCAGGGGAGTCGGTGCGCAGCACCGACCGCCGTCGTCATCGCCCCGCCGGGCATGCGCCCCGCACGCCTCGCCGCACCCAGGCTCGCCGCCGACTGCCGCGACGCGCCGACATCGGAAGGGGTTGCGGACACGAAAAGGACGCGCGTGCATGTCAACGGCCGCCGGCGTCGTGGCTCGCGACCTGCTCGGGCCAGTACAGCCGCATCGGGTTGTCCACGAGCAGCTTGCGCTGCAGTTCGGCGGTCGGCGCGATGTGCGGGATGAAGTCGACCAGCAGGCCGTCGTCGGGCATGTGGTCCTTCAGGTTCGGGTGCGGCCAGTCGGTGCCCCAGAGCACGCGGTCGGGGAAGGTCTCGACGATGCGGCGCGCGAACGGCACCACGTCGCGATAGGCGTTGCGCTCGCCGTCGAGCGCGGGCGGTCCCGAGACACTCAGCCGCTCGGGGCAGCTGACCTTCGACCAGATGTTCGGGTGCTCGCGCATCATCTTCACGAACAGCTCGAACTCGGGTCCGTCGACCGGCTTGCGCACGTCGGGCCGGCCCATGTGGTCGACGACCACCGTGGTCGGCAGCGTCGTGAAGAAGTCCCACAGCTCGGGCAGGTCCTGCGCCTCGAAGTAGATGACGATGTGCCAGCCCAGCGGCGCGATGCGCTGCGCGATCTCGGCGAGCACCTCGCGGGGCGTGAAGTCGACCAGCCGGCGCACGAAGTTGAATCGCGTGCCCCGCACGCCGGCCTCGTGCATCGCGCGCAATTCGGCGTCGGTGACGTCGCGACTCACGGTGGCCACGCCACGTGCGCGCCCGCCCGAGTGCACGAGCGCGTCGACCAGCGCGCGGTTGTCGCTGCCGTGGCAGGTGGCCTGGACGACCACGTTGCGCTCGAAGCCGAGGTGGTCGCGCAGCTCGAACAGCTGGTCCTTCGACGCGTCGCAGGGCGTGTACTTGCGCTCGGGCGCGTACGGGAACTGCGCGCCCGGGCCGAACACGTGGCAGTGCGCATCGACGGCGCCGGGCGGCACCCGGAAGCGCGGCTTCGACGGATTCGGGTGGAAGGGCAGCCAGCCCGGGGTCATCTGGAATTCCATGGTCGTCCCTGGCGATTCGTTCGTTTGCGTGCGGTCAGGCGCCGCGTCCCGAGTCGGCCGGCTTCACTGCGGCGATGATCCGGTCGGCTTCGACCCGCCAGTCGCCGCGCGGCGCGGCCTTGTCTCCGAACAGCCCGGCGTCGGCGAGATCGGCCATCCACGCCTGGCGCTCGGCGGTTCCGGCCGCCGACCACGGCTCGAGCCCGATTTCGCGCACGGTCTGGGCCACTTCGCGCACTTCCTCGGCGCGCCGGCGTCCGTGCTGGATGACGCGCTGGAAGAAATAGCTGCCCTGCTTCTCCCAGTCGATGCCGGGAAAGGTCTCGGCGAGCGAGGCGAGCACCGCGTCCTCGACGCCGTACGCGCGCGCCGCGGTGAAGCTCTCGATCACCATCGCTTCCAGGCCCTTGATCATCACGCTGCGGCACATCTTGGTGGCCGACGCGACGCCGAGCCGCTCGGAGGCGACTTTCGCGTCGAATCCCAGCGCCGTGGCGAGCGGCGCGAGCGCCGCCGCGTGGGGGCCGCCGAGCAGCAGCGGCACCCGGATCCGGTACGGCGGAATCGAGGTCATGACCGCGCCCTCGACGTAGCGCCCACCGGCGCCGTCGACGAGTGCCGCTGCCCGCCGCTTCGCGCCCGGCGAGGCCGAGTTGAAGTCGAGGAACCAGGCGCCGGCGCGGATCGCCGGCGCGCAGGCCTCGGCGACCGGCACAGCCTGGCTCGCGGTGACCGCCGAGACGATGAAGTCGGCGCCGGCCGCCAGCTCGGCGGACGTGGCCGCCAGCGCCACGCCGTGCGCGGACGCATGCTCGCGCAGCGGTGCGGCCGCGTCGCCCGCGAGCTTCAGGTCGTACGCGCAGACGCGCGCGACGCCGCGCGCGCGCAGGTCTTCGGCGAGGATGCGGCCGACCTCGCCGTAGCCGACGAGGCCGACGCGCCACTGCAGGGGATCGGAGGGGATCGACATGGTGATTCGCAAATGCGGAATCGGTCGGTCAGTCGATGTACTTGAGCCCGGCCTTCTCGAGGGCCTCGCGCATCTTGTACATGTCGAGCCCGAGCACGCCGGAGGCGAGCTTCGCGCGCTTCTCGGCTTCGTTGGATTCGCGCGCCTCGGCGGCGTCGGCCGCCTGCTGCGCCATTGCGGCCGGCACCACCACGACGCCGTCGTCGTCGGCGACGACCACGTCGCCGGGATTGACCATCGCGCCGGCACAGACCACCGGCACGTTGACCGAGCCGAGCGTCGCCTTGATCGTGCCCTTGGCGCTGATCGCGCGCGAGAACACCGGGAACTGCATCGCGGTGAGGTCCTTCACGTCGCGCACGCCGCCGTCGATCACGAGGCCGAGCGCGCCGCGGGCGCGAAACGAGGTCGCGAGCAGGTCGCCGAAGAAACCGTCTTCGCTGTCGGCGCTGCAGGCCGCGACGACGACGTCGCCCTCGCGGATCTGCTCGGCGGCGACGTGCATCATCCAGTTGTCGCCGGGGTGCAGCAGCACCGTCACCGCCGTCCCGCACAGGTGCGCGCCCGGGTAGATGGGGCGCATGTAGGGCTTCATCAGGCCGGTGCGGCCCATCGCCTCGTGGATGGTGGCCACGCCGAAACGGGCGAGCTTCTCGACGGCGGCCCGGTCGGCACGCACGATGTTGCGCCTGACGATGCCGAGGTTGTACATGGACATGGACGTGCTCCTTCGTGTCAGAGGCCGCGAGCCTTCAGCGCCCGGTCGAGCCGCGGATAGACGCGCCGCGCGTTGCCCTCGTAGACCTTGTGCCGGTCTTCCGCGCTGAGCGCCGAGGCCTCGATGTAGCGCTTCGTGTCGTCGTAGTAGTGTCCGGTCTCGGGGTCGATGCCGCGCACCGCGCCGATCATCTCGCTGGCGAACAGGATGTTGTCGACGGGGATCACCTTCGCCAGCAGGTCGATGCCGGGCTGGTGGTAGACGCAGGTGTCGAAGTAGACGTTGTTCAGCAGGTGCTCCTTGAGCAGCGGCTTCTTCAGCTCCTGCGCCAGGCCACGGAAACGCCCCCAGTGATAGGGGACCGCGCCGCCGCCGTGCGGGATCACGAACTTCAGCGTCGGAAATTCGCGGAACAGGTCGGAGGTCAGGCACTGCATGAAGGCGGTCGTGTCCGCGTTCAGGTAATGCGCGCCGGTGGTGTGGAAGCAGGCGTTGCAGCTGGTGCTCACGTGGATCATCGCGGGGATCTCGAGCTCGACCATCTTCTCGTAGATCGGGTACCAGTGGCGGTCGGACAGCGGCGGCGAGGTCCAGTGGCCGCCCGACGGATCCGGGTTCAGGTTGATCGCGACGAACCCGTACTCGTTCACGCACTTCTCGAGCTCGGGGATGCAGGTGCGGGGGTCGACCCCCGGAGACTGCGGCAGCATCGCCGCGCCGATGAAGTTCTCCGGGAACAGCCGGCTCACGCGGTAGCAGAGCTCGTTGCAGATCGCCGACCAGGTCGAGCTGGTCTGGAAGTCGCCGATGTGGTGCGCCATGAAGCTCGCCCGTGGCGAGAACACGGTGAGGTCGCTGCCGCGCTCCTTCATCTTCGCGAGCTGGTTCTTCTCGATCGACTCGCGCAGCTCGTCGTCGGAGATCCTCAGCTCTGAGGCCTTCGGCGCGGCCGACGGGTCCTTCAGGCCGGCGATCTGCCGGTTGCGCCAGTCCTCGAGCGCCTTCGGGGCCGTGGTGTAGTGCCCGTGGATGTCGATGATCATCGTTGCCTTCCTCTCCAGACCGAACCGGGAATCATGACTTCGCCGCGCATGATCAGACGCGCGGTGCGCAGCAGCGCGGCGCGCACGACGTTCTGCGGGTTGGCGGGGTCGACTTCGAGCTCGACGCTGAACTCGCCGGTGGGGTGCTCGACCGAGACCGCCTTCACCGTGCCCGCGGGAACGTTCGCGATGCCCTGCGTGATCGAGCCGTCGAGCACGCAGGCGGTGCCCACGGTGACGGCCGCGAGCACGCCGATCGCGTCGTGGCAGACGTGCGGGATGAAGCAGCGCGTCGACAGGCTGCCGCCGGCGCGCGGCGGCGCCACGAGGCACATCTTCGGGTAGGTCTTCGTCGTCACATCGCCGAGGCCCATCAGGTGGCCCGCAGCCAGCCGCAGTGCCTCGACGCGAGACTTCAGCTCGGTGTCGGCGTTGAGGTCGGCGACCGCCTCGTAGCCGGTGCGCCCGACGTCGGCGGCACGAAAGAGCACCATCGGCATGCCGTTGTCGATGCAGGTGGCGCGGATTTGGCCCACGCCGGGGACGTCGATCTCGTCGACGACGCGGCCGGTGGGCAGCAGCCCCGAGCAGACCGAGCCGGCAGTGTCGAGGAAGTTGATCGTGATCGGCGACGAGGTGCCGGGCACTCCGTCGATGCGCGCGTCGCCGGAGTACTCGACGCGGCGGCCCGCCGGCGTCATCGGCGTACGCACGGTGATGTCGCACTGCATGTCGGTATTCAGCGTGAGCACGCGCAGCGTGGTCGTGTCGCCCTGCGCGGCGGCCAGTCCGGTTTCGAGCGCGAACGGCACCACGGCCGCGAGCATGTTGCCGCAGTTCGGCGTCGTGTCGACGGTGTCGCGGTCGGGCTGCAGCTGCGCGAACAGGAAGTCGAGGTCGACTCCGGCGACCTTGCTGCGCCGGACGATTCCCACCTTGCTGGTGAGGGGATGCGCGCCGCCCAGGCCGTCGATCTGCCGGCGGTCCGGCGAGCCCATGACGGCGAGCAGCACGCGGTCGCGCGTCGGGATGTCGGCGGGCAGGTCGGCCTCGTCGAAGAACGGGCCGCGCGACGTGCCGCCGCGCATGAACAGGCAGGGAATGGCGGTCTGCATGGGTCGGCTCTGGAACCGGTCGGGATCCGCGATTCTCGCATGCGGACCTGCCGGTTTCAGCAAGGCCGGTCGATATCAGCTATGCCGTACCGGCATGGCGATCCGCGGCATCGGCAGCGCCTCGACCAGCTCGCGCAGCAGCCGCGACGCGTGGCGCGCCAGCGGCGTCGGCCGCCTGTGCGCCGAGGTCGCCAGGCACAGCACGCTGCTCAGCTGCGGCTCGACCAGCGGCCTCACGGCGAGCTCGCCCGAGCGCCCGGACGCCGCGACCGCGCCGGCCGACAGCACTGCGTATCCGTAGCCGGCGCAGACCAGGTCGACGATCGAGGGCACGCTCGCGACTTCCCAGGCGATGTCGAGCTCGAGCCCGGCCAGCATGGCCTGCGTTTCCAGCAGCCTGCGGATCGCGTGCGTGCGATCCGGCACGATCAGCGGAAAGCCCGGCAGCTCGCGCAGCGGCAGCGGGGCGCGCCCGCCGCGGCTGCGCCCGCGCCGGGCCGACGCGGGCTGCACCAGGCACAGCGCCTCATCGAGGATCGGGGTGATCTCGAGCGCAGGGGCGGCCTCCGGGTTGTGCACGAGGCCGAGGTCGACGCGCCCGGTAACGATCCATTCGGTGATGTGCGCAGACAGTCCTTCGACGATCGCCAGTCGCGCGCGGGGCAGTTGCTGGCGAAACCCATCGATCAGCGGAAGCGTGAGCTGGCGTCCCATGCTCGGAGGCAGTCCGACCACGATCCGCCCGACCGGCTCGTCGCGGCTCGCGCCCATGTCCTCGCGTGCGCGAGACACCATCTGAAGGATGCCGACGCTGTGCTCGAACAGCCGCCTGCCCGCCTCGGTCAGCCGCACGCCGCGGCCGTTTCGCAGCAGCAGCGTCTCGCGCAGGTCGGTCTCGAGCGCGCGCACCTGCCGGCTCAGCGCCGGCTGGGCCACGTCGAGCACCAGCGCCGCCTTGCTGAAGCTGCCCAGCTCGGCGACGTGGACGAAGTACTCCAGCTGCTTGAGGTTCATCGGCGCGGTCCGTCCTGCCCGCGGCCGCCTGGCCGCTCGCGAAGCGTCAGTTCGCGCAAGCAGGCCGGGCACAGGCACGAAGGCTGCGCGTGCACCGGCAGCGCCGGCAGCGGCGGCAGTCGAGCGCACCAGCACCGCCCGCTGGCGATCCCGCATTCGAACGAGGCGCCGCAGCGCGGGCAGTTGTCGGCGGGCCGCGCCCCTGCTTCAGGCACAGCGTCCCCGCGCGTCGAGCCTCATGTGCCGGCGCAGCCATTCGCGCTCGCGCAGCGCGGCATGTCGCGCGGCAACCTTCTCCTCGGGACTCTGGTCGGCGCGGAAGTCGAAGGCGCGCCGCGCCATCGGGTACATCTGCATCTCGACCGGCACGCCGCGTTCCCACAGCGTGTAGAACGCGCGTCCGTTGACGAAACGGCGCAACTCGTAGTCGGCGTCGCCGATCAGCATCAGCGTCGGGGCGACGACCGTGCGCATCTCGGGCGCCGTGGAAAAGAGTTGCTGCGGTTCAGGCGCGTTGGGATCCTGGAAATGCCCGTAGTAGGAGACGATCGCCGCCACGTCGGAAGGCCGTTTCGCGGCGATGCGGATGGCGAAGTAAGGGCCGCGCGACTTCGCGACGATGCCGGCTGCGGTCCTGCAGGCATCGGGGTCGGCAAGCAGCGCGTCCAGGCCGGCCTCGACGTCGGCCTCGGTTTCGGGATGGTGGCGGTCGGGCCAGTTCGCGATCATGTTGCCGCTCAGCCAGTCGGGCGCCAGGACGAGGAACCCGTCGCGGGCGAGCGCGCGCATGTGCTCGCGGTCGACGTCCTCGAAACCGCGCTTGGCGTGGATGTAGAGCACCGGCGGCCACGGCCCGCGGCCCGCCGGCCTGGCGACCTCGACCGGCACTTCGACGCCCGCATGGCGCAGCGTGCGCTTCTCGAGTGCCTGCGCGGCGACCGCCAGCGGCGCCGCGAGGAGGAGCATGAACAGCCATCGGTACATCGTCGATCTCCGGTCGGACGCGTCGATCACAGCACGAAGTCGCGGCGCGGTAAAGCGGCGCCGAGCGGCCCGGCCCGCGCGCGGGCCTCGGTTAGAATGCCTCGCCGAACCCACCCATCCCCTCGCCGAACCCACCCATCCGCTCGAGGAGCAACATGAGCGCCGAGCAGCAGCCCGCCGGTTCCGCGTCGCAACCCTCCGCGGCGCCGCCGCAGGCGGTACCCCCTTCGCTGAAGGCAGCGATCCTCGCCGAGGCGATGCCTTACATCCGCCGATTCCACGGGAAGATCGTCGTCGTCAAGTACGGCGGCAACGCCATGACCGACGAGAAGCTCAAGCAGAGCTTCGCGCGCGACGTGGTGCTGCTCAAGCTGGTCGGCCTGAACCCGGTGGTGGTGCACGGCGGCGGCCCGCAGATCGAGCAGCTGCTGGCGCGCGTCGGCAAGAAGGGCGAGTTCGTCCAGGGGATGCGCGTGACCGACGCCGAGACGATGGACATCGTCGAGATGGTGCTCGCCGGCCAGGTCAACAAGGAGATCGTCGAGCTGATCAACCACGCCGGCGGCCGTGCGGTGGGGCTCACCGGGCAGGACGGCGGGCTGATCCGCGCGCGGCGCATGAAGATCGCGTCGAGGGACAAGCCCGACGAGGAGATCGACATCGGGCAGGTCGGCGAGATCGAGAAGATCGACCCGGGCATCATCCAGACGCTCACCGCGAACGGCTTCATCCCGGTGATCGCCCCGATCGGCTCCGGCGAAGAGGGCGAGACCTACAACATCAACGCCGACGTCGTCGCCGGCAAGGTCGCCGAAGTGCTCAAGGCCGAGAAGCTGGTGCTGCTCACCAACACGCCGGGCGTGCTCGACAAGAGCGGCAAGCTGCTCACCGGCCTGAGCGCGCGCCAGATCGACGACCTGTTCGCCGACGGCACGATATCGGGCGGGATGCTGCCGAAGATCTCGTCGGCGCTCGATGCGGCAAAGGCCGGCGTGAACTCGGTGCACATCGTCGACGGTCGCGTCGACCACTGCCTGCTGCTGGAGATCATGACCGACCACGGCGTCGGCACGATGATCCGCAGCCACTGACCTCACTTTCCGGAAAGAGCCGAGGGCGGGCGCCGGGGCGCATCGGGCCGTGACCCCATGACGCGCGTCTGGCTGCTCGACCTCGACAACACGCTGCACGACGCGATGCCGGTCGTGTTCCCGCGCATCAATCGCGCGATGACCGACTACCTCGCCCGCGAGCTGGCGCTCGGGCACGAGGAAGCGAACGCGCTGCGGATGCAGTACTGGCGCCGATACGGCGCGACACTGCTCGGAATGATCCGCCACCACGGCACCGATCCGCACCACTTCCTGCGCGAGACGCACCCGTTCCCGGACATCGCCCTGATCGTCAAGCGCGACATGCGCCTCGTCCACGCGTTGCGCAGGCTGTCCGGGCGGCGCATCGTGGTGACGAACGCGCCGCTGCACTACGCATCGCAGGTCGTGCGCGCGCTGGGCATCTGGGCGCACATCGAGTCGATCGTCTCGATCGAGGCGATGTCGTTCGCGGGGCGCCTGCAGCCGAAACCGTCCAGGCCGATGCTGCGCCGGCTCGTCGCACGCCTGCGCGTGCCGGCGGCGCGCTGCGTCCTCGTCGAGGATTCGGTGGCCAACCTCGCCGGCGCGCGCCACGTCGGTCTGCGAACCGTACTCGTGACGGGCATCAGCCACCGTTCGCACCATCCATCGCGCCGTACACGCGCCGGACCGTCTCGGCGCGTGGACGTTCAAGTACAATCGGTCGCGCACCTGCCGCGCAAGGCCCTTCGATCCGCGACGATAACGAGATGAACGATCAGACGACGCCCGCGCCGAAGCCCGCTCGACCGAAACCCGGCGAACGACGACTGCAGATCCTCCAGACGCTCGCCGCGATGCTCCAGGAGCCCGGTGGCGATCGCGTCACCACGGCAGCGCTCGCAGGCCGGCTGCAGGTTTCGGAAGCGGCGCTGTATCGCCACTTCGCGAGCAAGGCGCAGATGTTCGAAGGCCTGATCGAATTCATCGAGTCGACGATCTTCGGCCTGATCAACCAGATCACCACGCAGCAGGAAGACGGATTGCGCCAGTTGCGCGACATCGTCGCGATGCTGCTGTCGTTCGCCGAGAAGAACCCCGGCATGACCCGCGTGCTGATCGGCGACGCGCTGGTCACCGAAGACGACCGCCTGCAGGACCGCATCAACCAGTTGATCGACCGCATCGAGGCCTCGCTGAAGCAGGCCTTCCGCGTGACGGTCGCGCAGGGGCGCCTGCCCCAGGAGACCGACGCCGCGGCGCGCGCCGGCATCGTGCTCGCCTACGTGCTCGGGCGCTGGCTGCGTTTCGCCAAGAGCGGTTTCCGCCGCTCCCCGGGCGAACTGTTCGACCAGCAGGCGCCGTTCCTGATTGCCTGATCGGGCACGTTGCGGAGCGGGCAGGCGACTGCGGCCGACCGCCATGTTGCATTGCAGCATGCATTCTGCTACAGTCGTATCTGTCTCCTCCACCTCCTCCTTTGGTGGATTCCACCCGGGCAGCGATGCCCGGGTTTTTTTTCGTCCGTCGATCGCGTAGGGTTCCCGGCATGGACCTCGTCTATTTCGTCATCACGGCGGCAGTGCTCTACCTGGCGGCCGACCGGCTGCTCGATGCGCTCGAGCGCAGGGCGGGGCGACGCTTCGAGCAGCGCTCGCTGGTGTTCTTCGCGCTGCTGCTCGCGATGGCGCTGGTGACGTTCGCGCTGATCCGGCAGCTCCTGGGACACGGCTGACCCGATTCGGCCTCCGCCGGTCGGCCCGACTGCGCCGCTGCGGGCGCCGGGCCTGCGCGGCGCCGCGCTTTCGGTTATCATGCTGCAGTGCGGCATCGAATCGGTGCCGCGCAGCGGTGTCGACAGCCAGTCTCTTCGCCGCGTCTTCACGGCACCTGCCGTTCCAGAAGGCCCTAACCCTGATTCGTCTGCCCGCGACTGGCGTCGCAACCGGTGGCGCGCTCGCGCTGCGGTGACCGAGGCCGATGTCGCTGGAGTCTCATGTCCTTTGCTTCCCTGGGCTTGTCCGAAGCCCTCGTGCGTGCCGTCACCGAACGCGGCTACGATTCCCCCACCCCCATCCAGGCGAAAGCCATTCCGGCCGTGCTGTCGGGCGGCGACCTGCTCGCCGGCGCGCAGACCGGCACCGGCAAGACTGCCGGCTTCGTGCTGCCGATCCTGCAGCGCCTGTCGACGACGCCGCCGCGCAAGCCGGCCGCAGGCGGCGCGCGCCCGATTCGCGTGCTGATCCTCACGCCCACTCGCGAGCTCGCGGCGCAGGTCGAGGAAAGCGTCGTCGCCTACTCGAAGCACCTGAAGATCTCGTCGACCGTCGTGTTCGGCGGCGTCAACATCAACCCGCAGATCGACCGGCTGCGTCGCGGCGTCGACATCCTGGTCGCGACCCCGGGCCGCCTGCTCGACCACGCCGGCCAGCGCACGGTCGACCTGTCGGGCGTCGAGGTGCTGGTGCTCGACGAGGCCGATCGTATGCTCGACATGGGCTTCATCCACGACATCCGTCGCGTGCTGAAGCTGCTGCCGCCGCAGCGCCAGAACCTGCTGTTCTCGGCGACGTTCTCCGACGAGATCAAGGCGCTGGCCGACGGCCTGCTGAACAAGCCGGCGCTGATCGAGGTCGCGCGCCGCAACGCGACCGCCGACACGGTCCGGCAGCGCGTGCTGCCGGTCGACAAGGCGCGCAAGCGCGAGCTGCTGTCGCACCTGGTGCGCGAGCACAACTGGTTCCAGGTGCTGGTGTTCACGCGCACCAAGCACGGCGCGAACCGGTTGGCCGAGCAGCTGGCGAAGGACGGCATCCCGTCGCTGGCGATCCATGGCAACAAGAGCCAGAACGCGCGCACGCGCGCCTTGTCCGAGTTCAAGTCCGGCAGCTTGCAGGTGCTGGTGGCCACCGACATCGCCGCGCGCGGCCTGGACATCGTCGAGCTGCCGCACGTCGTGAACTTCGACCTCCCCAACGTGCCGGAAGACTACGTGCATCGCATCGGCCGCACCGGCCGCGCCGGGGCCGAAGGCGAGGCCGTGTCGCTGGTCTCCCCCGACGAGAGCGGGCTGCTGCGCGACATCGAGCGGCTGATCCGGCGCGAGATCCCGCGCGAGACGATCGCCGGCTTCGAGCTCGACCCGAACGCGCGCAACGAGCCGGACGTCGACGACCGGCCTGCGCGGCCATCGCGCCGGCCGATGCGCGGCGACGCGTCGCGCAGCGCGGGTCCGAGGCAGGGGGGCCCGCGCGCGCAGGGTGCCTACGCAACGTCGCGTGGCCAGGGCGCAGCCCAGGGCGCGCAGCCGGCTCGCGGCGCCTCCGTGCCGCAGGCGCAGCGGGCGTCCGCCCAGGCGCCGCGTGCGTCTGCCCCGGCGCAGCGCGGGTCCGTGACGCCGGCGCAGCCTGCGCGCGCCGCGACCGCCATGGCGGCACCGGCGCCCGCGGCACCGGCGCGGCCGGCCGGCGTCGGCGGCTTCAGGGGCCGTCCGAGCCGATCAGGTCGATGAGTTCGGCGCCGTAGGCGTCGAGCTTCTTCTCGCCAACGCCGCTGACCGCAGCGAGCTCCTCGAGCGAGACCGGCCGGCGCTGCGCGATCCCGCGCAGCGTCGCGTCGTGGAAGATCACGTAGGGTGGCACGCCACGCGTCGTCGCGGTGACGCGGCGCCATTGCCTCAGTCGCTCGAACAGCGCATCGACCGCGGGATCGGCCGCATCGCCGGCCGCGGTCGGCGCATCGGCGGGCACCGGCGCGCCTCGCGTGCGCCGCGCGGTGCGTCCCGGGCGGCGGGACGGCTCCGCCTTCGGGCGGCGCAGCCGCAGCGTGCGCTCGCCGCGCAACAGCTCGCGGCTCGAATCGGTGAGCGCGAGCACCTGGTGGCGGGCGTGATCGACCGCCACCAGCTGCTGCGCGATCAGCTGGCGCAGCACGGCGCGCCATTCGGTTTCCGAGAGGTCTGCGCCGATGCCGAACGTGCTGAGCGCGTCGTGGCCGTGCTGGCGCACGCGGTCGCTCGCGTGCCCGCGCAGCACCGCGATGACGTGCTGCGCGCCGAAGCCGAAGCCGCTGGCCTGGCGGATCCGGTAGATGCACGACAGCAGCTTGCGGGCCGGTTCGGTGGCGTCCCAGGGCTCCGGGGGTTCGAGGCAGTTGTCGCAGTTGCCGCACGGCCGGCTGCTCTCGCCGAAGTAGGCGAGCAGCCGCACGCGCCGGCAGTCGATCGTCTCGGCCAGTCCGAGCATCGCGTCGAGCTTGGCGCTCGAGACGCGCTTGTAGGTGTCGTCGGCCTCGGACTGCTCGATCAGGCGCCGCTGCTGGACGACGTCGGCCAGGCCGTAGGCCATCCACGCCTCGGCCGGCGCGCCGTCGCGTCCGGCGCGGCCGGTTTCCTGGTAGTAGCCTTCGACGCTCTTCGGCATGTCGAGGTGCGCGACGAAGCGCACGTCGGGCTTGTCGATGCCCATGCCGAACGCGATCGTCGCCACCATCACCAGGCCGTCCTCGCGCAGGAATCGCGCCTGGTGCGCGCTGCGCGTGGCATTGTCCAGCCCGGCGTGGTACGGGAGCGCGGCGACCCCCTGCGCCGTCAGCCACTGCGCGATCTCGTCGACCTTCTTGCGCGACGCGCAATAGACGATGCCGGCCTCGCCGGCGTGTGCCCCGGCGACGAAGTCGAGCAACTGGCGCTTCGGGTCGATCTTCTCGACGATCCGGTAGCGGATGTTGGGCCGGTCGAAGCTGGAGACGAACTCGCGCGCCGACTGCAGTGCGAGCTTCGTGACGATCTCTCGGCGCGTCAGGGCGTCGGCAGTGGCGGTGAGCGCGACGCGCGGCACCCGGGGCCAGCGCTCGTGCAGCACGGCGAGCTGCAGGTATTCGGGACGGAAGTCGTGGCCCCACTGCGAGACGCAATGCGCCTCGTCGATCGCGAACAGCGCGAGCTTCGCGTGGTCGAGCAGCTCGAGGCAGCGCGGCGCGAGCAGGCGCTCGGGCGCCACGTAGAGCAGGTCGATCTCGCCGGCCGCGACGGCGCGCTCGACCGCCGCGGCTTCGCGCGCGCCGAGCGACGAGTTGAGGAAGGCCGCGCGCACGCCGAGCTCGCGCAGCGCCTCGACCTGGTCCTGCATCAGCGCGATCAGCGGCGAAATCACCACGCCGACGCCGTCGCGCAGCAGTGCAGGGATCTGGTAGCACAGCGACTTGCCGCCGCCGGTGGGCATGAGCACCAGCGCGTCACCGCCGCCGGCGACGTGCGCGACGATGTCCCGCTGCGGGCCGCGGAACGACGGATAGCCGAAGACGCGATTGAGGATCGCGAGCGCGTCGCGATCGATCGAGGCGGGATCGTCGGGGGTCATGGAGCGGCCGAGTTTACCGGCCGCCGCACCGGACCGCGACTCGGCCGGAAGTCACTCGGCCGTTCGGGCTCACGCGGGGACGATCTCGGGCTGAACGGCCCCTAGCGTGGTGCCGGGGGGCGCACTGCGCACACCGCGCACTCGGGGTCGCGCGGCACTTTCACGTCGTGCCAGTGCATCGTTCGGGCGTCGAGCATCAGCAGGCGCCCGACGGCCGGCGTGGCGAAGCCGCCGGCCAGCTTCAGCGCCTCGGCGGCCTGCATCGTGCCGACGATGCCGGTCAACGGGGCGAATACGCCCATCGTCGCGCAGCGCACCTCCTCGATGTCCTGCCCCTCGGGAAACAGGCAGTGATAGCAGGGGGAATCGTCGCGTCGCGTGTCGAACACCGCGACCTGACCGTCGAAGCGGATCGCGGCCCCCGACACCAGCGGCTTGCCGAGCGCGACGCAGGCGCGATTGACCGCCTGCCGCGTCGCGAAGTTGTCGCAGCAATCGAGCACGACGTCGGCGCGCGCGACCGCGTCGGCGAGCGCCTCGCCGTCGAGGCGGCGCGCGATCGCCTCGACCTCGATGCCCGGATTGATCTCGAGCATCGAGCGCCGCCCCGATTCGGCCTTCGGCTGGCCGACCCGGTCCTGGCGATGAAGAATCTGGCGCTGAAGGTTGGTGAGGTCGACCGAGTCGTTGTCGGCGAGGAGGATCCGGCCGAGACCGGCGGCCGCGAGATACAGCCCCGCCGGCGACCCGAGCCCGCCCGCGCCGACGACCAGCGCCGTGGCGCCGAGCAGGCGCTCCTGGACGTCGACGCCCATGTCGTCGAGCAGGATGTGGCGGCTGTAGCGCAGCAGCTGTTCGTCGTTCATCGCTCGGCCGATCGGCGGTGCCGATGCCACCGGCGGTGGACGGGAGCGCCGCGCCGCCGACCTCCGCCCGGCCCCGGCCGGGCGGTAACGGGCGTCACTTGGAATCGGAGGCCTTGGCGTCGGGCGAGCCGGGCAGCGACTCGTCTTTCGCCTTGGCGATCACCACCGGCTGCCCCTTCAGGAAGTTCAGCGCCTGCTTGAGCTGGTAGTCGTCGGCCGAGCCGAACTCGATCGGCTTGCGGTCCTTCGGCGGCTGCGTCGCGTCGGTCGGCTTCGGGGCGGTGGGTTTGCCTTCCTGGTCCTTGTCGTTCGTCAGGTGCCGGTTCAGGTCGACCTCGCGCAGCCGGAACGCGCTGAGATCGCCCTCGGGCGTCTCCTCGACGAGGTAGTCGGGGGTGATTCCCTTGGCCTGGATCGAGCGGCCGTTCGGCGTGTAGTAGCGCGCCGTCGTGAGCTTGATCGCGGTCGTGTTCGACAGCGGCAGGATCGACTGGACCGAGCCCTTGCCGAAGGTCTGAGTGCCCAGCAGCACCGCGCGCTTGTGGTCCTGCAGCGCGCCCGCCACGATCTCGGAGGCCGAGGCCGAACCCGCGTTCACCAGCACCACCATCGGCGCAGTCTTGGCGGCGGCCGGCAGCCGGCGCAGGACGTCGTCGCGCGTGCCGCGCAGGTAGTCCTCGGGGCTGGCGATGTACTTGCGACGGGCGTCCTCGGTGCGGCCGTCGGTCGTGACGACGGTGGCCTTCGGCGGCAGGAACGCCGCCGACACGCCGACCGCGCCGTGCAGCAGGCCCCCCGGGTCGTTGCGCAGGTCGAGCACGATGCTGTTGAGCGCGTTCTGCTTCGCGAGCCCTTCGAGGTGCTTGACCAGGTTCTCGACCGTGTGTTCCTGGAACTGCGTGATCCGCACGTAGCCGATGCCCGGCTCGAGCACCTTGGAGCGCACCGACTGCACCTTGATCACGTCGCGGATGATCTGCAGCACGATCGGCTGCGGCTCGCCCTTGCGCGAGATCGTGAGCGTGATCGGCGTCTTGGGCTTGCCGCGCATCATCTTGACCGCGTCGTTGAGCGACATCCCCTTGGTGGGCTTGTCGTCGATTCGCACGATCAGGTCGCCGGCCTTCACGCCGGCGCGCGCGGCGGGCGTGTCCTCGATCGGGGACACGACCTTCACGAACCCGTCCTCGGTGCCGACCTCGATGCCGAGCCCGCCGAATTCGCCCTGCGTGCCGACCTGCAGCTCCTTGAACGCCTCGGCGTCGAGGTAGGCGGAGTGCGGATCGAGTCCCGACAGCATGCCGTCGATCGCGCCGGTGATCAGCTTGCGGTCCTCGACCGGCTCGACGTAATTGGCCTTGATCGCGCCGAAGACGTCGCTGAACTGCCGCAACTCCTCGAGCGGCAGCGCGGCGCGGGGCTCGCGCTGCGCGACCGCCGTCAGGCCGAGGCTGATCAGCACGCCGGCGACCGCGCCGAGCGACAAGAGACCCAGGGGTTTGAGCTTGCCCTTCATCGATGGTCCTGTGGGCAGAGCGGCCGGCGATTCACCTCGCGCCGAGCGCCGTCTACCGAGCGATCGAGTATAAACCGCCCCTGCTTCGAGGGTGGCCGAGGGCCCACCCGGCCGGCGGGCATCGCCGACCGCCCGGGCAGGCCGAGCGCCCGGGCAGGCCGCGCGCCCGTTCGGGCGGCCGGGCGCGCCTTGCGCTCAGGCGGCCGGGCGCGCCTTGCCCTGGGCGGCGACGGCGGCCATCGCCGCCTCGATCTCGGCCTGGTCGCCGAGGTAGTAGTGGCGAAGGGGCCGCATCGCGTCGTCGAGCTCGTAGACCAGCGGCCGCCCGGTCGGGATGTTCAGGTGGACGATCTCGTCGTCGCCGATGCCGTCGAGGTGCTTGATCAGCGCGCGCAGCGAATTGCCGTGCGCGGCGACGATCGCGCGCTTGCCCAACCTGATGGCCGGCGCGATCGTCTCGTTCCAGTACGGCACGACGCGGGCCACGGTATCCTTCAGGCACTCGGTGCGCGGGATCTCGCTAGCGCGCAGCCCGGCGTAGCGCGGATCGTTCTCGGCACCGCGCGGATCGCCGGCGGGCAGCGGATCGGGGGCGATCGCGTAGGCGCGGCGCCAGACCAGCACCTGCTGGTCGCCGAAGCGCGCCGCGGTTTCCGCCTTGTTCAGCCCCTGCAGCGCGCCGTAGTGCCGCTCGTTCAGGCGCCAGTCGTGGACGACCGGGATCCACATCCGGTCCATTTCGTCGAGCACCGTCCACAGCGTGCGGATCGCGCGCTTGAGCACCGAGGTGAATGCGAGGTCGAAGTCGAACCCTTCGGCCTTCAGCAACTGGCCGGCGCGGCTGGCCTCGGCCCGGCCGGTTTCGGTGAGGTCCACGTCGGTCCAGCCGGTGAACCGGTTCTCGAGGTTCCACTGACTCTCGCCGTGGCGAAGCAGCACGAGCTTGTAGGTCATCTCTGGCAATCGGCGGGGACGAACGAACCGCTATTCTATAATCCCGCGTTTCCCCAACCGAACCTCGACCCGTGGAATTCGTCACCGAAAACATCGTCCTGATCGCGATCGCCTTCGTCTCCGGCGCGATGCTGGTCTGGCCGATGGTCATGCGCGGCGCCTCCGGGCCGTCCCTGGACACGCTCGGCGCGACGCGCCTGATCAACGACACCGGCGCGATCGTCCTGGACGTCCGTTCGCCGGCCGACTTCTCGGGCGGCCACCTGCCGAACGCCCGCAACATCCCCATGGCCGAGCTCGAGAAGCGCCTCGGCGAGCTGCCCGCCGACAAGCCGGTGCTGCTGTGCTGCGCGAGCGGGGTCACCTCGAACCGCGCCGCGGGCATCCTGCGCAAGGCCGGCCGCAAGGACGTCTTCAACCTGGGCGGCGGCGTGCAGTCGTGGCGGCAAGCCGGCCTTCCGGTCGTCAAGTAAGGGCAGGAGAGCGCTCGATGTCTTCACGGGTCCTGATGTACTGCACCGCGGTGTGCCCCTATTGCGTCCGCGCCGAGCAATTGCTCAAGAAGCGCGGCGTGAGCGAGATCGAGAAAGTGCGCATCGACCTCGATCCGTCGCAGCGCGAGACGATGATTGCCCGCACGGGGCGGCGCACGGTCCCCCAGATCTACATCGGCGAGCGGCACGTCGGCGGGTTCGACGACCTGGCCGAGCTCGACCGCGAAGGCGGGCTGGTCCCGCTGCTGCAGGGCTAGCAGCCGCGGCCCGCATCGCGCGGCCGCGGCGCGCAGCCCGCCCCCTCCAACCATCCAGTCGGCCGCCAGCCGGCACCCTTCGAGGAACCTCCATGAGCGACCAGGCGCAAGCCCCCGTCTTTGCCATCCAGCGGGTCTACCTGAAAGACCTCTCGCTCGAGATCCCCAATGCGCCGCGCATCTTCCTCGAGACGCAGCAGCCGTCGGTCGAGATCCAGATGGACGTCGGCAGCGAGCAGCTCGTCGAGGGGGTCTACGAGTCGACCGTCACCGTCACCGTGACGACCAAGGTCGGCGACAAGACGGCGTTCCTGGTCGAGGCGAAGCAGGGCGGCATCTTCGAGATGCGCAACATCCCGGCCGGCCAGATGGAGCTGCTGCTGAACGTCATCTGCCCGAACATCGTCTACCCTTACCTGCGCTCGAACGTCGCCGACGTGGTCCAGCGCACCGGTTTCCCGCCGATCCACCTGGCCGAGATCAACTTCGAGGCGCTGTACCAGCGGCGGCTGGCGCAGCAGAAGGCGGAAGACCAGGGGCCGGGCATCATCCTGCCGGGCGGCGCGCACTGACGCGACGCCGGCCGGGCGCGCCCTGCGACCGATGAGCCACTGCGGGAGCCTGCGATGAATCACCCGTTGCATGCGATGAAGTCGGCCGGGCGACGGCCGCGCGGCGGCGCGTTCGGGCGCGCGATGATCGTTGCGGGGCTGTGCCTGGCCGCGGGCTGGCTGCCGGCACGCGCGCAGGAGGCCCAGTACCGCGAGGTCGCCAGCGCGGCCGCGATCCTCTACGACGGACCGTCCGATCGCGCACGCAAGCTGTTCATCGTCGTGCGTGGCACTCCGCTCGAGCTGGTGTCGACGCTGAACCAGTGGGTCAAGGTGCGCGACGCGAGCGGCGACGTCCTCTGGGTGCATCGAGGCGACCTCGCGGAGTCCCGGCACGTGGTCGCCAGCACGCTGGCGGCGATCCGCCGCACCGCGCAGGTCAACGGCGAACTCGTCGTGCAGGTCGAGCGCGGCGTGCTGCTCGAGGTGGTCGATGCCAGCGCGCCGGCCGGCTGGCTGCGCGTGCGCCACCGCGACGGTGCCACCGGCTTCGTGAGCACCGGCGAGGTCTGGGGTCGCTGAAGGGGTGCCGACCATGCGGATCGCGATCTTCGGGGCGGGCGCGTGGGGCACGGCGCTGGCGGTGCACGCGTCGGGGCGACATCCGGTGACGCTGTGGGCTCGTGACGAATCCCTGGTGGCGTCGCTGCGTCGCGACCGGCGCAACGAGCGCTACCTGCCAGGCGTGGCCCTGCCGGCGCAGATCGAATTCGCCGACGATGCCGCCGCGGCGTGCCGATGGCTCGACGCCCCGGGTTCGCTCGCAGTGGTGGCGACGCCCGTGGCGGGGCTGCGCGACACCTTGCGCGCGCTCGATGGCGCACTGCCCGGCGCATCGGCCGGCGTGGTCTGGCTCTGCAAGGGCATCGAGGCCTCGACCGGGCGGCTCCCGCACGAGGTCGCGGCCGACGAACTGCGCCGGCACGCGGCGGGCGTCCTGTCGGGTCCGAGCTTCGCGCAGGAAGTCGCTGCCGGGCTTCCGGTCGCCCTGACCATCGCATCGACTTCGCCGGCGCTGCAGGCCGCGACCGTCGACGCCTTCCACCACGGCCCGGCACGCATCTACCGAAGCGACGACGTCGTCGGCGTGGAGCTCGGCGGCGCGCTGAAGAACGTCATGGCCATCGCGGCCGGGATCTGCGACGGACTCGCGCTGGGCCAGAACGCGCGCGCGGCGCTGATCACGAGGGGGCTCGCCGAAACCGTTCGACTCGGCACCGCGATGGGCGCGCGCGCCGAGACCTTCATGGGGCTCACGGGCCTCGGAGACCTGGTGCTCACCTGCACCGGCGACCTGTCGCGCAACCGGCAGGTCGGACTGGCGCTGGCAGCCGGCGAGTCGCTGGCCGCGATCGTCGCACGGCTCGGCCACGTGGCCGAGGGCGTGCACTGCGCGCAGGCCGCCGAGACGCTCGCGCGCGCGCACGGTGTCGACATGCCGATCGTGTCGGCGGTCAATGCCGTCCTGGCCGGGCGCCACAGCGCACGCGATGCGGTGCTGGCGCTTCTGTCGCGCGAGCCGCGCAACGAGAACGACCGGACGACATGAGCGGCACGCGTGCGCCCGCGGGCGACCGCAAGTGGATCTGCGTCTTCTGCGGCGCCAAGGCCGGGGCCGACCCCAAGTACGTGCAGGCCGCGCGCGAGACCGGCCGTGCGATCGCCTCGCGCGGCTGGGGGCTGGTGTTCGGCGGCGGCCGGGTCGGGCTGATGGCGGCCGTGGCCGACGCTGCGCTCGCTGCGGGTGGCGAAGTGATTGGCGTCATCCCGCGCCCGCTGCTGGCTCGCGAGCCGGGCCATCCGGGCGTCACGCGTCTCGAGATCGTGTCGGACATGGCCGTGCGCAAGCAGCGGATGATCGAGTTGTCCGACGCTTTCGTCACGCTGCCGGGCGGCCTGGGCACGCTCGACGAGTTGTTCGAGGTGCTCACGCTGCGCCAGATCCGCCAGCACGCGAAGCCCATCGGGCTGTACAACCAGGACGGCTATTTCGACACCCTGGTGGCGGCCTGTCGCGAGTTCGTCGCGCGGGGTTTCGTGCTTCCCGGCGACATCGACTTCCTGATCGACGCGCCGCGCATCGAGGTGCTGCTCGACCGGCTGTTCACGACCTGAGCCCGTCGCCCCGCCCAACGTCGGCGGCACCCTCGAAGCCGGCCTGGCGCCAGGCCTCGAATACCGTGACCGCCACCGCGTTCGACAGGTTCAGGCTGCGGTTGTCCGGGCGCATCGGCAGGCGCAGGCGCTGCGCCGGGGCGAACTGGCCGAGGATCTCGTCGGGCAGCCCGCGCGTCTCGGATCCGAACACCAGGTAGTCGCCGCGCTCGAAGGCGACGTCGGTCGGGCGTCGCTCGCCGCGCGTGGTGAGCGCGAAGAGGCGGCGCGGCCGCTCGCGGGCGAGGAACGCCTGCCAGCTCTCGTGCACGAGGATCGCCGCGAATTCCCTGTAGTCGAGGCCTGCGCGCCGAAGCTTCGCCGAGTCGAGCGAGAAGCCGAGCGGTTCGACCAGGTGCAGCTGCGCGCCGGTGTTCGCGCACAGCCGGATCACGTTGCCGGTGTTCGGCGGTATCTCAGGATGGACCAGGACGACGTTGACGATCGCGGCTTGCATCGGTTTGCGCAGTGCGGGCGACGACACAGTTAATCACACGCCCGGCCCCGGCATCGCGCAGCGCCTCGGCAGCGGCGCGCAGCGTCGCGCCGGTGGTCATGACGTCGTCGACGACGATCACCGCGCACCCCGGGAGCGGGCGAGGCGTCGCGAACGCCCCGGCGAGCGCCGAGCGGCGCTCGGCGGCGTGCAGCGTCGCCGCCGGCGCGCCGCTGCGGGTGCGTACCAGCAGCCGATGGTCGAGCGGCAGGCGTCGGGCGCGCGCGAGGGCCCGCGCGATCTCGAGCGACTGGTTGAAGCCGCGCTCGGCGAGCCGGGCGGTGGACAGCGGAATCGCGGTGACGAGCGGCGGCGGGAAGTCGCGCCAGCCGACGGCCAGGCGTCGAGCCAGCGCGTGCCCGAGCGGGCGCGCGAGCGATGCGTCGCGCCCGAACTTCAGCGCGTGCACGAGCCGGTCGAGCGGCGCAGCGTAGTCGGCGAGCACCACGGTGGCCGCAAACGCAGGCGGATCGTCGTCGCAAGCGGCGCAACGGGCAGGCGCTGCGTCGCCCGGACCGGGCACGACGAGCCCGCAACGCGGGCAGCGCGCAGCCCGCACGCCGGGCAGCGCCGTCTCGCAGTCGTCGCACAACCGGTCGCCGCGCGGGCGGTCGCAGACGATGCACGAGGCGGGCAGCCATGCGTCGAGCAGGCCGGCTGCCGCGCGCCGCAGCCGGCCAGCGAGGTCGCTGCCGGGCGAGACCCTGCTCGTCGCGTTCATCGCGCCCATTGAACCCGATCGCAGACCTATACTGCGCGCCATGCTTGCAGCGCCCGACCTAGACCCGTTGGCTGTGCGACGGCAGTACTCGCGCCGCGCCGCGTCGCCCGGGCGCGCGGACTTCCTGTTCGCCGAGGTCGAGTCGCGCATGCTAGAGCGGCTCGACGTCGTGAGGATCTCCCCGCAAAGCGTGATCGACGTCGGCTGCGGGGCGGGCCGAGGCCTGCTGGCGTTGAAGAAGCGCTATCCGGCGGCGGAACTGACCGGCCTGGATTCGGCGCCCGGCATGGCGCGCGCGGCGCGCGACGCGCTCGCGCCGCCGGCCCGCGGCTTTTTCGCGCGCCTGCGCGGAGACGCCGCGAAGCCGGTCGCCCACGTCGTGGCGGCCGACGCGCACGCGCTGCCGCTCGCCGATGCCAGCGTCGACCTGATCTGGTCGAACCTGGCGCTGCACTGGTTCGATGCGCCCGAGCGCGCGCTCGCCGAGTGGTACCGCGTCTCGCGGCCCGGCGCGCTGCTGGACTTCTCGTTCTTCGGGGTCGACACGCTCGCCGAGGTGCGCGCGCTGGGCGCGCGCACGATGACGTTCCACGACCTGCACGACGTCGGCGATCTCGTCGGCGCCGCCGGCTTTGCCGAGCCGGTGATGGACAGCGAGCGGCTCACGCTCTCGTGGGCCAGTGCCGAGGCCATGCTCGGCGACCTGCGCGCGATCGGCGGGAACGCGTTGCGCGGCCGCTTCCGGGGGCTGCTCGGACGCGAACATCGCGCCGCGTGGCTGCGCGCGCTCGAGTCGTTGCGTCGAACAGACGGACGCTTGCACGCGACGATCGAGGTGGTGTACGGGCACGCCTGGTGTCCCGAGCGCAAGCGCCGCTCCGACGGCTTGTCCCCGGTGGAGTTCGTGCCCCGCCGCGATATCGGTACAAACCCTCGTCGCGAGTGATCGATTGCGGGCCATTTGCTGGCGCGACGCGGCGGCCTCTATAATCCGGGGCCGCGACAAAAGCAATGATGCCGAGCAAGCTGCGACGCGTGCCATGGCGTACCGGTGGAAGTATGTGGCAGAGCCCGACCGGCATCAGTGGGTGCTCAAGCGGAACTGCGCGCTCACGCCGAGCCAGCTCGCCGGCTGGTTCGGCACCCTGGCGCTGTTCTCGCTGCTGATTGCCGGGGTGCTGGCTTCCAGCGGCGCCTGGGTCGTGGTTCCGTTCACGCTGGTCGAGGTGAGCGCGCTGGCGGTGGCGTTCCTCGTGTACGGGCGCCATGCCGGCGACTGCGAGCGGATCGTCGCGACGCGCGAGCGCCTGACGGTCGAGAGATTCACCGGCGCGAGGCTCGACAGGGTCGAGCGCGAGCCGGGACGGGTCCGGATCGAGTACGGCGGCTCGTCGCGCGAGCCGATCCGGCTGGTGACGGGGCGCGAGGAGATCGCGATCGGCAGGTTCGTGCCGGACGATCGCAAGGCGGAACTGGTGCGCGAATTGCGCGGCGCGCTCGCCGGATGGCGAGCGGGCTGACGGGATCGAAGAACGAGGATTGGCGGGGATGGTCAGAATGAAACTGAAGCGGATGGCCGACGGTCTGGCCGTGGCGGCACTGGGTGGCTGGGCCTCGATCGCGGCTGCGGTCGCCGACATGCCGGGCGGGCCGCGGGTCAACCAGCTCAACCTGACGGCTCCGGTCACGCGCATCGCCGAGGACCAGCACTGGATCCACTGGTTCGTGCTCTGGATCTGCGTGGCGATCTTCGTCGCCGTCTTCGGCGTGATGTTCTACTCGGTCTGGAAGCACCGCAAGTCGAAAGGGCACGCGCCGGCCGATTTCCACGAGAGCACCACCGTCGAGATCGCCTGGACGGTGGTGCCGTTCCTGATCATCGTCGGCATGGCGATCCCGGCCACGCGCATGGTGGTCGAGCAGAAGGACACCTCGAACGCCGACATCACGGTGAAGGCCACCGGCTACCAGTGGAAGTGGGGCTACGACTACCTGAAGGGCGACGGCGAGGGCATCTCGTTCCTCTCGACGCTGTCGACGCCGCGCGAGCAGATCGAGGACCGCAACTACCCCGACGCGAAGGCCAAGCGCGAGCAGAACCCGACCTACCTGATGGAGGTCGACAATCCGCTGGTGGTGCCGGTCAACAAGAAAGTCCGCATCGTCGTCACGGCCAACGACGTGATCCACGCGTGGTACATGCCGGCGCTCGGCGTCAAGCAGGACGCGATCCCGGGCTTCGTGCGCGACACCTGGTTCAAGGCCGAGAAGGTCGGCGTCTTCCGCGGCCAGTGCGCCGAGCTCTGCGGCAAGGACCACGCGTTCATGCCGATCGTCGTCGACGTGCGCTCGGAGGCCGATTACCTGAAGTGGGTCGACGAGAAGAAGAAGGAGATGCTCGCTAAGGCCGACGACCCGACCAAGGAGTGGCAGCTCGCCGACCTGCGCGCCCGCGGCGAGAAGGTGTTCGCCGGCAACTGCGTCGCCTGCCACCAGGCCAACGGCAAGGGCGTGCCGGGCACTTTCCCGGCGCTCGACGGCTCGAAGGTGGTGCTCGGCAAGCCCGAGGGCCAGATCGACGTCGTGCTGCACGGCCGGCCCGGCACCGCGATGGCGCCGTTCAAGCAGCTCTCCGACGTCGAGCTGGCGGCCGTGATCACCTACACCCGCAACGCCTGGAGCAACAAGGCCGAGCAGAACATCGTGCAGCCGTCCGCCGTGACGGCCGCCCGCAAGTGAGCCGCGACCCCGATCGCCGCCGCACGCAAGAAATACAGCGCATCCGCAGGAGCCCAGCGAAATGAGTGCCGTCCTCGACCACCACGGTGACCACGCACACGATCACGCGCACGACCACCCGACCGGCTGGCGCCGGTGGCTGTTCGCGACCAACCACAAGGACATCGGCACGATGTACCTGTGGTTCTCGTTCGCGATGCTGATCGTCGGCGGGATCAACGCGCTGCTGCTGCGCAGCGAGCTGTTCCAGCCGGGGCTGCAGATCCTGCGGCCCGAGGTGTTCAACCAGCTCACGACGATGCACGGGCTGATCATGGTGTTCGGCGCGATCATGCCGGCGTTCGTGGGCTTCGCAAACTGGCAGGTGCCGCTGATGATCGGTGCCTCCGACATGGCGTTCGCGCGGATGAACAACTTCAGCTTCTGGCTGCTGCCGGTGGCTGCCGCGCTGCTCATCGTGTCGTACGCGGTTCCCGGCGGCGCGACCGCGGCGGGCTGGACGCTGTACGCGCCGCTGTCGGTGCAGATGGGCCCGGGCATGGACCTCGCGATCTTCGCGGTCCACATCATGGGCGCGAGCTCCATCATGGGCTCGATCAACATCATCACGACCATCCTGAACATGCGCGCGCCGGGCATGTCGCTGATGAAGATGCCGATGTTCGTCTGGACCTGGCTGATCACCGCCTACCTGCTGATCGCGGTGATGCCGGTGCTGGCCGGCGCGATCACGATGATCCTCACCGACCGCCACTTCGGCACCTCGTTCTTCAACGCGGCCGGCGGCGGCGACCCGGTGATGTACCAGCACATCTTCTGGTTCTTCGGCCACCCCGAGGTCTACATCATGATCCTGCCCGCGTTCGGGATC
>JAHBZV010000159.1 GCA_019635275.1 Burkholderiaceae bacterium | reverse complement strand
TTGCTCGTCCTGCTCGCGGTGCTGCTGGTCGTGCCGCTGGCGCTCGACCGCTACCTGCTGTCGGTGATGATCCTGATCCTGTACTTCGCGTTCGTCGGGCAGGCGTGGAACATCATGATGGGCTTTTGCGGCCAGCTTTCGCTGGGCCACGCGCTGTACGTGGGCCTGGGCGCCTACACGGCCGCGGCGCTCTACCAGCACTTCGGCGTGATCCCCTGGGTCGGCATGCTGGCCGCGGTGGCGGTCTGCGTCGCGGCGGCGTCGATCATCGGCTGGCTCGCGTTCCGCTTCGGCATCGGCGGCACCTACTTCGCGCTGCTCACGATCGCGTTCGCCGAGTTCACGCGAATCGGCTTCGACCACTTCGGCTGGGTCGGCGCCTCGGGAGGCTTCTTCCTGAAGGTGGTCCAGCAGGATCGCTTCGACCTGGTGAACCTGCGGGGCCATCCGCTGATGTTCTACTACCTCGCGCTCGGGCTCGCGGTCGCCGGCTTCCTGCTGTCGGCCTGGCTGCTGCGCGGCCGGCTCGGCTTCTATTTCCGCGCGATCCGCGACAACGAGGAGGCGGCGCGCGCGGCCGGCGTGGACACGTTCCGCTACAAGATGTACGCGGTGCAGATCTCGGCCGGGATGACCGCGCTGGCGGGCGTGTTCTTCGCCTTCTACTACAACAACCTGTTCCCCGAGCAGATCTTCAACATGGGCCGGTCGATCGAGATCATCCTCGCGCCGATCATCGGCGGCGTCGGCACGCTGTTCGGCCCGGTCCTGGGAGCCGCCGTGCTCACCGCGCTGTCCGAGGGAATCAACGAATTGCTGGACCTGTCCGGACAGGAGATTCCCGGCGCCAAGCACATCCTGTACGGGATCGCGCTCGGCCTGTCGATCATGTTCATGCCCAACGGAATCTGGCCGGCGATCGCGAGCCGCCTCGGTTTCCGACGCCGGGACGGAGACGACGATGACGCCGGCTGAGGCGGCCACCGCGCGTGCAGGTGCGGCCGCGGGCGCGCCGATGCTCGACGTGGCCGGCGTGTCGAAGAGCTTTCGCGGGCTGAAGGCCGTCGCCGGGGCGTCGCTGTCGGTGGCGCACGGCGAGATCGTTGCGCTGATCGGACCGAACGGCGCGGGCAAGACGACGCTGTTCAACCTGGTCGCCGGCGCGCTCGCGCCCGACGAGGGCGCGATCCGATTCCTCGGCGCCGACATCGCGGGCGAGCGGTCCGATCGCATCTGCGCCGCCGGCATCGGCCGCACGTTCCAGATCGTCAAGCCGTTCGCCGACATGACGGTGCTCGAGAACGCGATGGTCGGGGGCTTTCGCGGCACGTCCGACCGCAGGCAGGCGCGGCGGCGCGCCGAGCGCGCGCTGCGTTCGCTCGACATGTGGCTGCAGCGTGACCGGCCGGCCTCGGCACTGACGCTGCCCGACCGCAAGCGGCTCGAGGTCGCCCGCGCGCTGGCCACCGAGCCGAAGCTGCTGCTGCTCGACGAGGTGATGGCCGGCCTGCGCCCCACCGAGACCGACCAGATGGTCGCCGCGTTCAGGCGCCTGAACGCCGAGCACGGCATCACGATCCTGCTGATCGAGCACGTGATGCGCGCGGTGATGGCGCTCGCGCAGCGCGTGTACGTGCTGCACCACGGCGAGATCATT
>JAHBZV010000158.1 GCA_019635275.1 Burkholderiaceae bacterium | reverse complement strand
ACCATACGAGAACGGGTCGTCGGGCGACCACACCACCAGGCCCTTGTAGTCGCGCTCGGCGAGCTCGACGCCCTTGAGCAGGCCGGCGATCACGCCGGGGCCGATCGCATGCACCTTGGTGCGGATCGACGCAACCAGCACGTCGTCGACGCCGCGCCCGTCGAGCGTCCACAGGCGGATCGACTCGTCCTCGAAGACCGTGTTGCCGCCGGTGTGGCCGGTGGGACCGTGCTCGCCGGCGAGCCGCACCGGAAACAGCTGGCGCTGGTAGACCGGATGCGCTGCGCGCGGCACGAACTCGCCGCGCGCCGGCGACCACGAGCCCTCGAGCTGGTGCACGCCGCCGTGGCGCGCCACCGGGCCCTCGAACACCCACTTCGGCAGCGGCACGTTCGCGAGCGCCTTGCCGGCGTCGATGTCGGCCTGGATCCACTCGGCGACCTGTCCCCAGCCGGCCTGCTGCCAGGCCTCGAACGGGCCCTGAGCCATCGCGAAGCCGAATCGCATCGCGAGATCGACGTCGCGTGCGTTGTCGGCGATCTCCTCGAGCTTGCAGGCGGCGTAGTGCCAGGAGTCGCGCAGGATCGCCCAGACGAATTGCGCCTGCGGGTTGGTCGACTCGCGCAGCAGTTTGAGCCGCTCGGCCGGGTCCTTCTTCTTCAGGATGCGCACGACGGTCTCGTCTGCCTTCGCGCCGGCAGGCACGTAGTCGCCCTTGTCCGGGTCGAAGCGCAACACCGCCTTGCCGTCCTTGCGATAGAAGCCCGCGCCGGTCTTCTGGCCGAGCGCGCCCTTGCCGATCAGCGTCGCGAAGGACGCGGGCGTCGCGTACAGCGGCGCGAACGGGTCGTCCTTCAGGTTGTCCTGCATCGTCTTCATCACGTGGCCGATCGTGTCGAGGCCGACCAGATCGGCGGTGCGGAACGTTCCCGACTTCGCGCGGCCGAGCTTCTCGCCGGTCAGGTCGTCGACGACGTCGAAGCCCAGGCCGGCCTTCGCGGCCTCGGCCACGGTCGCGAACATGCCGAAGGTGCCGATCCGGTTGGCGATGAAGTTCGGTGTGTCCTTCGCGCGTACGCACCCCTTGCCGAGCGTCGTCGTCATGAAAGTCTCGAGCCGGTCGACGATCGCGGGATCGGTGTCCGGGGTCGCGATGAGCTCGACCAGGTGCATGTAGCGCGGCGGGTTGAAGAAGTGCACGCCGCAGAAGCGCTTGCGCAAGGCTGCGTCGAAGCCTTCGGCGAGCTTTCCGATCGACAGGCCCGACGTGTTCGTCGCGAAGATCGCGTCGGCGCCCAGGAACGGCGCGACCTTCCGGTACAGGTCGTGCTTCCAGTCCATCCGCTCGGCGATCGCCTCGATGATCAGGTCGCAGCCACGCAGCCGCTCGAGGTCGTCGTCGTAGTTGGCCGCAGCGATGCATGCGGCGAGGTCCGGGTGGCCGAGCGGCGCAGGGTTGATTCTCTTCAGCGCCTCGATCGCCTTCAGGACGACGCCGTTCTTCGGGCCCTCCTTCGCCGGCAGGTCGAACAGCACCACGTCGACCTGCGCGTTGACCAGGTGGGCAGCGATCTGCGCGCCCATCACCCCGGCGCCCAGCACGGCCACCTTCTTCACGATGAAATTGCCCACTTCTTTCGCCTCGTTTCTGGGGAGCGCCCGGG
>JAHBZV010000157.1 GCA_019635275.1 Burkholderiaceae bacterium | reverse complement strand
ATGGCGGTGGTCGAGGCGCTGAAGAAGACCGGCGGCGACACGAAGACCGAGACGCTGATCAAGACGATGGAAGGGATGAGCTTCGACACGCCGAAGGGCAAGATGACCTTCCGCAAGGAAGACCACCAGGCGATGCAGTCGATGTACCACTTCCGCATCAAGAACGATCCCGCGTTCACCTGGGCGGTGCCCGAGCTCGTGCGCGAGATCAAGCCCGAAGAGATGCAGGTCCCGATCCGCAACAAGCGCTGATCGACGCCCGATGGCCCCTTCGCTCGAAACGCGCGGGCTGACGATCCGGTTCGGCGGCCACGTGGCCGTCGACTCGGTCTCGTGCGCGTTCCATCCCGGCACGCTGACCGCGATCGTCGGGCCGAACGGGGCGGGCAAGACCACCTACTTCAACCTGATCTCGGGACAGTTGAAGGCCAGCGCCGGCCGGGTGCTCGTCGGCGGCGACGAGATCACGTCGCTGCCGGCGCCCGAGCGCACCCGGCGCGGCCTGGGCCGCGCGTTCCAGCTCACCAACCTGTTCCCGAACCTGAGCGTGCTCGAGAACGTGCGGCTCGCCATCCAGGCGCGGCGCGGGATGGGGCTCAACCTGTGGTCGATCTGGTCGAACCACCGCGCGCTGGTCACCGAGGCCGAGGCGATCCTCGAGCGCATCGCGCTCGGCGCGCGTCGCGACGCGGCGGCGAGCAGCCTGCCGCATGGCGACCAGCGCAAGCTCGAAGTCGGCATCCTGCTGGCGCTCGAGCCGACGGTGTTCATGTTCGACGAGCCCACCGCGGGCATGAGCGTGGACGAGGTGCCGGTCATCCTCGACCTGATCCGCGAGATCAAGCGCGACACGACGAAGACGATCCTGCTGGTCGAGCACAAGATGGACGTGGTGCGCGAGCTGTCGGACCGCATCATCGTGCTGCACAACGGGAAGCTGGCGGCCGACGGCCCGCCGGCCGAGGTGATCGCCTCGCCGGTGGTGCAGCAGGCCTACCTTGGCATGTCGGCCGACGACGAAGCGGAGGAGCCGGCGTGAGCGGGCGCGGCGCGCCGCTGCTCGCGCTGGCCGGCGTGCACACGCACATCGGCGCGTATCACATCCTGCACGGTGTCGACCTCGAGGTGCCGGCGGGGCAGACGACGCTGCTGCTCGGCCGCAACGGCGCCGGCAAGACCACGACGCTGCGCACGATCATGGGCCTGTGGAAGGCCTCGGCCGGGCAGGTGCGCTTCGACGGGCAGGACATCACGAAGCGCGCGACGCCCGAGATCTCGCAGGCGGGCATCGCCTACGTGCCCGAGAACATGGGCGTCTTCGCCGACCTGACGGTGCGCGAGAACATGGTCCTCGCAGCGCGTGGCGCGCGCGATGCGGACGCGATCGACGCCGAACGGCTGCGCTGGATCTTCGAGCTGTTTCCCGCGATGAAGAAATTCTGGGACCACCCGGCGGGGCTGCTGTCGGGCGGCCAGAAGCAGATGCTCGCGGTGTCGCGCGCGATCGTCGAGCCGCGCAAGCTGATCCTCGTCGACGAGCCGAGCAAGGGGCTCGCGCCGTCGATCATCCGCAACATGCTGTCGGCGTTCATGCAGCTGAAGGCGGCCGGCGCGACGATCCTGCTGGTCGAGCAGAACTTCGCGTTCGCGCGACAGCTCGGCGACACGGTCGCGGTGATGGACGACGGGCGCGTCGTGCATCGCGGGTC
>JAHBZV010000156.1 GCA_019635275.1 Burkholderiaceae bacterium | reverse complement strand
CTGGACCGACAAAAAACGGACCGCAAGCGGTCCGCACATACCGGCCATAGTACCCGAGCCGGCGACGTCGTACAATCCAGCCCCGATCCAGGGACGAGGACACCATGAGCCAGACACTCCGGGACCTGCTCGCCGCAGGCGCCGACGATTCCACCGCGCTGACCGCACCCGGCGGCGTGGCGCTCACCTTCGGGGCGCTGCGCGCTCTGGTGGCCGACACGGTGGCCACGCTCAATGCACTGGGCATCGGGCGCAACGATCGCGTCGGGATCGTGCTGCCCAACGGGCCCGAGATGGCGACGGCGTTCATCGCAGTGGCCTCCGGCGCGACCTCGGCGCCGTTGAACCCGGCCTACCGCGCGGACGAATTCGAGTTCTACCTGAGCGACCTCGGCGCGAAGGCGCTGGTCGTAGACGCGGGCAGCACGTCGCCGGCAATCGCGATCGCGCGCAAGCTCGGCGTGCGCATCGTCGAGCTTCACGCGCACCCGGAACGCGGCGCCGGCAGCTTCGAGCTGCGCGACACCTCGGGCGCCGCCGCCGCTTCGCCGGCGCAGGGCGGGTTCGCGCAGCCCGACGACGTCGCGCTGGTGCTGCACACGTCGGGCACCACTTCGCGGCCGAAGATCGTCCCGCTCTCGCAACGCAACGTCTGCGCGTCGGCGCGCAACATCCGCGAGTTCCTGCGCCTGTCATCGACGGACCGCGGCCTGAACATCATGCCGCTGTTCCACATCCACGGCCTGATCGCCGGGGTGCTCGCGCCGCTGTCGGCGGGGGGCCAGGTGTGCTGCACGCCGGGTTTCAACGCGCTGAAGTTCTTCGGGTGGATGGAAGAGGCGCGGCCGACCTGGTACACGGCCGTCCCGACGATGCACCAGGCGATCCTCTCGCGGGCGGCGAACAACAAGGCGGTGATCGCCGCGAACCCGCTTCGCTTCATCCGCTCGTCGTCTTCGGCGATGCCGCCGCAGGTGATCCGCGAGCTCGAGGAGGTGTTCGGCGCGCCGCTGGTCGAGGCCTACGGCATGACCGAAGCCGCGCACCAGATGGCGGCCAATCCGCTGCCGCCGCGCGTGCGAAAGCCGGGCACGGTCGGCATCGCGGCCGGCCCCGAGGTCGCGATCATGGACGAGAGCGGCGCGCTGCTGGCCCCCGGCAACGTGGGCGAGGTCGTGATCCGTGGCGAGAACGTCACGCGCGGCTACGAAAACAACCCGAAGGCCAACGCCGAGGGCTTCACCCACGGCTGGTTCCGCACCGGCGACCAGGGCATGATGGACGCCGAGGGCTACCTGACGATTACCGGGCGCCTGAAGGAGATCATCAACCGCGGCGGCGAGAAGGTTTCGCCGCGCGAGGTCGACGAGGTGCTGATGGACCACCCGGCGGTCTCGCAGGTGGTCACGTTCGCGATCCCGCACGACAAGCTCGGCGAGGAAGTGGGCGCCGTCGTGGTGCTGCGCGAGGGCGCGACGCTCACCGAGAAGGAACTGCGCGAATTCGCCGCCTCGCGGCTCGCCGACTTCAAGGTGCCGCGCAAGGTGCTGTTCATGGCCGAGATCCCGAAGGGCGCGACGGGCAAGCTGCAGCGCATCGGGCTCGCGAAGAAACTGGGCCTGGCCTGAGCGGCGCGCGCCGGCCGCGAGGCCGGCTGCGCCGCGGACCCGCGTCAGGACGACGCGGGGTCGGGCTGCGGGCGCGCCGGCAGGTCGACGAACTCGAAGGGCAGGTCGCGAGCGCGCATCCAGTC
>JAHBZV010000155.1 GCA_019635275.1 Burkholderiaceae bacterium | reverse complement strand
TCGCCGCTTCGAGCAGCGCGCGCCGGTGCTCCTCGCGCTTGAGCACGGGCAGGCAGTACCAGTGCGGCCGCAGCCCGCCGGCGAAGATGGCATTGCGGTTGTAGAGCAGGTGGTGCGCGGTGATCGTCGCAGCGAGCGTGGCGCCGGCCTGCGAGACGTATTGCGCGGCCTGGCGGGTGGTGATGTGCTCGAACACGACGCGCAGACCGGGGAAGTCGCGCCGCAGCGGATCCAGCACCGTGTCGATGAACACTGCCTCGCGGTCGAACACGTCGACCTGCGGATCGGTGACCTCGCCGTGCACCAGCAGTGGCATCCCGCAGCGCTGCATCGCGTCGAGCACCGGCCACGTCCGCCGCAGGTCGGTGACGCCGGCATCCGAATTGGTCGTCGCGCCCGCGGGGTACAGCTTGACCGCGACCACCCGGCCGCTGTCGCTCGCGCGCCGGATCTCGTCGGCCGACGTGTTGTCGGTGAGGTAGAGCGTCATCAGCGGCTCGAACGCGGACCCGGCGGGCAGCGCGTCGACGATGCGCTGCCGGTACGCGAGTGCCTGCTCGACCGTGGCGACCGGCGGCCGCAGGTTCGGCATCACGATCGCGCGTGCGAACTGCGCGGCGCTCGCGCCCACCACCGCGCGCATCGCTTCGCCGTCGCGCAGGTGCAGGTGCCAGTCGTCGGGGCGGGTGAGCGAGATCGAATCCACGTTCGGCTCCGGTGCGGCTGCGGGCGGGTTCAGGCGTCGCGCGCAGGCATCAGTACCAGCGCACGGAAGTCGTTGACGTTGGTGCGTGTCGGGCCGGTCGTTACCAGGTCGCCGAGCGCGTCGAAGAAGCTCCAGGCGTCGTTGTCGTCGAGTAGCGCCCGCGCGTCGAGCCCGGCCGCCGACGCCCGCGCCATCGTGTCCGGTGCGACGATCGCGCCGGCGTTGCTCTCGGAGCCGTCGATGCCGTCGGTGTCGGCCGCGATCGCCCAGGCGCCGGGCACGCCATCGAGCTCGCGCGCCAGCGCGAGCAGGAACTCGGCGCAGCGGCCGCCGCGTCCGCGACCGCGAACGGTCACCGTGCATTCGCCGCCCGAGATCAGCGCCACCGGACGCTCGAACGGCTGGTCGTAGCGGGCGATCTCGCGCGCGATCGCCGCCATCACCTGGGCGACTTCGCGCGCCTCGCCGGTGACCGTGTCACCGAGCACGACCGGACGAATGCCGGCTTGCGAGAACACCGCCGCAGCGGCCTCGAGGCTGCCATGTGCGGTGGCGAGCATCTGCGCCTGGACGCGCGCGAACAGGGGGTCGCCCGGCTTGGGCGTCTCGTCGACGAGGCCGCGCGCGCCGCGCTCGAGGTGCTCGCGCACGCTGGCGGGCGTCGCGACCCGCCATCGGGCGAGAATCGCCAGCGCATCGGCATACGTACTCGGATCGGGCGAGCATGGCCCACTGGCGATCGACGACGGGTCGTCTCCGGCGACGTCGGAGATCATCAGCGCGAGCACGCGCGCGCGGGTGCGCTGCGCGAGGCGCCCGCCCTGGATGCGCGACAGGTGCTTGCGCACGACGTTCATGTCCTGGATCGGCGCGCCGCTGGCGAGCAGCGAACGCGTGACCGCTTTCAGGTCGGCCATCGGCACCGGGTCGACCGGCAGGCTCAGCAGGCTCGAGCCGCCGCCCGAAACCAGCGCAACCAGCAGGTCCTCCTCGCCGAGCGCGGTCGCGCGCTCGAGGATCCGGGCCGTCGCGCGCTCGCCGGCCTCGTCGGGCACCGGATGTCCGGCCTCGATCACCTCGATCCGCCTGCACGGCAGGCCGTGCGCGTACCGGGTCACGACCAAGCCGTCG
>JAHBZV010000154.1 GCA_019635275.1 Burkholderiaceae bacterium | reverse complement strand
TGTCTCGACGTTGACCGACACGCCCTTGCCCTGGTTGCCGTCGCGCGGCTTGACGACGACCGAGCCGCCCAGCGCCTCGAACGCCGCGATCGCTTCGTCGAGATCGCCGACCGCGCGACCCTGCGGCACCGGGACGCCGACCGCCGCGAGCAGCTGCTTGGTGAGCTCCTTGTCCTGTGCGATCTGCTCGGCGACCGCGCTCGTTGCGTCGATCTCGGCGGCCTGGATGCGCCGCTGCCGGCTGCCCCAGCCGAGTTGCACCAGGCTGCCTTCGGTGAGGCGCCGGTAGGGGATGCCGCGCGCGACGGCAGCGTGCACGATCGCGCCGGTGCTCGGGCCCATGCGCACGTCTTCGTCCATTTCGCGCAGCCGCGCCAGCGCGTCGGCGAGGTCGAAGCCGGTGTCGTCGAGCGCCGAGCGGCAAAGCGCCTCGGCCAGTTCAAGCGCGAAACGTCCGACCGATTCCTCGGTGTATTCGACCGCCAACTGGAAGGTGCCCGGCTCGGTGGTCTGCGTGGTCTGCGCAAAGCTCACCGGGCAGCCGGCCTGTGCCTGCAGGGCCAGCGCCGCGGCCGCGAGCACGTGGGCGATCGAGCCGGCCTGGCATTGGCCCAGCGGCTGCAGCGGGCCGATCTCGGGGAAGCGGGCGCGCAGCCGTGCCTCGAAGCCGGGCAGGCGGTCGATGCAGTACTCGGCTTCGTCGCAGGTGACGATCGCCTCGATGGCGGTGCGCCGCGTCCAGAGGTTGGGGCCGCGCAGCGCGCGGATGCGTGAAATGTTCATGGCAGGGTGGCGAGTAGGGCGCGCGGCAGCGCGATCAGGCGACGACCGTTTCGTTCGATTCGGAACGCACCGTGCACAGCGTTTCGATGCCGGTGCGGATGAGGTCGGCGCCGATGCCGAGCGCCCAGGCGGTGGCGATCGCGGCGAGCAGGTCGTCGAGGCGAGGCTCGCCGTTGCTGCCGATCTCGAGGCGCGACAGCTCGGCGACCGGAACGCCGCGCTCGCCGGTGGCCAGCACGATGCGTCCGCCGCGAACGAGCACCGCGCGACGCCCGGTGGCGAGGTGCGCGTCGACCACCTGGCTTCCGGCCCCGGTGTCGTAGAACACCACGTCGCCGTCGCACAGCGAAGCCATCTTCGCGACCAGTGGATCGGACGCGTCGAGCACGGCAGCACCGTCGGGCAGGACGACGTCGACCTGCGTGCGCAACACCGAGTACATCTGCTCGGCGCTGGCGATGTCGAACTCGGGCACCGTCGCCTCGGGGTCGATGCCGGTGACCACGCCGACGGTGCAGCGGTCGTAGGCGAGCCCCTCGGAGACGATCGCGGCGCCGTCGTTCTCGATGACCGCGGCCTCGACGCGCCGGTTCATCAGCAGCCTGCGCGCGGGCTCCCAGTGCGCGCAGTCGCCTTCGGCGATCCGCCGGCCACCGACGTACAGGCCCTCTGCACAGGCCAGCCCGGCGCGGGTGCCGGCCAGGCGCATGAACTCGGCGACCAGCCGCGCAATCGCGGTGCCGCTGCGCGTGCCCGCGATGCCGACGATCGGGATCCGGCCCGAGTCGCCTTCGGGGAACAGGTTGTTCACGATCGCGGCGCCCACGGGCTGCGGCGTCCCGGCGGACGGCTTCAGGTGCATCACCAGGCCGGGCCCCGCGTTGACCTCGACGATCGCGCCGCGCTGCTCGTACAGCGACTTCGAGATGTCCTCGACCACGAGGTCGATGCCCGCGATGTCGAGGCCGACCACGTCGGCTGCGACCGCGACCGCATGGGCGATGCTCGGGTGGACCTCGCCGGTCACGTCGATCGCGACGTTGCCGTTGCGCTGGATGAGCAGTCGCTCGCCTCGCGGCGGG
>JAHBZV010000153.1 GCA_019635275.1 Burkholderiaceae bacterium | reverse complement strand
TGCGTCGGGAAGCCACTGCTCGACGCTCAATCGCGACACGCCGAGCCAGCGCAGCCGCGCCTCGAGCGCGTCGAAGGCCGGCGCCAGCACGACGAACGCCAGCAGCGGAAACAGCCCGAGCCGGTGCAGCAACGTGTACGCGATGTCGGTGCGCACCGCCGCGCGGTCGGCGAGCGGCTCGACCGGCCAGCGCCGCTGCAGCGTACCCAGCACCACCGCGACCAGCAGTACCTCGAGCACGCCGACCGGCAGCCACTCGAGCGCGTCGTAGGCCTGCTCCTCGTAGTGCATCCACCCCGCCGAGAACAGCAGCGGCTGCACCCACGCCTCGAACAGCCATTGCTGCAGGCGCGCCAGCGGATCGAAATTCGCGGCGATCATCGCGCCGCCCCCGTTGCCGTCATGCCCGCGCGCGCGAGGTTCGCCGCGCGGTACAGCGGATGCCGATCGATCGTGGCGAAGCGCAGGCCGCGCGACTTCAGGCCCGCGATCAGCGGATCGAGCATCGGCGCGTACGGATCGAGGCGCGACCAGATGCCCAGGTGGGCGAGCAGGATGTCGCCGTCGCCGATGCGCGCCAGAGAATCGGCGAGCAGGCGGTCGTTCGGATGCGCCTGCGACGACAGCTCGTCGCCGAGGAACCCCGCCGGCGTCCAGCCCACGTGCGCGAAGCCGCATCGACGCGCGGCCTCGACCGCCGCCGCCGGCGCCCGGCCGCCCGGCGCTCGCCAGTACGGATCGAGGCCGCGGCCGGTGAGCTCGCGAAAGCGCTCGTCGACCCGGCGCAGCTCGGCACAGAACTCGGCCTCGCGCCAGCGCAGCGTCCGGCCGGCAAAGGCGCCGAACTGCGGGCGCACGACGAAGCGCCGGCTGCCGTCGGCGCCACGCTCGACGCCGCGCAGGTAGACGTGGTCGAAGGTGTGCGAGCCGAAGAGGTGCCCCTCGGCCGCACGATCGCGCCAGAAACCGGCCCAGCCCGGCTCGAGCGCGTGGTCGCCCCGTGGCGTGCGTTCGTTGGCGAGGAAGAACGTGGCGGGGACTGCATGTCGCGCCAGGATCCGCGCGATCCGCCCTGCCTCGGCCATGTTGCCGGTATCGAGCGTCAGGTAGACGGTGCCCGATCCGCCCACGGGCGCGCGCGAAGCGGCCGGCCGCGCCACGCCTGCCGCGAGCAGCGCGCCCAGCGTCGCCGCGGCCCGGCGCCGCGGCCACGACGGTGCGTGCCGGCAACCGCGGCAACCCATGACGGCGCGCGGCGCGTCCACGTCAGAGCAGCGGCGCCCGGTTGTGGAAATAGATGCCGTGCGGCGACCGCCCGACCGCGATCGTGCGCACGACGCGGCGCTGCCCGAGGTCGACCACCGCCACCTGCCGTGCCCAGCGCAGCGTCACCCACAGCTGCCTGCGGTCGGCCGTGACCTCGAGGCAATCGGGGCCGCCCGGCACCGGGATCGAGCCGACCACCTGCAGCGTGTTCATGTCGATGATCGACACCGTGTTGTCGACCCGGTTCGAGACGAACAGGTTCCTGCCGTCGCCCAGGCCGCGGAAGTTGTGCGCGCCCTTGCCGGTGACGATGCGGCGCACGGTCTGGCGCGCGCGCCAGTCGATCACCTGCACGTAGTTCTCCCCCATCACGCCCACCATCAGGTAGCGGTCGTCGGGCGTGACGACGATACCGGCTGGCTGCTTGCCGGTGGGCAGCTTCCACGCGATCGACTGCGTGGCCAGGTCGATCGCCGCGACTTCGTCGCTCTGTTGCAGCGTGACGAAGACGAAGCGGCTGTCGGCCGAGAACCACAGGTGGCTGGGCGCCTTCGGTGCGTCGATGCGCGCCGCGAGCTTCAGCTCGCCGCCCTCGTGGCGATAGACGTCGACCCGGTCGAGCCGCAGGGCCGC
>JAHBZV010000152.1 GCA_019635275.1 Burkholderiaceae bacterium | reverse complement strand
CCGAGGTAGATCTGGTTCAGGTACAGCTCGAAGATCTGTTCCTTGCTCAGGTTGTCCTCGATGCGCAGCGCCAGCAGGATCTCGACGATCTTGCGCGTGTAGGTGCGCTCGGACGACAGGAAGAACTCGCGCGCGAGCTGCATCGTGATCGTGCTTGCGCCCTGCTCGGTGCCGCCGGCCACGAAGTTGACCACCGCCGCCCGCACCACGCCCACCAGATCGACCCCGATGTGCTCGAAGAAGCGCGCGTCCTCGGCCGCGAGCACCGCGTTCCTGACGACGGGCGGGACGTCCTCGATGTGCACGAAGGTGCGGCGCTCTTCGCCGAACTCGCCGATCAGCTGGCCGTCGGCCGTGTACACGCGCAGCGGGATGCGCGGCCGATAGTCGAGCATCGCATCGAGCGGCGGCAGCCGGTCGTTGACCAGGATGAGCGCCATCGCGACCAGCAGGCCGCCGGCGAGCGCGGCGACCAGCGGAAACGCGAGCGCGGCCAGGCCCAGGCGAATCCAGTTCGTCTTCGAGGGAGGCTTCTTGCGCGGGCTGCGTGTCGTGGTGTCGGTCATGCGCGCATCCGCAGGCTCGGCGCCGGCGTTGCAGTGGGCGGATTTTATACGGTTCGCGCCCCGAGGCCCCGCCCTCGCCGCGGCGCGTGGCGCCGCGCGCGGGCGCCAGTGAACGCCCGTGCCTCTGCGTGCCGTACGACCCCTGCGATCAACCGCCGATACCGGGCCGATGACCCGATCCTGCCGGATGGTCGGTGTCGTGCGACGGATGGAGGCGGCCGGTCGCTAAGTTCCCCAGAAAAGGCTTTACAGTAAATCGAGCTTGTTGCTAGCATCTCAAGCGAATTGTAGAAATAATCTGTAAATCCTTAGATATTAAGGATTTTTTTGAAGTCGAGGCGCCCCGTGGCGGTGAATCCAACGAGTCTGTTTCGCCGTGCAGCTCCACCGCTGGTCGGTATCGACCTGAGCGCGTCGAGCGTCAAGGTCGTCGAGTTGCAGAAGGGGCAGCGCGCCCCGATGCGGCTCGAGCGCTACGCGATCGAGCCGCTCGAGCGTGGGGCAATCGTGGACGGCAACATCGAGAAGGCCGAGGCAGTGGCCGACGCGCTTCAGCGCGCGTTGCGCAAGTGCAGCAGCCGGGCGCGCGAGGCGGCGCTCGCGCTTCCGTCCGGCGCGGTGATCACCAAGAAGATCATGCTGCCGGCCGGGCTGCGCGAAGAAGACTACGAACTGCAGGTCGAGACCGAGGCGAGCCAGTACATCCCGTTTCCGATCGAGGAAGTGAACCTGGACTTCCAGGTGCTCGGGCCCGCGGCCGGATCCGAGGAGGAAGTCGATGTCCTGCTGGCGGCGTCGCGCAAGGAGAAGGTCGACGACCGGGTGGCGGTGGCCGAGATGGCCGGCCTGCGCCCGGTGGTGATGGACGTCGAGCCCTACGCGCTGCGGGCTGCGGTCGATCACGTGGTCGACTTCCTGCCGAACAACGGCCAGGGCCAGATCATCGCGGTGTTCTCGATCGGCCAGACGATGACCTACCTGACGGTGGTGCTGAATCGGCAGACGATCTTCGAGCGCGAGCAGACGTTCGGCGGCCAGCAGCTCACCCAGGACCTGGTACGCCTGTACGGACTGACGCCCGAGGAGGCCGAGATCAAGAAGCGCACCGGCGACCTGCCCGACAACTACCAGCGCGACCTGTTGCAGCCGTTCGTCGAGCAGGCCGCCACCGACATCGGGCGCGCCCTCCAGTTCTTCTTCACCTCGACGCCGTACACGCGCGTCGACCAGATCTATCTCGCCGGCGGCTCCTCGGTCGTGCCGGGCCTCGCCGAGGCGGTGGCCCAGCGCACCCAGGTGCCTGCCGAGATCCTCAGCCCGTTCCAGGGCATGGAAGTCGCCGGCACGATCCGCGAGCGGCAACTGCGCGCCGATGCGCCGTCGCTGCTGGTGGCCACCGGCCTGGCGATGCGGAGGTTCGACGCATGAGCATCCGGATCAACCTGCTCCCGCACCGGGAGATGCGCCGCGAGCGGCGCAAGAAGGATTACGTCGGGCTGCT
>JAHBZV010000151.1 GCA_019635275.1 Burkholderiaceae bacterium | reverse complement strand
CGTGAAGATCCTCGGTGCGCCGGTGTTCACGTTCCCGCTCTCCGACGAGCGGCGCAGCGGCTTCCTGGCGCCGTCGCTGTCGATCAATTCGCGCAGCGGCGGCGAGATCGTCGTGCCGTATTACTGGAACATCGCGCCGAACCGCGACTTCACCTTCTATCCCGGCATCAGCGTGCGCCGCGGCGCGCAACTGGGCGGGGAGTTCCGCTACCTGGAGCCCACCTATTTCGGCGGCATCCGGTTCGACATGAACCCGTCGGACCCGAAGACCCACAGCAGCCGCTACTTCTTCGACGTCCACAATACGTTCACCAACTGGGGCGGCTGGGGGGGTAACTGGCTGCTGCGCGGCGTCTCGGACGACGAATACTTCATCGACTACTCCCGGTCGATCCTGAACAGTTCGCAGCGCGTGCTGCCGCGCGTGTTCAACGCGTCGCGCTCGCTCGGCAGCGACTGGTCGGTGCTGTTCAGCGTGCAGACCTGGCAGGCGATCCTCGATGCACGCCCCGGCCCGTACGAGCGCATACCGCAACTGCAGTTCCGCAACGTGCTGCGCGACGTGCGCGGATTCGACGTCGACACCGTGCTCGACGCGACCCAGTTCGCCGCGCCGCGGGCCGGCCAGGTCGAGGGTTGGCGGTTGGTCGCCAATCCGCAGGTCAGCTTCCCGATCGTGCGGGCCGGCTGGTCGATCGTGCCCAAGATGTCGGTGCACGCGAGCAGCTACGAACTCGTCGACTCGGGGGCGTTGCCGTCGTCGAGCAGCCGGGTGCTGCCGACCTGGTCGATCGATTCGGGCATGGTGTTCGAGCGGCCGGCGCGCTTCTTCGGGCGCGACGTCACGCAGACGCTCGAGCCGCGGCTGTTCTACGTCCGGACCCCTTACAGCGACCAGTCGAGGCTGCCCGTCTTCGACACCACGGTCGCCGACTTCAACTTCGCGCAACTGTTCTCCGAGAACACCTTCATCGGCAACGACCGCATCGCCGACGTCAACCAGCTGACCGCGGCGGCGGTCTCGCGGGTGATCGAGCCGTCCACCGGCGCCGAGCGCTTCCGCTTCGCGGTCGGCCAGCGCATCTACTTCTCGCAGCAGCGCGTCGCGATTCCCGGCATCGTGCCGCGCACCGACCAGCGCTCGGACGTGCTGCTGGCGGCCGCCGGCGACCTTGGGAGGGGCATGAGCTTCGACACCGGCCTGCAGTACAGCGTGCGCGACGGAGACATTCCGCGGTTCTCCGCGCTGTGGCGCTACCTGCCATCCGACGGCCGCATCTTCAACCTGGGCGTGCGCTACCGGCGCGACGAACTCGGCCAGCTCGACACCTCGTGGCGCTGGCCGGTGGCGCCGCGATGGACGATGCTCGGGCGCCTGAACTACTCGTTCCTCGGCACGGGCGTGGACCCGATCAGCGGGGTGCCGAACGAGCGCGGCGTCGTCGAGGCCGTGCTCGGCCTCGAGTACAGCGCCTGCTGCTGGGGCACGAACTTCGTGCTGCAGCGTTTCCGCACCGCGCAGGGCCAGACGACCACGGCCTTCTTCCTGCAGCTCGAGCTCAAGGGCCTGGCGCGGATCGGTTCCGATCCGTTTGGTATATTGCGCCGGAACATTCCGGGCTACCGCCTGCCCCACGACCGGCCCGAGCTGCCGTCGCGCTACTTCGGCTACGAGTGATGCTTCGAAACCTGTTTTTCCGATCGGCTGCCGGCCCACGCGCCACCTTGCGCGCGGGCGCCGCTCGGCTGGCGATGCTGGCTTCGGTCGCCGGCTTCGCCGCGCTGGCGGCGGCGACACCGGCAGCTGCCCAGGGCGCGCAGCCCGCCGGGGCTGCGGCGACGGCGGTCGCGCCGCGGCCGGTCGACCGGATCGTGGCGGTGGTCAACAGCGAAGCGATCACCGCCAGCGAGCTGGCCTTGCGGATGAAGGTCGCAGAGCGGCAACTGCGGGCCCAGAACATCGAGGCGCCGCCGACCGACGTGCTCGAGAAGCAGGTCCTCGAGCGGATGATCGTCGACCGCGCGCAGTTGCAGGCGGCACGCGACGCCGGCATTCGCGTCGACAACGCC
>JAHBZV010000150.1 GCA_019635275.1 Burkholderiaceae bacterium | reverse complement strand
CGCGTAGCTCTCGGCCAGCCGCAGCACCTCGCCGGGATCGGGATCGAAATCGGTGGCGAGCACCTCGAAGAATCGCGCGGCCGCGTCGTCGGACAGGCGCGCGTAGCGCTCGATCGCGCGCGCCGCAATCACCAGGCTGTTCGATTCGCCGTGCGCCGTGAGCAGCTGGCGGCAGTCGTCGAGCAGGCCGCGCAGGTCGCTACGCTGGCGCGCGTCGCGCCGGACCTGGCGGAGCCGCTCGAACACGTGCCGCTCCGCCGTCAGCCGCCGGTGCCGGCATGGCCCGGCCGCCCCCTGGCCCAGGCGTACAGCGCGAGCCCCGCCACGAACATCGGCACGCACAGCCATTGCCCCATCGTGAGCCCGAGCGCCTGCAGCCCGAGGAACGAGTCGGGCTCGCGCGCGAACTCGGCGGCAAAGCGCAGCACCGCATAGCCGATCAGGAACACGCCCGACACCGCGCCCGCCGGACGCGGCCGCGCCGAGTACCACCACAGCAGCACGAACAGCAGCACGCCCTCTCCGGCGAACTGGTAGAGCTGCGACGGATGCCGCGGCAGCGCGTCGACCTGCGGGAACACCATCGCCCACGGCACGTCGGTCGGCCGGCCCCACAGCTCGCCGTTGATGAAATTGCCGATGCGCCCCGCGGCCAGGCCGATCGGCACCAGCGGCGCCGCGAAGTCGATCACGGGCCAGAAGGCGAGCCCGCGGCGCCTGCAGAACAGCCACGTCGCGACGATCACGCCGAGCAGCCCGCCGTGAAACGACATGCCGCCCTGCCAGACCGCGAGCACCTCGAGCGGATGGCCGAGGTAGTAGCCCGGCTTGTAGAACAGCACGTAGCCGAGGCGACCGCCCAGCACGACGCCGAGGGCCCCCCAGAACAGCAGGTCTTCGAGGTCGCGCGGCGCCAGGCCGGTCGACTTCGCGAAGGCGGGCTGCTGCAGGCGCCAGCGGCCGAGCAGGAAGAAGCCGGCAAACGCCAGCAGGTACATCAGGCCGTACCAGCGAACGGCGATCGGCCCGAGGCTGAAGGCGATGGGGTCGAACTGGGGATGAATGAGCATCGTCGGTCCGCAGGGTCGTCGCGGCTATTCTTGCATGACTGTCGCCACGGCTGGCCGCATAATCACCGGACCGATCGATGCGAGGGGGTGCCATGAAGGGCGACAGGAAGGTCATCGAATGGCTCAACCGGCAGCTGAAGAACGAGCTGACCGCCATCAACCAGTACTTCCTGCATTCGCGGATCTTCGGCCACTGGGGACTGCCGGGCCTGGCGAAGATCGAGCACGACGAATCGATCGGCGAGATGAAGCACGCCGACGCGCTGATCGAGCGCATCCTGCTGCTGGAGGGGCTGCCGAATCTGCAGGACATCGGCAAGGTCAACGTGGGCGAGAACACCGAGGAGATCCTCAACGCCGACCTCGCGCTCGAGCGCTCGGTGCTGCCCGTGCTGAAGGACGGGATCGCCCACTGCGAGAGCGTCGGCGACTACGTCTCGCGCGAGCTGCTGGTGAAGATCCTCGAAGACTCCGAGGAGCACGTCGACTTCCTCGAGACCCAGCTGGAGCTGATCGGCAAGGTGGGCCTGCAGAACTACCAGCAATCGCAGATGGCGCGCCCGCAGTCGTAGGTCGCGGCTCCGGGCGCCGGCGCGCAGGCAAGGGCCGGCGCCGGCCCCGCCCAGCCGGTCACGCGCAGGCGCAGGCCGCGCCGCTCGGGCACGCCTGCCCGGCCGGTGCGTGCTGCTCGATCAGCTCGCGCACCTGCTGCGAGCACTTGCCGCAGCACTCGCCCGTTCCGAGTTCGGCCCGCACCTCGGCGAGCGAGCTGGCTCCCCGGCTCACGACGTTGCGGATCTCGCGGTCCGAGACCCCTCGGCAGATGCAGACGATCATGGCAGAAACCGGTGGTGATCGACCCGCGGGTTCGCTTCGAGCCCGGATCGGGTCCTGGTAAGTGAATACAAATCGTTCTCGTTAATATTATCCCGACCCGGGGTCGTTGTGCAAGTGCCCGTTGCAAACCGGTGACGCACCCGTGCGATCCCTTCCCCGCTGCGCCGCGGCGCGGCCCCGG
>JAHBZV010000015.1 GCA_019635275.1 Burkholderiaceae bacterium | reverse complement strand
ATCTCGCGGATCGCCCCGCAGCTGAACATCTTCGCCATCGGCTTTCCGGTCACGATCGGCGCCGGGCTGGTGTTGCTGGCGCTGGGCCTTCCCCTGCTTCAGGCGCCCTTCGACCTGATCGTCGAGCGCATGGTCAGCGCCCTCCGGATGTAGCGGCCGGCGCCGCCGACCCGTCGGAGTCCGTACAATCGGGCCGTCGCCACCCCAGTCGCCCGCCGAAGTGTCGCTCCCCGCCGCCGCCCCGCCAGACCCCCCGCAGACCATCCGCCTCCTGGTGGTCGAGGACTCGCAGGTCGACTACGAGCTCCTGCTGGCGACGCTCGCGCGCGAGCGGATCCACGTCGACGCGCGGCGCGTCGAGGAGCGCGACGAGCTGATCCGTGCGCTGGCCGAGGCGCGCTGGGACGCGGTCATCTCCGACCATCACCTGCCCCGCTTCTCGAGCACCGAGGCGCTGCAGGTCGTGCGGGCCAGCGGACTGATCCTGCCGTTCATCATCGTCTCGGGGCTGATCGGCGAAGAGACCGCGGTCGCCGCGATGCGCGAAGGCGCCGACGACTTCCTGGTCAAGGGACGCCTGGCGCGCCTCGGGCCCGCGCTGCTCAACGCGCTTGCAGCCGCCGAGGCGAGGCGCGAGCGCCTGCGCACGGCACGCGAGCTCGAGCAGTCGCAGCTGCGGCTTCGCGAACTGCTCGCGCACCTCGACACGGTCGTCGACGAGGAGCGCAGTGCCATCGCGCGCGAGATCCACGACGACGTCGGCGGGCTGCTCACCGCGCTGCGTTTCGACCTGTCGTGGATCGAGCGAAGCGGCGAAGAGCGCAGCGCCGAGCGCGCCCGCTACGCGAAGCAGACGCTGACGCAGGCGATGCAGGCGACTCAGCGAATCCAGCGCAACCTGAGACCGCCCGTGCTCGACGCCGGCCTGCTCGAGGCGCTGCACTGGCAGATCGAGGACTTCCGCCGACGCACCGGGGTCGCCGTCGCGTTCTCGAGCAACGTCGATACGCTCGCTCTCGGCACAGTCACCGCGATGACCGTCTACCGGACCCTCCAGGAGGCCCTCACCAACGTGACCAAGCACGCTCAGGCGTCATCGGTGCGCGTCGGCCTCGTGGTCGGCGCGAACGAGCTCTCCCTGGAGATCGCGGATGACGGCGTGGGCCTGCGCTCGAGCGACCTCGACAAGCCGGCTTCCTTCGGCCTGCGCGGGCTGGCCGAACGTGCCGCCCGCGCTGGCGGCTGGCTCGACGTATCGCCAGGCGCGCGAGGCACCTGCGTGCTGCTGTCGCTGCCGGTGCGCGCCGACCGCGCGCCTTCCGACGGCGCCGCTTCCGACGGAGCAACACGATGATCCGGGTCGTATTGGTCGACGATCACGCGCTGATCCGGCGTGGCCTGCGCGAGACACTGACCGACGCCGGGGGCATCGAGGTCGTCGGCGAAGCCGCCGACTACGCCGAGTTTCGCGCCCTGATTCGCGAGGTGGACTGCCACGTGTTGCTGCTCGATCTGAATCTGCCGGGACGCGGCGGCATCGACGTGCTTGGCGCGCTCGCCGCCGAAGGCAGCCGCGTGCGCGTCGTCGTGCTCTCGCAGTACCCCGAGGACCAGTACGGAATCCGCGCCCTGCGCGCCGGTGCGATGGCCTACCTGAACAAGTCGGCCGAACCTCAGCAGATCGTCGACGCGGTGCGCACGGTGGCGACCGGTCGCAAGTACGTGACGCCGGAAATCGCCCAGCTGCTGCTCGACAACGTCACCGGCAAGGGCGCCAGCGCGCCGCACGACGCCCTGTCGGAGCGCGAAATGCAGACGCTGATGATGATTGCTGCCGGCCGCCGCCTCTCGGAGATCGCCGAGGCGCTCGCGCTGTCGCCCAAGACGGTCAGTGTCTATCGCGCGCGCGTGCTCGAGAAGCTCGGCGTGTCGAGCAACGCAGAGCTGGCCTCGTACGCACTGCGGCACCGGCTGATCGACTGAAGCCGGGCGCCACGCCTCACCCCGCAGGCCGGGCGGCGACGCATACGCGGTTCTTCCCAGAGCGCTTGGCCTCGTACATCGCGTCGTCGGCGCGCGCCACCGCGTCGTCCAGTGCCTCGCCGTCGCGCACGCGCGCAACGCCCGCCGAGAACGTGATGAACACCTGGCGCGAGTGATGAAGGAAGACGTCGGAGGTCAGCGCCCGTTGCACCGCGCGTACTGCTTCGGCGGCCTGCGCCTCGTCGAGATCGGGCAACAGGATCACGAACTCCTCGCCGCCATAGCGTGCGCTGAGGTCGACCGGCCGCACGCGCACGCGCAGGAGCCTGCCGAGGTGGCGCAGAGCGTCGTCGCCGGCCTGGTGGCCGAGCGCGTCGTTGAGCCGCTTGAAGTCGTCGACGTCGAGCAGCGCGAGCGAAAGCGCGCGCCGCTCGCTGCGGCAGCGCCCGGCCAGTTCGTCGAACGAGCGTTCGAGGCCGCGGCGATTCAGGAGGCTGGTCAGGTGGTCGGTCATCACCTGGGCGCTGGCGGCGCTCAGTTCGCTCGCGAGCCGGCTCACCTCGTCCTCGAGCAATCGCGCGCGTTCGCTCGCCTGCACGAAATCGGTCTTCGAGGCGTCGATCTCGGCGTACATCGACCGGGTCTCCTCGATCAGGTGACGCACCGTGCCGGCCAGCGCCGGCAGGTCGGGCGAGCGCTCGATCTCCTCGACGAAGGTGTTCAGCTTGCCGCCGAAGCGTCCGCTGGACTCGGTCAGCGCACGCAGCCAGTCGATGCACTGCGCGATCATCGTCTTCATCATCTGAAGCGAGTCGCGGCGCATCTTCAGCAGCCGCTGGTGCTCCTCGGCCGTGCGCCTGAGCAGCGCACGCGCCTGCGCCATGTCGCGCCGGTCGGGCACGCCGCCGGCCGGCCGCAGCATGTCGCGGATGGCGTCGAACTGCTGGCGCACCCACGCCTCCTCCTCCACCAGCGCGGGCACCGTGTCGCAGACCGCGACCAGCAGGTCGGTCATGTCGTCGACGAGACGCTGCAGGCGCGGCGGCGGCGGCGAGTGTGCGGCATCCGGGACGAGAGGGCCGGCCGGCGCCGCGTTGGCGACGGCCGCTCGACCGGCCGCCGGGCCCGGCGCTCGGGGCAAGGCCGACGGGTCGGCCGGACCGTCGATCGGCACCGACTGCCAGCTGTCGATCAGCCGGTTCAGGCGCTCGACCAGCGCGGCGGGCTCGGAGCCGTGTGCGGCGAGCAGCCGCCCGAGTGCTTCCTTCTTGCGCGCCGCCGTCCAGTGACGGTGCGGGAGCTCGAGCTGGCGCAGCAGGTGTGCGATCAGCTGGCCCAGCGTGCCGCCGAGTTCATCCCGGCCCCGGCATGCGTCGGCCCCGCCGACTGCGCGCCAGGCCATCGCGTACTGGTCCGGTGTCGGCGGCAGCCGGCGCTGCGCCAGGTGGCGCAGTGCGGCGCGCGCGCGCTGGGCGGCCGCGGCTTCGACGGGTGCGTCGCAGTTCATTGCACGACTCCGTGATACGCGCTGCCGATGCGCGCGCGGCGAGCCGGCGCAGTGCGGTCACTGGCAAGGCGGGCCCGTTCCGCGATTCGGGCCATCTCTTCCGGGAGCTGGCTCGCGGCGACCGGGTGTGCCAGCAGGAAGCCCTGCATCGCGTGGCACTTCATGCCGAGCAGCGCGCGCGCCTGGGCGACGTCCTCCACGCCCTCGGCGACCACCTGCAGGCGCAAGCTGCGGCCGAGCGCGATGATCGCGCGCACCACCGCCTCGCCCTCGGCCGACACGCCGAGAAGCCGCACGAAGCTGCGGTCGACCTTCAGCTTGCCGATCGGCAACCGCGTCAGGTACGAGAGCGACGAATAGCCGGTTCCGAAATCGTCCAGGGACAGCACGACGCCCAGGTCGCGCAACGCATGCAGTGCCCCGAGCGTGCGGCTGAAGTCGCGCACCATGCACGACTCGGTCAGCTCGATCTCCAGCATCCCCGGCTCCAGCCGGTGCTCGACGATCGCGTCTCGCACCGTCTCGGCCAGCGACGGCTTCTCGAAGTGCAGCGTCGAGATGTTGACAGACACCTTCGGCACGCGCAGCCCCTGGTCGCGCCACGTCCGGATCTGACGGCTCGCCTCGCGGATCGCCCACTCGCCGATCTGCACGATCAGTCCACTCTGCTCGGCCAGCGGAATGAACTCGGTCGGCGGCACGACCATCCCGTGGTGGCGCCAGCGCGCCAGCGCCTCGACGCCGATCAGCGTGCCGTGCACCACGTCGACGCAGGGCTGATAGCTCAGCGAGAGCTCGCCGCGCTCGATCGCCTTGTGCAGGCCGCTCAGCATCTTCAGTCGCGCGCGCGCGTCGACGTTCGGCGCCGGCGCATACCAGCGGAACGAGCGGCTGCCGCGCAGCTTTGCGTCGGCCAGCGCAGAGTCCGCGTGCGCGAGCAGCAGCCCAGCCGTGTCGCCGTCGCGCGGATACAGCGCAATGCCGGCGCAGGCGGTGACGAAGCACTCGGTGCCGGCGATCGTCAGCGGCCGGCCCAGGTCGCGCAGCAGCGCGTCGACCATTGCGTCGACGTGCCACAGGTCCAGCACCATCGGCACCAGGACCGCGAACTCGTCTCCCGGGAGTCGGGCCAGCACTGCCTCCGCTCGCGCAGCCGCTTCGGACCCGGGCCCGCCACCCGGGCGGCCGTCACCGCGGCACTGGCCCGACCCGGCGAGTCGCGCGAGCTCGCCCGCAAGCCGCTCGGCAATGGCGCAGATCGCCTCGTCCCCGGCCACCTGCCCGAGCGATTCGTTGATCTGCGTGAATCGGTCCAGGTCGATCGCCACGACCGCCACCTGCCGGCCGTGACGTCGCGCCTCGGCGACCGCCTCCGTGCACAGCGCGAGGAACCGGTTGCGGTTGGGAAGCCCGGTGAGCGGGTCCGCGCTGATCAGGCGCTCCATGTCCCGCTCGGCGCGCACGCTCTCGGTCATGTCGCGGATCACGCCACGCAGCATCGCGATCCGCCCGTTCGAATTGCGCCTGGGCTCGGCTTCCACCCGCACGGTCATCCAGTCTCCGCCGACCTTGCGCAACGGAAGCTCCAGCGCGAACGGCACGTCTGCGCGGATCGCGTGGTCGGTCGCGCTGAACAGCGCCTCGTGCCGATCGCGCGGCACCAGCCGCAGGAATTCGTCGGCGCTGATTGCGGTGCGCGGCGAATCGAATCCCAGGATCGAGAAGCTTCCGGTCGAACCGTGAAACGTCCGGGACCCGAGGTCGAAGTCGAACGTGCCCACGCGCGCCGAGGTGTGCGCCCGCGCGAGGCGATCGTGGCTGGCGAGGAGTTCTCGCTTCATGTCGGCCATGTGGCACAGTCGCCGCACGCGCTCGACGAGCAGCTGCCAGTGCGTCGAGCGAATGAAGAAGTCGGCGGCGTCTGCTTCGAGGGCGCGCTCGATCGCGTCGTCGTCGCGCGCGCCGGCAAGAATCAGCACCGGGCAGTCGCCGAACGACGCTGGCTGGTCCTCGCCGACGGCTGCGCGTCGCGTCGCGACATCGGCGAGCGCCGCATCCACGACCAGGAGGTCTGCCGCGCGCGAAATGTCCTGGCGGAGAGCCTCGCGAGGAACTTCCTTCAGCGACCCGCATGCGACGACATCGTAGCCGTGCCCTCGCAGCGCGCCTGCGGCCGACGCCCGCCAATCTGCATCGCCATCGACCAGAACGATCAGCGCGCGGCGCTCCAGGGGATCCGGTCGCGCGGAGGGCGTTGCCGTTGAATCACTCATCGTGTGTCGTTTTCCCGCCAGTTCGTGCCGAAGAAACGCGCAACCGGGCGCCGAACGCGCGTCATCCCTTGTTTTCGTCAGGAGTTCGGGTAGATTTAGGCCGCTGACCGACCGTACGTCTCCCGGTGACCACTCCTGACGCCCGATCGGCCGGAATGTTCCGGTCCGATTCGATCATCGCTGCGGCCCTGCTTGCCGCGTTTTCGATCCTGATCTTCGGATTGCTGATCGCGGCCCGATCGACGGCGGACGCCGGCGACACCGGCGGCATCTTGCCCGGGTCGCAACCGTTCTGGGCGACCGTGCTGCTGGCCTGCAGCGCGCTCGTCGCCGCCGGCACCGCGTTCGTCGCCTGGCGCGAATCCTCGCGCACGCGCCGCGAGCTGTCGCGCCTGGCCGCCGACGCGTCGCGGATCGCGCTCGGAGAATATCGGCGTCCAGCGACCGGTTACGAGCGGACCGCGCTCGAGCCGATCGCGACGGCGCTGGCGCGGCTCGGCACTCTGGTGGACGCGGCGGCGTCGATCATCGACGATCGCGACCGGCAACTCGCGACGATCCGCACGCTGGGCGAGATCATCTACTGGGAAACCGACCCCGAGGGGCGATTCACACGCGTCGAGTTCGAACCTGCGCTGCCGCAGCGCAAGCGGCTCGGCCTGCTCGGGCAGGCGCAGTTCGAGCACGCGACCCCCCTGGACGGCGCGCGCTGGCTCAGCGCCAACGCCTCGATTGCCGATCGACGCAGCTTCGACGGCCTGACCCTGCGTCGTTTCGACGCCGACGGCCGCTGCGTGGACGTCCGCGAGTCGGGGCAGCCGCGCTTCGCCGCCGACGGCACCTTCACCGGCTATGCCGGGGTCACGCGACTCCTCGATCCTGCGTCGAGCGCAATCGCCGACGACGCCGCGCGCGTCGCGCTGGAGACGAGCTCCGAGCCGACGCTCGTGCTGCAGGACGCCCCCGGTGCGCCGGGCGTCCAGCAGCTCAACGCAGCGGCCGAACAGTTGTTCGAGCGCGGCGCGGCCGAGCTCGAAGGCTGCCCGCTCGAGGCGCTGTTCGCGCCCGGCCAGGTCGAGGCGGTCGCTGCACTCGCCGAGGCGCTTCGCCAGCGGCACCCGCTTCGGCGATCGATGGCGATCCTGAACCGATTCGGCGAGCGCATCGAGGTGCTCGCCCGCCTCGAGCCGGCCGACCCCGAAACGCCGACCGCGGTGCTGGCGCTCGACCCGCGCGACGCGGAGATCGCCGCGCTGCGCGCACGCTCGCTCGAGAACTCTTCGCTGCGCGAAGAGGTGTCCCGGCATGCGCAGAAGCTCGAGCGGCGCACCCGCGAGCTCGAAGCACTCGCCTACGGCATCTCGCACGACCTGCGCGCGCCGCTGCGCGTCGTCGACGGCTACGCGAAACTGATGCGCGACGACTGCGCAGCGAACCTCGAGCCGGCCGGTCGCGAACATCTGGAGCGCATCCTGACGGGTTGCGCGCGCATGGAACGGATGATCGATGCAACGCTCGCGTTGGCGCGGACCTCGACGCAGCCGCTGGTCACCGCGCCGGTCGACCTCGGGCGGATCGCACGCGAGACACTCGACTCACTGGCGCGCAGCGCGCCCGGGCGCCGGGTCGACGTGCAGATCGGCGAAGGACTGCAGGCGCAGGGCGACCCGACGCTGCTGCGCACGATGATGGAGAACCTGCTCGGCAACGCCTGGAAGTACACGGCGCGGCGAGAGCTTGCAGCGATCCGCTTCGACGCACGCCGGGACTCGAACGGAAACCAGATCTTCTGCGTCGAGGATAACGGCACCGGCTTCGACATGCGCCACGCCGACCGTCTGTTCGGCCTGTTCCAGCGCCTGCACCCGGAGACCGAGTTCCCCGGCAGCGGGGTCGGACTCGCGGCCGTGCAACGCATCGTCCAGCGCCATGGCGGCACCGTCTGGGCCGAGTCCTCGCCTGGCGAGGGCAGCCGCTTCTACTTCACGCTGCGTGCGCTCGACTGGCCGGGCTGAGGGTCGCGCGTCGGTCCGCAGCGACACGGACCGACGCAAGAAATGGGGTGGGCGATGGGATTCGAACCCACGACAACCGGAATCACAATCCGGGACTCTACCCCTGAGCTACGCCCACCATCGGGATGGCCTGCCCGACAGGAATCGAACCTGTGACCCTCAGCTTAGAAGGCTGATGCTCTATCCAACTGAGCTACGGGCAGAATTCCGTCGGGGCCGAAGGCGCACTCGATGCCGGTTCGGATGCATCTGACATCGAAAGCGCGATGGTCGGGGCGAGAGGATTCGAACCTCCGACATCTTGCTCCCAAAGCAAGCACTCTACCAGGCTGAGCTACGCCCCGGAGGAACGGGATTGTAGCGCACTTCCGCGCCCGCGGCGCCGATCAGTGCGCGTCGCCCAGCGCGCTGGCCAGCCGGTGCGCCATCTGCTCGGCGACGCCGGCCTCGCGGGCCTCGACCATCAGCCTGAGCAGCGGCTCGGTGCCCGAGGGGCGGATCAGGATGCGGCCCTCGTCGCCCAGTTCGCGCTCGACTTCCTCGCGAGCCCGTGCGAGCGTCTCGCTGCCCTTCCAGTCGAAGCCCTTGTCGATACGCACGTTGACGAGCTTCTGCGGGAACATCCGCAGGTCGGCGCAGAGTTCAGCCAGCGTCGCGCCGCTCGCGCGGATCGCCGACAGCACCTGCAGCGCGCTGATGGTGCCGTCGCCGGTCGTGTGGCAGTCGAGGCACAGCAGGTGGCCGGAACTCTCGCCGCCGTACCGCCAACCCTTCTGCTGCAGCGTCTCGAGCACGTAGCGGTCGCCGACCTTCGCGCGCTCGAACTGCACGCCGAGCCTGCCGAGCGCCTGCTCGAGGCCCAGGTTCGACATCAGCGTGCCCACCGCGCCGGGTACCGGCTCGCGCTCGCGGCGATCGCGGACGATCACGTACAGCAGCTCGTCGCCGTTGTACAGGCGCCCGGCGGCGTCGACCATCATCAACCGGTCGGCGTCGCCGTCCACGGCGATGCCGAGGTCGGCCTTGTGCTCGATCACGGCGCGCCGCAGCGCCTCGGTCTCGGTGGCGCCGCAGCCGTCGTTGATGTTCAGGCCGTTCGGCGACACGCCGATGGGCACCACGTCGGCGCCGAGTTCGTGGAACACGTGCGGCGTGGTGTGGTAGCCGGCACCGTGCGCGCAGTCGACGACCAGGCGCAGGCCGCGCAGGTCGAGCGCGCCGGGAAAGCTGCTCTTGCAGAACTCGATGTAGCGGCCCGCAGCGTCGTCGATGCGACGCGCGCGACCGAGGCTGCGCGAGGGCACGCAGGCAATCGGCCCGTCCATCTGGGCCTCGATCGCCGCCTCGACCTCGTCGGGCAGCTTGTTGCCGTCGGCCGAGAAGAACTTGATGCCGTTGTCCTCGTAGGGGTTGTGCGAGGCGCTGATCACCACGCCGGCCGACAGCCGCAGCGCGCGCGTCAGGTAGGCGACTGCCGGCGTCGGGATCGGCCCCGACAGCAACACGTCGACGCCCGCCGCCGAGAAGCCCGCCTGTAGCGCCGCTTCGAGCATGTAGCCCGAGACGCGCGTGTCCTTGCCGACGATCACCGCCGGCCTGCCGCTGGCCCCGGCGCTGCCGATGCCGCCCGCCCCCTGTGCCGGCGCGGCCCCGGCCAGCACCTTGCCCGCCGCGAATCCGAGGCGCAGCACGAAATCGGCGGTGATCGGCGCTTCGCCGACCCGACCGCGCACCCCGTCGGTGCCGAAATACCTGCGTCCCATCGCGTTCGCCCCCTTCCCTCGCCCCGGTTCCCTATTGCGCCTCGTCGATCGCCCGCCACACGCGCAGCGCGTCGCGGGTTTCGGCCACATCGTGCACCCGCACGATCGCGGCGCCGCGCGCCACCGCCGCGAGCATCGCGGCGAGGCTGCCTGCCAGCCGCCCGTCCGCAGGCCGGCCGGTGAGGTCGCCGATCATCGACTTGCGCGACACGCCCACCAGCACCGGTTGTCCGGCGGCGGCGAGTTCGTCGAGCGCCCCGAGCAGCAGCAGGTTGTGCCGCAACGCCTTGCCGAAGCCGATGCCCGGATCGACGACGATGCGCTCGCGCGCCACGCCCGCGGCGCGCAGCACGTCGACGCGCGCCTCGAGGAACTGCTCGACCTCGGACACGACCTCCCCGTAGACGGGCGCCTGCTGCATTGTCGCCGGCTCGCCCTGCATGTGCATGAGGCAAACCGCACACGCCGAGTCGCGCACCGCGTCGATCGCGCCCTGCGCGCGCAGCGCGAGGACGTCGTTGATCATGTCGGCGCCGTGCCCGATCGCGGTGCGCATCGTGGCCGGATGGCGCGTGTCGACCGACAGCGGCACGCCGCAGTCGCGAAGCGCATCGAGCACCGGGATCACTCGGGCGATCTCCTCGTCGGGCGACACGGGCATCGCACCCGGGCGCGTCGATTCGCCGCCGATGTCGATCAGGTCCGCGCCGTCGTCAACCAGCCGGCGCGCGTGCGCGATCGCGGCCTCGACCGTTTCGTGGCGACCGCCGTCGGAGAACGAGTCGGGCGTGACGTTGACGACGCCCATCACGAGGGGTCGCTCGAGCGACAGCGTGAACCTGCCGCAGGCCAGGCGGCTGACCGGATCGAGCAGGCTCATCGGGGGACGCCAACGCGGGAAACGCCAGCGGGCGCGGCAGCCGGCCGGCGTCGCAGCGCGTGCCGCGCCGCCGGGGCCGGCCGGCCCCGCGGCATCAGGGCGCGGCGGGCTCGGCGGGCGCCGCCGGCGGCGCCGCGGGGGCGGTCGTCGTGCTGCCGGCGCCTGAGCCGCTGCCGCCCGACGAACGCTCCTTCGGCGGCCGCGGCGGGCGGCCCGCCATGATGTCGTCGATCTGGTCGGAGTCGATCGTCTCCCATTCGAGCAGCGCCTTGGCCATCGCCTCGACCTTGTCGCGGTTCTCCTCGAGGATCTTGCGGGCAGCGGCGTACTGCTCGTCGATGATGCGACGGATCTCGCTGTCGACCTTGCGCATCGTCTCTTCGGACATGTTGGTGGTCTTGGTGATCGAGCGGCCGAGGAAGATCTCGCCCTCGTTCTCGGCGTAGACCATCGGGCCCAGCACGTCGCTCATCCCGTAGCGGGTGACCATGTCGCGCGCGATGGACGTGGCGCGCTCGAAGTCGTTCGAGGCACCGGTCGTCATCTGGTTCATGAAGATCTCTTCGGCGATGCGCCCGCCGAACAGCACCGCGATCGTGCTCAGCATGCGCTCGCGGTCCATGCTGTAGCGATCGCCCTCGGGCAGCTGCATCGTGACGCCCAGCGCGCGCCCGCGCGGGATGATCGTGACCTTGTGCACCGGGTCGGTCTTCGGGACGATGCGCGCGACCACCGCGTGGCCGGACTCGTGGTACGCCGTGTTGCGACGCTCTTCCTCGGGCATCACGATCGAGCGCCGCTCGGCGCCCATGATGATCTTGTCCTTCGCGCGCTCGAAGTCGATCATCTCGACCAGCCGGGCGCTGCGCCGCGCGGCGAACAACGCCGCCTCGTTGACCAGGTTGGCCAGGTCGGCGCCCGAGAAACCGGGGGTGCCGCGCGCGATGATGTCGGCGCGAACGTCGGGCCCCATCGGCACCTTGCGCATGTGCACGTTCAGGATCTGCTCGCGGCCGCGGATGTCGGGCAGCGGCACCACGACCTGCCGGTCGAAGCGCCCGGGGCGCAGCAGCGCCGGATCGAGCACGTCCGGACGGTTGGTGGCCGCGATGACGATGATGCCCTGGCCGGTCTCGAAGCCGTCCATCTCGACCAGCAGCTGGTTCAGCGTCTGCTCGCGCTCGTCGTTGCCGCCGCCCAGCCCCGCGCCGCGCTGGCGACCGACCGCGTCGATCTCGTCGATGAAGATGATGCACGGCGCGTGCTTCTTGGCCTGCTCGAACATGTCGCGCACGCGCGCCGCGCCGACGCCGACGAACATCTCGACGAAATCGGAACCCGAGATCGAGAAGAACGGCACTTTCGCCTCGCCGGCGATCGCCTTCGCGAGCAGCGTCTTGCCGGTGCCGGGCGAGCCGACCATCAGCACGCCGCGCGGGATGCGCCCGCCCAGCTTCTGGAACTTCGACGGGTCACGCAGGAAGTCGACCAGCTCCTGGACTTCCTCCTTGGCCTCGTCGCAGCCGGCGACATCGGCGAAGGTGATCGTGTTGTTGCTCTCGTCGAGCATGCGCGCGCGCGACTTCCCGAACGAGAACGCCCCTCCGCGCCCGCCTCCCTGCATCTGCCGCATGAAGAACACCCAGACGCCGATCAGCAGCAGCATCGGGAACCAGGACACGAAGATGTTGAGCAGCATCGACTGCTCTTCCTCGGGCTTGGCGTTGACCTGGACGCCGTACTTCATCAGGTCGCCGACCATCCAGATGTCGCTCGGCGTGTAGACGACGATGTGGCGGCCGTCCTTGGCCCGCACCCGCAGCGTGCGCCCGTCGACGACCACCGAATCGATGCGGCCCTCGCGCGCCTCGACCATGAACTGCGAATACGGCATGTCGGCACCGCGCGCCTGGCGCGTGTCGAACTGCTTGAATACCGTGAACAGCACCAGCGCGATCACCAGCCAGATCGCCGCCTTGGAGAACACGTTGTTCACTCACCTGCTCCTTCGGGCGCCGCGCCCGCTCGATTGCCTGCTGTCACTGGCCCGCATTCTACGCGCATTGCGCGACCTGCCCCCTGCCACGGGTATCGCTAAGCCATTGATTTGCATGGGTCATCCAGGACGCCCGCGCCTTTCAACCGCGCTGCCCGGAAGCACTGGCCGCCGAGGCCTTCGGCGAGCGCCCCAGCAGATAGGTTTCGGCCGAGCGATCCCGGGAGGCCTTCGGCTTGCGTACCGCCACCTTGACGAAGCTGCGCTTGAACAACTCTACGACCTGGCTGTACCCGCTGCCGTGGAAGCATTTCACCAACAGCGCACCGTCGGGCTTGAGGTGCGCCAGCGCGAAGGCCACCGCCAGTTCGACCAGATCTCCCATCCGTGCCGCGTCGGCCGCCGCCACGCCGCTCAGGTTGGGGGCCATGTCGGAAACTACAAGATCGAGCTTCGCGCCGCCCAGCGCCTGTTCGAGCCGGCGCAGCGTTTCCTCTTCCCGGAAGTCCCCCTGCACGAACGTGACGTCGGCGACCGGCTCCATCGGCAGAAGGTCCAGGGCGACGATTCGCCCGTCGATGCCTGCGCCGGCGCCCGACGGGCGCGCGAGCCGCTCGCGCAGCACCTGGCTCCAGGCGCCGGGCGCCGAGCCGAGGTCGACCACGGCGATTCCCGGCCGGATCAGGCGGTCCTGGGCATCGATCTCGATCAGCTTGTAGGCCGCCCGCGAGCGATAGCCGTGCTTCTGCGCGAGCTTCACGTAGGGGTCGTCGATGTGCTGCGCCAGCCACGCCCGGTTCACCTTCTTGCGCTTGCTCATGCCGGGGCGCCTCGCGCGCTTGCGCGCGGATGGGTCCGCAGCCCACACTTGCATCTTCCGCCGCCCGCCGGCCCGACCGCCCCGACTTCCGACGCCATGAGCATCACTCCGTTCCCACTGCCGATCGCGCTGACGCCCGCCGACCGCAAGGCCTTGCGGGCGCGCGCCCACCACCTCGATCCGGTGGTGATGATCGGGGACGCCGGGCTGAGCCGGGCGGTACTGGCCGAAGCCGACCGGGCACTCGGCGCCCACGAGCTGATCAAGATCCGGGTGCTCGGCGACGACCGGGCGCAGCGCCAGGCCCTGCTCACCGAGATCTGCTCGGCGCTCGGTTGCGCGCCGGTCCAGTCGATCGGGAAGCTGCTGGTGGTGTACCGCCCGAAACCGATCGAAGACGCCGCCGCGCCGAAGCGCCCGCGCGGCCCGCACCTGCCCAAGAAACTGGCGGCCACCGGCGCGACCGCCCGACGCAAGCCAGCCAAAGCGAGGAAGCCGATGAAGGCAATGAAGGTCGAGAAAGCAGCGGCGCCCGCCGCGAAGGCGCGCAAGGGGGCCGCCGCCAAGAAGCCCGCGAGAGGCGCGGCGGGCAAGCCCGAGCCGGTGGGCACCCGGGGCAAGCGCACCGCGATCGGCGCGCGGGCCCGCGTGCCGGCCCACCACGGCGACGCGAGCGGCGCCACCCAGGGGCCGACCCACCTCGCCGGCCGCTCCGGGCAGGCGCGCAAGGCCGGCACACGGGCCCGCGCGAAGAAGGCCTGAGCGCTACTCGTAGCGGACATCCAGCACGTCGTACTGGCGCACGCCGCCGGGCGCGCGCACCTCGGCGGTGTCGCCCGCGCTGCGCCCGATCAACGCACGCGCGATCGGGCTCGACACCGAGATCTTGCCGGCCTTGATGTCGGCCTCGTCGTCGCCGACGATCTGGTAGCTGACCCGGTCGCCCGATTCGAGGTCTTCGAGATCGACGGTCGCGCCGAACACGACGCGGCCATCGGCGTCGAGCAGCCTGGGATCGATGACCTGGGCGTTGGCGAGCTTGGTTTCGAGCTCGGCGATGCGCCCCTCGACGAATCCCTGCCGCTCGCGCGCGGCGTCGTACTCGGCGTTCTCGGACAGGTCGCCCTGGGCGCGCGCCTCCGCGATCGCGTTGATCACGGCCGGTCGCTCCACCGACTTGAGTCGCTGCAGCTCTTCCTTCAGCAGCTCGGCGCCACGCCTGGTGAGTGGAATGGTTGCCATCGGATACCTCGGGTTCTCGGCGCGCGGAACACCGCGCGCGGATCGCTCAAAAAGACTCGGACCGCCGGGCGGCGAGGCCGGGCGGTCCGTCATTCAGTGCAACTCTAACGCAAAACACGCCGCGCGCGCACGCCCGGCCGGCCTGTCGCAGCAGACGCCAGCCCGGGTACCCCCCGACGGGCTCCTCAGAGCCCGGCGTGCAGCTCCTGAAGGGAGTACACGTCGAGCCGCTGAAGCGATCGCATGCCCTCGACCGCCGCCAGCGCGCCCGCGATCGTCGTGTAGTAGGTCACGCGCTGCGCCAGTGCCGTCGTGCGGATCGAGCGCGAGTCGGCGATCGCGCCGCGCTTCTCCTCGACCGAGTTGAGCACCAGCGAGACCTCGCCGTTCTTCAGCAGGTCGACCACGTGCGGGCGCCCTTCCTGCACCTTGTTGACGGCGGTGACCGGGACGCCGGCCGCGGCAATGGCCGCAGCGGTCCCCTTCGTGGCCACCAGCGCGAAGCCCATCTCGTGCAGCGAGCGCGCGATCGTCACCGCCTTCGGCTTGTCGGCGTTCTTCACCGAGATGAACACCGTACCCGACTCGGGCAGGCGCACGCCCGCGCCGAGCTGCGACTTCACGAACGCCTCGCCGAACGTGTGGCCGACGCCCATCACCTCGCCGGTGGACTTCATCTCGGGGCCGAGGATCGTGTCGACGCCGGGGAACTTGACGAACGGGAACACTGCCTCCTTCACCGAGAAGTACTTCGGCACCACCTCGTGCGTGACGCCCTGGTCGGCGAGGCTGCGCCCGACCATGCAGCGCGCCGCGATCTTGGCCAGCTGCAGGCCGGTGGCCTTCGACACGTACGGCACCGTGCGCGACGCGCGCGGATTGACTTCGAGCACGTACACGGTGCCGTCGCCGCCGCGCTGCGCGGCCGGATCGGCATCGGCACCGCCCGCGTCACGCTGGATCGCGAACTGCACGTTCATCAGTCCGCAGACCTTCAGCGCGCGCGCCATCAGCGCGGTCTGGCGCTTCATCTCGGCGACGACCGCGGGCGACAGCGAGTGCGGCGGCAGCGAGCACGCCGAGTCGCCCGAGTGCACGCCGGCCTGCTCGATGTGCTCCATGACGCCGCCGATGAACACCTCGCTACCGTCGGACAGGCAGTCGACGTCGACCTCGATCGCGTCGTTCAGGAACCGGTCGAGCAGCACCGGGCTGTCTTCGGACACCTTGACGGCCTCGCGCATGTAGCGCTCGAGGTCCTTCTGTTCGTGAACGATCTCCATCGCGCGGCCACCCAGCACGTAGCTCGGGCGCACGACCAGCGGATAGCCGATCTCGCCGGCGAGCTCGAGCGCCTGCGCCTCGGTGCGCGCGGTGCGGTTCGGCGGCTGCTTCAGGCCGAGCTCGTGCAGCAGCTTCTGGAAGCGCTCGCGGTCCTCGGCGACGTCGATCGACTCGGGCGAAGTGCCGACGATCGGCACGCCGTTGGCCTCGAGCGCGAGCGCCAGCTTCAGCGGCGTCTGGCCGCCATACTGGACGATGACGCCGATCGGCTTCTCGACCGCGACGATCTCGAGCACGTCCTCGAGCGTGAGCGGCTCGAAGTACAGGCGGTCGGACGTGTCGTAGTCGGTCGAGACGGTCTCGGGGTTGCAGTTGACCATGATCGTCTCGTAGCCGTCGTCGCGCAGCGCGAACGCGGCGTGCACGCAGCAGTAGTCGAACTCGATCCCCTGTCCGATCCGGTTCGGCCCGCCCCCGAGCACCATGATCTTTCGCCGATCCGTCGGCTGCGCCTCGTCCTCGTCCTCGTAGGTCGAGTACATGTACGCGGTGTCGGTCGCGAACTCGGCCGCGCAGGTGTCCACGCGCTTGTACACCGGGCGCACGCCCAGCGCCCACCGGCGCGCGCGCACCGCGTCCGGATTCGTGTCGAGCAGCCGCGCCAGGCGCCGGTCGGAGAAGCCGCCAGCCTTGAGCCAGCGCAGTTCCTGCTTCGTCAGGTCGTCCAGCCGGCGTCCGGCGAGCTTGCGCTCGGTGGCGACGATCTCCTCGACCTGCGCGAGGAACCACGGGTCGATGCCCGACTCCTCGTGGACCTCGTCGACGCTCATGCCGACGCGCAACGCGTCGCCGACGTAGAGCACGCGCTCGGGGCCGGGCTCGCCCAGCTCGGTGGCGATCTCGTCGCGATCGGCGCTGCGCTCGTCCAGCCCGTCGATGCCGGTCTCCAGGCCGCGCAGCGCCTTCTGGAAGCTCTCCTGGAACGTGCGGCCGATCGCCATGACCTCGCCGACCGACTTCATCTGCGTGGTCAGCCGCGAGTCGGCCTGCGGGAACTTCTCGAACGCGAAGCGCGGGATCTTGGTGACGACGTAGTCGATCGTCGGCTCGAACGCGGCCGGTGTCGCGCCGCCGGTGATGTCGTTGCGCAGCTCGTCGAGCGTGTAGCCGACGGCGAGCTTGGCGGCGATCTTCGCGATCGGGAATCCCGTGGCCTTCGACGCGAGCGCCGACGACCGCGACACCCGCGGGTTCATCTCGATGACGATCATCCGGCCGTCGCGCGGATTGATCGCGAACTGCACGTTCGAGCCGCCGGTCTCGACGCCGATCTCGCGCAGGATCGCGATCGACGCGTTGCGCATCAGCTGGTACTCGCGGTCGGTCAGCGTCTGCGCCGGAGCCACCGTGATCGAGTCGCCGGTGTGCACGCCCATCGGGTCGAAGTTCTCGATCGAGCAGACGATGATGCAGTTGTCGGCGCGGTCGCGCACGACCTCCATCTCGAATTCCTTCCAGCCGATCAGCGACTCCTCGATCAGCAGCTCGCTGGTGGGCGACGCCTCGAGGCCGCGCTTGCAGATCGTCTCGAATTCCTCGCCGTTGTAGGCGATGCCGCCGCCGGTGCCGCCCAGCGTGAAGCTCGGCCGGATGATCACCGGGAACCCGATGTTCTTCTGCGCCGCCCAGGCCTCTTCCAGCGAATGCGCAATTGCCGAACGCGCCGAGCCCAGGCCGATCTTCGTCATCGCGTCCTTGAACTTCAGGCGGTCCTCGGCCTTGTCGATCGCCTCGGGCGAGGCGCCGATCAGCTCGACGCCGTACTTCTTCAGCACGCCGTTGCGGTGCAGGTCGAGCGCGCAGTTCAACGCGGTCTGGCCGCCCATCGTCGGCAGGATCGCGTCGGGTTTTTCCTTCTCGATGATGCGCTCGACGACCTGCCAGGTGATCGGCTCGATGTAGGTGACGTCGGCCGTCTCGGGGTCGGTCATGATCGTCGCCGGGTTGCTGTTGACCAGGACGACGCGGAAGCCCTCCTGCCGCAGCGCCTTGCAGGCTTGCGCGCCTGAGTAGTCGAATTCGCAGGCCTGGCCGATGACGATCGGGCCGGCGCCGATGATCAGGATGCTGTGGAGGTCGGTGCGCTTGGGCATGTTGCTGAGGTCATTGAGCGGGTTGCGCGACGGCGGATGCGCGCGCCGAGCGCACCGCGTCCATCGACGCGATGAAGCGGTCGAACAGGTAGTGGATGTCCTGCGGGCCCGGGCTCGCCTCGGGGTGCCCCTGGAAGCAGAACGCCGGACGGTCGGTGCGGGCCAGGCCCTGGATCGAGCCGTCGAACAGCGACACGTGCGTGACCCGCAGGTTCGCCGGCAACGAGGCCGGGTCGACGGCGAACCCGTGGTTCTGGCTGGTGATGTGCACCTGGCCGGTGTCGAGGTTGCGCACCGGGTGGTTCGCGCCGTGGTGGCCGAACTTCATCTTCATCGTCCGCGCCCCGGAGGCGAGTCCAAGGATCTGGTGGCCGAGGCAGATGCCGAAGGTCGGCAGCCCGCCGTCGACCAGTTCGCGGACCGCCGCGATCGCGTAGTCGCAGGGCTCGGGATCGCCGGGGCCGTTCGACAGGAAGATGCCGTCGGGACGCTGCGCGAGCGCGTCGGCGGCGCTCGACTGCGCCGGCAGCACGATCAGCTCGCAACCGCGATCGGCCAGCAACCGCAGGATGTTGCGCTTGACGCCGTAGTCGTAGACGACGACGCGGAAACGCCGCGCCGACTGCGAGACGAACCCGGCGCCGAGGCGCCACGAACCTTCTGTCCAGTGGTACGGCTCGCGGGTCGAGACCACCTTGGCCAGGTCCATGCCGGCCAGACCGGGGAACGCGCGCGCCGCCTCGATCGCCGCCCGCTCGTCGATCGCCTCGCCGGGCCGCGCGGCGGCGACGAGGCAGCCGTTCTGCGCGCCGCGGTCGCGCAGCAGCCGGGTGAGCCTGCGCGTGTCGATGCCGGCGATCGCCGGCACGCCTTCGCGCTGCAGGTAATCGGTCAGGGACTCGACGCTGCGCCAGTTCGAGAGCCTCGCCGGCACGTCCCTGACGACGAGACCGGCAGCCTGGATCTTCGCCGCCTCGACGTCCTCGGGATTGACGCCGTAGTTGCCGATGTGCGGGTAGGTGAGCGTGACGATCTGCCGGCAGTAGCTGGGATCGGTGAGGATCTCCTGGTAGCCGGTCATCGCGGTGTTGAAGACCACTTCGCCCACCGAGCGAAGCGCGGCGCCGAACGAACGGCCCCGGAACACGGTGCCGTCGGCCAGCGCCAGCACGGCAGGAGCGAATTCGGGAATGAGGCCCGCGCCGTCAGGGGTGCGGGCGGACTCGGCGTGCGGTTCGGGCGACAACGGCAACTCCTGGGGAAGTCACCGGGGCACCCTGCGCCGACGCGCCCGGACCTGATCGAGGGTCCTGATCGGGCCCGCGCCCGCCGCGACGGCGTCGCGCGAACACGGGGTCGGCAGAGTGTGGCGGGGCTGGCAGGCGCTAACCGGTGAGCATTGGCGAAACCTGTGAATGATAGCACTTCGCCGAAGCCCCTCCGCTGCGGCCGGGAAGGCGCGCACGGCCGCAGCGACGACGGGAACCGCGTCCGGAAACGGCAACGGCCACCGCGAGGTGGCCGTTGCTCGTCTGCGAAACCGGTCGCGCGCGCGCAACCGGTCGCTGCTCGCGTCGCGCGCCTATTTCGCGCGGCGACGCAGGCCGAGGCCGACCATGCCGGCGCCGAGCAGCGCCAGCGAGCCGGGCAGCGGCACCTGGCCGTCGCCGCCGCCGGTGCCGTTGTCGCCGCCACCGCCCGCCACCGTGCCGAAGCCGTCGAGGTAGACGTAGCCGGCATGGCCGCCGTACGGGCAGTCGGAGGCCAGCAGGATGATCGAGTAGTTGCCGCCCTGCGCCACCGTCAGGCTCACGTCCTGCCACGGCGTCCAGTACCACGACCCGGTCTGGTTGAAGATGCTGCCGTTGGTGGCCGAGTTGTAGACCGCGCTGTAGAGGATCGCGCCCGAGTCGTCGTCGCGCACGCGCAGGATGAAGTTGTCCGAGTCGGTCGCTCCGTGCGAGGACTCGAGCACCGCCGCCCACGAGAAGTTGATCGACGTGCCGTCGTAGTTGGTGACGCTCTGCGAGACGGTCGAGACCGAGTAGTTGTTGTTGCTGTCGTTCACGCGCACCGAGTGGTCGCCGTAGCGCACCATCGACAGGTTCGTGCCGCCCGCGATCGGGTCGTAGCCCGCGCTGGTGATCGTGTTCGTGATGTACGACGCATTGTACGAGGAGCCGCCCGGCTGGTAAGCCGCCGGATCGATGGCGCCTCCGGTCCAGTACCCGCCGCCTTGCGTCCATCCGCTCAGGTCGCCGCTCTCGAATCCGCCGTTGACGAAACTCGCGGCGAACGCCGGTGACGTCGCCGCAGCCGCGATTGCGGCTGCCGCAAGTGCCTTCTTCATGCTCATCTCCCTGTTGCCCATGGTTGGTGTTGCATCCTCGAACCGGGTTTCCCCGAACTGGGAGCTAGCAATTCGGATGCCAGACCGTGTCGCACCTTCAAGTCGTTGATTCAAATGATGAAAAACCCGGCCGGCCGCGCAAGCGTAGTCGCATTGTAAGAATATCCGACATGAGGGATTTCGCATCTTCGCCTACCCGCGCAACCCTCAACGCTCCGGAAACGCCTCTCGGCCCGCGATGACCTGCCGCAACCGCGCCGGCCCACGCTCGTCGTCCCAGCCGACAATGCTCGATCCGTCGGCGAACACGACGATCGGCGTGGCCAGGCGTCCGCGCCCCAAGAAGAACCCAATGTCGACCATCGTGTCATGCGGATAGCGGCACCCCTCGCGCGCCGGCCCGCCGGCGGCAGCCGGTCCTTCGCCCATCGCCGCACGCCACGCGCCGGCCGGATCGGCCGAGCAGTACACCTGCGCCGAGCGCCGGAACCCGTCCGCCGACAGCCCGACCGGCACCAGATAGACCGAGGCGCCCGCCTCTTCGAGCGAACGCTCGAGCTTGCGGCAAAACGGGCAATCCGGCGCCGACCAGATCACCGCCAGGAACGGCGTGCGGCGCTTCACCTTGACCAGGCGCTCGAGCGGCAGCGCCTGGACCCGCTCGCGCTGCCAGCGCAGCAGCCCTTCAGCGCTTCCCTCTGCCGCGTCCGACGTCGACCAACCGGGCGAGCGAACGTTCGCCGTCCACTTCATGTCGTCGCGGAAATAGGCGCTGGGGCGCCCCGGCGCGTCGGAACGCAATGCGTAGTAGCGTGGAAACACCGTCGGCTCGATCCGGAAGCCGGGACGCAGCGCCATGCCTGTCTCGCGCTCGAAGGTCGCGCGCGCGGCAGCCAGGTCGGCCTTCCACGCCGGCGCCGCCTCGTCGGAGGCCGCGATCGCCGGCACCGCGAACGCCAGGCAGGCGACGCCGCCCGCCAACCACCTCCGAATGCCTGCCTTCATCCTCGTCTCCCCGTTCGATCCGACATCGCCGCCCACCGAAGTCCTCGTGGCCGCCGCTACAGCTTCTCGGTCTCCCCCTGCCGCGGCTGCCACTTCATCAGCCGCTTCTCGATCACGCCGACCAGCGCATCGAGCAGAAGCGCGAACGCGGTCAGCACGACGATGCCCGCGAACACGGTGTTGATGTCGAAGGTGCCCTCGGCCTGGAGGATCAGGTAGCCGACGCCGCGCGCCGAGCCGAGGTACTCGCCGACCACCGCGCCGACGAAGGCGAGCCCGACCGACGTGTGCAGGCTCGAGAACACCCAGCTGGTCGCACTCGGCAGGTAGACGTGCCGCAACAGCTGCCGATTCGTCGCGCCGAGCATCCGCGCGTTGGCGAGCACGTTGGGGCTGACCTCGCGCACGCCCTGGTAGACGTTGAAGAACACGATGAAGAACACCAGCGTGACGCCCAGCGCCACCTTCGACCACACGCCCAGCCCGAACCAGATCGAGAAGATCGGTGCGAGGATGACCCGCGGCATCGAGTTGGCCGCCTTCACGTAGGGGTCGAGGATCGCCGACGCGGTCGGGCTGAGCGCGAGCCACATGCCGACCGCGAGCCCGCCGACGGTGCCGATCGCGAAGGCGGCGACCGTCTCGAACATCGTCACGCCCAGGTGCACGAAGATCTCGCCGGTGACGAACCACTCGACCACGCGCACGAACACCTTCCATGGCTCGCCGAAGAAGAACGCGGCCTGGTCGGGGTTGGAGAAGTAGAACGGCGGCAGCAGCGTCGGGCTGGTGAGGACGTGCCACGTGCCGATGACCAGCGCGAGCACCAGCAGCTGGTAGACGCGAAGCATCGATCGGGAGGTCTTCATGGCCCTGGGTGCGGCGATCGATCGGCGGCTCTCAGGCGGCGCGCTTCTGCTGCGCGTAGCCCTTGAGCACTTCCTCGCGCAGCACCGCCCAGATGCGCCCGTGCAGCTCGATGAACGCGGGCTGCGTGCGGATCTCGGCGACGTCGCGCGGCCGCGGCAGGTCGACGACGAACTCGCCGATCGGGCGAGAACCCGGGCCGGCCGACATCACGACCACGCGGTCGCTCATCGCGATCGCCTCGTCGAGGTCGTGGGTGATGAACAGGACCGCCTTGCGGCGCGCCGCCCAGAGCTCGAGCACCTCGTTCTCCATCAGCTGCCGCGTCTGGATGTCGAGCGCCGAGAACGGCTCGTCCATCAGGATGATGTCCGGGTCGAGGATCAGCGTCTGCGCGAGCGCCGCACGCTTGCGCATGCCGCCCGAGAGCTGGTGGGGATAGCGGTCTCCGAACCCGGCCAGCCCGACGCGGGCGAGCCACTGCTCGCCCTGGTGCCGCGCCTGCGCATCGGGCACGCCGCGGAACTGCAGGCCGGCGATCACGTTGTCGAGCGCGCTGCGCCAGGGCATCAGTGCGTCGGCCTGGAACATGTAGCCTGCGCGCGCGTTGATGCCGGAGAGCCGGTGCCCGAACACGTCGATGCGGCCGGCGGAGGGTTCGAGCAGGCCGGCGCCGACGTTGAGCAGCGTCGACTTGCCGCAGCCGGTCGGGCCGACCACCGAGACGAACTCGCCGGGCGCCACCCGCAGCGTGACGTCGCGCACCGCCGTGTAGCGCTGCGAGGGGTCGTCGCGCGACACGAACGTGCAGGTGATGCCCTCGAGGGCGAGCGCGGGCGCCGAAGCGACCGCCGCACCCTCGCCCAGGCGATGGCCGCCGCTCACTTGAGCTTCGCGAGCGCCTTGCGCGTGAACTCGTTGGTATAGGTGCGCGAGAGGTCGATCTGGTCGGGCTTGACCTTCGGGTTGAAGCTCGCCATCGCCTTGAGCGTCGTCTTCGCGCCGACGTCGGGAATGATGCCGTCGGGGCTGACCGCGTCCTTGACGTTGTTGTACGAGGCGAGGTACAGCGCGCGGTCGCCGAGCAGGTACGCCTCGGGCACGGTCTTGATGATGTCCGACGGCCCGGCCTGCTGCAGCCATTTCAGCGCCTTCACCATCGCGTTGGTCAGCGCCTGCACGGTGTTCGGATACTTCTTCACGAAGTCCTCCGGCGCGTACAGGCAACCGGCCGGCATCGGTCCGCCGAACACCTGCTCGGTGCCCTTCAGCGTGCGCGTGTCGGCCACGATCTTCACGTCGCCCTTCTGCTCGAGCATCGTCATCACCGGGTCGACGTTGGACAGCGCGTCGATCTGCCCGGACCGGATTGCCGCGAGCGCGGCGTTGCCGGTGCCCACGCCGATGAACGACACGTCGGAGGCCTTCATGCCGTGCTTGGTCAGGAAGTAGGTGACCATCATGTTCGTCGACGAGCCGGGCGCCGACACGCCGATCTTCATGCCCTTCAGGTCGGCGGGCGACTGGTACTTCGCCTTCGTCGACACGCCGAGCGAGATCGCCGGTGCGCGGCCCTGCAGCACGAAGGCCTTGAAGTACTGCTTGTTCGCCTGCAGGTTGATCGTGTGCTCGTAGGCGCCCGAGACGACGTCGGCCGAGCCGCCGACCACCGCGCGCAGCGCCGCCGAGCCGCCGGCGAAGTCGACGATCTCGACGTCGAGCCCCTCTTCCTTGAAGTAGCCGCGCTGCTCGGCGATCGTGAGCGGCAGGTAGTAGAACGCCGCCTTGCCTCCGACGGCGATCGTGAGCTTCGGCTTCTCCGGCGCCTGCGCGCCGGCGGCGAGCGGCAGCACGGCGGCGACGATGCCGCCCAGGGCCGCGGTGAGGATGCGTCTGCGCATGTCGTTGTCTCCTGTCCGTTCGGTTGTCGACAGGCGCGCGGCCTGCCCGGATCGGCCGCCAGATTAACCGATGAGCCGAGCCCGCGGCAGTGCCGAAAACCCGATCACACCACGCCTTCCGCACGCAGTGCGGCAATCGCCGCCGCGTCGTAGCCGAGCTCGGCCAGCACCTCGTCGGTGTGCTCGCCGAGCGCGGGCCCCACCCAGCGGGTCGCTCCGGGCGTCTCCGACAGCTTCGGCACCACGGCAGGCACCGCGAGCGGCGTGCCGTCGGGCAGGCGCACCTGCTCGATCATGGCGCGCGCGAGGTACTGCGGGTCGGCCACCATGTCGGCGACGCTGTAGATGCGGCCGCTCGGCACGTCCGCGCGCGCCATCGCGTCGAGCCCGTCGTCGAGCGTGTGCGCCGACGTCCACGCGGCGATCGCGTCGTCGATCCGCTGCGCCTGCGCGGCGCGGCCGGCGTTGTCGGAGAGCGCCGGGTCGTCGGCGAGATCGGCGCGCCCGATCGCCCGCATCAGCCGCCTGAAGATCGAATCGCCGTTGCCGCCGATGACGATGTGCCGGCCGTCGGCGGTCGGATAGGTGTTCGACGGGACGATGCCGGTCAGGTGGGTGCCGGTGCGCTCGCGCACGAGCCCGTAGCGGTCGAACTCGGGCAGCGTGCTCTCCATCATGTTGAACACGGCCTCGTAGAGCGCGACGTCGACCACCTGGCCGCGCCCGGTCTCGCGCCGGCCGTGCAGCGCCATCAGCGCGCCGATGACGCCGTGCAGCGCGGCCAGCGAGTCGCCGATCGACAGGTTCAGGCGCACCGGCGGCCGGTCGGGAAAGCCGGTGACGTAACGCATGCCGCCCATCGACTCGGCGATCGCGCCGAAGCCGGGGCGGTCGCGGTACGGTCCGGTCTGCCCGTAGCCCGACAGGCGAACCAGGATCAGCCCCGGGTTGTCGCGCGAGAGCGCCTCGTAGCCGAGCCCCCATTTCTCGAGCGCGCCGGGCCGGAAGTTCTCGATCACGATGTCGCTGCGCGCAGCCAGCTCGCGGACGATGCGCTGGCCGGCGGTGACGCGCAGGTCGAGCGTCACCGAGCGCTTGTTGCGCGCCTGCACGTACCACCACAACGACGTGCCCGACGGATCGTCGGGATGGAGCTTGCGCCACTTGCGCAGCGGATCGCCGCCGTCGTGGCCGTCGCGCGCCGGCGGTTCGACCTTGATCACGTCGGCGCCGAACTCGGCCATCATCCGGGCCGCGAAAGGACCGGCGATCAGCTGCCCGAGCTCGAGCACGCGCACCCCGGACAGCGGGCCCGGCGCGGGGGCTGCGCCGGCCGGGCGATCGCTGGCGCCGGGTGTCGCGTCGCCGCCCGCAGGTCGGCCGGCGCTCATCGCAGCCCGCCTTCCGGGTCGTGCCCTTCGGGCGCGTCGTGCGAATCGCGGACCGCGCCCTCGCTGACCGTGCGCCGGTCGCGCAACGCCTGAGCGATCGTGCTCGGATCGACGTACTCGAGCTCGCTTCCCACCGGGACCCCGCGTGCGAGCCGGCTCACCTTCAGGCCGCGCGCCCGCATCATCTCGCCGATGTAATGCGCGGTCGCCTCGCCCTCCTGCGTGAAGTTCGTCGCGAGGATCACCTCGCGAAGGGCCGGATCGGCGGCGCGCGACAGCAGCCGGTCGAGCCCGATCTGCCTCGGACCGACGCCGTCGAGCGGCGACAGCCGCCCCATCAGCACGAAGTACAGCCCGCGATAGCTCGACGTCTGCTCGATCGTCAGCTGGTCGGCCGGCGTCTCGACCACGCACAGCAGCGACGGGTCGCGGCGCGGCGACGAACAGGTCTCGCAGACCTCGAGCTCGGTGAATGTGTTGCAGCGCGTGCAGTGGCGCACGCGTGCCGTCGCATCGGCGAGCGCGTGCGCCAGCAGCGCCGCGCCCTCGCGATCGTGCTGGAGAAGGTGGTAGGCGAAGCGTTGTGCCGACTTCGCGCCGACGCCGGGCAGGCGCCTGAGCGCGGTGGTGAGCGCCTCGAGCGGCGCCGGGGCCTTCATCTCGCGCGCTCCGTGGGCGCGCGCAGAGGCGCCGACCGCCGGGTGGCGCCTTTGCCGATACCGTCGTGGTGCTCGTGAGCAAGAGCCCCGTCTTCGATCCGAACACCGCCAACGCTGCCAGAGCTGCGGTCGTCGGCGGGCCGGGACGCCGACGACTGCAGCGGCCGCAGGCGCGAACGGAAGCGCAGGCCCATCGCCAACGACGCGCGCCTAGAACGGCATCTTGAAGCCGGGCGGCAGCGGCAGCCCCGCGGTGACCGACCCCATCTTCTCCGACGCGGTCTGCTCGGCCTTGCGCAGCGCGTCGTTCATGGCCGCGACGATCAGGTCCTCGAGCATGTCCTTGTCGTCGGAGAGCAGGCTCGGGTCGATCGCGATGCGCTTGACGTCGTTGCGGCAGGTGACGGTCACCTTGACGAGGCCGGCGCCGGACTGGCCCTCGACCTCGACCTGGGCGAGCTGCTCCTGCATCTTCTTCATGTTTTCCTGCATCTGCTGGGCCTGCTTCATCAGGCCCGCGAGCTGCTGCTTCATCATTCCTCGTCTCCAGAAGTGGCGTCGCGGCGCTCGATCGGCCGCACCGAACCGGGCACGATCGCCCCGTCGAAATCCTCGATCAGCGCGCGCACGAACGGATCGGCCTCGATCGATGCCCGCGCCTGCGCCTGCCGGTCGGCGCGGTCGCGCGCCGAGGCCGCGGCGGCCGTCGCCTCCCCGACGCGACCGACCTCGACGTCCAGCCGAACCGGCGCGCCGAAATGCGCGCCGAGCGCCTCGCGCACGCGGTTCACTGTCGCAGGCTCGGCCAGCGGCCGGATCGGCACGCGCACGCGGAACCGCAGGCCATCGGCCTCGACGAGCTCGCTTTGATGCATGAACTGCTGCACGAAGCCGCCGACCTGCAACCGCGCCGCCAGGCCGGGCCAGTCTCCGTCGAAGCCCGTCGCGACAGGGGGCGGCGAACCGACGGCGACCGGCTTCGACGCGTCGCCGGAGGCCGAAGCCCGCGCGGCATTGTCCGGGGCAGGCGCCGAGCCGCGCCCGGACATCGCCGCCCGCAGCGCGGCCGGGCCGGGGGCCGAAGCGGGGGCGCCGGCGGGCGGGCGGGCAGCGGCGGGTGCGCTCGCGGGGCCTCTTGCGGCGCCCTGCGCGTGCCCCGTAGCGGGCCGGGGCGCAGCGCCCGCGGCGTCGCCGTGGTCCGGCCCGAATGCGAGCAGCCGCAGCAGCACCATCGTGAACCCCGCATGCGCGTCGGGCGCCAACGGCAGGTCGCGCGCGCCGTGGATCACGATCTGGTACCAGACCTGCAGGTCTTCCGGGGCAATCGCCGCCGCGAGGCGTTCGAGCGTGGCCGGATCGTCGGCGTCGCCGACGGCGCCGACTTGCGCCAGCGCGATCCGCTGCAGCAGCGCCGCGAGGTCGGCCAGCGTGCGCTCGAACGGCGCGTTGCCGCCGAGCATCTCGTCGGCGAGCCCGACGAGGGCGCGCCCGTCGCCGGCCACCAGCGCGTCGAGGATCCGGACCAGCCAGGCCGCGTCGACCACGCCGAGCATCTCGCGCACCGCCGGCTCGCGCACCTCGCCGCCACCGAAGGCGATCGCCTGGTCGAGCAGCGACAGCGCATCGCGCATGCTGCCAGCGGCCGCGCGCCCGAGCCGGTCGAGCGCGCCGCGATCGAAATCGACGCCCTCGGCCGACAGCACCGTGGCCAGGTGCGCCGCCACCGCCGCGGGCGGCATGTTCTTCAGGTTGAACTGCAGGCAACGCGACAGCACGGTGACCGGCACCCGCTGCGGATCGGTGGTCGCGAGCACGAAGACGACGTGCGGCGGCGGTTCCTCGAGCGTCTTGAGCATCGCGTTGAACGCGTGCGCCGACAGCATGTGGACCTCGTCGATCACGTACACCTTGTAGCGGCCGGCGGTCGGGGCGTAGACCGCGTTCTCGAGCAACTGCGTCATTTCGTCGACGCCGCGGTTCGACGCCGCGTCGAGCTCGATGCAGTCGACGAAGCGCCCGGCGTCGATGCCCACGCAGGCCGCGCAGCGGCCGCAGGGCCTGGCGCTGACGCCGGTCTCGCAGTTCAGGGCCTTCGCGAGGATTCGCGCGATCGTGGTCTTGCCGACGCCGCGCGTGCCGGTGAACAGGTAGGCGTGGTGCAGCCGCTGCGTCTCGAGCGCGTGCGAGAGCGCGCGCACGACGTGGTCCTGGCCGACCAGCGACTCGAAATCGCGCGGTCGCCACTTGCGGGCGAGCACCTGATGGGTCATGGCATCGGCAACCGGCGGGGAATGAACGGGTGGGCGAGCCGGAACCCCGGCACGCACGGGGAATGGCTGTGGCTGCTTCCTTCCGGACCTGACCAGGTTGACCACGCCGCACTGCGGGGAGGCCCGCCCACGGCGATTCTATCAGCCGCCCGTCCGGGCCTGCGGCAGGCGCGGCGAGGCCGGCCGGGTGTGTGCTATGTTTATCGCAATCCCGGGAGCAAAAATGACCATCAAGCACGTATCCGATGCCACGTTCGAGCAGGACGTCCTCAAGTCCGACGCGCCGGTTCTCGTCGATTACTGGGCCGAATGGTGCGGCCCGTGCAAGATGATCGCGCCGATCCTCGACGAGATCTCGCGCGATTACGCCGGCAAGCTGCAGGTCGTGAAGGTCAACGTCGACGAAAACCAGTCGGTGCCGGCCAAGTACGGTATTCGCGGCATCCCCACGCTGATGCTGTTCCGCAACGGTGCGGTCGTCGACACCAAGGTCGGCGCATTGTCGAAATCGCAGCTGACGCTGTTTCTGGACAGCCATCTCTGATTCGTTGTAAGCTTCCAGCCGCTCGAAGGTTCGTGCGGCTGTTTCGTACGCACCTGCCGGCTCCCGGCGGCTGACGCCGGGGCGCGTCGCGGCGACCGATCCGTCTGCCGCACCCCGCCCCCGCCGTCCACGGGCTTCACCCGCCCGCACCCCGACCTGAACGTCTAGCGGCCTGCCAGCCGCGCCCCTGATTTCCGTCCGTTCCCAGCAAAGTCCCCGCGGGGAGAACCACCCGATGCACCTGTCCGAACTGAAGTCGCTGCACGTCTCGCAGCTGATCGAGATGGCCACCGGCCTGGAGATCGAGAGTCCCCAGCGCATGCGCAAGCAGGAGCTGATGTTCGCGATCCTCAAGCGCAAGGCCAAGACCGGCGAAACCATCTTCGGCGACGGCTGCCTCGAGGTGCTGCCCGACGGCTTCGGCTTCCTGCGCTCGCCCGAGACTTCCTACCTGGCGAGCACCGACGACATCTATATCTCGCCGTCGCAGATCCGCCGGTTCAACCTGCACACCGGCGACTCGATCGAAGGCGAGGTGCGCACGCCGAAGGAAGGCGAGCGCTACTTCGCGCTGGTGAAGGTCGACAAGATCAACGGCGAGCCGCCCGAGGCGAGCAAGCACAAGATCCTGTTCGAGAACCTCACGCCGCTGCACCCGAACAAGCCGATGGTGCTCGAGCGCGATATCAAGGCCGAGGAGAACATCACCGGCCGGATCATCGACATGATCGCGCCGATCGGCAAGGGACAGCGCGGCCTGATCGTCGCGCCACCGAAGGCCGGCAAGACCGTGCTGATGCAGCACATCGCGCATGCGATCACCTCCAACCACCCGGACGTCGTGCTGATCGTGCTGCTGATCGACGAACGCCCGGAGGAGGTCACCGAGATGACCCGCTCGGTGCGCGGCGAGGTCGTCGCGTCGACGTTCGACGAGCCGGCCACGCGCCACGTGCAGGTCGCGGAGATGGTGATCGAGAAGGCCAAGCGGCTGGTCGAGCACAAGAAGGACGTGGTCATCCTGCTCGACTCGATCACCCGGCTCGCGCGCGCCTACAACACGGTGGTGCCGGCCTCGGGCAAGGTGCTGACCGGCGGCGTCGACGCCAACGCGCTGCAGCGGCCGAAGCGCTTCTTCGGCGCAGCCCGAAACATCGAGGAAGGCGGCTCGCTCACCATCATTGCCACCGCGCTGATCGACACCGGCAGCCGGATGGACGAGGTGATCTACGAGGAGTTCAAGGGCACCGGCAACATGGAGTTGCACCTGAACCGCCGGATGATGGAAAAGCGCGTCTATCCCGCGATCGACATCAACCGGTCGGGCACGCGCCGCGAAGAGCTGCTGATCAAGCCCGAACTCCTGCAGAAGATCTGGATCCTGCGCAAGCTGCTGCACGACATGGACGAGCTCGAGGCGATGGAATTCCTGCTCGACAAGGTGCGCCAGACCAAGAACAACCAGGAATTCTTCGACATGATGCGGCGCGGAGGTTGAACCCCGGGGCGCCGGGCAGCTTGCGCGAGGCACGCGAAAGCCCTTATAATTCAAGGCTTTTCCCGAATCGAGACCAGAATCCCGCCAAGCGCGGGGTTCGGAGACCCAGTCATGAAACAAGGCACCCACCCCGACTACCGTGAAGTCGTCTTCATGGACATGTCGAACGGCTTCAAGTTCGTCACCAGATCGACGGTCGCCACGCGCGAGAAGATCAAGATGGACGACGGGAAGGAATACCCGCTGTTCAAGCTCGACGTGACCTCCGAGTCGCACCCGTTCTACACCGGCGCGCAGCAGCGCATCATCGAAGCCGGCCGCGTCGAGAAGTTCCGCCAGAAGTTCGCGCGCACCGGCAAGTAATCGCAGGTCGCCGCAGGCAGCGAGCCGGCACTCGCCGCAGGCGGCGAGCGAAGAGCGACGGGGCCGCGACGCGCGGCCCCCCGCAGGCAGCCTGGGCTGCCGCAGTCGAAAAGGCAGCCCTCGCTGCCTTTTTTTGCTTTATCGTTGCGCGCAGCCGCATGAAACCATTCATCGTCACCGAGCTCGAAGCAGGCAAGTTGCCGCGATGGGCGCTGCTGCTGTTGTGCGCGCTCTACGTGCTGCCCGGCTTCATCGGCCGCGATCCGTGGCGCACCCAGGACGCCGCCGGCTTCGGCATCGCGTTGTCGATGATCCGCGGCGACGCCGCCGACTGGCTGATGCCGAACATCGGCAACCTGCCGGTGCCCTCCGAAGGCCCGCTTCCCTTCTGGATCGCCGCGACGATCGGCAAGCTTGCGGCGCCGCTGGTCGGCGAGCACGGGGGCGTGCGCCTGGCCGTCGTCGCACTGCTCGCGCTCGCGCTGGTGCTGGTCTGGTACACGACCTACGGCCTTGCACGCCGGCCGGGCGTGCAGCCGTCGGACCCGTTCGGCGCGTCGGCCTCGAACGTCGATTTCGGCCGCGCGATCGCCGACTCGGGCCTGCTGGTGCTGATGGCCACGTTCGGCCTGCTCGTGCGCATGCACGAGACCACTGCCGATCCCGCCCAGGTCGCCTGGATCGCGGCATTCCTGTTCGGCTGCACGCTGGCGCTGGAACGCCCGGCGGCCGGCGCAGCGATCGCCGGCGCAGCGATCGCCGCCACGCTGTTGAGCCGGGGCGTCGGCACCGCGGTGGCACTGCTGCTGGTGCTGGTCGTGTTGCCGCTGGTGAGCCGCGCGTACCGGCTCGTCGGCTGGCGCATGCTGCCGCTCGCAGTGGCGGTAGCCGCCGCCGGCGCGCTGCCCTGGCCGTTGCTGCTCGCGGGCGGCGAGGCCGCCGAGCGCGGCCACCTGCTCGACTGGGCCGCGTGGAACCTCGGCGCCATCGCCGGCCCCACCGCCGACTCGCTGGGCTACTTCGCGCGCACGATCCCGTGGTTCTACTGGCCCGCGTGGCCGGTCGCACTGTGGGCGGCGTGGCGATGGCGCGGCCGCTGGGGCGAGCCGGCGGTGGCGCTGCCGATGCTCACCGCGATCGCGCTCGCGCTGCGCGCGCTCGCCTCGCCTTCGGGCGGCGAGAGCTGGCTGCTGCCGGTCACGGTGCCGCTGGCGATGCTGGCGGCGGTCGGCATGCCGACGCTCAAGCGAGGCATCGTGAGCCTGATCGACTGGTTCGCGGTGACCAGCTTCTCGCTGTTCGGTATCGTGATCTGGGCCTACTGGATCGCGTTGATGACCGGCTTCCCGCCGCGGATGGCCTATCGCGCCAGCCAGATCGCACCGGGCTTCACGCCCGAGTGGATCGCCGTCGAGATCGCGCTCGGCGGGCTCGCCACGCTCGCCTGGCTGGCGCTGGTGCGCTGGAGGATCTCTCGGCAACCGCGGATGATCTGGCGCGCGATGGCGCTGTCGTGCGGCGGGCTGGTGCTCGCCTGGTTCCTGCTGATGACCCTGTGGCTGCCCGTCTTCAACGAGCGCAACACCTACCGGGACGTGGCGACGCGGCTGGCCGCCGCCTTCGACGGCCAGGATGCCTGCGTCGCGACACAGGACCTCGAACGGGCGCCGCGCGCGAGCTTCCACTACTTCGCGCGCATGAACTTCGCCGCGCGCGGCGATCGATGCGACTGGCTGCTGATCCAGGACGACGGCCCGCTCGCGCGCACCGTGCCGAGCCCGCAGCCCGGCTGGTCGCTCGTCTGGCAGGGCCAGCGCCGCAGCGACCGCGACGAGCGGTTCCGCCTGTACCGGCGCGACGCCGAGCGGAGCCGGCCCGACGCGCGATGACGCGCGACATCCTCAAGCTCGCCTGGCCGGTGTTCGTCGGGCAACTCGCGGTCATGCTCAACGGCGTGATCGACACCGTGATGGCCGGAAGGCTGTCGACCGTCGACGTCGCGGCCGTCGGGCTCGGCGCGAGCGTCTACATCAGCGTCTACATCGGTCTGATGGGCGTGCTGCTCGCGCTCAGCCCGATCGTCGCGCAGCACTACGGGGCGCAGCGTTTCGAGCAGATCGGGCTGGAGACGCGCCAGGCGGTCTGGCTCGCGCTGCTGCTGATGGTGCCCGGTTGCGCTGCGCTCGCCGCCAGCGACCTGTGGCTCGCCTTGAGCGAACCGCCGCCCGAAGTCGCTGCGGTTGCGCGTACCTACCTGTGGGCGGCGGCGGCGGGCCTGCCCGCGGCGCTGCTGTTTCGCGTGTTCCACGCGCTGTCGAACGCAGTCTCGCGCCCGAAGGCGGTGATGGCGATCAACCTGGCGGGCGTGGCGCTGAAGGTGCCGCTGAACGCGTTGTTCATGCACGGCTGGCAGCACGGCGACGCGACGATCGTGCCCGCGCTGGGCGGTGCCGGTTGCGGCGTCGCGTCGGCCATCGTCGCGTGGCTGTCGGTGCTGCTCGCGCTCGCTGCGCTGCGCGCCGAACCGCTGTACCGCAAGCTCGGGCTGGTCGGCGGCCGATGGCTGGTGCGCCCCGACTTCGCGCGACTGCGCGGGCTGCTCGCGCTCGGCGTGCCGATCGGCGCAACTTACCTGGTCGAGGTGACTTCGTTCACGTTCATGGCGCTGTTCCTCGCGCGTCTCGGCGCCACCACGGCGGCGAGCCACCAGATCGCGGCGAACCTCGCGGCGCTGGCGTACATGGTGCCGCTCGCGCTGGCCACCGCCACCAGCGTGCTCGTCGCGCAATCGCTCGGCGCGGCCCGCCCGGCCGAGGCGCGCGCGCGGGCGTGGGCCGGCATCCGTGTCGCGCTCGGCTGCGCGGCGGCGATCGCGCTCGCGATGTTCGCCTCGCGCGAACGGCTTGCCGCGCTCTACACCACCGACGCGACGCTGGTCGCGGCCGCCGCGCCGCTGCTGGCGCTGGTCGCGGCCTTCCACCTGTTCGACGCGGCCCAGGCGATGTGCTCGTTCATCCTGCGGGCCTACCGGATCACGACGCTGCCGATGCTGGTGTACGTGGTGAGCCTCTGGGGGGTGGGCCTCGGGGGAGGCTGGTGGCTGGCCTTCGAAGCCGGGGCCGCGGGGCACGCGTGGGCGCCGCAGGTGGCCGGCGCGCGCGGCTTCTGGATCGCCTCGGGGGCGAGCCTGGCGATCGCGGCGGCAGCGCTGGCGACGATCCTGGCGCGCGTGTGGCGCGCCGACGGCGCCGTTCAGGCCGGCGGCGCGAGCGACAGGAAGTTGTCGCGGTAGTGGCGCAACTCGTCGATCGACTCGGCGATGTCGGCCATGGCCGTGTGTGCGCTGCGCTTGACGAACGCCTTGGCCACGTCCGGGCGCCAGCGCTTGCACAGTTCCTTGAGCGTGCTGACGTCGATGTTGCGATAGTGGAAATGCGCCTCGAGCCGCGGCATGTAGCGCGCCATGAAGCGCCGGTCCTGGCAGATCGAGTTGCCGCACATCGGCGACTTTCCCGGCGGCACCAGGGGCGCCAGGAAGTCGAGCAGCGCCTGCTCCGCGCTGGCCTCGGTCCAGGGCGAGGCGAGCACCCGGTCGACCAGACCGGATCGGCCGTGGGTCGCGCGGTTCCACTGGTCCATCGCGTCGAGCACGGCGGCGGGCTGGCGGATCGCGAACGCCTCGCTCTGCGCGACGATCTGCAGCGAGTCGTCGGTGACGACGATCGCGACTTCGATGATGCGGTCGACGACCGGGTTCAGGCCGGTCATCTCCATGTCGACCCAGACGAGCAGCGACTCGTCGGGCTTGCGCGGCGGGGCGGATCCCTCCCCGCTCGCGGGGGCGCCACCGGGCGGCGCAGGCTGCTGTGACATAATTTTTTCTCCGTCGTCGATTCTCGCACAGCGATCGCCTTGACTGCCCTCGCCTTCTCGATGATCTTCGCGGCCGCGCTGGTGGTCTCGATCGTCGTGCGCTTCTGGCTCGCCACGCGCCAGGTGCGGCACGTCGCACGGCATCGCGACGCCGTGCCGGCGCGATTCGCCGAACGCGTCCCGCTGGCGGCGCACCGCCGGGCGGCCGACTACACGGTGGCTCGCGTGCGCCTGGGCATGCTCGAAACGCTGGTCGGCGCGCTGCTGCTTCTCGGGTTCACGCTGTTCGGCGGGCTGCAGGCGCTGCTGAACGCGCTCGCCGCGTGGCTGCCCGACCATCCGTTCGTGCGCCAGATGCTGTTCGTCGCCGCGGTGGCCCTGATCGGCGCACTCGTCGACCTGCCGATCGAGTGGTACCGGCAGTTCCGCCTGGAGCAGCGGTTCGGCTTCAACCGGATGACGCAACGGCTGTTCGTCGCCGACGCGCTCAAGGGCGCCGCGATCGCCGCGGCGCTCGGCCTGCCGCTGGTGGCGGTGGTGTTGTGGCTGATGCGCAGCTCGGGCGGACTCTGGTGGCTGTGGGCATGGGCGGTCTGGGTAACCTTCAACCTCATCGTCCTCGTGCTCTACCCCACCGTCATCGCGCCGATGTTCAACCGTTTCGAGCCGCTGTCCGACGCGACGATCCGCCAGCGCGTCGAGGCGCTGCTGGCGCGCTGCGGCTTCGCCTCGAAGGGATTGTTCGTCATGGACGGCAGCCGTCGATCGGCGCACGGCAATGCCTACTTCACCGGACTCGGGCGCAGCAAGCGGATCGTCTTCTTCGACACGCTGCTGTCGAGGCTCAGCGCCGACGAGATCGAGGCGGTGCTCGCGCACGAGCTCGGCCACTTCCATCACCGGCACGTGCTCGTGCGCATCGTCCTGATGTTCGCCGCCAGCTTCGCGGGTTTGTGGCTGCTCGGCTGGCTTTCGCGCCAGGGCTGGTTCTACCAGGGGCTCGGGGTCACGCCCGGTGCCGGCGAATTCGAGGCGGCGGCGCTCGTGCTCTTCTTCCTGGCGTTGCCGGTGTTCACGTTCCTGCTGCAGCCTCTGTTCAGCTGGGCGTCGCGCCGACACGAGTTCCAGGCCGACGCCTACGCAGCCGCGCACGCTCGTGCGCAGGACCTCGCCAGCGCGCTGGTCAAGCTCTACGAGGACAATGCGTCGACGCTCACGCCGGATCCGATTCACTCGGCGTTCTACGACTCGCATCCGCCCGCGTCGCTGCGGATCGGCCGCCTGCAGGGGGCGTGATGAAGGCGCCGATCCCCCGCCAGCAGTTGCTCGCCCGCAAGTCTCGACCCATCAGCGGCGAGCGCGCCTACACCGTCAGCGAGATCGAGGTCCAGCTCACCGAGCTGGCCGGCTGGAGCCTGCGCGACGGAGCACTCGAGCGCAGCTACGCGTTCCGCGACTATTACGACACGATCGCGTTCGTGAACGCTCTGGCCTGGATGGTGCACGGCGAAGACCACCACCCCGACCTGCTCGTGACCTACAACCGGTGCACCGTGCGCTTCAATACCCACTCGGTGCGCGGCATCTCCGAGAACGACTTCATCTGCGCGGCCAAGTGCGATGCCGTCTTCGGCCGCGGCGGCAACTGAACTCGCGCGGATCGCGGCCAGCTTCGGCCGCCTGTTCTACGTGCGCTCGCGCGCGAACGCCTGGCCCGACCGCGTCGCGGTCACGCGCGGCAAGCGCACCGACTTCTGTGTCGGCGACGAAGTCGACGTCAGGCTGATCGGCGCCGACCAGGCGGTCATCGAGTCGCTGCGCCCGCGGAGAACCGCGCTGCAGCGAAGCGACCGCTGGCGCAGCAAGCTGCTCGCGGCCAACGTCGACCAGGCCGGAATCGTCGTCGCCGGCGACCCGCCGTTCTCGGAAGCGTTGCTGATGCGCATGCTGATCGCGCTCGAGAGCGCCGGCATCGGCGCCGCACTGATCGCCAACAAGTCCGATCTCGTCGAGGCGGCGCGCGCGATCGCCGGCCGGATCGCGACCTATCGCGCGCTCGGCTACGAGGTGTTCGAGATCGCAGCCGGCGCGCGGCCGCGGGAAGCCCGCGAGCGGCTGGGCCCCTGGCTCGCCGGACGCACGACGCTGCTGATCGGCCAGTCCGGAATGGGCAAGTCGACGCTCGTCAACACGCTGGTCCCCGACGCCGACCTGCGCACGCAGGCGATCTCGGCCGCGTTGTCGAGCGGTCGCCACACGACGACGTTCAGCCGCATGTTCGACGTCCCCGACGAGGTCGCGCGCGACGCGCGGATCGTCGACACGCCTGGGTTCCAGAGCTTCGGGCTGGCGCACCTTTCGGAGTCGCAGCGCATGCACGCGATGCGCGAGTTCGTGCCGCTGCTCGGGCGCTGCCGGTTCAACAACTGCCGCCATCACGACGAGCCGGGATGCGCGATCCGCGAAGCGGCCAGCCGCGGCGAGATCGACGCGCTGCGCTACCGGCTGTACCTGCGCATCGAAGACGACGCGGACTGACTCAGCGCCCGAGCCAGGCCGCGATGGTGATCATCGCGAACAGGCTGATCCACAGCACCACCGAGCGCCAGACCAGCCCGACCGAACTGCGCAGGCCGCTCGCGTCGGGTTCGGCACCCTGCCACTCGAAGCCCTGCTCGCCGGCGGCCCATCGCGCTTCGAGCGCCGGTTCCGCAACGCGCAGGCCGAGCGCCCCGCCTCCGGAGGCGAGCAACAGCGCGCGCTGGTCGTCGGTCGTGCCCGCAGCCACCGCGCCACGCCAGCAGTAGACCGCGTCCTCGAAGTTGCCGACGATCGCGAATCCGGCCGCCGACAGCCGCGCCGGCAGCCAGTCGATGGCCCGATAGGCGCGAGTGGCGAAGTACCCGTAGGGTTCCTCGACCCGGCTGGCCCCCTCGGCTACCGCGCTGCCCCAGCGCCGCGCGAGCATCTCCGCGAAGCGGTACAGCACCGGCCCGATGGCACCCGGCAACAGGATGTACCAGAACAGCGGCCCGAAGACGTGGCGATGCGCAGCCACCAGCGCGTGCGCGATCGCCTGGCGGCAGATCTCGTTGACCGGCGTCTCGCGACGCGGCCGGTCGGACAGGTCGTCGGGATCGGCCTGGCTCAGCCAGCGCTCGAGCACGCGCCGAGCGCCCTCTGCATCGTCGCTCGCGAGCGCGATCTGGATCTCGGTGAAGGCGTGACTGAACTGCCGGAAGCCGACCGTCAGGTAGAGCACCGCGACGTGGACGACGAACAGCGCGAGCGGGTGCAGCATTGCGGCAATCCACTCGAGCAGCGCGACCCCGCCCACGCCGATCGCGACGACGACGAGCCACCCGAACGCCCCCTGCTGCCGCTCGCCGGCGTCGCTGGCCCCGCGCACCAGGTCGGCCAGCGCGATGGCGGCGCGATGCACGGCGTTGTCGCCCGGCAGCGACCGGCCCTGCTCGATCAGCAGCGCGAAAATCAGTGCGACGAATCCCATCCCGTTCCAGGCCGGGCCGCTCAGGCCACGAGCAGACGATACAGGTTCCGCAGCATCGCCGCGGTCGCGCCCCAGATGAAGTGCTCTTCGGCGGCGCCGGGCGGGCGATAGGGCATCGCGAAGAAGGTGCGCTCGCCGACGGCGAGCCGCACGCGGCGGCGCTGGTGATGACGCGGATCCATCAGGAACGCCAGCGGCACCTCGAACACCTGAGCGACTTCCGCCGGGTCGGGCCGCGGGTCGAACCCCGGCCGCACCAGGGCGACGACCGGCGTCACGCGGAATCCGGTGCCGGTGAGGTATTCGGGCAGCCGGCCGATCACTTCGACGCGCGAGCGCTCGAGCCCCACCTCTTCGTGAGCCTCGCGCAGCGCTGCCTCGACCGGCGACGGGTCGCCGGGTTCGACGCGCCCGCCCGGAAAGGCCACCTGGCCCGAGTGATGGCGCAAGTGCAGCGTGCGCTGCGTGAGCAGCACGGTCGTCCCCGCGGCGTGCGCGACGATCGGCACCAGCACCGCGGCGTCGCGCGGCGCGGACTGGTCGACGCGAAAGCGATCGTCCGTCTGCTCCGGTTGCCACGACGGGGGCTGCGCGAAGCGCCCGCGCAGCGCGTCGGGCCCCAGCCGTTCGGTGTGCACGGCCGGCAGCGCTTCGTCGACCGCCGCGATCGGCATCTCGCGCGGATCGAATCGAGGGAGCTCGGCCCACACGCCGGTAGGCGTGTTCCGGCTCTCGCCGGTAGGCGTGTTCCGCCGCTCGCCCGAAGGCGCGCCCCGTCGCTCGCCGCGATTGTTCGACTCGGTGTCCATGATCCGGAAAATACAACAGGGCGCTGGTCAGCGCCCTGTAGTGGAATCATCGCGTCGTTCAGCGCGCCGCAGCGGACCCTTCGCGTTGCCCAGCGCCCCGTCTCGAGCGCGCGAGGCGCGCAGCCCGGCTCGACGCGGCGCGCGAGGCGCCGCCGCAGCCGGCGCGAGGCCGCCGCGCCGCCCCGATCAGGCGCCCGTGGCGCCGCCGGCGCGGGGCGACTTGCCCGGCAGCTTTTCCTTGATCCGGGCCGACTTGCCCGAGCGGTCGCGCAGGTAATAGAGCTTGGCGCGACGAACGTCGCCGCGGCGCTTCACCTCGATGCTCGAGATCAGCGGCGAATAGAGCTGGAACGTGCGCTCGACGCCCTCGCCCGAAGAGATCTTGCGGACGATGAACGACGAGTTCAGCCCGCGATTGCGGCGCGCGATGACCACGCCCTCGTAGGCCTGGACGCGCTTGCGGTTGCCCTCGACCACGTTGACGCTGACGATGACCGTGTCGCCGGGGGCGAACTCGGGGATGCTCTTGCCGAGGCGGGAAATCTCTTCCTGCTCGAGTTGCTGGATCAGATCCATGCCGGATGCTCCTGAATCCATCGTGCGCTGGCCGTTGTTGTCCGGAAGGTCGGAAGCACCGGGGCTTCGCAACCGGCGCTGGCGGCATCTGCGCCGCTGGCACCGGACCGGTCTGTCGCCGGGCAGAGGATGGGGTTGATGCGGAATTCCGCAAAGCCTTGCATTCTAAGCCTTTTTCGGGTCGCCCGCCAAGCGTGCAGGTGCAGGCCCGGCCGGGGGCTCGTCCGCCCGGTCGGCGTGCAGCGACGCGAGGATCCGCTCGTCCTCGGCGCTCAGTCGCCCCTGCTCGCGCGCGTGCGCGATCAGCTCGGGTCGGCGCAACAGCGTCGCGCGCAACGCCTGCTCGCGCCGCCAGCGCTCGATCCGGGCGTGGTGGCCCGACAGCAGGACCTCGGGCACGGGCACGCCCTCGAACACCTCGGGGCGGGTGTAATGGGGACAGTCGAGCAGGCCGTCGGCGAACGAGTCGCAGGCCGCGGACCGCGCGTCGTTCATTGCGCCCGGCATCTGCCGCACGACCGCGTCGATCAGCATCATCGCCGGCAGCTCGCCCCCCGAGACGACGAAGTCGCCGATCGCGATCTCCTCGTCGACGTAGCGGTCGATCAGTCGCTGGTCGATCGCCTCGTAGCGCCCGGCCAGCAGGATCGCGCCCGCGCCCGTGGCGAGCTCGCGCACGCGCCGGTCGTCCAGCGGGCGTCCCTGAGGCGACATCGCGATCACCGGCCGCCCGCCGGGTCCCGCTGCGCGCGCCGCGGCGATCGCGTCGGCGAGCGTCTGCGCCAGCATGACCATGCCGGGGCCACCGCCGTAGGGGCGATCGTCGACGCTGCGGTAAGCGTCGGTTGCGAAGTCGCGCGGGTTCCAGCAGGCGAGCGACCACAGCCCGCGCTCGTGCGCGCGCCCGGTGATGCCGTAGCGGGTGACCGCTTCGAACATCTCCGGGAAGATCGTGATGGCGTCGAATCGCATGCCCCGCCGCCGATCAGTAATCGAGTTCCCAGTCGGCCACCACCCGGCGTCCGGCCACGTCGACCTCGATGACGAACGCGGGGACGAACGGGATCAGCCTCTGGATGCTCGAACCCGGCGCCTCGCCTGGCGCCTCGAGCCGCAGCACCGGATCGGCGCCGAACTCGTCGACGGCGGTCACCACTCCGAGCAACTCGCCCGCCGGATTGCGCACCGTGCAGCCGATCAGGTCGACCCAGTAGACTTCGCCAGCCGGCGCGCCCGGGAATTGCGCCCGGCTGATCATCACTTCGCAGCCCTTCAGGGCCTGCGCGCGATCGCGATCGTCCAGGCCACTGGCCTTCGCGACGATGTCTTCGCCGTGGACGCGCGATTGTTCGATCGTCAGCAGGCGGCACCCGGCCGGCCCGCGCAGCCACCAGCGAGGCTGGCCGGTCAGGATCGATTCGTGGGGATCGTTGAACGGGACGATGCGCAGCCAACCGCGCACCCCCCATGCTCCTGCCACCCTGCCGAGCGCGACCGCGTCGGCAGGCAGTTCATCCGGCGCGCCGCTCGACGCGCCGGCGGGGTCGTCGCTGCGGGACAGGCTCAGCGGCGCACCTCATGAAGCCGCCCGGGCGGCAATCAGGCCGCGGCCGGTTGCCGGGCCGCGTGTTGCTTGACCAGGCGCGCGACCGTGGGCGACAGCGCTGCGCCTTGCTGCTTCCAGAAGTCGATGCGCTCGGCCGCCAGCGTCAGGCCCACTTCGTTCGACGCCGCGATCGGGTTGAAGTACCCGAGGCGCTCGATGAACTGCCCGTCGCGGCGATTCTGCTTGTGCGCCACGACGATGTGGTAGAAGGGACGCTTCTTGGCGCCGCCGCGAGTCAGTCGGATGACGACCATATCCGTATCCTTCGGTCCGTAATCGGAAAACCGGTAATTATAGCCGGCTCGGGGCCGCAGGACAATCGAGTCGCGTGACGCTCAGAAAAGGCCGAGCTGGCGCTCGTCGGGGCACCTGCGGAACAGATCGGTGCGCAGTTCGAGCCGGTGACGGTCGAGCCCGTGCCGCCGCACGGCAAGGTCGAAGCGAAGCCCGATCAACTGCGCCCACGCCCCCTGCCCGGTCATGCGGCTGAAGAATCGCGGATCGTTGAGCCGCGCCTGCCCCGGGTCGCCGCGCATCTCGGCCAGGCGGCGCAGCACGCGCCGCGCGCGATCGGGATAGTGGGTGCCGAGCCACTGCACGAAGAGCTCGCGAAGCTCCCAGGGCAGGCGCAGCACCTGGTAGAACGCCATCTGCGCGCCGGCTTCGGACGAGGCGGCGAGCACCTGCTCGATCTCGGGCTCGTTCAGGAACGGCGCAACCGGCGCAAGCGAGACGCCGACCGGGATGCCGGCTTCGCGCAGCCGGCGGATCGTCTGCAGGCGGCGCCACGGCGCCGCCGCGCGCGGCTCCCAGTGTCGGGCGAGGTCGGGGTCGAGGGTCGTGACCGTCACGTAGACGCCGACCAGCCCGTCGCGGGCGAGCGGCGCCAGCAGGTCGATGTCGCGTTCGATCAGCGACGACTTGGTCACGATCGTGAACGGCTGGCGACGCGCGGACATCACTTCGATCAGCTTGCGCGTGAGCCCGTAGCGGCGCTCGATCGGCTGGTAGGCGTCGGTGGCAGACCCGAGGTTGATCGGCTCGCAGCGATAGGCGGGCGCGTCGAGTTCGGCGCGCAGGCGCTCGGCGGCATCGACCTTGACGAACAGGCGCGACTCGAAGTCGAGACCCGGCGACAGGCCCACGTAGCCGTGGTTGGGTCGCGCGTAGCAGTAGATGCAGCCGTGCTCGCAGCCGCGATACGGATTGACCGACAGGTTGAAGTGCAGGTCGGGCGAATCGTTGCGCACGATCAGTGAGCGCGCCTGCTCTTCGCGGACCTCGGTGGACAGCACCGGCGGCTGCCCGTCTTCGCGGTACCAGCCGTCGTCGGCGGGCTCGCTTTGCCGCGTGGCGAAGCGATGCTGCGGGTTGAAGGTGGCGCCCCGACCCCGCACCGGGACTGACACGCTGGGCATCGACCGACCTGACGCGATGAACTGTATATTTCCACAGTATATCGGCGCACGGCGCCCGCGTCCACCCCCGGGCAACTCCACGCAGCCGGCGATGTATGCTGGCCCCTCACGGAACGGCTGACGATGACGGCAACGGCACCCTGCTCTCGTTGCGGCACGCAGAACGCGGTCGGCGCGCGGATGTGCGTCGGCTGCCAGGCGCCGCTGGACGAATCCGCGCAGGCCGCTGTAGCGCCGCCGCTGGCACGGCGCCTGCGGCGCGGCCTCGGCGCGGCAGCGCTCGCCACGATGATCTCGGCGGTGGGTGCATTCGCGATCTACCTGGTGCACCAGACCATGCCTGCGGTTCCGCCGGGCTTCGAGCGCGTCGCGCGCGTGCCGGCAACGTTGCCACCACCGGGCTCGGGCGACGAGGCGCGCCTGAGCCACCTGCGTCGCCCGGAGCCCGGGGCGACCGTCGCGCAGCGGCTCACGACGACGCCCGAGCCTCCCCGCGGCACGGCACCCGCGCCGCTTCAGCCGACGCCGGAACCGGCCGGCACCGTGGCGGCCCCGGCATCCGCAGAACCGGCCAGGCCGCAGGTCGCGACGAGCGCCGAGCGAGGCGCGCCGGCCGCATCGGCCGCATCGGGCGCATCGGGCGCAGCGCCCCCCGCGGTGCGCGCAGGAGATCGCCTGGCGGCGGTGCAACAGGCGCAGTGCGGCAGCGAGGCGCTGCTCGCCCGCTTCGTCTGCAACGAACGCGTGCGACTTCGGTTCTGCAGAAACCGCTGGAACGCCCACCCCGACTGCGAAGTGGGTCCGTCGTTGAACGCTGCCAACTGAACCCCGAGCCGTGCCGCGGCCGGCCGGCCGCGCGCCCAGGGGGTCGCCGCGGGCCCCCCGCGGCACACGCTCAGAACGCGGTCTCGGGCATCGCGAGCACGCCGGCCGCGCCTTCGGTTGCGGCCGCAAGCAGCGCGCCAGCCTGAGTCAGCAAGTGGTCCGCGTGAAAGCGCGCGGTCGCGATCTTGGCCGCCAGGAATTCGGTGTCGCCGTCGCCGGCCTTCAGCAGTTCGTCTGCCGCAAGCGCCGCGCGCGCCATCTGCCAGCCCGACAGCACCACGCCCGCCAGTTTCAGGTAGGGCACGCTGCCCGCGAAGGCAGCGCGCACGTCGCCCTTGAACGCACGCACCATGAAGTCGACTGCCGCCTCGAGCGCGGCGCGCCCCGCCGACAAGCGGCCCGCGATCGCAGTCAGGTCGTCGCCGCCGCGCGTCGACAACTGCGCCTCGGTCTCGCGCACCTTCGCGATCAGCGCGCGCGCGACAGTACCGCCGTCGCGCGCGGTCTTGCGCCCGATCAGGTCGTTTGCCTGGATCGCGGTCGTCCCCTCGTAGATCGTCAGGATGCGTGCGTCGCGATAGTGTTGCGCGGCGCCGGTCTCCTCGATGAATCCCATCCCGCCGTGCACCTGCACGCCGAGCGAGGTCACCTCGAGCGACATCTCGGTAGACCACCCCTTGACGATCGGCACCAGGAACTCGTAGACGGCCATGTTCTCGCGGCGCGCCGCTTCGTCGGCCGCGTGGTGCCCGGCGTCGGACGCCGCCGCTGCCACGCAGGCGAGCGCGCGCGCCGCCTCGGTGTGCGCGCGCATGGTCATCAGCATGCGACGCACGTCGGGGTGCCGAATGATCGGCACGGCCCCGCTGGAACCCGCGACGTCGCGGCTTTGCAGGCGGTCTTTCGCATAGGCGACCGCCTGCTGGTAGGCGCGCTCGGCCACGGCGATGCCCTGGACACCGACCGCAAAGCGCGCGGCGTTCATCATCACGAACATGTACTCGAGGCCGCGGTTCTCCTCGCCGATCAGGTAGCCGATCGCGCCCGCGCCAACGTCGCCCTTGTCGTCGCCGTAGAGCAACACTGCAGTGGGGCTCGCCTTGATCCCGAGCTTGTGCTCGATCGACTGGCACCAGACGTCGTTGCGACGACCCGGCTTGCCTTGTTCGTCGACCAGGTACTTCGGCACCACGAACAGCGAGATGCCCTTCACGCCCTCGGGCGCGTCCGGCGTGCGCGCGAGCACCAGGTGCACGATGTTGCGCGCCATGTCGTGCTCGCCGTAGGTGATGAAGATCTTCTGGCCGAAGATCCGGTAGCTTCCGTCGGCCTGCGGCACGGCCTTCGAGCGCACCAGCGCGAGGTCCGAACCCGCCTGCGGCTCGGTGAGGTTCATCGTGCCCGTCCACGCTCCGGAGATCAGGTTCGGCACGAACAGCTGCTTCTGCTGCTGCGAACCGGCGACCAGCAGCGCCTCGATCGCGCCGTCGGTGAGCAGCGGGCACAGCGCGAACGACAGGTTGGCCGAGTTCAGCATCTCCATGCACGGCGTGGCGATCAGCTTCGGCAAGCCCTGGCCGCCGAATTCCTCGGGATGCTGGACGCCCTGCCAGCCGCCGTCGGCGAACTGGCGGAATGCCTCGCGAAAGCCCGGGGACGTGGTCACCTCGCCTGCGGCCAGCGTCGAGGGTTCGAGGTCGCCGCCACGATTGAGCGGCGCGACGACTCCCTCGTTGAACTTCGCGCACTCCTCGAGCACCGCCTGGGCGGTGTCGTAGCCGGCGTCGGCGAAACCGGGCAGCGAAGCCACCCGGTCGATGCCGGCCAGGTGCCGAAGCACGAACAGCATGTCCTTCAGCGGTGCGACGTACGACATGGCGGAGACTCCCTCGTCACGGCGGGGGCGCGGCCCCTCAGCCCAGTTCCTTGACCAGCTCGGGCACCGCGGTGAACAGGTCGGCGACCAGGCCGTAGTCGGCGACGCCGAAGATCGGCGCCTCCTCGTCCTTGTTGATCGCCACGATCACCTTGCTGTCCTTCATGCCGGCCAGGTGCTGGATGGCCCCGGAGATGCCGATCGCCACGTACAGCTGCGGCGCGACGATCTTGCCGGTCTGCCCGACCTGCCAGTCGTTGGGCGCGTAGCCCGCGTCGACCGCCGCCCGCGAGGCGCCCAGCGCCGCCCCCAGCCGGTCGGCCAGCGGTTCCAGCAGGTGGAAGTTCTCGGCGCTGCCCATCCCGCGCCCGCCCGAGACGACGATCTTCGCCGCAGTGAGCTCGGGCCGGTCGCTCTTGGCGATCTCGCGCCGCACGAAGCTGGATTTGCCCGAATCGGCCACCGCCGCCACCGCCTCCACGGGCGCCGTGCCCCCGGTGGCCGCCACCGCGTCGAAGCCGGTCGTGCGCACCGTGATCACCTTCACCGCATCGGCGCTTTGCACCGTGGCGATCGCGTTGCCCGCGTAGATCGGCCGCGTGAACGTGTCGGCCGACTCCACCCCGATGATGTCGGAGACCTGCGCCACGTCGAGCTTCGCCGCCACCCGCGGCGCCACGTTCTTGCCGTGCGCCGTCGCCGGCACCAGGATGTGCGTGAACCCGCCCGCCACCGCCAGCACCTGCGCGGCCACGTTCTCGGCCAGCTGATCGGCCAGCTGCGGCGCATCGGCCAGCAGCACCTTCGCCACCCCCGCCGCCTGCGCCGCCGCCTGCGCCACCGCCGCGCAGCCCGCTCCCGCCACCAGCACCGTCACCTCGCCGCCCGCCTTGGCCGCGGCGGCAATCGTGTTCAGCGTGCTCGGCTTGAGCGCCGCGTTGTCGTGTTCGGCCAGTACCAGAGCTGCCATCGGTCGTTCCCCTTCAGATCACTTTCGCTTCGTTCTTCAGCTTCGCCACCAGCGTGGCGACGTCGGGCACCTTCACCCCCGCCTTGCGCCCCGGCGGCTCGCTCACCTTCAGCGTCTTCAGCCTCGGCGCCACGTCCACCCCCAGGTCCTCCGGCTTGACCACGTCGAGCGGCTTCTTCTTCGCCTTCATGATGTTCGGCAGCGTCACGTAGCGCGGCTCGTTGAGCCTGAGGTCGGTGGTGACCACCGCGGGCAGCGTGATCGCGATCGTCTCGAGCCCGCCGTCGACCTCGCGCGTGACCGTGGCCTTGCCCTCGGCGATCTCGACCTTCGAGGCGAACGTCGCCTGCGGCAGGTCGGCCAGCGCCGCCAGCATCTGCCCGGTCTGGTTGGCGTCGTCGTCGATCGCCTGCTTGCCCAGGATCACCAGCCCCGGCTGCTCCTTGTCCACCAGCGCCTTGAGAAGCTTCGCCACCGCCAGCGGCTGCAGCTCCACGTCGGTCTGCACCAGGATGCCCCGGTCCGCCCCGATCGCCATCGCCGTGCGCAGCGTCTCCTGGCACGCCTGCACCCCGCACGACACCGCCACCACCTCGGTGGCCACCCCTTTCTCCTTGAGCCGCATCGCCTCCTCCACCGCGATCTCGTCGAACGGGTTCATCGACATCTTCACGTTGGCAATGTCCACTGCGCTCTGGTCGCTCTTCACGCGAACCTTCACGTTGTAGTCGACCACCCGCTTCACGGGGACGAGGATCTTCATCGGGGCCTCACGATCTGGGACAGGGGAAAGGGTCGATTATAGGAAATTCGCAAAGACCGCCCGCCGCGCCCGGGGCGCAGGGCATCCGCCTTCGTTGACATGCCGCAAGACCGGTCGCGACAATTCCGGATGCCCGCCGAAGCCGCCCGAGACGTCCTGGTCCGCGATGCGCTGCCGGCCGACGTGCCGGCCATCGCCGCCATCTATGCGCAGCACGTGCTCCACGGGCTGGCCAGCTTCGAGGAATCCCCTCCCGACGTCGACGAGCTTCGGGCCCGCCGCGCCGCCGTGCTCGGGAGCGGCCTGCCCTGGCTCGTCGCCGAAGCCGACGGGGCCGTCGTCGGCTATGGCTACGCGGCGCCGTACCGGACCCGTGCGGCCTACCGCCACACGCTGGAGGACTCGGTGTACGTCGCCGCGGGGCTCGAGCGCCGCGGCACGGGCACGCGGCTGCTGCGGGAGCTGATCCGCCGCTGCGAGGCCGGCCCGTGGCGGCAGATGGTCGCCGTGATCGGCGACAGCGCCAACGCCGGATCGATCGCGCTGCACCGGCGCCTGGGCTTCCGCGACGTCGGCACGCTGGCTTCGGTCGGCTTCAAGTTCGGCCGCTGGGTCGACACCGTGCTGATGCAGCGCAGCCTCGGCGACGGCGACTCGACGCTGCCCGGCCAGGCTACTTCCAGTCGGGCGGGCGCTTCTCGATGAACGCCTGCACGCCCTCGAGCGCCGACTCGTCCATCATGTTGCAGGCCATCGTCTGCCCGGCCAGCTGGTAGGCCGCGTCGATGCCCATCTCGAGCTGCCGGTAGAACAGGCCCTTGCCGGCGGCGATCGCCACCGGCGGCTTGGCGCAGATCGACGCAGCCAGGCGCTCGATCTCCGCGTCGAGCGCCTCAGGGGCGACGACACGATTGACCAGGCCCCTGGCCGCCGCGGTCGGGGCGTCGATGAACTCGCCGGTGACCAGCATCTCGAAAGCCGCCTTGCGCGACAGGTTCCGCGACAGCGCCACCGCCGGCGTCGAGCAGAACAGGCCGAGGTTGACGCCCGAGACCGCGAACCGCGCGTCGGCGCTGGCGACCGCCAGGTCGCACATCGCGACCAGCTGGCAACCCGCCGCGGTCGCGATGCCGTGGACACGCGCGATGACCGGCTGCGGCAGTTGCTGGATCGTCACCATCATCCGTGCGCACTGCGCGAACAGCGCCCGGTAGTAGTCGTGCGAGGGATTGGCGCGCATTTCGCGCAGGTCGTGGCCGGCGCAGAACGCCTTGCCGGCGCCGCCGATCACGACCACCCGCGCCGACGCGTCGCCCGCCACGCGCTCGAGCTCGGCCTGGACGGCGCGCATCAGCTCTTCCGACAACGCGTTGAACTGCGCCGGGCGGTTCAGCGTCAGCCGCACGACGCCGCCGTCGCGCGCCACGGTGACGAGGGGATCGCCCTGCGGCGACGATGCACTCTGCGGAACGGCTGCCATTGCGACTCCTCCTCTGCACGGCCGTCAGCCCGGCCATCCGGTGGTCCCCGGCGAGCCGTCGGCCCGCCGCGCGACTCCGATTATCGGCGCGAGACGCCGATCGTCCAAACCGGCGACTGCGTCACACGGACGCCCGGCCCCCTTCGTTTACACTCGACCGGACCCAACGACTCCCAGGCCCTCCATGCTCGAGCGGATCCAGACGGTGGCCGCGCAAGTCGGCACCGTCGTCGTGGGCAAGCAGCCACAGATCAAGCTCGCGCTCGCCTGCCTGCTCGCCCGCGGCCACCTGTTGATCGAAGACCTGCCGGGCGTCGGCAAGACGACGCTCGCCCACGCGCTGTCGATGTCGCTCGGGCTGCAGTTCAAGCGCGTGCAGTTCACCAACGACCTGCTGCCCGCCGACATCGTCGGGCTGTCGGTGTTCGACCGCGAGAGCGCGAGTTTCGTCTTCCACCCCGGCCCGGTGTTCTCGCAGGTGCTGCTCGCCGACGAGATCAATCGCGCTTCGCCGAAGACGCAGTCGGCGTTGCTCGAGGCGATGGAGGAGCGCCAGGTCTCGATCGACGGCAAGACGCTGGCGCTTCCCGAGCCGTTCTTCGTCATCGCGACGCAGAACCCGCAGGACCAGATCGGCACGTTCCCGCTCCCGGAGTCGCAGCTCGACCGGTTCCTGATGTGCATCGAGCTCGGCTATCCGGATGCCAAGTCGGAGCGCGCGCTGCTCGAGGGCGAGGACCGGCGCGAGATGCTCGAGGGCCTGCAGGCCAGGATGGACCCCGCGCAGCTCCAGCAGGCGCAGCGGATGGTGCGCGAAATCCGCTGCGCCCCGGCGCTGCTCGACTACGTCCAGAACCTGTTGACCTTCAGCCGGCGCAGCCCGGCGCTGGCCGAGGGCCTGAGCCCGCGCGCCGGGCTGGCGCTGGTGCAGGCCGCGCGCGCGTGGGCGCTGCTCGACGGACGCAACCACGTGCTGCCCGACGACGTCCAGGCGGTGCTCACCGCAGTGGCCGGCCACCGACTCCGTCCGGCCAAGGGCGGCGGCGTCTCGCACCGCGCGCGCGCCGAGATGGTCGCCGAACTGCTGAAGGCGGTGGCGGTGCCGTGAACGCGGTCGTGCACGGCGTCGATGCGCAGGCCGGCGCGCCCGACGCAGCGCCGCTGCCGGCCGAGGCCCGACCGGGGCCCCTGTACCAGCGACTGATCGACCGGATCCCCGGTCGCAGCCGCCCGCGCACCGGCGACTACCGGCTCACGCGGCGCAACGTCTACATGCTACCCACCCGCGCGGGCCTGCTGTTCGCGGCCGTGGTGCTGACGATGCTCGTCACCGCGATCAACTACCAGCTGTCGCTCGGCTATGCGCTGACCTTCCTGGTCGCGTCGATCTCGATCGTGGGCATGCTGCACACCTTCCGCAACCTCGCGACGCTGACGCTGCGCGCCGGACGCGCCGAGCCGGTCTTCGCCGGGCAGATCGCCGAATTCAGGCTGATCGCGCGCAACGAGACGAAGCTCGAGCGCTACGCGTTGAGCCTGAATGCCACGGGCATGGCCCAGCCCGAGTTCTTCGACATCGCCGCGGGAGCCGAGCACTTCGTCGCGATCGCGCTGCCGGCCCGACGGCGCGGCTGGATGCAGGTGCCCCGCCTCACGCTGGCCACCACGTTCCCGATCGGGATCTGGCGCGCCTGGTCGCGCTGGCATCCGGCGTTGCGCGTGCTGGTGTATCCGCAGCCCGAGACCCCGGCCGCCTCCCTGCCGGCCCGCGTGGCAACGAGCGGCGAAGGCAGTGCGCGCGGGCAGGGGCACGAGGACATCGCGGCGCTGCGGCCCTATGCCGCGGGCGACTCGCCGCGGCTGATCGCATGGAAGGCGATTGCGCGCACCGCGTCCGACGATCTCATCACGAAGCAGTTCGACGGCGGCGACCTCGGCGAGCTCTCGCTCGATTGGTCGATGCTGCCCGCGTCGATGGACCCCGAGGCGCGCCTGTCCCGGCTCACGCGATGGGTGATCGACGCCGACTCGGCGGGCGTTCGCTATGCGCTGGCGCTGCCCGGCGTGCAGGTCCCGCCCGACCTCGGCCCGGCCCACCGGGCGCGGTGCCTCGAGGCGCTCGCGACCTGGGGCGCCTGACGTGCGACGGGAATCGACGTGAGGCGGTGCCGCTGACATGGCGCGGGGCCTGCACTATTCGCTGCGCGCGCTCGGCGGCACGCTGGGCGCGCAGTGGGAGCGCGAGCGGCGCGAGACGCTGTTCCTGATGGTGCCGGTCGCGCTGTCGGTGGTGCCGCACGCGGCGCATCTTCCATGGTGGGTCGGGGCGGGATTCTTCGTGCTGTTCGCGTGGCGCCTCGGCCTGGTCATGTCGGGGCGATGGCTGCCGAGGGCGTCGGTGCGCTGGGTGGCCGCCATCGCCTGCACCGCTGCCGTCATGGCGCACTACCAGACCGTGTTCGGGCGCGAGCCCGGGGTCGCGCTGCTGGTGCTGTTCCTCGGGTTGAAGCTGATGGAGATGCGCGCGCGGCGCGATCTCTTCGTCGTGATCTTCCTGTGCTTCTTCCTGCTGCTCACGGCGTTCTTCCATTCGCAGTCGATCGCGACCGCGATCGCGGTCGCGCTGGCGCTCTACGGGCTGCTTGCGGCGATGCTCACGATGCAGTTCCGCCAGCACGAGACCCCGATCGGCCAGCGCCTGCGCACGGTCGGCATCATGCTGGCGCAGGCGCTGCCGATCGCCGCGGCGGTCTTCGTGCTGTTCCCGCGCTTCGGCGGGCCGCTCTGGGGACTTCCCTCGGACGCACACCGTGCCCGCACCGGTCTGTCCGAAACCATGACCCCGGGCAACATCGCGCAGTTGTCCGAGTCCGACGACATCGCGTTTCGCGTGCTGTTCGACGGCGCGATTCCGCCCACAGCCCGCCTGTACTGGCGCGGCCCCGTCCTCGGCAGCTTCGACGGGCTGGCCTGGCGTGCGCTCGACGCAGGTGCGAGGCCCGGTCGCCCGACGCGGCTGGAGTTCGGGGCGCAGGGCCAGGCGATCCGCTACACGGTCACCCAGGAGCCCACCGGCCGCAACTGGCTGTTCGCGCTGGAGATGCCGACGCGCGCCGAGTCGGGGCCGGCCAGGCCGCTTCTGCGGTCAGACCTTCAGCTCGTCTCGCCCGGTCCGATCGTCGAACGCGTGCGGATGACCGTCGTGTCGAACACCGACTTCCGCGCCGGGATCGACGAGGACGCGGCGTCGTTGCGCGACTGGCTCGCGTTGCCGACCGGCTTCAATCCGCGCACCGTCGACATGGCGTCGCGCTGGCGCGCAGAGGCCGGCACCGGCCCCGGTGCCGACGAGCGACTGGTCGATCGGGCGCTGGCGATGTTCGGCGCACAACCGTTTCGCTACACGCTGCAGCCGCCGCTGCTCGGACGAGACAGCGTCGACGACTTCCTCTTCGGCACCCGGGCGGGCTTCTGCGAGCACTACGCGAGCGCCTTTGCGGTGCTGATGCGCGCGCTCGGGATCCCGGCGCGAATCGTGACCGGCTACCAGGGCGGCGAGCGCAACCCGGTCGACGGCTACTGGCTGGTTCGGCAAGCCGACGCGCATGCCTGGGCCGAGGTCTGGCTGGCCGGCCGCGGCTGGGTGCGCGTCGACCCGACGGCCGCGGTTGCGCCGCAACGCATCGAGAGCGGGCTGCGCCTGGGCCGCTTCGCGGCCGACGAGGACGCCGCCGGCCGAGCGCGATCGATGGTGCGGCGCCTGTGGCTGAACCTCGACGCGATCGGGAACGCGTGGAACCAGTGGGTGCTCTCCTACGATCGCAACCGCCAGCAAGGCCTGCTCGCCCGCCTCGGCATCTCGGCCGGAGACTGGCGCCAGGTCGCCGCGCTGCTGGCCGGCGTGCTGGCCGCGTTGATCGGCGGGGTGGCGCTCCTCACGCTTCGGCCGCACCTGCCGCGCGACCCGGTGGTGCAGGCCTACGAGTCGTTCTGTGCGAGGCTGGCCTCGGTGGGCCTCGCGCGCGGCCAGCACGAAACCGCGTCGCGCTACCTGGCACGCATCGCTCGCGCGCTCGACGACGGGCAACTCGCCGAGGCACGGCGCATCGTCGCCGCCTACGAGCGCCTTCGCTACGCGGAACCGTCGCCCGATCGGGCCGCCGTGCGACACTTGCGCAAGTCCGTGCAAGCCTTCAAGCCGTGAACCTGCACCCGCCCGCGCCTCCTGCGAGAACGATCCCCACCCGTCCGCGTCGCGAAACGCTTGCCGTGCTGGCCGCGCTGGCGATCGCGATCGCCGCCGGCCCTGCGACGTCGGAAGCCAAGCGGCGCGCCAAGCGCCCGGCGGCCGCCCCCGTCGCCGCGGCCGTCGTCGCCGGCTACGCCGACCGCCCGGAGGTCAGGAGCTTCGTCGCCGAGATGGTCGCCGAGCACGGATTCATCGAGTCCGAGCTGCTCGCGATGTTCGCACAGGTTCGACGCAGCGACGACGCGATGCGGCTGATGACGCCGGCCCCGCCGACCTTCAAGCGCTCGTGGCAGGCGTACCGCTCGCGCTTCCTCGACCCCTTGCGCATCCGCGAGGGACTGCGCTTCTGGAGCGAGCAGGAGCTCTGGCTCGATCTCGCGGCTCAGCGTTTCGGCGTCCCGCCCGAGATCGTGGTCGCGATCATCGGCGTCGAGACGATCTACGGGCGCATCACCGGCGACTTCCGCGTCCTCGACGTACTCACCACGCTGGCGTTCGACTATCCGCGCCGCGCCGACTACTTCCGCAGCGAACTCGAGCAGTACCTGCTGTACAGCCGCGAGTCCAACCTCGACGTCTTCTCGGTGCGCGGCTCGTTCGCCGGCGCGATCGGGCTGCCGCAGTTCATGCCCGGCAGCATCCGCCGATTCGCGGTCGACCTCGACGGCGACGGCGGCGTCGACCTTCAGTCGAACCCGGCCGACGCGATCGGCAGCGTCGCGAGCTTCCTCGCCGAGCACGGCTGGCGCAACGGCGAGCCGGTGCGCTTCGAGATGCTGTTCGACGACGAGGGGCGGCTCGCGCCGCTGATCGACGCCGGCATCCGCCCGCAGTTCACGATCTCCGAGCTCGCCGAGTACGGCGTCTCGAGCACCGAGCCGGTGTCGCTGGACATGCCGCTGGCACTGATCGACCTGCCAAACGGCGACAGCACGCCGAGCTACTACCTCGGCGCGCAGAACTTCTTCGCCATCACGCGCTACAACCGCTCGAGCTTCTACGCGATGGCGGTCTACGAGCTGGCGCGCACGCTCGCCGCGAGGCGCTGATCTTCAGTCCTCGATCGGACGCGCGTCGACCCTGCGCAGCGCGGCCATCAGCACGCCGGTCGCCACGATCAGCACGATGCCGATCATCGACACCGAATCGGGGAACTGGCCGAAGAACAGCAGCCCGAATGCGACCGCCATCACCGAGTGGGTATAGCTGAACGGGGCCAGCGCGGCTGCCGAACCGTGCTCGTAGGCGCGCACCAGCAGCAGGTGGCCCGCGGCGCCGATCGCGCCCATCAGCACGAACAGCAGCCCCTGCAGCCAGTTGTCCGGCCATTGCCAGCGGCCGGGCGCCACCACCGCCAGCATCGCGGCGGCGACCAGCGCGCCGATGAACAGCGTCGCCAGCCCGTTGTCGACGCCCGAGAGCTTGCGGGTCAGCAACTGGTAGCCGACGATGAACAGCGCAGCGAGCAGGGGCAGTGCCGCCGGCCAGCCGAACAGCGCGCTGCCCGGGCGCACGATCAGCAGCACGCCGGCGAAGCTCGCCGCGAGCGACACCCAGGTGCCGCGCGGGGCGCGCTCGTGCATCAGCGCCACCGCCCCCACGGTCACCAGGATCGGCGAGATCGACACGATCGCCGTCGCCTCGGCCAGCGGCAGGTACGCGATGCTCGAAAAGAAGCACACCGACGACATTCCCAGGCACACGCCGCGCGCCACCTGCAGCGCCGGCCGTCGCGTGCGCACCAGCGAGCGCCCCATCCGCGGCAGGAAGACCGCCGCCATCAGCAGCACGTGGAAAACGTAGCGCGCCCAGGCGACCAGCAGCGGGTGGTGTGTCTGCGACAGGTGCTTCGCGACGCTGTCGAGCAGCGCGAAGAGCACGCACGCGCCGACCAGCAGCACGATGGCGCGCAGCGGAGCGTGGACGGCGTGCATCGGGAACGGCGCGAGCGTCGCGGCGGCGGGCCGCGCAGGCCCGCGCGTCGGTCAGCCGGGGAACACGCCGGTCGACAGGTAGCGATCGCCGCGATCGCAGACGACGAACACGATCGTCGCGTTCTCGACTTCCTCGGCCAGCCGAAGCGCGATCCAGCAGGCTCCGGCGGCGGAGATGCCGCAGAAGATCCCCTCTTCGGCGGCCAGGCGCCGCGCCATCTGCTCGGCGTCGGACTGCGCGACCGACTCGATGCGGTCGACGCGCGCGTGCCGGAAAATCTTCGGCATGTACGCCTCGGGCCACTTGCGGATGCCGGGAATCGAGGATCCTTCGGTGGGCTGCGCGCCTACGATGCACACCGCCGGATTGCGCTCCTTGAGGTAGCGCGACACGCCGGTGATCGTGCCGGTCGTGCCCATCGCCGACACGAAGTGCGTGACCTGCCCGCGCGTGTCGTCCCAGATTTCGGGGCCGGTGGTCTCGTAGTGCGCCGTCCAGTTGTCGTCGTTCGAGAACTGGTCGAGCACGCGGCCGCGGCCCTCGCGCTGCATCTGGTCGGCGAGGTCGCGCGCGCCCTCCATGCCCTGCTCGCGCGAGACCAGGACGAGTTCGGCGCCGTAGGCCTTCATCGACTGCCGACGCTCGAGCGACTGGTTGTCCGGCATGATCAGGATCATCCGGTAGCCGCGAAGAGCCGCCGCCATCGCCAGGCCGATGCCGGTATTGCCCGAGGTCGCTTCGATCAGCGTGTCGCCGGGACGGATCTCGCCGCGCGCCTCGGCGCGCGCGATCATCGCCAGCGCCGGGCGATCCTTGACCGACCCCGCCGGGTTGTTGCCTTCCAGCTTGCCGAGCACGACGTTGCCGCGCCGCTCGCAGGCGGCCCCGGGGATGCGTTGCAGCTTCACCAGCGGCGTGCGGCCGATCGTCTGCTCGATCGTCGGGTAGGTGGGGCGTTTCTCGCTCATGTTCGACTCGCTGGGTGGCAACCGGACGCGCCCCGCGCGCTCAGTGGAAGACCGGGCGCTCGCCCGGCAAGGTCGTGACGCCGGGGAGGCCCGCGTCGAGGATCGCGCGGCGCACCGCCTCGATGGCCGGGGCGCGGGTGAAGCTCTTGCGCCAGACCAGCGACACGCGCCGGTGCGGCGGCGGCGCCTCGAAAGGAACGTAGCGCAGCAGGTCGTCTTCGCGCGGCTGCGCGCAGGCCGTCCAGGGCAGGACGGTGATGCCGATCCCCGACGCGACCATGTGCCGGATCGTCTCCAGCGACGATCCTTCGAAGGTCTTCTGGATCCCGGCGCTCGCCTGCGAATAGCGTGACAGCTCCGGGCAGACTTCGAGCACCTGGTCGCGGAAGCAGTGCCCGGTGCCGAGCAGCAGCATCGTCTGCTCCTTGAGCTCGGTCGAGCGGATCGACTTGCGCCGCGCCCACGGGTGCTGCCTCGGCACCGCGACGACGAAGGGCTCGTCGTAGACGCCCAGCGTGACCAGGCCGTGGTCGGGGAACGGATCGGCGAGGATCGCGATGTCGATGTCGCCCTGTCGCAACAGCTCGAGCAGCTTGACGGTGAAGTTCTCCTGGAGCAGCAACGGCATCTGCGGCGCGTCTTCGATCATCCGCGGCACCAGCCGCGGCAGCAGGTACGGACCGATCGTGTAGATGACGCCGACCCGCAGCGGACCCACCAGCGGATCCTTGCCCTGCACGGCGATCTCGCGGATCGCGTTGGTCTGCTCGAGCACGCGCTGCGCCTGTTCGACGATCTGCTCGCCGACCGGCGTGATGCCGATCTCGCTGCCGCCGCGCTCGAACAACTGGACGCCGAGCTCGTCTTCGAGCTTCCTGATGGCGACCGACAGCGTCGGCTGGCTGACGAAGCAGGCCTCGGCCGCCCGACCGAAGTGGCGCTCGCGCGCCACGGCGACGATGTACTTGAGTTCGGTGAGCGTCATGGGATTGCCGCGATGATACCAAGCGCCCCCTCGTGCATACTGCCGTCATGGTCGCATCACCGACACCCGCCGGGGCCCGTCTCATGGGTCGCGACGAACCCGCATCGCTGATCGGCGTCGACTGGGGCTCGAGTTCGTTGCGCGCCTGGCTGATCGGAGCCGGCGGCGCCGTCCTCGCGCGCAGCGAGTCGGCGGCCGGCGTCGCGACGATCGCCGACGGGCGCTTCCTCGACGCCTTCGAGGCACTGTGCGGCGAGTGGCTCTTGCGCGAGCCGACCCTGCCGGTCATCGCGTGCGGCATGGTCGGCAGCCGCGACGGGTGGCGCGAGGCCGGTCGCGTGCGCACGCCGGCCGGGCTCGACGCGCTCGCGCAGCGCCTGGCCGCGTTCGACGACCTCGCCGGACGGCCGTTCAGGGTCGTTCCGGGGCTCGTGGCGCGCGGCGAAATCGACTCGCCCGACCTGATGCGCGGCGGCGAGACCCAGGTGTTCGGCGCCCTGCGCGGACGCGACGGGATGTTCGTGCTGCCGGGCACGCACTGCCGGTGGGTCGAGGTGCGCGACCGGCGCATCGTCGCGTTTCGCACCTACATGACCGGCGAGATCTACTCGCTGATGTGCCGGCGCTCGACGCTCGCACGCATGTGCGGGGACCCCGACGATTCGCCGGATCACCAGGCCGAGGCGCTGCGCGCGTTCGACGAAGGCGTCGACCATGCCGGTGCGCAGCCCGGATCGCTGACCCACCTGCTGTTCACCGCGCGCACCGAGGCGTTGCTCGGCGGGCTGGCCGCGCACCAGGTGCCGGCCTACCTGTCGGGGCTGCTGATCGGCACCGAGGTCCGCGACGCGTCGTCGTGGTCCTCGCGCGACCTGGTGCCGACGGTCGTGGCGCGAACGGGCTTGTCGGCACGCTATGCGCGGGCGATGCACCGGCTCGGGCTGCGCGGGCGGGTGGCCGACGGCGACTCCGCGGCTGCGGGCCTCGCGGCGATCGCACGCGCCGCGGCGCTGTTGTAGACCGCCCCGGCGCGCCCGGGTTCAGGCGCGCAGGAACTCCTCTCGCCCGCCGAACCAGCGCTGGAGGTGCTCGTCGACCAGCGCCGGCTCCTCGCGCAGGAGTCGCGACGCCGCGTCGCGCGCCGCATCGAGCAGGTCGCTGTCGCGCTCGAGGTCGGCAAAGCGAAGCAGCGCCTCTCCTGACTGGCGCGCGCCGAGGAACTCTCCCGGTCCACGCTGGATCAGGTCGCGGCGAGCGATCTCGAAACCGTCGCTGGTCTCGTACATCGTCTTCAGGCGCTCGCGCGCCGCGGACGAAAGCGGACCGCGGTACATCAGCACGCACACGCTCTCGCCTTCGCCGCGGCCGACGCGGCCGCGCAACTGGTGCAACTGTGCGAGGCCGAATCGCTCGGCGTGCTCGATGACCATCAGCGTCGCATTGGACACGTCGACGCCGACCTCGATGACGGTCGTCGCCACCAGCACCTGCAGCGCGCCACTCGCGAACTCTGCCATCACCGCCTGCTTGTCGCCGGCAGGCAGGCGACCGTGCACCAACCCGACCCGAAGCGGCGCCAGTTCCCCGGCGAGCGCGGCGTGCGTGTCGATCGCGGTCTGCAGGTCGAGCGCCTCGCTCTCCTCGATCAGCGGGCAGACCCAGTAGACCTGCCGCCCGGCCGCCGCCGCGGCGCGCACGCGCGCGATGACCTCGTCGCGACGCGCCTCCGACACGAGCTTGGTGAGCACCGGCTTGCGTCCCGGCGGCAGTTCGTCGATCACCGACACGTCGAGGTCGGCGTAGTAGGACATCGCCAGCGTGCGCGGGATCGGCGTCGCGCTCATCATCAGCTGGTGCGGCAGCACGGCCGCGGCGGCCTCGAGCTTGGCGCGCAACGCGAGCCGCTGCACGACGCCGAAGCGGTGCTGCTCGTCGACGATCGCCAGGCCGAGCCGGGCAAACGCCACCGTGTCCTCGATCAGCGCGTGCGTGCCGATCAGCAGGTCGACCTCGCCGGCCGCGGTGCGCGCCCGCACCGCCTTCTTCTCCGACTCCTTCAGCGAGCCGGACAGCCATGCGATGCGCGCGCCGATCCGCTCGAGCCAGGGCCCGATCTTGCGCAGGTGCTGTTCGGCCAGGATCTCGGTGGGCGCCATCATCGCCGCCTGCCAGCCGCTGCCGATCGCCTGCGCGGCCGCGAGCGCCGCGATCACCGTCTTGCCGCTGCCGACGTCGCCCTGGAGCAGCCGGTTCATCGGCTGGGTCGCGGCGAGCTCGCCACCGATCTCGCCCCAGGCACGCCGCTGCGCGCCGGTAAGCCGGAACGGCAGCGCATCGAGCAGGCGCCGCGCGAGCGCGTCGTCGGCGAGCGCGGGCGCGCGCTGTCCCGCGCGGGCCGCCCGCGCGCGCTTGAGCGAGAGCTGCTGCGCGAGCAGCTCGTCGAAGATCACGCGGCGCCACGCAGGCGTCGAGCGCTCGTGCAGGGCGCTGGCCGGCGTGTCCGGAGCCGGCTGGTGGATCGCGCGCAACGCTTC
>JAHBZV010000149.1 GCA_019635275.1 Burkholderiaceae bacterium | reverse complement strand
ATCGTCAACCGCATCGAGCACGGCCAGGGCACGATGCGCGACCTCGACGAGCTCGACCGCATCGCGTTCAACATCCAGGGACGCACGATCTGCGCGCTGGGCGACGCGGCGGCGATGCCGGTGCGCGCGTTCCTGAAGCACTACCGCGACGAGTTCGTGCACCACGTCGAACACAAGACCTGCGCGGTGCCGGCCTACCTCTGAGCGCCGGCGCCCCCGAAACGAACGACTGACGGATACGAGATGGTCAAGCTGGAGATCGACGGCAGGGAAGTCGAGGTACCCGAAGGCAGCATGCTGATGCACGCGGCGGACAAGCTCGACATCTACGTGCCGCACTTCTGCTACCACAAGAAGCTCTCGATCGCCGCCAACTGCCGGATGTGCCTGGTCGAGGTCGAGAAGGCGCCCAAGCCGCTTCCGGCCTGCGCGACGCCGGTCGCCAACGGCATGAAGGTGCGCACGCATTCGGACATGGCGGTGCGCGCCCAGAAGGGCGTGATGGAGTTCCTGCTGATCAACCATCCGCTCGACTGCCCGGTCTGCGACCAGGGCGGCGAGTGTCAGTTGCAGGACCTCTCGGTCGGCTACGGCTATTCGGCCTCGCGCTTCGTCGAACCCAAGCGGGTCGTGCTGCGCAAGTCGATGGGCCCGCTGATCTCGGCCGACGAGATGACGCGCTGCATCCACTGCACCCGCTGCGTGCGCTTCGGCCAGGAGATCGGCGGGATCATGGAGCTCGGCATGGCCAACCGTGGCGAGCACTCCGAGATCATGAGCTTCGTGGGCCGCTCGGTCGACTCCGAGCTCTCGGGCAACATGATCGACGTCTGCCCGGTGGGCGCGCTCACCAGCCGGCCGTTCCGGTTCAGCGCGCGCACCTGGGAGCTCGCGCGCCGCAAGTCGATCTCGGCGCACGACTCGCTGGGCTCGAACCTCGTCGTGCAGGTCAAGGGCGACCGCGTGATGCGCGTCGTGCCGCTGGAGAACGAGGCGGTCAACGAGTGCTGGCTTTCCGACCGCGACCGCTGGGCCTACGAGGGCCTGAACAGCGACGAGCGGCTGCTCGCACCGATGGTGCGGCAGGACGGCCAGTGGCGCGAGGTCGACTGGAAGACGGCGCTCGACTACGCCGCGCACGCGATCCGCACGGTGCGCGCCGAGCACGGCGCGCAGGCGCTCGGCGCGCTGGGTTCCGGACAGAGCACGGTCGAGGAGCTGCACCTGCTCGGACGCCTGATTCGCGGCCTGGACTGCGACAACGTCGACTTCCGGTTACGCCAGCTCGATTTCTCCGCCGAGGGCGCCCGCGCCGGGGTGCCGTGGCTCGGCATGCCGGTCGAGGAGGCGGGCGCGCTCGACCGGCTGCTGCTGGTGGGCTCGTTCCTGCGCAAGGACCACCCGCTGTTCGCGGCGCGCATCCGGCAAGCGGTCAAGCGCGGCGCGAAGGTGTCGATCGTGCACGCGGCCGACGACGACCTGCTGATGCCGCTGGCGAACAAGGCGATCGTCGCGCCGTCGCAGTGGGTGCGCGTGCTCGCAGAAGTGCTGGCTGCCGCGCTGCAGGCGCAGGGCCGGCCGGTGCCGGCCGGGCTCGCCGCGGCGGTCTCGATCGACCTTGCCGCGATCGTGCCGGGCGAGCCTGCGCGCGCGATCGCCGCCAGCCTGTCGTCGGGCGAGCGCGGCGCGGTGCTGCTCGGCAATGCCGCGGTCCAGCACCCCGACTACGCCCGCATCGCGCGGCTCGGGCTGGCCATCGCCGCCGCCACCGGCGCCCGCTTCGGGCAGGTCGGCGACGCCGCGAACTCGGTCGGCGGCTACCTCGCGAGGGCAGTGCCCTCGGCCGGCGGGCTCGACGCCCGTGCGATGGTCGAGCAGCCGCGCGGCCTGTACCTGCTGCTGAACAACGAGCCCACGCTCGACCATGCGATGCCGGCGGCGGCGCGGGCGGCACTATCGAAGGCCGAGTCGGTGATCGCGCTCACCGCCTACCGCTCGGCCGAACTGCTCGAGTACGCCGACTGCCTGCTGCCGATCGCGCCGTTCACCGAGACCGCGGGCACCTTCGTGAACTGCGAGGGGCGCGTGCAATCGTTCAACGGCGTCGTGCGTCCGGCGGGCGAATCGCGC
>JAHBZV010000148.1 GCA_019635275.1 Burkholderiaceae bacterium | reverse complement strand
TTCGCGCGCGCAGGGCGCGTTCCAGGCGGCGTTCGCGGCGCTGGGTGAGCCGATCGCGGCCGCGAAGAAGCCGCCGGCCGGAACCGGATCGCAGGCGGCTGTCGTCGAGGCGGCAACCCCCTCGGGGCGAGCGGGCGAAACGAACGGGGTCTCGCGCCCGGCCGTCGGCCGGCGCTTCACCGACTGGTCGTTCGGTGCCTTGCCCGAACTGATGGAGCTCACGCAGCGGGTGGGCGGGCGCGAACAGACCGCGATCGGATACCCCGCGCTGGTCGACGCCGGCGACGCCGTCGAGCTGCAGTTGTTCGACGATCCCGCGCAGGCCGCCGCCACGCACCGCGTCGGCCTCGTGCGCCTGTTCGCGATCGCGCTGCGCGAGCCGCTCAGGTTTTTCGAGAAGAACATCCCGGACTTCCAGCGGATGTCGCTGCTCTTCGCCACGTTCGGCGGCGCCGACGACTTGCGTCGCGAGCTGGTCGGCGCGCTGCTCGAGCGTGCCTGCCTGGTCGAACCGCTGCCGTCGGATGCCGAGTCGTTCGCGGCACGCGTGGCCGACGCCCGAACGCGGCTGAACCTGGTCGGGCAGGAACTGGCGCGCCTGGTCGCGGAAATCCTCGTCGAGCACGCCGCGGCAATCCGCAAGCTCGGCGCGGCGAAGCCGCCGCCGGCGGCCGCGGCCGACCTCGATGCGCAGCTGCAGGCGCTGATGCCGAAGCGCTTCGTCACCGCGACGCCGCCCGCGCAGTTGCGCCACGTGCCGCGCTACCTGAAGGCGATCGGCTTGCGGCTCGACAAGCTGCGCAACGAGCCGGCGCGCGACGCGCAGAAGCTGGCCGAACTGTCGCCGCTGTTGCAGGGCTGGCGACGGCTCGCGGCGCAGCGCCGCGGCCAGCCCGATGCGCGGCTCGACGAGCTTCGCTGGTTGCTCGAAGAACTTCGCGTGTCGCTGTTTGCCCAGGAACTGCGCACGCCGACCCCGGTGTCGGTCAAGCGCCTGCAAAAGGCGCTCGACGCGCTGCGCGCCTGAACCCCGCTCAGCCCGCCATCACCAGCACCGGCTGCGGGCGCAGCTCTCCGCGAACGGGCCGCCCCGGCTCGTCGCTGCTGGCGAACAGGTCGGCGAACTCCGGCGCGCTGAGCTGGATCAGGCTCAGCAGCTTCGGCGTGATGCCGACCTGCTGCCGACCGACCTGGCCGGCCAGCCTCAGCAGCGTGTCGAGCGTGCGCGCGGTGAAGCCGGGGCCCTGGTGCGAAGCGTCGGGGCGAGCCAGCACGGCCTGGACGATCGCGGCTCGCACCGCGAACCCGTCGCGGCGCGCCTGCGCCAGCAGGGTGCGCAGCGACTGCAACCCCCAGCGCATGTCGGTCAGGCAGACCAGCAGCTGGTCGCCGTCGTGGTCGACGACCCGCCCCCCGCTCTCGCGGACGCGGCGGATGTAGTCGACCATTGCTGCCTCGGCCCGGGACGCCGCAGCTTCCAGGCCCTCGAATCGGAGCAGTACGAGCAGGTTGACCATGTTCGGGCAGTAGGGGCATCTGCCGCGGCGCCTCACGAATTGGTGCAATGCAGCATCGTGACGACGATCCTCGGCTTCCCGAGCGTAGCGACGCGAGACTCGGGCCGTCGCAGCGGGGCGACAGGCGGCGGAGTGTGGCCGACCGCACGCCTTGCACGCGGCGGCAGGTGTATTCTTTGCGGCCCCGATCTCCCGTCGTATTTCGCGCCGCAGGTCCGCCGATCATGATGCTCGACCCAGGACGCGCGTCGCGGTCACTGCGACGGCTCGTCGCCTCGTGCGCCGCCTCGTTGCTGGCCGCATTCGTGGCCATCGCGACATCGGCCGCCGCGGGCGCCACCGCCGCGCCGCCGGACCCGATCGTGTTCGTCCTGAACTCTCGCGACGCGAGCGTCTCGAAGATCGACCAGGCCCGCTACGGCGAGATCGGCCGCATCGAGGTCGGGCGCGAGCCGCACCACCTGTACCCGACGCCGGACGGGCGCTCGCTGATCGTCGCCAATGCGATCAGCGACGAGCTGCACCTGTTCGACCCGGTCACCGGCCAGTTGCAGCGGCGCATCGAGCGCATCGACGATCCCTACCAGATCGGTTTCTCGCCGGACAATCGCTGGTTCGTCGTC
>JAHBZV010000147.1 GCA_019635275.1 Burkholderiaceae bacterium | reverse complement strand
CTGTGCGGCGGCACCGTCGACCTGATCAAGGCCGGCTTCGAGACGCTGGTCGAGGCGGGCTACGCGCCCGAGATGGCGTACTTCGAGTGCCTGCACGAGCTGAAGCTGATCGTCGACCTGATCTACGAGGGCGGCATCGCGAACATGAACTACTCGATCTCGAACAACGCGGAGTTCGGCGAGTACGTGACCGGGCCCACGATCGTCACGGCCGAGACCAAGAAGGCGATGAAGGCCGCGCTCGAGCGCATCCAGAGCGGCGAGTACGCCAAGCAGTTCATCCTCGAGAACCGCGCCGGGGCGCCCACGCTGCTGTCGCGGCGCCGGATGATGTCCGAGCATCCGATCGAGGTGGTCGGCGAGAAGCTGCGCGCGATGATGCCCTGGATCAAGGCGAACAAGCTGGTCGACAAGTCGCGCAACTGAGGCTGGGCGACGGCCTCGCGCCGTCGCCGCCGTAGCGGGGCGCGACGGGCCGCTTGCGGCCCCCCGCGGCTATACTTCGGCGCATGAACGATGCGCTGAGCGCCCCTGTCGTGGCGCCTCTGCCTGCCGAGTGGCAGGACTGGCTGGTCGCCGACATCGCGCGCGGGTGTGCCGACGCCGACCTGGCGTCGGTCATGGCCGACAACGGATTCGATGCGGCGCAGGCGCGCGTCATCGTCGCGACGGTTCGCGCGATGGTCGAGCGCGCGCGCACGGCGGGCGACGCGCCCGGCGCAGCTGTCGTCGCGCCCGGCGACGAGGCGGTCGCGACCGGCTCCCGACGCCTCCCCTGCGATCCGATCCGCTTGCCGCCGGCGCCGCGGGTTCGGGCGCACGATCGCGAGGTCTCGATCGGCTTCGCGTTGCACGATCCCAACGTTGCGCTGCTCGACGACCTGCTGTCGCCCGAAGAATGCCGGCGGCTGGTCGAACTGGCGACGGGTCGGCTGCAGCGCTCGCAGGTGGTCGACCGCGCGAGCGGCGAGGCGCAGTCGAGCGGGCTGCGCACCAGCGAAGGCGCGCATTTCGCCCTTGGCGAGAACCCGGTCGTCGACTGCCTCGAGCGGCGCATCGCCGCGCTCACCGGGGTGCCGATCGACCACGGCGAGCCGCTGCAGGTCCTGCACTACCTGCCGGGCGGCGAATACCGGCCGCACCACGATTACTTCCCTGCGGCCGAACCAGGCTCGGCGGCGCACCTTCGCTGCGGCGGACAGCGGATCGCGACGGTGGTCGTCTACCTGGCCGACGTCGAGGAGGGCGGCGAGACGCTGTTTCCGTCGCTGCGCCTGTCCATCCGGCCGCGCGTCGGCTCGGCCGCCTACTTCGAATACTGCGACCGGCACGGCGAGGTCGATCCGCGATGCCTGCACGCCGGAGCCCCGGTGAGGCGCGGCGAGAAGTGGATCGCCACGAAGTGGCTGCGCCAGTCGCCCTACCGCCCCCCGAATTGAAGCGATCCATGTCGTCCTATCCGCATCCCGTCATCGCCCGCGAGGGCTGGCTCTACCTCGGCCTCGCCACGGCCGCGGCGCTCGTCGTCACCGCATTCGGCGGGTGGTGGTCGCTGCCGTTCTGGCTGGTCGCCGTGTTCGTGCTGCAGTTCTTCCGCGATCCTGCGCGCCCGGTGCCTGCCGGCGAGCGGCTGGTGCTGTCGCCGGCGGACGGTCGGGTCATCGCGATCGCGACGACGCGCGACCCGTACGGCGAGCGCGAGGCGCTGAAGATCTCGGTCTTCATGAACGTCTTCAACGTGCACTCGAACCGCGCGCCGGTCGACGGGACGGTCGAGCGCGTCACGTACTTTCCCGGCAAGTTCGTCAACGCCGACCTCGACAAGGCGTCCGAGCACAACGAGCGCAACGCGCTGCTGATCCGGGTCGCCGACGGCTCGCTGGTGAGTTGCGTGCAGGTCGCCGGCCTGGTCGCGCGCCGCATCCTCTGCTACGTGCAGGCGGGCGACCGGCTGGCCCGTGGCCAGCGCTTCGGGTTCATCCGTTTCGGCTCGCGCGTGGACGTCTACCTGCCGCTCTCGGCGCGCCCGCGAGTGGCCATCGGCGAGAAAGTCCACGCCACGACCAGCGTCCTGGCCGAATTGCAGCCCGAGGGAGCCAAAGCGCATGGATGACGATCGCCATCGGGAAGGCCTGGCGCCGCGG
>JAHBZV010000146.1 GCA_019635275.1 Burkholderiaceae bacterium | reverse complement strand
TGGCGCTCATCGTCTGGCTGCCCGCAACTCGATCGGCGCATCGAAGCGCGTGACCACCGGCTTGACCAGCCGCCAGCTGCGCGCCGGGTCCTCGACCTGGACCAGCCAGCGTCCGCCACTCGGCAGCACGCCGTCTGCACGGTAGGTGCCCCCACCGGTGTGCCGCAACGGGTACGCAACGTCGAGCTCGGCGCGGGCGGCGTGGATCACGCGAAGCGTGAGCTGCGCGGGCCACGCGATGTCGCGCGTCGCCGTCAGTGCCAGCGTGATTCCCGTGCCGCCGCTGCCCGACAGCGTCGCGTGCAGCCCGAGCGCGCTCGCCTGCTGGTCGCGGGCCAGTTGCTGGTTGATCGCGCGCCCCTCGCGATAGTAGTCGTCGACGACCATCGAATCGGCGGTATGCGCGGCCAGCCAGAAGGTGACGATCCCGCCGACCAGCGCCGCGGCGGGCGCGATGGCGAGCAGCCACGGCCAGCGGTGCCTGTACCAGGGGGTCGTTGCGCTCATCGTCGTGGTGTCCATGGCAGTCAGCGCGGGACGAAGAAGGTGGATCGTGCGTCGACGGCGACCGCCGCGTCGTCGACCGCCTCGACGTGGAACGATACCTTGTTGCTGCCCGGAGCCCCGTGGCCCGGCTTGACGCGAACCGAGATCGGCACCATCCGAACGCCGGCCGGCCCGACCTCGAACTGCGACTCGCCTGCGATGAAGATCGTGTCGATGCCTGCGACAGACACCCGGAAGGTGCGCGGATGCTCGGTGGGGTTGATGATCTGCAGCCGGTAGCCGTTCTCGATCATGCCCTCATCGACCTCGCGGCCGAGCGCGCTGTCGCGGATCACGTCGGCCTTGACCGGCGCGCGCAGCGCGAGATGTCCGAAGATCGCCAGCGTCACCGCGACCAGGATCGCCGAGTAGACGAGCACCCGCGGTCGCAGCACGCGGCGCACGATGGCCGCGCGGTCGAGCTTGAGCGCGAGCGCGTTCGTCGTCGTGTAACGGATCAGGCCGCGCGGATAGCCCATCCGGTCCATCACCTGGTTGCAGCCGTCGATGCACGCGGCGCAACCGATGCACTCGTACTGCAGGCCCTTGCGGATGTCGATGCCGGTCGGGCAGACGTGCACGCAGATCTCGCAGTCGACGCAGTCGCCCAGGCCCAGCGCCTTCGGATCGGCCTTGCGCGAGCGCGAACCGCGAGGCTCGCCGCGCTCGGGGTCGTAGGTGATGATCAGAGTGTCCTTGTCGAACATCGCGCTCTGGAAGCGCGCGTAGGGGCACATGTACTTGCAGACCTGCTCGCGCATGAAGCCCGCGTTGCCCCAGGTGGCGAAACCGTAGAACAGCACCCAGAAGGTCTGCCACGGGCCGGTGGACATCGTCAGCAGCGCGCCCAGCAACTCGCGGATCGGCGTGAAGTAGCCGACGAAGGTGATGCCGGTCCACAGCGCCACCGCGATCCACAGGGCGTGCTTGGCGCCCTTGCGCGCGAACTTCGACGGGCTCAGCGGCGAGCGGTCGAGCTTCATGCGCTGCGCGCGGTCGCCCTCGATGCGCCGCTCGATCCACATGAAGATCTCGGTGTAGACCGTCTGCGGGCACGCGTAGCCGCACCACAGCCGGCCCGCCACCGCGGTGAACAGGAACAGGCCGAGCGCCGAGATCACCAGCAGCCCGGTCAGGTAGATGAAGTCCTGCGGATAGAGGACGACGCCGAACAGGTAGAAGCGCCGTGCGTCGAGGTCGAACAGCACCGCCGGGCGGTTGCCCCACTCGAGCCAGGGCAGCCCGTAGAAGATCAGCTGCGTGAACCAGACCAGCGCCCACCGCCAGCCGGCGAACAAGCCCGTGACTGCGCGCGGGTAGATCTTGCGCCGGACTTCGTAGAGCGCGACCTCGACTTCGGAGCCGGCGCCCTGGGGGGAAGGCGCGGGAGAGCTCAACGGGGTGCGCCCTGACCCTCGGGCCGGTTGGACAGGCCCCAGACGTAGGCGGCCAGCAGGTGCACCTTGCCCTTGCCGAGCATCTCGCCGAACGCCGGCATCTGGTTCGAGCGGCCCTTGTTGATCGTCTCCGCGATCGTCGCGATGCCGCCGCCGTACAGCCAGGTCTTGTCGGTGAGGTTGGGCGCGCCCAGCGCCGGATTGCCCTTGCCGTCGGCGCCGTGGCAACCGGTGCAGCCGGCCGCC
>JAHBZV010000145.1 GCA_019635275.1 Burkholderiaceae bacterium | reverse complement strand
TTCGATGCGGATCGGCGACGAGGCGGCGGCCGAGGGCTATTTCCAGCGCGCCTTCCAGGTCGATCCGTCGAACGCGGTCGCGATGTTCAACCTGAGCGAGCTCTACCTGAAGCGCCGCGACCTCGAGCGCGCGCACTTCTACTCGAAGCGGTTGCTGACCACCTACGAGCCGTCCGCGCAGACGCTGTGGCTCGCGCTGAGGGTCGCGCGGGCACGGGGCGACCGCGACGGCGAAGCGAGTCTCGGCGCGCAGCTGAAGCGGCGCTTCCCGACGTCGCCCGAGGCCGGGTTGCTCGCCGCAGGCAAGTTCGGCGACTGACGCCATGTCCGACCCGAGCCAGACCGACCTCACCCCCGACGCCGCCGGCGCCGAGGGGTCGGCGCGTCCGGCGCCCGGGAGCGGGGGCGCCGCGGCCGTTGCGGCTCAGGCACCGGCCCCGACGATCGAAACCGCCGCGCAACTCGCCGCCGCGCGCGAGGCGCGAGGCTGGTCGGTCGCCGATCTCGCCTCCAAGCTCGGAATGGGTGCGAAGCAGATCGAGGCGATCGAGCGCGGCGACTGGGGCGCGCTGCCCGGGCAGGCGTTCGTGCGCGGCGCGCTGCGCGCGTACGGCAAGGCGCTGCAGTCCGACGTCGAGCCGCTGATCTCGTCGATCGGGGGCGCGGTTCGGGCGGCCGAGCTGCGGCCCTCCGCATCGCTCGACGCGCCGCTTCCCAGGCACGGTGCGCTCGGGTTCGACAACGGCGGCTCGGGCAGCCGTCTCACCTGGATCCTGCTCGGCATCCTCGGCGTGATCGCGATCGCGATGTACTTCGGGCGCGGGGCCGAGTGGTCGCGCGTGCTCGAAGGGGGTCCCACCGGCGCTGGCGGGCCGGGGCGTGCCATCGAGACCGTGCCGCTGAAGCCGCCCGCCACACCCGGCGCCGCGCCTTCCGCGCCGAACCCGCCTTCGTCGTCGACCGATCCCTTGCCGTCGGCGGCGCCCGCTTCGACGGGGGCGGCTGCGTCGCCGACGGCGCCCGCTTCGACGGGGGCGGCGACTGCGCCGTCGCCGACGTCTTCGCCCGCTCGTTCGTCGCCGGATGGGGCAGCTTCCGCCTCTGCGCCGTCGCCGCCTTCCGACGCCGCTGCCACGGCGGCCGGCGTGCCAGCGACGGGCGCCGGCGTGCCGCTGCGCTTGCGCTTCGAGCGCGAGTCGTGGGTCGAGGTGCGCGACGCGGACGGCAAGCTCCTGCTCCACGGAACCCAGCCCGCAGGTAGCGCGCGGGAAATCGCGGGGCGCAAGCCTTACTCGCTCGTGATCGGCAATGCCGCCCACGTGCGGCTCGAGCACGATGGGCGCGAGATCGACCTCGGCGCGATCGCGCGCCAGGGCGTTGCGCGCCTGAAGATCGACTGAAGCGATGCGCGATCCCTGCCTGCCGATGCCTGCGGGACCGGCACCGCGCCGCGCGTCGCGCGCCATGCGGGTCGAATGGGGCGCGCGCAGCGTGCGCGTCGGGGGCGGCGCCCCGGTGGTCGTGCAGTCGATGACCAACACCGACACCGCGGACGCGCCGGCGACGGCCGCGCAGGTGAGGGCGCTGGCGCGCGCCGGTTCCGAACTGGTGCGCATCACGGTGAACACGCCGGCCGCGGCCGCCGCGGTGCCGGCCGTGCGCGATCGCCTCGACCGGATGGGCATCGACGTCCCGCTGGTCGGCGACTTCCACTACAACGGGCACAAGCTGCTCGCGCAGTTTCCCGACTGCGCGCAGGCGCTGTCGAAGTACCGGATCAATCCGGGCAACGTCGGCACCGGCCGCACGCGCGACGACAATTTCGCGCAGATGATCGAGGTCGCGTGCCGCCACGGCAAGCCGGTGCGCATCGGCGTGAACTGGGGCAGCCTCGACCAGGGGCTGCTCGCGCGGCTGATGGACGAGAACGCGGCGCGTGCGCAGCCATGGGACGCGCGCGAGGTGATGCGCGAGGCGCTGGTCGCCTCGGCGATCGACAGCGCGCGCCGGGCCGAGCAACTCGGCCTGTCCGGCGACGCGATCTGCCTGTCGGCGAAGGTCTCGAGCGTGCAGGACCTCATTGCCGTCTATCGCGATCTCGCCGCGCGATGCGACTGGCCGCTGCACCTCGGTCTCACCGAGGCCGGCATGGGCAGCAAGGGGATCGTCGCGTCGACGGCGGCGATGGCGGTGCTGCTGCAGCAGGGG
>JAHBZV010000144.1 GCA_019635275.1 Burkholderiaceae bacterium | reverse complement strand
GATCGACCCGGCCGTCTGCAGCGTGCCCTCGCTGGTCTGCTCGGTCACCAGCAGGATGCGCTGGATGGACTGCGCAACCGTGCCGGCCGATGCCGCCTGGCGCGACGTCGTGCTCGAGAAGTCGTCGATCAGCTCGGCCAGCGTCGTCGACACCCGGCCGATCTCGCCCAGCGCGCGCCCCGCCTCGTCGGACAGGCGCGTACCCTCGACCACCCCCTGCGTGCTGCGCTCCATGGCCGCCACCGCGTCGGCGGTGTCGGTCTGGATCGTGCGAATCAGCGCGGAAATCTGCTTGGTCGCCTCGGCCGAGCGCTCGGCCAGCCGCTGCACCTCCTCGGCGACGATGGTGAAGCCGCGGCCCGCCTCGCCGGCCGACGCGGCCTGGATCGCGGCGTTCAGCGCCAGCACGTTGGTCTGCTCGGTGATGTCCGAGATCAGCTCGACGATCTCGCCGATCTCCTGCGAGGATTCGCCCAGCCGCTTGATGCGCTTGGCGGTGTCCTGGATCTGGTCGCGGATGCCGTTCATGCCGCTGATCGCGTTGTTCACCGCGCGAGAGCCCTCCTCCGAGGCGCCCAGCGACTGGTGTGCGACCTTGACCGACTCCGCCGCGCGCGCCGACACGTCGTTGATCTGGTGCGCCATGCGCAGCACCGCCTCGCCGGTCTCGCGGATCTCGCGCGATTGCTGCTCGCTCGCCGCCTGCAGGCTCGAAGCCGTCATCTGCGCCTTCGACGACGCCTCGTTGACCAGCTCTGCCGTCGTGTTGATCCGCGCGACCAGGTTGCGAAGCTCCTCGACCGTGTAGTTCACCGAGTCGGCGATCGCGCCCGTGATGTCCTCCGAGACCGTCGCCTGCACCGTGAGGTCGCCGTCGGCCACCTCCTGCAGTTCGTTCATCAGCCGCAGGATCGCCGCCTGGTTCTGGTCGTTGGTGCGCTTGGCATCCTGCTCGAGTCGCTGGGCGACCGCCTGCTGCCGCTCGGCGTCCTCGGCGCGATGCTCGCTGTCGGACAGGAACGCGCGGAACAGGCCGTAGACGGACACCAGCGCCACGACGCCGAACATGGCGGCAATCGCCAGGTTCCAGACCCGTCCCGATTCGTTGACCTGCAGCTTGCCGCGCACGCCCTCGAGTTGCGCGCGCACCGTCTCGCTGTCGCCGAAGATCTTCCGCTCGGCCTGCTTGGCCTGCTGCAGCCGCGGCAGGCTCGACAGGATCCCGGCGAGCGACTGGTCGATGCCGGCCATCATCTTCTTCAGCTCGCCCAGCGCGCGCCGGGCTTCCGGGTCGGCGGCAGCCGGAATGCGCATCCGGTCGTTGCCCGAGAGCAGGCTGTCGGTGAGATCGCGGAAGCTCGTCACCGACTGGCGCAGGCTCGCCTCGGTCGTGTTGTCCGACATTCCCGAGAACACCAGTTCGTTCACGTCCTTGGCGATGCGCTGGGTGAGCATCACCAGCTCGCCCGCGGCGGCGACTTCGCGGTTCGACGCGCCGGCCTGCAGCTTGCTCGCAGCCACCGCCTGGGCGGCCTCGAGCATCTGCGGGTTGACGCGGATCACCTCGCGACGCATCGCACCCAGCGACTGCAGAAGCGCGCTCTGGTAGCCGATCACCTGCGCCGCGTCGCTCGACGCCGACCACGCCTGCTGCAGCTTCTGGATGTCGGACAACATCTCGCTGGGAACCCCGCGGCCGGTGTCTCCGCCCTCCGCGAGCTGGGTGATCGATCGGTTGACGATGTCGCGGCTTTCGCGCAGCTGCATGAACGCATCAGGGTCGCCGGCGATCGCCTGCGGCGCCGCCTTGGCGACGCGTTGCGAGTGCGTGAGCGCATCGCCGATCTGCTGCAGCCATCGCGTGGCGTCGCTCGCCTGCCGCGAGTCCACCCACAGGAAGAGGAACGAGATCAGCACCGCAACGAACAGCAACGGCAGCCAGACTTCGAGCTGCTTGCGAAACGGCATCGCGCCGATCACCGGGATCTGGAAGCGGTCGCGCGGGCGCGCGGGCGCCGCGGGGGCGTCGGAGCGATCCGACACGGTGACGGGGGCCTTCGGCACGGGCGCCGCCATCGGGGGCGCAGCGAAGTCCGCGTGCGCGGGAGCAACAGGCCGTGCGTCGTGAGGCGCCGACGTACCGGCACCCGGCGACGAGGGACTCGCACGCGCCGGCGCCGGCCGCGATTCGACGAAGTCGTCGTCGGGAAGCAGGTCCTCGAGAATCGCCGTGTCCGGCGCGAGGTCCTCGTGCCGGTTGGTGCGCGGCTGA
>JAHBZV010000143.1 GCA_019635275.1 Burkholderiaceae bacterium | reverse complement strand
TACAACTGCTCGCCGTCGTTCAACTGGAAGAAGAACCTCGACGAGGACACGATCGCGAAGTTCCAGCGCGAGCTGGGCGCGATGGGCTACAAGTTCCAGTTCATCACGCTGGCCGGCTTCCACGCGCTGAACTACAGCATGTTCAACCTGGCGCATGGTTATGCGCGCAAGCAGATGAGCGCGTTCGTCGAGTTGCAGGAAGCCGAGTTCGCGGCGGCCGAGCGCGGGTTTACCGCGGTCAAGCACCAGCGCGAGGTCGGTACCGGATACTTCGACGCGGTGACCACCACCGTCGAGCGCGAGGCGTCGACCGCGGCGCTCAAGGGCTCGACCGAAGACGCGCAGTTCTTCGACGCGAAGACGGGCGCGAAGAAGGCTGCCTGATCGGCTGACCCTCGGCGAGGGGGGCCGCTGCGAGGCGGCCGCCTTCGCGGTCTCGAAAGGCCGGCGATGAGCCGGCCTTTTTCTTTGGTAGCCACCGCTGTGCGACGCAAGCGGTCGCAAGATCGTCCGGGCTCGGCCGAAGGGATAGGCACTGCGTCGAATGTTCGCGGCGCGTGCTCGCGCCTATAAATCTCCGTGCGCCTCTCGTCACTTGCACAGGAGATCGACATGAACGCAAACCGCACGCTTCGCTTCGATGCTGCCGCCCGTCCTGCACGGCCGGGCAAGGCCCGCCGCCTGGCTGGCCAGGGCATGACCGAATACATCATCGTCGTTGCACTGATCGCGGTGGCCGCCATTGGCGTCTACACGCTGTTCGGCCAGACGATCCGCAATCAGACCGCGGGCCTCGCGCTCGAAGTCTCGGGCCAAACCGCGTCGACGGCGATCGGCAATGCGCAGACCAATGCGACCACCGCGTCGACCAACGCCAACGTGCGCAAGGGGCTCGACAACTACGACGCCAACAACCGCTAGCGCGACACCGGGCCGCCACGTCCGTCACACGGAGCCGCTGCGATGGAAGCCGTTCGTTCACTGCGCGGGCAGCGAGGCCAGGCCCTGGTGCTCGCGCTCGTGCTGATGTTCGCCGGGCTGCTCGGGCTGTTCTTCATGTTCGGCACCGGGCAGGTGTCGGCTTCGAAGCAGCGGCTGAACAACGCCGCCGACGCGGCGGCGTACAGCGCCGCCGTCTGGCGTGCCCGCGTCCTGAACTTCCACGCTTATGCCAACCGCGCGATCGTCGCCCAGGAGGTGGCGGTTGCGCAGGCGGTCACGCTCACCTCGTGGGCGAAATACTTCGAGCGCTTCACCGACAACGCCCGCGTGCTCGCCGCGGCCTGGCCGCCGGCGGCGCCGGTGCTGTCGGCCGCGGCGTCGGTGGCCTCCACGGCGCGCGACCTCACCGAGCGCACCGCCGCCGACGAGATCGAAGCGCGCGCAGCGCCCGGCACCGGCTACAAGTCGCTGCTGCAGCGCAGTCAGGAGGCGCTGCAGCTGGCGGCCGACACGTTCGGAATGGGCGCAGTGGCCAACGAAGTGGCGCGCGCCAACGACCCCGGGTTCTTCGCGTTCGCGCTGGGCGACTCGGGCGCCTATGGTCGGTTCACGCGCCGCTACGCGAGCGACGACGACCGCCGGCGCCTGCAAGGCGTCGTGAACGACTCGCTCGATCCGTTCGTGAAGGGGCCGCGGCGTGACGACCTGCGGCTGGTGCTGCTGCCGTCGTCGTGCTTCGGCACCACGACCAGCTTCAGCCGCTGGTTCCGCTATTGGCGCAAGCGCGGCGGCACCGAGATGTCGCCGGACCTCGAGCGCTGGCAGGCCGTGGACACCGCGTCGATCCACGACTACCGGCGCAGCGGATGGTTTTTCTCGAGCTGCCGGCAGCGCGAGTGGCTGCCGGTCGGCTGGGGCAGCGCCGAGGCCACAGACAGCGCGCCGCTGAACGCCGTGCTGGGCAATCCGGGGCGCACCTGGGACAACGGCGCCGCCACGTGGCTGGCCGCCGCGTCGATGCCCGGTCACGGCTACATCGGGTTCGAGCGCTACAGCGGCATCGAGCGCGTGCGCGAACTCGACTACGGCGCGCTCGCCGACCCGCGCTTCCCGGTCACGCAGGTCGTCGTGCTGGCGCGCAGCGAGGGCCGCGACGTGCGGACCGCCAATGCGCTGAACGTCGGCACCGGACGGCTGCGCCTGTTCGAGCGCTTCGCGGGCAATCGTCTGTGGGCCATGTCGGTCGGCGAGGTCTACTTCCGCCGGCCACCCGGTGCGCCCGACCGCATCGAGTACGCGAGCCTGTACAACCCGTACTGGCAGGCCCGCCTGGCCGAACCCACGAT
>JAHBZV010000142.1 GCA_019635275.1 Burkholderiaceae bacterium | reverse complement strand
TTCGCTGGGGCTGGGGCACGGCGCTCATGGGTCGGTGTCGTGGGGTGGTTTCCGGGCTGTTCGGGCTCGCGCCTTCAGCGGTCGATCTCGCCGAACACGATGTCGAGCGTGCCCATCAGCGTGGTCACGTCGGCCAGCATGTGGCCGCGTGCGAGCTCGTCCATCGCCTGCAGGTGGGCGAAGCCCGGCGCGCGGATCTTCAGGCGGTACGGCTTGTTCGCACCGTCGGACACCAGGTAGATGCCGAACTCGCCCTTCGGGTGCTCGACCGCGGCGTAGGCCTCGCCCTCGGGCACGTGCATGCCCTCGGAGAACAGCTTGAAGTGGTGGATCAGCTCTTCCATGTTCGACTTCATGTCGACGCGCGAAGGCGGCGCCACCTTGTAGTTGTCGACGATGACCGGGCCCGGGTTGTTGCGCAACCACTCGACGCACTGCCGGATGATCCGGTTGCTCTGGCGCATCTCCTCGACGCGCACCAGGTAGCGGTCGTAGCTGTCGCCGTTACGCCCGACCGGGATGTCGAAGTCGAGCAGGTCGTAGACCTCGTACGGCTGCGTCTTGCGCAGGTCCCACTCGACGCCCGAGCCGCGCAGCATCGGGCCGGTGAAGCCGAGCGCCTTGGCGCGGTCGGGATCGACCACGCCGACGCCGACCAGCCGTTGCTTCCAGATGCGGTTGTCGGTGAGCAGCGTCTCGTACTCGTCGACGTAGCCGGGGAAGCGGTTGGTGAACGCCTCGATGAAGTCGAGCACCGAGCCCTGGCGGTCTCGGTTGAGCTCCTCCATCGCCTGCGCGTTGCGCAGCTTCGACGCACGGTACTTCGGCATCGCGTCGGGCAGGTCGCGATAGACGCCGCCCGGGCGGTAGTAGGCCGCGTGCATCCGCGCGCCCGACACCGCCTCGTAGACGTCCATCAGGTCCTCGCGCTCGCGGAACGCGTAGAGGAACACCGCCATCGCGCCCACGTCGAGTCCGTGCGCGCCGATCCACAGCAGGTGGTTCAGGATGCGCGTGATCTCGTCGAACATCACGCGGATGTACTGCGCGCGAAGCGGCGGCTCGATGCCGAGCAGCTTCTCGATCGCCATCACGTACGCGTGCTCGTTGCACATCATCGACACGTAGTCGAGGCGATCCATGTACGGCACGCTCTGCAGGAACGTGCGCGTCTCGGCGAGCTTCTCGGTGGCCCGGTGCAGCAGCCCGATGTGCGGGTCGGCGCGCTCGACGACCTCGCCGTCGAGTTCCAGCACCAGCCGCAGCACCCCGTGCGCCGCCGGGTGCTGGGGGCCAAAGTTGAGCGTGTAGTTCTTGATGTCAGCCATACGCACGACCCGAGGCAGTCAGCGGACTGCGCTCAACTTCGGCGAAGGCTGACCTGCGCGAAGCGCAGGTCAAGGCCGGCAAAGCCGGCCGGCCGAAGCCAAAATTGAGCGTGTAGTTCTTGATGTCAGCCATTCGCGCATCCCGCGGCAGTCATCACTTCTGCCCCCCGAGCCCCACGTCCGGCCGCTCCGCCCCGTACCGCTCGTCGCGGATCACGCGCGGAACGATCTCGCGCGGCTCGATCGTCACCGGCTGGTAGACCACGCGCTTCTGCTCCGGGTCGTAGCGCATCTCGACGTGGCCCGAGATCGGGAAGTCCTTGCGGAACGGATGGCCGATAAAGCCGTAATCGGTCAGGATGCGGCGCAGGTCGGCGTGGCCTTCGAAGACGATGCCGAACAGGTCGAAGGCTTCGCGCTCGAACCAGCCCGCAGCGGGCCAGACACCGGTGACCGACTCGATGACCGGCATCTCGTCGTCGGCGCAGAAGCTGCGCACGCGCACCCGCCAGTTGTGCGCGACCGAGAGCAGGTGCATCACCACGGCGAAGCGCGGCCCGCTCCAGCCGCCGCCGTAGTCGCGATAGTCGACGCCGCAGAGGTCGATCAGCGTGTCGAAGCGCAGCGCGGGGTCGTCGCGCAGGCGGGTTGCAGCGGCGACCTGCGATCCGGCGTCGACCACGACGGTGATCTCGCCGAGGCGGACGACGAGCGAGCGCAATGTGTCGCCGAGCGAGGCGCGCAACGCGGCCTCGAGGGTTTCGAGCCGGGTAGCCGGCGTGGTCGGGGACGGGGACATGTCAGGGTGGTGGACGCTGTTCGGTGCGGGCTGCGCGGCGGGTCGACGTGCGCGCTAGCGCGCGATCGTGCTGGTGCGGCGGATCTTGGACTGCAGCTGCATCACGCCGTAGATGAGCGCCTCGGCGGTGGGCGGACAACCCGGCACGTAGACGTCGACCGGGACGATGCGATCACAGCCGCGCACGACCGAGTACGAGTAGTGGTAGTAGCCGCCGCCA
>JAHBZV010000141.1 GCA_019635275.1 Burkholderiaceae bacterium | reverse complement strand
CGCCGACACGAGGGGAGGAAGCGATGGACGACGATCGGCCGCCGATCGGCAGCCGAAGGCTCGGCCGCTTCATGATGCAGGTGCTCTGGCCCGCTTTCCTGATGGCGATCGTCGCCGAAGGCGTGCTGTTCTCGATGGTCGACCCGCAAGAGTTGGTCATCGTCGGCCTGCACCTGGCCGACAGCCGCGAAGCCGCCTACACGGTCGGGTTCTTCCTGTTCTGGGCGCTGTTCGCGTGCTCGAGCGGCATCACCTACCTGCTCAGCCACGGCATGCACGAGCCGCCCGCAGGCTAGGGTTCGCCCGGCCCGAAGCGTCCGAGGCGGCGCCGGTCGCGCTTGGTCGGCCGCCCGCCCTCGATCGCCGCAGCCGGCTCGACATGCAGGCGCCGCGCCTCCCGGCGCTCGGTGCGACGCGCGATCGACTCGTCGGACTCGCGATAGAGCGCCTGCGCCACCGGCGCGGGCCCTCGCGCGTCGCTCAAGCCGAGCACGCGCACGGTGCGCTCGACGTCGTCGATGCGCACGCTGAGCTCGTCGCCGATCCGCACCGGCCGGGCCAGCTTGACCCGCTCGCCGTCGACGAGCACGCGGCCCCTGTCGATCGCCTGCTGCGCCAGGCTGCGCGTCTTGAAGAAGCGCGCCGCCCACAGCCACTTGTCGATGCGCACCCCCGCGTCGGATGGCTGGTTCGCGTCATCGGTCGGACAGCGGTTCGGCATGGTGGGTGCGGCGGCGAAACCTCGGTCGTTCTCGGCTATTCTAGTGCGCTGACGAACCCGACGGCCACTGCGGAGCGCCATTCATGACCGTGCCCTACAAGGAGCGCTATTTCGAAGACTTCCGGCCCGGGGAGGTGATCGAGTTCGGCGACTACCTCGTGACCGAGGAAGAAATCGTCGAATTCGCCCGGCGCTACGATCCGCAGCCCTTTCACGTCGACAGGAAGGCCGCAGCCGAGTCGATCTACGGCGGGCTGATCGCGAGCGGCTGGATGACCGGCAGCATCATGATGCGCCTGCTCGTCGACCACTTCATTGCACCGGCCTCGAGCATGGGATCTCCCGGCGTCGACGAGGTGCGCTGGTCCAGGCCGGTGCGTCCCGGCGACCGACTGCACGTGCGCGTCACGATCGTCGACACGAAGCGCTCGCAGAGCAAGCCCGACCGCGGCATCGTCCAGGTGCAGCAGGAGATGATCAACCAGCAGGGCGACACCGTGATGAGCCTGCGCGGCATGAGCCTGTCGAAGTGCCGCACGCCGGCGCCGGCCTGAAGGGGATTCGCGAATGCTCAGACTCTGGGGGCGCACGACCTCGTCGAACGTGCAGAAGGTGATGTGGCTGTGCGCCGAGCTCGCGCTGCCGTACGAGCGGATCGACGCGGGTGGCCCGTTCGGGCGCACGCAGGAGCCGGCCTACCTGGCACTGAACCCCAACGGCCTGGTGCCGACGATCGAGGACGACGACTTCGTGCTGTGGGAGTCGAACACGATCCTTCGCTACCTCGCCAATCGCCACGGCGCTCACGGGTGGTACCCGGTCGAGCCGCGCGCGCGAGCACAGGTCGAGCAGTGGATGGACTGGTCGTCGACCACCTTCGGCCCGGCGCTGTTCAACGCGTTCTGGCAGCTGGTGCGCACGCCGCCGGAGCAGCGCGATGCGGCCGTGATCGCCGAGAGCGTGCGCAAGACCGCGACGGTGCTGCGCATCGCCGACGCGCAGCTGGCCGCCCGCGCGTTCCTGTGCGGCGACGCGCCGACGCTCGCCGACGTCTGCATCGGCGTCAACGCGTATCGCTGGTTCACGCTGCCGATCGAGCGGCCCGACCTCCCGGCGCTGCGCGCGTGGTACGACCGGCTGGCGCAGCGCCAGCCGTATCGCGATGTGGTGATGATCCCGATCCGCTGAGCTTCGCCGCCGTCAGTCCTGCGCGGGCTGCGGCCAGGGCCGCTGCCGCGGCCTCACCTGCTCGACCAGGCGCGCGAGGCGCATCACGCCGAGGTCGTCGAACCGGCGCCCGATCAGTTGCACGCCGATCGGCAATCCGTCGTCGGTGAAGTCCCAGTTGATCGACGCGGCCGGCTGCTCGCTCATGTTCCACGCGACCGTGAAGGCGATATGCGGCAGCGCGTCGTGCGGATCGTCGCCCGGGCACGCGGACTGCGCGTCGTAGGGCAGGATCGGCGAGGTCGGCGACAGCACGTAGTCGAAGTCGGCCGTGGCACGCACCGCCGCCTCGCGCATCGCCTGCACCTGCGAATACGCCGACATCACGTCGGCGCCGCTGAACGCCTTCGCGCGCCAGGTGCACCACTCGACGATGAACGGCAGGACCTTCGCGCGCGCCTCCGGC
>JAHBZV010000140.1 GCA_019635275.1 Burkholderiaceae bacterium | reverse complement strand
TTCGCGGCCGACGATGCACAGCCTGGTTCCCGACGGCCGCACTTCCGAGCGGGCGCTGGTCCAGGTCGAGGCCGACCGGCGCGAGTGCCCGCAGCTGAAGATCATGAGCGTCGAAGGTTCGATCTACTTCGGCGCGGTCAACCACGTCGCCACGCACTTCGACACGCTGCGCGAGTTCGCTCCCGCGCAGAAGCACTTTCTGCTGGTGGCCCGCAACGTCAATTTCGTCGACGTCGCAGGCGCCGACCTGCTGGTCTCGGAGGCCAAACGCCGGGTCGCCGACGGCGGCGCGCTCTATCTGTACGGTTTGCGCCCGCAGGTCGAGGAGTTCCTCGCGCGCGGCGACGCGATCGGCGCGATCGGTCCCGGACGCGTGTTCGCCAGCAAGAGCGTCGCCATCGCCGACATCTTCACGCGGCTCGACCCCGAAATCTGCCGGCGCTGCACGGCGCGGATCTTCTACGAGTGCCAGCAGGTCGAGCAGGTCAGCGACGACGGCTGACGCCGGATGCTCCGAACGCGCGCTCCATCTCGCGGCGAAAGGCCACCGCCGCGTCCTTCGCGTCGATGCGCACGTCGCTCCAGCGCACCGGCTGCCCGGCCGGCACGCGCTTCTTCAGCCGTACGTGGTGCGCGAGGCCGAGCGGCAGGCCGCCGATCGCCAACGAGTCGGCCGAAGGCATCAGCCTTCCGTAGACGGTAAAGCCGCCTTCCCCGTCGAGCGTCTCGCCGGCTTCCAGGTCGCGCTTGGCGGTCGCGACCACGTCGCCGTGCCAGGCATCGGCCGCGCCGGTGGGCTCGCGACGCAGCCCGACCGACGCCACGCTGATGCCGAGCTCGAGCCCGATCAGGTGGTACGGCTTGTACATCGCCGTGAAGTTGCCGCTTCGGTCGGTGACCAGGCCGTATTCGCGAAAACACCGGCGCACGTAGTCGGAATCGCCGGCGAACGTCACGTACACGCCCCAGCGCAGGTCGCGGAACACCGGTCGGCCGTCGCGCTCGACGCTCGAGACCACCTCCACCTGGCCGCGATGCTGCAGCTGTCCGCCGTCCTCGCGCGGGCACAGCACCTGCGCCAGGTCGTCGACGCCGCACGGCGGGAAGGCCAGCCCCGTGGCGGCCGGCCGCAGGCCGGTGGCATTGGCGACCGCGGCCATCTCGATCGCCGATTTCGTGCCGTCGAGGAACGAGTTGAACATCTGGGCGTTCATGCCGCCGAGCTTCGCGTCCTCGGCGCTGAGGCCGTAGTAGGGCCAGACGGTGTCCGGCGTCGAGCGGTGGTACTCGGGCAGGTACTTCGTGCCCTTGCCGGCGGCGACGACCTCGAAGCCTGCGGCGCGCGCCCAGTCGACCATCTCGCAGATCAGTGCCGGCTGGTCGCCATAGGCGAGCGAGTAGACGATGCCCGCTTCGCGCGCGCGGCGCGCGAGCAGCGGCCCCGCCAGCGCGTCGGCCTCGACGTTCACCATGACGACGTACTTGCCGTGCCGGCAGCAGGCGAGCACGTGGGCGATTCCCGCCGACGGACTGCCGGTCGCGTCGATGACGATCTCGACCTCAGGCGCCGCGATCAGCGCCTGCGCGTCGTCGAGCAGCCGGGTCGTGCCCTTGCGGGCCGCCTCGGCCAGCGAGCGGGCGCCCAGCGCCGCCGCCGGCCAGCCGACCCGCAGCAGCGCAGACTTCGCCCGCTGCGGAGCGAGGTCGGCGACGCCGACCAGATGGACGCCGGGCGTGCGGCGCGCCTGCGACAGGTACATCGAGCCGAACTTGCCGGCCCCGATCAGCCCGATGCGCAGCGGCCGGCCTTCGTCGGCGCGCTGTCGCAGCATGCGATGCAGGTTCATGGGGGGCGGCTATTCGAGCTCGCTGCGCGCCATCTCGACGTCGAGCCGCTCCATCGCGTCCATCGCGTCGAATGCGGCGGCCTCGGCATAGAGCGCCTCGGCCTCCTTCAGCGCCTTCTTGCCTTCGAGCATCACCAGTCCGTTGGCGTACTCGACCCGGGCGATCGCCGAGTCGGGGTTGAGCTCGAGCGCCTTGCGGAAAAGCCGAAGCCCTTCGTCGCGCTTGGCGCCGTAGGTCATGCCGCCGATCATCGCGCCGACCTTGTCGATCACCTCGGCATGGAAGGCGCCGAGCGCGATGTGCGCATCCGCGTGCTTCGGCGCGAGCTTGATCGCCTGCGTCAGCGCGTCGCGCACCTTGCCTCCGAGGCCCTGCGCGAGCGCCTTGGCCACCGAGATGCCCTGGCCGTAGCGGCCGATCGCGTAGGCGTAGTGGTAGTAGGCGTTGGGGTTCTTCGGATCGGCCGCCTGCTGCGCCTCGCAGCGGGCCCCGACCTCCTGGAACAGGTCGAGTTTCC
>JAHBZV010000014.1 GCA_019635275.1 Burkholderiaceae bacterium | reverse complement strand
TTCGGCGACCAGCCCGGCGATGACCAGGCTCGCCGAGGCGCGCAGGTCGGTGGCCATCACCGTGGCACCGGAGAGCTTCGGCACGCCGCGCACGATCGCGGTGTTTCCCTCGATCGTGATGTCCGCGCCGAGCCGCTGCATCTCGAGCACGTGCATGAAGCGGTTCTCGAAAATGGTCTCGGTGATGACGCCGGTGCCCTCGGCGATGCAGTTGACGGCCATGAACTGGGCCTGCATGTCGGTGGCGAAAGCCGGATACGGCGCAGTGCGAACGTTCACCGCACGGGGTCGCCGCTTCATCGACAGGCGGATCCGGTCGGCCCCCGTCTCGATCGACGCGCCGGCCTCGCGCAGCTTGTCCAGCGTCGCGTCCATCGTCCCGGGCTGCGCGTGCGTGAGCGTGATGTCGCCCCCGGTCGCCGCAGCCGCGCACAGGAAAGTGCCCGCCTCGATCCGGTCGGCCATCACGCGGTGCTCGCCGCCGTCGAGCCGCCGCACGCCGTGCACCGCAATGCGGTCGGTGCCCGCGCCCTCGATGCGCGCGCCCATCGCCACGAGCGCCGCGGCCAGGTCGACGACCTCGGGCTCGCGCGCGGCGTTCTCGATGACCGTCTCGCCGTCGGCCAGCGTGGCGGCCATCATCAGGTTCTCGGTACCGGTCACCGTGACCATGTCGGTGACGATGCGCGCGCCCTTCAGGCGGCTGGCCTTCGCGACCACGTAGCCGTGCTCGATCGAGATCTGCGCGCCCATCGCCTGCAGGCCCTTGATGTGCTGGTCGACCGGGCGCTGGCCGATCGCGCACCCGCCCGGCAGCGACACGCGCGCCTCGCCGAAGCGGGCGAGCAGCGGGCCCAGCACGAGAATCGACGCGCGCATCGTCTTGACGAGCTCGTACGGCGCCTCGACCGAGGCGACGCCGCCCGCGTCGAGCACGACGCGATCGCCATCGCGTTCGGCCGTCACGCCGAGCCGCCGCAGCAGCTTGAGCGCCGTGGCGACGTCGTGCAGCTGCGGCACGTTGCCCAGCGCGAACGGCGCGGCGGTGAGCAGGCCGGCGCACAGGATCGGCAGCGCCGCGTTCTTGGCGCCCGACACCGCGATTTCGCCTTGCAGCGCGAGGCCGCCCTCGATTCTCAGCTTGTCCATGGATGTATCCGGCCTCCCCCGGCGATGGCCACCGCGCGCGTCGCGGGCCCCGCCTGGGCCTTCATGCGCCGCCGCGGTCGGCGAACTCTTCGGGCGTCAGCGTGTTCATCGACAGCGCGTGCACCTCCTCGCGCATGCGCTCGCCGAGCGCCGCATAGACGAGCTGGTGGCGCTGCACGAGTCGCTTGCCCTCGAACAGCTTCGAGACGATCAGCGCCTCGAAGTGCCGTCCGTCGCCGCTGACCTCGAGATGCTCGCAATCGAGCCCGTCGGCGATGAACTTGCGGAGATTCTCGGGAGTGACCATGGCGCAATCCGGGCGAAACGGTGTCGGTTGGAGGATGGATCGGGTGTGCGAACGGGCCGCCTCAGTGCCGCAGCCGGTAGCCGCTCGCCAGCAGCCGCAGCGCGATCGCGCTGACGCCGGCGAGCGTGGCGGCGACGACCGCGAGGCTCGTGGCCGGAGGCACGTCGGACACCCCGAAGAAGCCGTAACGGAACCCGTCGACCATGTAGAAGAACGGGTTCAGGTGCGACAGCGTCTGCCAGAAACCGGGCAGCGACTTCACCGAATAGAACACGCCGGACAGGAACGTGAGCGGCATGATGATGAAGTTCTGGAAGGCCGCAATCTGGTCGAATTTCTCGGCCCAGATCCCCGCGATCAGGCCCATTGTACCGAGAATCGCGCTGCCCAGCAGCGCGAAGGCGAGGATCCAGGCGGGTGCCGCGAACGACAGGTGCGCGAACCACGCGGTGACGAAGAACACGCCCGCGCCGACCGCCATGCCGCGCATCATCGAGGCGAGCACGTAGGCCGCGTACATCTCGCGGTGCGAAAGCGGCGCGAGCAGCAGGAACACGATGTTGCCGGTGATCTTGCTCTGGATCAGCGACGACGAACTGTTGGCGAACGCGTTCTGCAGCACCGACATCATCACCAGGCCGGGCAGCAGGAAGGACGTGTAACGCACCCCCTCGAACACCTGGACGCGGTCTTCGAGCACGTGAGAGAAGATCAGCAGGTACAGCATGGCGGTGAGCACCGGCGCCGCGATCGTCTGCACGCCCACCTTGACGAAGCGCAACACCTCCTTGTGCAGCAGCGTCGCGAAGCCCTGCACCGAGAACGCCGCGTCGGGACGCTCGCGAACCGGGTCCATTCAGCGCGTCTCCTTCATGACCTGGACGAAGACGTCCTCGAGGTCGGTGTGCAGCAGTTCCATCTCCTCGATCCGGCAGCCGCCCTCGCGCAACGCGGCCAGCAACGGCTCGATCGCGCCGAAGTCGTCGACGCGCAGGCTCACCCTCGACTCGCCCACGTCCTGCGGAATCGCCTGCGGCGCCACGACGCCCGGCTCCGCGATGCGCAGCGGTTCGAGCGCCGCCGGCAGCGGCGCGCCGGCCAGGCGCAGCTGCAACCGGCCCGCGGCGAAGCGGTGCAGCAGCGAGCGCGTGCGGTCGAGCGCGACCACCGTGCCGTTCTTGAGCATCGCGATGCGGTCGCACAGCTCCTGCGCCTCTTCGAGGTAGTGCGTCGTGAGGACGATCGTGTGGCCGTCGCGATTGAGCCGGCGGATGAACTGCCACAGCGTCTGGCGAAGCTCGACGTCCACGCCCGCCGTCGGCTCGTCGAGCACGATCACCGGCGGGCGATGCACCAGCGCCTGCGCCACCAGCACCCTGCGCTTCATGCCGCCGGAGAGCGCGCGCATGTTGACTTCGGCCTTCGAGGCGAGGTCGAGGTTGGCCAGCACCTCGTCGATCCAGTCGTCGTTGCGCCGGATGCCGTAGTAGCCGGAGGTGATTCGCAGCGTCTCGCGCACCGTGAAGAACGGGTCGAAGACCAGTTCCTGCGGCACGACGCCGAGCGCGCGTCGCGCGGCGCGGAAGTCGCGCACGACGTCGTGGCCCATCACCGACACCTCGCCCGAACTCGCGCGGGTGAGCCCCGCGACGATCGAGATCAGCGTGGTCTTGCCGGCACCGTTGGGTCCGAGCAGGCCGAAGAACTCGCCCTGCCCGATCGACAGCGAGACGCCGCGCAGCGCCTCGAAGCTGCCGTAGCGCTTGGCCACGCAGCGCACGTCGATCGCGGCGCTCATCGGCCGTGACTGGTCGCGGGAAGGCCCTGCGCGTCGCGCTCGTCGAACAGCATGTGCTCGACGCCGTACAGGCCCGAGAGCTTGTGCAGGTTGGGCGAGGCCCCGACGAACGTGCAGCGGCGCCCGGCGGCCGACGCCCGCCGTGACAACTCGAGCAGCACACCGATCAGCGACGAGTCGAAATGCCGGCACGCGGACAGGTCGAACAGCGGCCGCGCGGCGTCGAGCGCCGGCAGCGCCTGGGCCAGGGCGGCCCGCGCAGTGGCGAACGTGACCTCGGGCGGCAATGCCAGCGCACCCGCAGCTCGAAGGCGTTCGGCGGGGGGCGGAGCCGCGGGCTGCGCACCCGCTGGTTGCCCGGCGCTCACGTCTTCCCGCTCGCGGCAGGCTGGCGGTTCTTCTCGCTCAGGCTCTTGATCAGCCCTTCGATGCCGCCGGCGCTGACTTCCTGCGCGAACTGAGTGCGGTAGGTCTCGACCAGCCAGACGCCGAGGACGTTGACGTCGTAGATCTTCCAGCCGTCCGCTGCCTTCATCATCCGGTAGTCGAGCTGGATCGGCTCGCCGCGCGGCTGCAGGACTTCGCTGCGGACGATCACGTCGGTGTCCTGCGGATTGGCCCGCAACGGCCGCATCCGCACCTTCTGGTCGGCGACCGACGACAGCGCCCCGGAATACGTGCGGATCAGCAGTGCGCGGAACTCGTCCATCAGCTGCTTCTGCTGGTCGGGCGTCGCGCTGCGCCAGTTGCGGCCGACCGACAGCGCGGTCATGCGCCTGAAGTCGACGTGCGGCATCACGGTCGAGTCGACCAGCTCGTTGAGCTTCTTCGGGTCGCCGGCCTGCAGCGCCGTGTCGGACTTGATGCGATCGAGGATCTCGTTGCTGAGCCGCTCGATCAGCTTGTCCGGCGCCTCCGGCGCCGCGGCGGCCGCCGGCAGCGCGAGCAGCAGCCCGAGGCAAACCCACAGCAGTTTCTTCATCATCATCATCGGTTCCCGCTCGGTTGGGGGGCGGACGGCGGCGCCGGCGGCGGCGTGCCGGCGGGCGCCGCCGGCGCCTCGGGGTCGTCCGCCGGGTCGTAGGCCGGCGCGTCCTCGTCCGACGGCGGCGGATTGCCGTCGTAGACCTGGTTGCGGCGCCGCTGCAGGTACCCGTCGCGAATGAACGAATAGCGGTCGAGCGCCGCGCCCTCGACGAGGCGCTCGGCGCGCAGCAACTGGGCGCGCGTGTCGATCGTGCGCATCAGGTAGGCGTTGTTGCGCTGGCCGGCGGAATCGATCGCGAGGACGAGATCGCCCTGCGCGTCGACGATCCGCGCTGGCGCGTCGCGAAGGCTCGAAGGGCCGAGCAGCGGCAGCACCAGGTACGGCCCTGCCGGAACGCCCCACACCCCGAGCGTCTGGCCGAAGTCCTCGTGGTGCTTCTCCAGGCCCGCCGGAGTGGCGATGTCGGCCAGGCCGGCCAGGCCGAGCGTCGAGTTCAGCACGAAGCGCGAGAGATCGGAGACCGCCTCGACCGGCTTGCCCTGTAGCAGCTGGTTCACCGCCGTCCAGAGGTCTGCAACGTTGCCGAACACGCTGCCGATCGCGATGCGAAGGTTCTCGGGGATGTAGTCCTGATAGCCCTGCGCGACCGGCTTGAGCACCGCCCGATCGACCGCATCGTTGAACTGGAAGACCGCGCGGTTCATCGGCTCGAGCGGGTCGCGCGCGGCCGAGGGGCTTCCCGCCGTCGCGCAGCCGCCGAGCAGCCACGCGAGCGCGAGCCACGCGGCGAGGACGACCCGGGCCGGCCTGCTCACTTGCTGGCCCCCTCGGCAGCCTTGCCGTAGAGGAACTGCCCGATCAGGCTCTCGAGCACGACCGCCGATTGCGTCATCGTGATGCGGTCGCCGCTGGCGAGCATCTCGGTGTCGCCGCCGGGATCGAGCCCGATGTACTGCTCGCCGAGCAACCCCGAGGTGAGGATCTTCGCCGACGAGTCCTTCGGGAACTTGTAGCGCTGGTCGAGCGCCAGCACGACTTCCGCCTGGTACGCCTGGTCGTCGAAACGGATCGCCGCGACGCGTCCGACGACGACCCCTGCGCTGCGCACCGCGGCGCGCGGCTTGAGGCCCCCGATGTTGTCGAACCGGGCCGTGGTCTCGTACGTGGGCCCCAGGCCGACCGCGCTGCTCATGTTGCCGGCGCGCAATGCGAGGAACACCAGCGCGCCGAAGCCGAGCAGCACGAACAACCCGACCAGCAGGTCGACTCCCGTGCGTTTCATCGAGAACTCTCCATGTCCTTGTGCCAGCCCGCCGCGTCGAAGGTTCAGTTCGTGTTGAACATCAGCGCGGTCATGATGAAATCCAGCCCGAGGATCGCCAGCGAAGCGGCGACCACGGTGGTGGTGGTTGCGCGCGCGACCCCTTCGGGCGTCGGTTGCGCGTTGTAGCCGACGAAGAGCGCGACGTAAGCGACCGTGAAGCCGAACACCACGCTCTTCACCACCCCGTTGCCGACGTCGTCGAGCCAGTCGACGCCGCTCTGCATCTGCGACCAGAACGAGCCGGCGTCGACGCCGATCATCGCGACGCCGACCAGGTAGCCGCCGAGCACGCCGAGCGCCGAGAACAGCGCCGCGAGCAGCGGCATCGAGAATACCGCGGCCGCGAAACGGGGCGCGAGCACCCGCGCCACCGGGTCGACGGCCATCATCTCCATTGCGTCGATCTGCTCGCCCGCCTTCATCAGCCCGACCTCGGCGGTCAGCGAGGTGCCCGCACGACCGGCGAACAGCAACGCAGTCACCACGGGCCCGAGCTCGCGCACCAGCGACAGCGTGACCAGCACGCCCAGCGCCTCTTCGGAGCCGTAGCGCCGCAGCGTGTAGTAGCCCTGCAGGCCGAGCACGAAGCCGATCAGCAGACCCGACACGAGGATGATCGACAGCGAATAGTTGCCGATGAAGTGCACCTGGTCGATCACCAGCCGCGGCCTGCGCAGCGCCGCCACGCCCAGCCAGCACAGGTGCACGAAGAAGCGCGCGCCCTTGCCGACCGAGGCGACGAATTCGACCAGCCACTGCAGCGGAAGGAGCAGCGCGCGCATCAGGCCCCCAGACCGAGGTCTTCGGCGAGCGGTTTCGCCTGGAAGTGGAACGCGATCGGGCCGTCGATGTCGCCCTCGAGGAACTGGCGCACGTTCGGGTCGTCCGAAGCCTTCATTTCGTCGGGGGTTCCCTGCGCGGCGATCCGGCCGCCGGCCAGCAGGAAGACGTGGTCGGCGATGGCGAAGGCGTCCTTGATGTCGTGCGAGACCACGATCGACGCGCAGTCGAGCGCGTCGTTGAGCCTGCGGATCAGCTGCGCGACGGTTGCCAGCGCGACCGGGTCGAGGCCCGCGAACGGCTCGTCGTACATGATGAGCGGCGGATCGAGCGCGATCGCCCGCGCCAGCGCCACGCGCCGCGCCATGCCGCCCGAAAGCTCGGAAGTGCGGAACTGCGCCGCGCCGCGCAGGCCGACCGCCTCGAGCTTCATCAGCACCAGGTCGCGGATCATGTCCTCGGGCAGGTCGGTGTGCTCGCGCAGCGGAAAGGCGACGTTCTCGAACGCGGTGAGGTCGGTGAACAGGGCGCCGAACTGGTAGAGCATGCCCATGCGTCGCCGCAGGCGATAGAGCCCGTCGCGGTCGAGGCGATGCACGTCCTGGCCGTCGAACACGACCGTGCCCTGCTGCGGGCGCAGTTGTCCGCCGATCAGCCGCAGGATGGTCGTCTTGCCCGAGCCGGAGCCTCCGATCAGCGCGACGACCTTTCCGCGCTCGAAACGCATCGAGATGTCGTTCAGGATGACGCGCTTGCCGTATCCGAAACGGACCCTGTCCAGCGTGAGGAACTCTGGCATCGAGGGGTTGCCGTGAGAGGTCTGGTTTTCCGTCGAACCCGGGATTCTAAACCGGGACGACGCCCGGGCGCTGCGGCGCCCGGCGAGCGTGCCAGTCGTCATATACTCGCGCCCATGAGCCAACCGACCGCCGTGACGCCGGAGCGACTGCTCGACCGGGCGCGCGAGGTGCTGCGCATCGAGGCCGAAGCGGTGGCGCGCCTTGCCGAACGCATCGACGCGAGCTTCGCCGACGCCTGCCGGATGATTCTCTCCTGCACCGGGCGCGTCGTGGTCAGCGGCATCGGCAAGTCGGGGCACGTCGCGCGCAAGATCGCGGCCACGCTCGCCTCGACCGGCACGCCGGCCTTCTTCGTGCACCCGGCCGAGGCCAGTCACGGCGACCTCGGCATGGTGACGCGCGACGACGTCTTCGTGGCGCTCTCGAACTCGGGCAGCACCGACGAGTTGCTGAAGATCGTACCGGTAGTCAAGCGCCAGGGGGCCCGCCTCATCGCGATCACCGGCGACCGCGAATCGCCGCTCGCGCGGCTGGCGGACGTGCACCTCGACGCCGCGGTCGACCGCGAGGCCTGCCCGCTCAACCTCGCCCCCACCGCCAGCACGACGGCGACGCTGGCCCTGGGCGACGCGCTGGCGGTCGCGCTGCTCGATGCGCGCGGCTTCGGGCCGATGGACTTCGCACTGTCGCACCCGGGCGGAGCCCTGGGCCGGCGCCTGCTCACGCGCGTCGGCGACGTGATGCGATCGGGCGACACGCTCGCCACGGTGCCGACCGGGGCCCGGCTCGTCGACGCAATCCTCGAGATCACGCGCAAGCGCATGGGCATGACGGCGATCGTCGACCGCGAGGGACGCCTCGCCGGGATCTTCACCGACGGCGACCTGCGCCGGCTCATCGAGCAGGGCCGCGACCTTCGCGGCCTGGTCATCGACGAGGTGATGACCCGCACGCCCGCGACCATCGATGCCCAGGCCCTTGCGGCCGAGGCGGTTCGGGTCATGGAAGAGCGGCGGATCAGCCAGCTGCTGGTCATCGACGCCCAGCGCCGCCTCCTCGGAGCGCTGCACATCCACGACCTGCTCACGGCGAAGGTCGTCTGAATGCGCGCGACGTCGGACGCGGTGCGCCGTGCGGCCCTCGTGCGCCTGGTGGCGCTCGACGTCGACGGCACGCTGACCGACGGGCGCCTGTTCATCGGCCCGGGCGGCGAGGCGATGAAGGCGTTTTCGGTGCGCGACGGCTTCGGTCTCACGCTGCTGCGCGAGGCAGGCGTGAAGCTGGCAGTGATCACTGCGCGACAGTCCGCGATCGTCGAGGCGCGTGCCGCGGAGCTGCGCTTCGACGCAGTGCGCCAGGCAGTGAAGGACAAGGCCGCTGCACTGCGCGAGATCTGCGAGCGTTTCGGCCTGGCCGCCCGGCACGCGGCGTACGTGGGCGACGATTGGCCCGACCTTCGCGCGATGGCGCTGGCCGGCCTGGCGGCCAGCGTGGCCGACGCGCCCGCGGCCGTGCGCGAGCGCGCGCACTGGGTGTCCCGCGCAGCCGCCGGCCAGGGCGCGGTGCGCGAGTTCGCCGAGTTCGTGCTGCAGTCGCAACAGCGTCTCGACGCGGCGCTGGCACGCTACGCAGGCGACGCGCCGTGACGCCGCGCGTATACGACCGGCTCGCGGCCGGCATGTCGCTGGCGCTGTTGCTGACGCTCGCCGCGGGCACGTACTTCCTGGCGCAGATGTCGTTGCGCGACACCGGGCCAGCCGTCGCACTCGCCGTCGCCCACGAACCCGACTACTTCGTCGAAGACCTGGTCTTCACCCGCATCAACACCCGGGGCGAACCGGTGTTCCGGGTCTCGGCCGAGCGGATGCTGCACTACCCCGACGACCAGTCGAGCACCTTCGACAAGCCGGTGATGGTCAGCCTGGACCCCGCGAATCCGCGGGTCACGCTGCGCGCCGACCGGGGCCGCACGAGCGCCGAGGGCGAAGTGACCGTGCTCGACGGCAACGTGGTGATGGTGCGCGACGCGTCCGCGAGCGAGCCGGAAATGACGATCCGAACCGAAAGCGCCACCGTCTACAGCGAGACCGAAATCGCCCGAACCGACCAGCCGGTGCGCATCGAGCGCGGCGCCTCCGTCTTGACTGGTGTCGGCATGGAATTCAATAATGCGGCCCGCTCATTGCGGGTCGACTCCCGGGTGCAGCTCACCTGGCAGCCGCCGCCACCAACCCGCTGACCATGCGCGCGTTCCCCGCCTCCCGGACCCTGCCCCGAGCACGCTGGCACGCATCGGCGGGCGTGGCGCTGTGGCTGGCGCTCTCGGCATGCTTGCCGGCGCCGGCGCTGGCCGAAAAGGCCGACCGCAACAAGCCGATCAACGTCGAAGCCGACCGGATGCAATACGACGATCTGAAGCAGATCAACGTCTTCACCGGCAACGTGGTGCTCACCAAGGGAACCATCCTCCTGCGTGCCGACCGACTGGTGATACGCCAGGATCCCGAGGGCTACCAGTACGGCACCGCCACCGGCAATCTCGCGTTCTTCCGGCAAAAGCGCGAGGGCGTCGACCAGTTCGTCGAGGGCCAGGCGCGCCAGATCGACTACGACGGCAAGCGCGAGACCTTCCGGCTGCAGCAGCAGGCGATGATGCGCCGTACCGAGAACGAGCGCGTCGTCGACGAGGTGCACGGCAGCGACATCCTCTACGAGAGCCGCAACGAGTTCTTCACCGTCGAGGGCACCAGCGGCACCGCCGCGACGCCGGGCAACCCGGCAGGGCGCGTGCGGGTCATCATCCAGCCGCGCGACGCCGCGCCGGCCGCGCCGGCCGCCCCGGGGGAGGCAACGCCGCTGAAGCCCGCCGAGCAGCTGGCGCCGCCTCGCGGGAGCCCGTCGCGTTGATGGCGAATCGCGCGTCGAATGCCGCGGTGCGCAGCGACAGCCGGCTGACGGTCCGGAACCTGATGAAGGCGTACCACGGCCGCAAGGTCGTGCAGGACGTCTCGCTCGACGTCGCCAGCGGCGAGGTGGTCGGCCTGCTCGGCCCGAACGGCGCGGGCAAGACCACCTGCTTCTACATGATCGTCGGGCTGGTGCCCTCCGACGGGGGCTCGATCGAGCTCGACGGCGTGCCGATCGGCCGTTTGCCGATCCACCGCCGCGCCCGGCTGGGGCTGTCGTACCTGCCGCAGGAAGCCTCGGTGTTCCGCAAGCTCAGCGTCGAGGAGAACATCGTCGCGGTACTCGAGCTGCAGACCGACGAGCGCGGGCGGCCGCTCGCGCGCGGCGAGGTCGAGCGGCGACTGGAGTCCCTGCTGGCCGAGCTGCAGATCGAGCAGATCCGGTCGAATACCGCGCAGTCGCTGTCGGGTGGCGAGCGGCGCCGCGTCGAGATCGCGCGCGCGCTCGCGGGCTCGCCGCGGTTCATCCTGCTCGACGAGCCGTTCGCGGGCGTCGACCCGATCGCGGTGATCGAAATCCAGCGAATCGTGCGATTTCTCAAGGACCGGCGCATCGGCGTGTTGATCACCGACCACAACGTGCGCGAAACGCTTGGCATCTGCGATCGGGCGTATATCATCAGGGCTGGTACTGTTCTTGCTTCCGGTCGGCCGGACGAGGTCGTCCAGAACGAAGACGTCCGCCGCTATTACCTCGGCGAGCACTTCTCGATGTAGCGCGACACGGACCCGGTCGTGCCGCCGCCACCGATGCGGACGCAGTGCCCGGACAACCGATGAAACCGTCGCTTCAGCTCAGACTCACACCACAGCTCGCGCTGACGCCGCAGCTGCAACAGTCGATCCGTCTGCTGCAACTGTCGACGCTCGAGCTGAACCAGGAGCTCGAGCAGGCGCTGTCAGAAAACCCTCTGCTCGAGCGGCTCGACGACCCCCTCGCGGAATGCGTGCGCATCGCTCCGAACGGAGGGCTCGACCAGGAGCGCCCGGGCGCAGGCTCGGCCACCTCCGAGGCCCCGCCCGGATCGGGGGACGACGCAGGCCAGGACGATTTTCCGGCCGCGAGTGAAGGCGGCGAAGGCGAGCCCGAGGGCGCGTGGGACGCGGCCGAGTCCCACGGCACCGACTGGAGCGGCGAAGGCGCGTCGCGCGGCGAAGGCGACGAGCGCGACTATCCCCAGCTCGCGGCCGCCCGCACGTCGCTGCGTGACCACCTCTGCGAACAGCTCGCGGGCATGCAGTGCACGCAGCGCGACCGCGCGCTGGTGCAGACGCTGATCGGCGCCCTCGACGACGACGGCTATCTGGATTCTTCGCTCGAGGAGATCAGGGAACTGCTGCCGCCGGCGCTCGCCGTCGAACCCGAGGAACTGGCGACCGCGCTCAAGCTGCTGCAGAGCCTCGACCCCGTCGGGGTCGGCGCGCGGGACCTGCGCGAAAACCTGCTGCTGCAGATCGACCACGGCGAAGCCGCGCGCAGCCACGCAGCCGAAGTCGTGAGGATCGCGCGTGCCATCGTCGACGAACACCTGCCGGCGCTCGCCGCGCACGACTTCGCCAGGTTGCGGCGTGCCCTGCACTGCGACGATGAAGCGCTGCGCGACGCGCACGCCCTGATCCGGCGCCTGGAACCGCGGCCGGGCGCCGCGTTCGGAGGCGGCGAGGCGGGCTACGTCGTTCCTGACGTCATCGTCCGGCGAGGCCGCAACGGCTGGGTCGCCACGCTCAATCCCGACGTCCTCCCGAAGCTTCGGATCAACGACGCCTACGCCCGGCTCCTTAAGCGCAATCGCGGGGGCAACGGGGGGCTCGCCGGGCAGCTCCAGGAGGCCCGCTGGCTGATCAAGAACGTCCAGCAGCGGTTCGACACGATCCTGCGGGTGGCCCAGGCGATCGTCGATCGCCAGCGGGCCTATTTCTCGCACGGCGCGGTAGCGATGCGCCCACTCGTGCTGCGCGAGATCGCCGAGGCGCTCGGCCTGCATGAATCGACCGTATCTCGGGTCACTACGCAGAAGTACATGCTTACACCGTTCGGGATCGTCGAACTCAAGTACTTCTTCGGGAGCCACGTGGCGACCGACAGCGGCGGCTCCGCCTCGAGCACCGCCATCCGCGCATTGATGAAGGAACTGTTCGCCGGCGAAGATCCCGCGCAGCCGATGTCCGACGGCCACGTCGCCGAGTTGCTCGCCGAGCAGGGCTTCGTGGTGGCGCGGCGCACCGTCGCCAAGTACCGCGAAGCGCTGCGGATCCCTCCGGTCGCCCAACGGCGGGCACTCTGAGGCGACTGCCGTGCCGCTCCTCGCGCCTCCCGTTCCGGTTGCCGCGCTTTCTTGTTGCAACGCCGCAATTAGAGCTTTCATTCAGCAGTGCCGTCTATATAATCGGCGCAGTCTTGGAATTCCCCCCGGGGGTTCACTCACATGCTGCAAAGCGTCAGGCAGGCTCCCGCTGGGGTCGTCGCGATGAACCGACTCTCCAGGCTGCTGTCCCCCACCAACGTGGTGCTCGACCTGTCGGTCACCAGCAAGAAGCGTCTGTTCGAGCAGGTCGGGTTGCTGTTCGAGAACAACCACGGCATCGAGCGCAGCAAGGTCTTCGACTCGCTGTTCGCCCGCGAGCGACTCGGCTCGACGGGGCTCGGCGAGGGCGTCGCCATCCCTCATGGCCGGATCAAGGGCCTGAACGAGGCGCTGGCGGCCGTCGTGCGGTTGGCCGAGCCGATCGCGTTCGACGCGCCGGACGGCAAGCCCGTGAGCCTGCTCGTGTTCCTGCTGGTTCCCGAGGCGGCCACGGAAGAGCACCTCGAATTGCTTTCCGAACTGGCCGAATTGCTCTCGGACCCCGCGATTCGCGAGTCGCTGGCCACCTGTAAAGATCCCGCTCAGATGCACCGGATCCTCACCACCTGGGGACCGTTCCGCCCCGCGGCCTGAGTTCGCCGGGTTCCGCGATGCGGGCGCCCGGACAGAGCGATCACTGCGCCCGCCGCACGGGGCTGTATGCTTGACGCATGAGCGTCACCGTCCGCACCCTTTTCGAGCAGAACCGCGAGCAACTGCAGCTTCGGTGGCTGACCGGCGAAGCCGGCGCCGATCGCGACGCCGCCCCGGGATCGACCGAGCCGGCCGACCTCGTCGGCTACCTGAACCTGATCCATCCGAACCGCATCCACGTCTTCGGGCATGCGGAGTTCGCATACACCCGCCGGATCGGCGCGACGCGCTGCGCTGCGCTCAACGAGGATCTCGTCGCGGGCCACCCGCCCGCGGTGATCGTCGCCGACGGGCTCGACCCGCCCGCGGACCTGCTCGAGCGCGCATCGGCCAAAGGCCTGCCGATGCTCGGCACGCCGCTTCCCGCGGCGCGCATCATCGAATTCCTGCGCGTCTACCTGACCAAGGCGATCGCGAAGACCTGCTCGATGCACGGCGTGCTGATGGACGTGCTGGGGATGGGCGTGCTGATCTCGGGCGAGTCCGGGCTGGGCAAGAGCGAACTCGCGCTCGAACTGATCAGCCGCGGCCACGGACTGGTCGCCGACGACGTGGTGGAGCTGGCGCGGATCGCGCCGCACGCGATCGAAGGCCGCTGCCCGCCGTTGCTGCGCGACCTGCTCGAAGTGCGCGGGCTCGGCCTGCTCGACATCCGCACCATCTTCGGCGAGACCGCCGTGCGTCGCAAGATGACCCTCAAGCTGATCGTGCACCTGGTCCGCCGAAGCACGATGGACGACGCCTACCAGCGCCTGCCGCTCGAGGCGCTCACCGAGGACGTGCTCGGCCTGGCGATTCCGAAGGTGGTGATCCCCGTCGCGGCCGGCCGCAACCTCGCGGTGCTCACCGAGGCCGCGGTGCGCAGCACCGTCCTGCAGTTGCGCGGCTTCGACACCACCGGCGAATTCCTCGCGCGCCAGCGCAAGCTGATCGAGTCGCAGGCCTAGCACGATGCGCGTCGTGCTCGTCACCGGCATCTCGGGCTCGGGCAAGTCGATCGCGATCAACGTGCTCGAGGACGACGGCTATTTCTGCATCGACAACCTGCCGATCCGCTTCCTGCACGAGGTGATCACCTCGCTGCGCGAGGCCGGCCACGAGAAGGTGGCCGTGTCGGTCGACGCGCGCAGCGGCGAGTCGGTGGCCGACCTGCGCGAGATTGCCAGCGGCCTGGGACGCTACGGGCACGACGTCAAGATCATCTTCCTGAACGCGCGCACCGACACGCTGGTGCAGCGCTATTCCGAGACCCGGCGGCGGCACCCGATGGCGCTGCGCCGCGGCGCCGATGCCGCAGCGCAGCCGACGCTGGTCGAGTCGATCGAGCGCGAGCGCGAGCTGATGTCGGCGCTCGAGGACATCGGCGTCTCGCTCGACACCAGCGACCTGCACCCGAACGTGCTGCGCAGCTGGGTCCGCGACGTGGTCGGCACCGAACGCGCGCCGCTCACGCTGCTGTTCGAGTCGTTCGCGTACAAGCACGGCGTGCCGCTCGACGCAGACCTGGTGTTCGACGTGCGCTGCCTGCCCAATCCGTACTACACGTCCGAGCTGCGTCCGCTCACGGGGCTCGACGCGCCCGTTGCCGAATACCTTCAGTCGATCCCGTCCGTGCAGCGGATGATCGACCACATCGGCACCTTCCTGCACACCTGGCTGCCGCACTACATCCTGGAGAACCGCAGCTACCTGACCGTGGCGATCGGCTGCACCGGCGGCCAGCACCGTTCGGTCTACTGCGTCGAGGAGCTCGCGCGGCGCTTTCGCCGGATCGAGCACGTGCTGGTGCGCCATCGCGCACTGGCCACGCGCGGCAGCGCGCACGCCTGAGCCGCGTCGCAGGCGCCGTGGTCCGCGACCTCGCAATCTTCCCGCTCGGCACCGTGCTGTTTCCCGGCGGCGTGTTGCCACTGCGCGTGTTCGAGACGCGCTATCTCGACCTCGTCCGCGAGTGCACCGCCGCCGACGCGCCCTTCGGGGTGTGCCTGATCACCGAGGGCAGCGAGGTCGGCGAGGCCGCCCGGCACGAGGCGGTCGGCTGCACGGCCCACATCGTCGACTTCGACATGGAGAAGGCCGGCGTACTGAACCTGCGCACCGTCGGCGGGCAGCGCTTCAGGGTGCTCGAGCGTCGCGTCGGCAAGGACCGCCTGATCCGCGCCGACGTCGAGATGATCGACGCCGACGAGCCCGCGGCGGTCCCGAGGGACTTCGCCGCGTGCGCATCGCTGCTGCGGCGCCTGGTCGACGACCTGGTCGCACGCGAGCCCGATCCGATGCGGCAAATGATCGCCGCTCCGTACGACTTCGACTCCGCGGCCTGGGTCGGCAACCGGTTGTGCGAGTTCCTGCCGATCCCGCCGCGCGCACGCCAGAAGCTGATGGAGCTCGAGGACGCACCTACCCGCCTGTCGCTGATCCACCAGTACCTGCAACAGCACCGGGTGCTCTGAGCGCGAGCCCCTGCAGCAGCGTCTTCACCGGTCGCGGCAAGGCCGCCTCGCCAGCGTCGTCCAGCGCGAGCCAGGCCAGCCCCGGCGCATCGGCCGCCCGGGGCGCGGACACCAGGTCGCAGTCGACCGGCTGCACGCGCAGCCGAAAGTGCGTGAACGCGTGGTCGAACGGTGCGAGCGCGCGCGGCGGCGTGACGCGCAGCCCGAAGCGGCGCTCGATCTCGGCCGCGAGCGCAGCGGGGTCCGGCGCGCCTGCGCCTGCGGGGCCGCCGCCGACCGCAGGCCGCGCGGCGTCGCCCTGCGCCGACGCCGATTCCGGCAGGCTCCACAGGCCGCCCCAGACGCCGCTCGGCGGGCGGCGCTCGACCAGCACCTGCGGGCCGCGACGGATCACGAACATCGTGCATCGACGCAGCGGAACGGCGCGCTTCGGCCTTGGAGCCGGCAGTTCCGCGACGACGCCCTCGCGCAGCGCGACGCAGTCGCTCGCGATCGGGCACGCGGTGCAGGCGGGGCGCGCGCGCACGCACAGCGTCGCACCCAGGTCCATCAGCCCCTGCGTATAGGCCTCGACGTCGTCGTGCGCGAGCTCGACCTCGGCGATGCGCCAGAGCTCGGCCTCGACCGCGCGCTCGCCGGGATAGCCGCGCACGCCCTCGTGCCGGCACAGCACGCGGCGCACGTTGCCGTCGAGGATCGCCGCCCTGCGGCCGAAGGCGAACACCGCGATCGCCGCCGCGGTCGAACGGCCGATGCCGGGCAGTTCGGCGAGCCGCTGCGGATCGTCGGGGAAGACGCCGGCGTGCCGCGCGACGACCTCGCGCGCACAGCGATGCAGGTTGCGCGCCCGACTGTAGTAGCCCAGCCCGCTCCACAGCGCGAGCACGTCGTCGACCTGCGCGGCCGCCAGGGACCCGACGTCCGGAAAGCGCGCGACGAAGCGCTGGTAGTACGGCTTGACGGTGTCGACCTGCGTCTGCTGGAGCATGACCTCCGACAGCCAGATCCGGTAAGGGTCGCGCGTGCGCTGCCAGGGCAGGTCGTGGCGCCCGTGGCGGCGCTGCCAGTCGATCAGTCGGGGGGCGATCACCCGGCGGATTGTACGGTCGCGCGGGCGCGCCCGAGGGACGACGGCGTGGCCGCGCCTGAAGAACGACGGCGTGGCCGCACCTGAGGGGCGAAGGCGCGGCCCGCGCCTCAGGCCACCGCGGGCTCGGCGACGCTCGCCGGTTCTCCCAGCTGCCGGCGAACCTGCAGCGCGAACTCCTCGGCAAGCGCGATGCGCTGCTCGATCTCGGCACGCTGCTGCTCGACCTCGGCGATCCGCGACTCGAGGCTGTCGTTGGCGTCGAGCACGCGCCGCACCGAATCGAGCCGGCGCTTCAGCTGCGCCTGGTGCTCGCGCACCTGCGTCTCGATCGGAGCCATGACGGTGCGCAGCCAGGCCTGGATCTCGCGGTCGGCGAGCTCCTGCAACTCGCGCAGCCGGGTCGCGACCGACTCGAAGAAGCGCCGCATCAGCGCCCACTGCGACGTCGTCGCCATCGTGATCGCGCCGAACTTCCGGCGCTGCAGCTGCTCGATGCGGTCGAGCTCGGCGTAGAAGCGCCGCGTCGAGTACAGCGCCGGGTTGCCGAGCGACAGGCCGTGCTCGGCGCTGAAGCTTCGGTACATCGCGCTCATCAGCGCCGCGATCTCGTCGACCAGCCGGGTCGCCTCGTCGAAGTCGGCGCGCACTGCGTCGAGCAGCGAGGTCATTCCCGAGCGCAGACCGATGGAGAAGGTGCTGGACCTCATCGCCTCGCGCGCCTCCCGCACGTGGCGCTTCAGGGATTCGCCGCCCACCGCCCGGCCCAGCGTCTGCGAATGCTTCGACAGCACCGAGCGCAGTCCCTGCAGCTGGCGCAGGCTCTTTTCGAAGTCCTCCCGCTCGCCCCGGATCCGTGCGGCCATGTGGTCCATCACGCCGCGGTTCTTCCCGCGCAGGCCGCCGAGCTCGAACAGCTGTTCGACCGCGGCGCGCCGACGCGCGCCCAGCGTGGCGCATACCTGGCCGTGCAGCTCGTCGAATTCCCGGCGCACGTGCTCGGCGGCGATCTCGCGCTGCTGCGGCACCAGCTCGCGGCCCAGCGCGTACTCGAGGTCCGACATGCGACTGCGCTTGAGCAGCAGCGGGTCGCGGTTGACCCGGGCGACCAGCGCCTTCTGCGCCGACACCGGGTAGATGCGCTCGTTGGGCAGGTCGAGCGTGTGCGCCACCGAGCTCACCTGGCGCGCGATCTCGAGCTGGATCTGCACCTCGTCCTTCAGTCCGTCCCACAGCCCGTCGATCTTGTTCAACACGACGAAGCGGCCGGACTTGTGGCTCGCGCAGATGTGCTCGCGCCAGACCTCGACGTCGGTGCGGGTGACGCCCGCGTCGGCCGCGAGCACGAACAGCACGGCGTCGGAGCCGGGGATCAGCTTCAGCGTCAGCTCGGGCTCGGCGCCGATCGCGTTGAGCCCCGGCGTGTCGATGACCACCAGCCCGAGCTCGAGCAGCGGATGCGGGTAGTTGACGATGGCGTGGCGCCACCGCGGCACCTCGATGCGGCCCCCCGAGTCGGGCCGGATCGCCGAGTCCGGATCGTTCTCGTCGTAGACACCGAGCAGCGTGGCCTGCGCCACGTTGACGTCTATCGTCTCGCGCACGCTGGCGAGCGCCTTGCCCAGTCCGACCGGATCGGCGGGATCGATCGGCAACTCGGTCCATTCGGAGTCGTTGTTGCGGAGTTCCGAGACGCTCGCTTCCTGCAGGCGTGTCTCGATCGGGAGCAACCTGATCGAGGCCGGCCGCGACCGGTCGTACATCAATTCGGTCGGGCACATCGTCGTGCGACCGGCCGACGACGGCAGGATGCGCTGGCCCTGGTCGGCAAAGAAGATCGCGTTGATCAGCTCCGACTTGCCGCGCGAGAACTCGGCGACGAACGCGATCGAGATGCGGTCCTTCGCAAGGCGCTCGGCGATCCGGTCGACGCGCGCCTGCAGCGCGGCGTCCGAAAGCTCGGCGTCCGTGAGCCAGCGGCCGTAGCGCTGCACGGACTCGGACAGTTCGCGCCGCCAGCTGCCGTAGCCGGCGATCTGTTCTCCAAGGACTCCCATCGGCTTTCGTCGACCCGTGCGATTTGACGAACCGATAAATAGCACAGGGGATTCGCGGCGAGCGTGGATCATTTCGCAGGGGACTCGCGCGGCCCGCCCTGTGGCCGGTTTGGGCTGGCAGACGGCAGCCTGCCCGCCACGAGGCGGCTCAGTGCTGGCAGCGCGGGCAGTAGAACGTCGAGCGCTGCGCCTGCCGAAGCGTGCGAACCGGCTCGCCGCAGACCCGGCAAGCTTGCCCGGCGCGGCCGTAGACGTAGCAGTCGAGCTGGAAGTAGCCGCTCGCGCCGTCGCTGGCGACGAAATCGCGCAGGCTGCTGCCGCCGCGCGCGATCGCATCGGACAGCGTGGCGCGGATCGCCGCGGCCAGGCGCTCGCAACGCTCGCGCCCGACGCGATGCGCGGGGGTACCCGGACGTATGCCGGCGCGAAAGAGGCTCTCGGACGCGTAGATGTTGCCGACTCCGACGACGATCTCGCCCGAAAGCAGGGCCTGCTTGATCGACACACGCCGGCCACGCGTCGCCCGGTAGAGCATCTCGCCGTCGAAGTCGCTCGACAGCGGCTCGACGCCGAGGCCGGCGAGCAGCGGATGCTCGAGGACGGGCCCCCGGGCGGCGTCGTGCCACAGCATCGCGCCGAAGCGGCGCGGATCGTGGTAGCGCAGCGTACCGTGCTCGAACGGCAGGTCCACGTGATCGTGGCGCGACGGCGGCGGCGGCCGCGACAGGAACCGCAGGCTGCCCGACATGCCGAGGTGGACGATCAGCACCCCGTGATCGAAGCCGAGCAGAAGGTACTTGCCGCGCCGCTCGACCGAGCGAAGCGTGCGACCGGCCAGTGTCTGCGGCAACTCGCGCGGCACCGGCCAGCGAAGGCGCGACTCGCGCACGTCGGCCGCACCGACGGTGCGGCCGAGCACGCTGTGCTGCAGGCCGCGGCGGACGACCTCGACCTCGGGAAGCTCGGGCATCGGGGACGGGAAATTGCCGGATCGGCTGCAGCTTCGTGAAGTGCTCCGGCCCCGGCTCGGGTAATCTTGTCGGGCAGTTTAATGGAACCTGGCACCGACTCATGAAACCACCGCACCCGGCGGCCGATTCGCCGAAACACGCGCACGCCGCCGCTGCTGCGGGCGGGCGCCCGCGCACGCTGCCGAAGCTGGCCATCCTGGCAGCCGTTGCGCTGCTCGCCAGCGCCTGCGCCGCCCCGCCGGGTACCGGCCAGGCCACCGGCAAGACCGGCGGCGACGCAGCGACGAGGCCGCCCGCCGCGTCGCCGGCCGATGCCGCGCCGAAGAGTGCGTCGGCCCGCGCGACCGCCGAGCCGGCGGCCGACGCACTTCCGCAGGTCGACCTGACGCCGCAACTGATGTTCCAGTTGCTCGCTTCCGAGATCGCCGCGCAGCGCGGCGAAGTGGGCAGCGCTGCGGCCACCTACCTGTCGATGGCCAGGCAGACCCGCGACCCGCGGCTCGCCCGCCGCGCCACCGAACTGGCGCTGGTCGAGCGCTCGCTCGACCACGCCCTGCCCGCGGCCGAACTCTGGCACGAGCTGTCACCGAACTCGCCGATCGCGACGCAGACGATCGAGTCGCTGTGGATCAGCACCGGACGGCTCGCGGACGCCGAGCCGCTGCTTCGCGCGCGGCTCGACAAGGCGCGCGCCGATCGCCGCCTGCCCGAGACATACTCGCTGCTGCAGCGCACGCTCACGCGCGCGCCCGACCGCAAGGCGGCCCTGGCGATGCTCGAGCGTCTGGCCACGCCCGACGCGAGCGTGCCCGCCGCGCGGCTCGCGCTCGCGGCCGTAGCGCACGCCGCCGACGACGCGGTCCGCGCGGCCGCCGAAGCCGAGGCCGCGCTCAAGCTCGACCCCAAGGACGAAGATGCGGCGGTCGCGGCGGCGCGCTACGTCGCGCAGACGCCCCGCGGCAGCGCCGGGGCGATCGCGCTCCTCGAGTCGTTCGTCAAGCGCGAACCCAAGGCCATCGAAGCCCGCTTCTCGCTCGCACGGCTGCTCGCCGCCGCCGGCCGCAGCGACGACGCGCGCGCGCAGTTCGAGACCGCGCTCAAGCAGGAGCCCGACAGCCCGGGCATCCTGTTCTCGCTGGCACAGCTGGCGTACCAGACGAAGCAGCCGAAGGTCGCGGAGGACTACCTGCGCCGCTATCTCGAGCTGCCGGCGCAGGTGCAGCGCGACAACGATCCCGCCTATCTGTTCATGGGCCAGCTCTCCGAGGAGGCAGGTCGCACTGCCGACGCGATCGACTGGTATGCCCGCGTGCGACGCGGCGAGCAGTTCCTGCCGGCGCTCACGCGACGAGCGGTGCTGCTCGGCAAGCTCGGCCGCGTCGACGAGGCGCGCGACCTGCTGCGCTCGACTTCGGTCGGCAGCGTGCGCGAGCGCGTGCAGCTCACTGCGGCCGAGGCGCAGGTGCTGCGCGAGGCCGGGCGCGACGCCGACGCGTACACGGTGCTGGCGCAGGCACTCGAGCGCAATCCCGAGAATCCCGAGCTGCTTTACGACCACGCAATGGCCGCCGAGCGCGTCGACAAGCTCGACGCGATGGAGGCCAGCCTGCGCAAGCTGATCGCGCTGCGCCCCGACTACGCGCACGCATACAACGCGCTGGGCTACACCTTCGCCGAGCGCAACATCCGCCTCGACGAGGCGCAGGCCCTGATCGAGAAGGCGCTCGAGCTCGCCCCGAACGACGCGCACGTCATCGACAGCATGGGCTGGGTGCTGTTCCGGCGCGGACAGTTCGCCGCCGCCGTCGAGCAACTCCAGAAGGCCTACAAGCTGCGGCCCGAGGCCGAGATCGCCGCGCACCTTGGCGAGGCGCTCTGGCAGGCCGGCCGCGCCGAGGATGCGCAACGCGTCTGGCGCGAGGCGTCCGCCCGCGAGCCCGGCAACAAGGTGCTCAACGAGACGCTGGCGCGGTTCAAGATCACGCGATGAGCCGCCCGCTCGCCGCGCTCGCGGCCGCGTCCGTGCTCGCGCTGGCGGGCTGCGCGACCCCGTCGACGCCGACCGGGCCCGCAGCCGGCGAGGGGCCGCCCAACCTGTGGACCGGCCGCTTTGCCGCCACCGTCACCGAGGCGGGCGACGCGGCCCGCGAAGAGCGATCGAGCGGCCGCTTCTCGCTGCGCGTCGAGGGCCCGAGCACCGAGATCGAGCTGTCCTCGCCGCTGGGGCAGACGATCGCGCAGGTGCGACTCGACGACGGGCGCGCGACGCTGCTCGCCGCCGACGGCAAGTCGTGGCAGGCGCCGTCGGCCGAAGCGCTGACCGAGCAGGTGTTCGGCTGGCGCGTGCCGCTGGCCAACCTGCCCGACTGGCTCGAAGGCCGCATCGCCGAGCCGACCGAGCGCGACGGCTCGCGCGTCGTGGCCGGGCTCGACCACGGCTGGTCGGTCAGGATCGACGCGAGCGAGGCGGGGCGCCCGCGGCGCCTGGCGCTGGATTGGCCCGCCGGCGCCGGCGCCGGCGAGCGCCGACTATCCCTGCGGCTGGTGGTCGACAGCGCGCTGCGCAGCGTCGCACGGCCATGATCGACTCGCTTCGAAACCTTCCGGCGCCTGCCAAGCTCAACCTGTTCCTGCACGTCACGGGACGTCGCCCCGACGGCTACCACCTGCTCGAGACCGTGTTCGAGCTCGTCGACCTCTGCGACCGGGTGCACCTGAGGCGTCGCGACGACGGCGCGATTCGCCGCCGGGATCCGATTCCCGGCGTCGCGGCCGAAGACGATCTCGCCGTGCGCGCCGCGCGCCTGCTCGCCGCGGAAACAGGCTGCGCGCTCGGCGCGGACATCTCGATCGACAAGCGCATCCCGATGGGCGGCGGCCTCGGGGGCGGCAGCTCAGACGCCGCCACCGTGCTGCTCGGCCTGAACCGCCTGTGGGGGCTCGGCCTCGATCGGCGCCGGCTGATGGCGCTCGGCCTGCGGCTGGGGGCCGACGTACCGGCGTTCGTGTTCGGCTGCCGGGCCTTCGCGACCGGCGTCGGGGAGCGCCTGCGCGCGCTGCCCGCCGCGCCCCAGTGGTTCGTGATCGTCGCGCCGCCGGTCTCGGTGCCGACCGCGTCGGTGTTCGCCTCTCCCGAATTGACACGTCATACGAAACCGCTCAAAATCTCGGGTCTTTCGCGAGGGCGGTCCGTCTATCGCGGGAAGAACGATCTCGAACCGGTGGTGTGCTCGGCCTGGCCGCGCGTCGCCGAAGCGCTCGCCGCGCTCAGACTCGCCGCCGATTCGGCCGGCGCGGACGGGCGACTGGCGCGAATGACCGGTTCGGGGGGCTGCGTGTTCTGTCCCGTGCCTGACGAACCGGTCGCCGCTTCGATCCGGAAACGGCTCGCGCGGCAGGCGGTCGGAACGATCCACTCGGTCCGCTCGCTGCGCCGGCACCCGCTGCGCGACTGGTCGTTCGCCTGAGGGCTTGCCCGCAGGCGATGCGACCCGGGCCTGCAGGCCGTCACGACGCAAGCGCGGCGTGAAGCCCTCCGGCCCGATGCATGACCATTGGGGAGTCGCCAAGTTGGTTAAGGCACCGGATTTTGATTCCGGCATTCGAGGGTTCGAATCCTTCCTCCCCAGCCACCTTCTCCAGCCCGGGGCCTGAACCGGGCTGCCAGCCGAGAGCCAGACACGTGCAGGGCTACCGCCGAAACGCCGATGTGGTCGACCCGGAAGGTCTGATGATCTTCACGGGCAACGCCAACCCGCGGTTGGCCACCGAGGTCGCCCGGCACCTGTACATCAACCTCGGAAAGGCCACCGTCAGTCACTTCTCCGACGGCGAGGTGATGGTCGAGATCCTCGAGAACGTGCGCGGCAAGGATGTCTTCGTCCTGCAGCCGACCTGCGCGCCGACCAACGACCACCTGATGGAAGTCATGATCATGGTCGACGCGCTCAAGCGCGCGTCGGCCGGGCGCATCACCGCCGCATTGCCCTATTTCGGCTATGCGCGCCAGGACCGCCGGGTGCGCTCGACGCGGGTGGCGATCAGCGCGAAGGTGGTCGCCAACATGCTGGAAACCGCCGGCGTCGACCGCGTGCTGACGATGGACCTTCACGCCGAGCAGATCCAGGGTTTCTTCGACATCCCGGTGGACAACATCTACGCGGCACCGCTGCTGCTGGCCGACGTGCACAAGCAGCAGTTCGAGAACCTGCTGATCGTCTCGCCCGACGTCGGCGGCGTCGTGCGGGCGCGAGCGCTCGCCAAGCGGCTCGACTCGGATCTCGCGATCATCGACAAGCGGCGTCCGAAGGCCAACGTCGCCGAGGTGATGAACATCATCGGCGACGTCGAGGGCCGCACCTGCGTGATCATGGACGACATCGTCGACACCGCGAACACGCTGGTGAAGGCCGCCGCCGCGCTCAAGGAGCACGGCGCCCAGCGCGTGGTCGCCTATTGCACGCACGCGGTGCTCTCGGGTGGCGCCACCTCGCGCATCACCGACTCGGCGCTCGACGAACTGGTGGTCACCGACACGATTCCGCTGTCGGCCGAGGCCGAGGCCTGCGACCGCATCCGCGTGCTGTCGTGCGCGCAATTGCTGGCCGAGACGATCCTGCGCATCAACCGCGCCGATTCGGTCTCGTCGCTGTTCGTCGACTGAGCCGCGGCCGGCGGCGAAGCGAAGTTTTCTGGTGCCGGCGGGCCTCGTGGCTTGCCGGCTGTTGTGGACGCCCCGTCGTTCTGGTCGCGGACCCGGGGCCTGATGAAAGGAAGAAACGATGAAAGTCGTTGCAAAGACCCGCAGTGAGCAGGGTTCCGGTGCGAGCCGCCGCCTGCGTCGTGCCGGCCTCGTGCCGGGAATCGTCTACGGTGGCAAGGGCGCTGCGACGCCCGTGTCGATCGAGCACAACCCGCTGTACCACGCGTTGCGCGTGGAGGCGTTCCACTCGTCGATCCTCGACATGGAACTCGACGGGGCCAGGGAGCGCGTGCTGCTGCGCGACGTCCAATGGCACGCGTACAAGCCGCAGGTGATGCACATCGACTTCCAGCGCGTGGCCGCGGACGAGAGAATCACCGTGAAGGTGCCGCTGCACTTCGTCAACCAGGAGATCTCGCCGGCGGTCAAGCTGACGGCGGGCATCGTCGGCCACGTGGTGAACGAGGTCGAGATCAGCTGCCTGCCCGACGACCTGCCCAGCTTCATCGAGGTCGACCTCGCGAACCTGGAAGCCGGCAAGCCGGTGCACTTCAGCGACATCGTCTTCCCGAAGGGCGTGACGCCGGTGGCCCACGCCGGCGACGATCCGGTGATCGTCACGGTTACGATCCCCGGCGCGGCCGAGGAAGAGCCGGCCGCTGCCCCGGCGGCGGCGCCCGCTGCCGCAGCGGCGCCCGCCGCGAAGAAGTGACGCCGGCCGGGCTCGCCGGTCTGCGCGAAGGCCCGGGCGTCTCCCGGGCATCTTCCGAAGGCCCGGGTGTTTCCCGGGCCTTTTCGTTTCGGCGGCCGCTGCGATGAACCCCGACGCTGCCACCGTCTGGCGCGCGCCGCGCTGGGCGCTCGCCGTGTTGCTCGCGGCGCTGGGCATGCTCGGCCCGTTCTCGATCGACACCTACCTGCCGGCGTTCTCGGGCATCGCGCGCGCGCTGGACGCGACGCCCGTGCAGATGCAACAGACGCTGTCGGCCTACCTGTTCGGCTTCGCGTTCATGAACCTTTTCCACGGCGCGCTGGCCGACAGCTTCGGGAGGCGGCCGGTGGTGCTGTGGGGCGTCGGCGTGTTCACGCTCGCCTCGATCGGGTGCGCGTTGTCGCCGACGATCGGCTGGCTCGTGTTCTTCCGCGCGCTGCAGGGCCTGTCGACCGGCGCGGGGATCGTCGTTTCGCGCGCGGTCATCCGCGACCTGTTCCCACCCGAGGACGCGCAGCGGATGATGTCGCAGGTGACGATCTACTTCGGCGTCGCTCCGGCGGTCGCGCCGATCGTCGGCGGATGGCTGTTCGTCCACGTCGACTGGCACGGCATCTTCTGGCTGCTGGCGGTGCTGGGCCTGCTGCTGTGGCTGGGCAACTGGAAGTTCCTGCCCGAGACGCTGCACCCGACGCACCGCCAGCCGTTCGAGTTCGCGCACCTGATGCGCGGCTACTCGCAGCTGCTGTCCGATCCGCGCTTCCTTCTGCTGGCGCTGGCGAGCGGCGTGCCGTTCAACGGCATGTTCCTGTACGTGCTGTCGGCGCCCGAGTTCCTCGGCACGCACCTGCGGCTCGGCCCGACCGAGTTCTTCTGGTTCTTCCTGCTCACCATTGGCGGGATCATGGCCGGCGCCTGGGCCAGCGGCCGGCTGGCGGGCCGGATCCTGCCGCGCCAGCAGGTCCGCTACGGCTTCGTCGTCATGTTCACGACGGCGACGCTGAACCTTCTGGCCAACCTCGTGTTCACTCCGCACGTCGCCTGGGCGCTGTTGCCGCTGGCCGTCTTCGCCTTCGGCTGGGCGCTGAACGTGCCGGTGGTCACGCTGATGGTGCTCGACCTGTACCCGAACCGGCGCGGCATGGCCTCGTCGCTGCAGGCCGTGGTCGGCAGCGTCGCGAACGGCGTGGTGGCCGGCGTGATCGCGCCGGTGGTCATGCACTCGACCGTCGCACTGGCATCGACTTCGCTGGCGATGCTGTGCGTCGGACTCTTCGCGTGGCTTCACCTTCGGCGGCGCTGGCCCGACGCGGCCAGCGTGGCCGGCGGCCCGCCGCCGCAAGTCTAGGTGTGAAGCGTCAAGAGGTTGTTCCTTGACGTTTTGAGGCGAGCCATGGGAGCGAGGCCGCCGATGCCTTGATGCGGGCGGTGCCAGTTGTAGTGGTGCATCCAGTCCTCCAAGGTGTCGGTGCGTTGCTGTGAGGTCTGGTATTCGAAGGCGTAGGCCCACTCGCGCAGCGCGGATTGGATGAAGCGTTCGGCCTTGCCATTGGTCTGAGGTCGGTAGGGGCGTGTGAAGCACTTACGTAGTGCGAGTTCGGCGCAGGCCTGGCGGAAGGGTGTGCTGCTGAAGACCTTGCCGTTGTCCGTGAGCACTGCCTTGGGTTGGATCTCGAGCGCTCGGTAGTAGTCATAGGCATTGCGCAGGAACTGCGTCGCGTTGGTCTTGTTTTCGGCGCCGTAGACCTCGCTGAAGCCGATCCGGGCGTGGTCATCGATGGCCACGAACAGATACTCCCAGCCGGCCCCTTTGCTGCGCACCTGGCGATCGCCGGTGATCCGATGGCCCGGCCGCTCGATGCGACCGAGCTTTTTGATGTCGATGTGCAGCAAGTCGCCCGGCACGGGGTGCTCGTAGCGACGCACCGGTTCGACCGGCTGCAAGTCGCTCAGCCGGCTCAGGCCGGCACGCGCCAGCACCCGCCCCACGCTGCTCTTGGACACCCCCAGGCCCTGCGCGATGCGCGCCTGCGTCAGGCGCCGGTGGCGCAACTCGACGATGGCCAGGGCGGTGGCTGCCGGCAGCGAGCGCGGGCTGCGGTGCGGCCGTGACGAGCGGTCGGCCAGCGCCGCTTCGCCGCCGGCCAGGTACCGGCCCAGCCACTTGCGTGCCGTGGCTGCGGTCACGCTGTGCGCCGCTGCGGCGGCGCACAGCGTGCGCTTCCGGTCCACGATATCCCTCACCAGTTCGATTCGACGGGCAAACGTCAGTCGGGCATTCTTGTGCGTGTTCATTCGGCTGAGCTCTTGGGTTGGGTGGAAGGCGTAGAGAACCTCCAGTCTCCCAAACTCAGTCCGAATGGACAGTTACAACCTATTGAACCTTCACATCTAGGGCCTGATCACGGGCCCTGGCCGGACACCGGCGGATCAGCGCGCGCCGGCAATCAGTTCCGGTGGCACCGAGTGCAGGGCCTCGACGCCCAGCGGCGGGTCGTCCTCGCCGAACTGCGCGGCCGGCAGCGCCGCGTAACCCCAATGCGGGTCGTCGTCGCAACACGGTTGCGGCGGAGGGTGGGCGTTCATCGTCGTGCTCCTCGTTTTCTCGTTGCCTGTTCCGGGAGCATTCTCGGGCGCGCGCCGCGAGCGCGCATCGCACCACGGAGCCATCGATGCATGGCTCCTGCGAGCCACGAGGCGGTTCAGCGCCCCGGGCCGAGGTAGCGTGCGATCACCTCTCCGCGGGTGTGGACCCCGAGCTTGGCGATGATGTTGGCGACGTGGCGCTTGACCGTGTGCAGGCTGATATCGAGCGTCAGGGCGATCCGCTTGTTGCTCGCGCCCTTGACGATCAGCGCGACGACCTCGCGCTCGCGGGTAGTGAGCTCGTCGAGCGTGGCGGGCCCCGGCTGGGGGGCCAGAGCCGGGCCGACCGGGCACACCGCCGGGCGCAGTGCGTTGCAGCGGCCGATCAGCGCCAGCCAGGCAGCGCGGCGCGGGTGGTCTCGATCGATCCGGTCGGCCAGTGCGACCACGAGCTCTGCGCGCTCGAGCAGCAGGCGACCGAACATCCCGGCCTCGAGCGCGTCGTCGAGCAACTCGGCGGCCATCGCCTGCGCACGATCGACCTGGCCGCTGCGCGCCAGCGCGTCGACGGCTGCAACCCGCACGTCGCCGCCGATCGTGAGCAGTGGATAACGCCGCTGCGCGTCGACCACGTCGCTCATCAGCTCGGCGGCACGCGCCCACTGTCCGTCCTGGTACGCGACCAGCGCCTCGGCCCAGCGGCGCGCCCCGGCCATGTAGGGCCATTCGGTCTCGCGGAACGCCGTGAGCAGCCGCGCGTAGTCCTGGCGCAGCGCGGCATCGTCGCCGCTGCTCCAGTGCAGCCTCGCCATCAGGTACAGGTAGGTGCCGACCCAGGCATTGCGGGTGCCCATCGTCATGGTCTGACCGGTGCGGATGACCTCCTGCACCAGTTCGACCGCCTCGTTGCCGCGCCCCGCGATCGACAACAGCATCGTGCGGACCATGCACAGGTCGACCATCAGCGCACGAAATTCCCGCCAGCGCTCGACGTCGACCCAGACCGACTCGACGAGATCGTGCGCCCGCTCGAGGTCGCCTTCCCACATGGCTGCCCAGGCTGCAAGCACGGTCGCATGCGCGAACGCCAGGCTGTCGGGGCGTGCATCGAGCGCGATCACCAGCGCGTGGAATCGCCGGAACAGCTCGCTGAAGGCCGGCGTCGCGACGAAGTGCGAACGGATGCGCTCGGCGAGGCGGATGCACAGGTCGACCGATGCGACGCGCTCGGCCAGTTCGATGGCGGTTCGCAGCGCCGCGGAGGCCTCGCCGGGCCGACCCGTCGCGTTGAACAACCAGGCCCGCTCGAGCGCGAGCTCGGCCTGGAGGTCGGCCTCGAGACCGGTGTCGTCGATGCGTTCGAGCCGCTCGGCAGCGGCCCGGACGTCGCCGGTGTAGCTGACCACCCGCGCGAGCAGCAGCAGGCTGCGAACCGCGTGCGCGCGGTCGCCGGCGGCCTGGAAGCCCTGCCAGGCGAGCTCCAGGCTCGCGCGGCCTTCGTCGAACGCGCTGCGCTGCCAGGCCAGCAGCCCGGCGATCCAGTGCGCCTGCACGTCGTCGCCGACGCCGGCTGCCGCCAGCGTCCGCAGCGCCTGCGTCACCGCCTCGGTGTGCCCCTGCCTCAACAACGCCTCGGCATGCCTGCCCAGAACCTCCAGCGCCTGTCGCGGCTCGCCGGCCTCGGCCGCGTGGCGCACCGCGCGCAGCGGCTCGTCGGCGATCGACGCCGCGCGCAGGTTCAGCTCGCGCCACGCCTGCGGCGCCTCGCGGCGCAGCCGGGCGTTCAGGAAGTCGCGGAACAGGTCGTGCAGTCGCACCGTCGGGCGCGACGGGTCGAGCACCGTGACGAACAGGTTGCGCTGGATCAGCTGGTCGATCATCGCCAGGCTGTCGACGCGCCCGCTCAACTGCGTGCAACGCTGAGGATCGAGTTCGTCGAGCACGCAACAGACGGAGACGAACGCGGAGAGCTCCGGCGGCAGCTTGGCCAGCACCTCCTCGGCCAGGTACTCGAACACCTGCTCGTCGCCGGGCACCAGGCTGCCAGCCGGGCCTTGGGGCGCGGCCGAGTCGTCGCGGCAACCGGCGGCGAGCAGCCGCAGGCCCGCGATCCAGCCCTGGGAGCGCCGGATCCAGGCCTGCGCCAACTGCTCGGACGAGGCCTCGCCGAGGCGAGCCAGGAACGCCGCCGCCTCGTCGGTCGAGAAGCGCAGCCGCGACTGCGGGAATTCGGCCAGATGACCCGCGGCCCGGCGCCGCGCCAGCGGCAGGCGCGGCGGCTCGCGCGAGGCCATGACGCAGGTGACACGCTCGGGCAGCAGCCCGATGAAGTGGTCGAGCCAGTTCCAGGTGACCGCATCGTCGATCACGTGCAGGTCGTCCCATACCCAGACGAAGCGCCCGACTTCGCATTCGGCCAGCCAGCCGGCGACCTCGGCGGCGGCGGCTCGCGCACCGGCCTCGCTGGACCCGACCATCCGGGTCAGCGTGTCGGCGTCGAGCGTATCGGCGTGATGCAGCGTGGCGTTGATCGAATCGACGAGCACGCGAAACAGGCGCGCGGGCGCCCGGTCGAGGCGGTCGACCGCGATCCACGACAGCGCCCAGTCGGCGGGCGCCTCGGCCAGCGCCTGCGCGAGCGCGGTGGTCTTGCCGAACCCGGCGCCCGCCACGACGAGCACCAGCCGCGCCTCGGCGATCGCGTCGAGCATCGCGCGCGACAACCGCTCGCGCTCGAGCAGCCGGGGGCGCAGTGACGGCACCGTGAAGCGGCTGCCCGGCACGCGCCGCGGCGCCGCGAACGGCGTGCGGACGGCAGCGGGCACCGGCACTCGACCACCGGCAGACGGCAAGCTCGTTCCCCCAAGGAATCGGCCGGGCTGCATCGCGAGGCTGCGCAGGCCTGGCGGCGTGCCGACCGGAACGTTCGATGATAGCCGATCGGGCGACGTGGATTCCACTACACTTGCGCCCGTCACTCTCCGGGGCATTCCCCGGGCCATCCACCGGGACACCCGGGCTGCACACCAGATGAACGGCATCCGACTCGTCGTCGGGCTGGGCAACCCCGGCCCCGAGCACCACCTGGACCGGCACAACGCCGGCTTCTGGTTCGTCGACGCGCTCGCGCGCGATCACGGCGCGCAGCTCGCGCGCGAGGGCAAGTTCCACGGCGACGTTGGCCGCGCCCGCATCGGCGGCGCGACGGTGTTCCTGCTCGAGCCCGCCACGTGGATGAACCGCTCGGGGCAGGCCGTGGTCGCGCTGGCGCACTTCTACCGGATCCTTCCCGACGAGATCCTGGTGGTGCACGACGAGCTCGACCTGCTGCCGGGACAGGCGAAGATGAAAAAGGGCGGCGGCCACGCCGGGCACAACGGGCTGAAGGACATCCAGGCCCGGCTCGGCAGCGCCGACTTCTGGCGCCTTCGCATCGGCATCGGCCACCCGCGCACGCTGCAGCTGAACCAGGACGTGGCCGACTTCGTCCTGAACCGCCCGACGCGCGAGCAGCAGCAGGCGATCGACGAGGCGATCGGGCGCGGGCTCGACTGCATCGCCGAGGCCGTGGCCGGCGACCTCGAAGCCGCGATGATGAAGCTTCACACCCGCAAGTAACGGAGCGCCATGACCGCCCGAATCGTCACCCGCCGCTCGGCCATCCACGGCAACGGCATGTTCGCCGCCGCCGACATCCCGGCCGGCACCCGCCTGATCCAGTACAAGGGGAAGCTGCTCACCCAGGCCGAGAGCGACGAGCTCTACGGCGACGGCGCCGACACCGGCCACACGTTCCTGTTCTCGCTGAACGACGACTACGTGATCGACGCCAACCAGCAGGGCAACAGCGCGCGCTGGATCAACCACGGTTGCGCGCCCAACTGCGAGGCTGTGGTCGACGAGCATGCCGGCGGCGACCGGCGTCGCGACCGCGTGTTCATCGAGTCGATTCGCGACATCCGCAAGGGCGAGGAGCTCACGTACAACTACGGGATCGTGCTCGGCGTTCCCCACACGCGCGCGATGAAGCGGATCTGGGCGTGCCGCTGCGGCGCGCCTCGGTGCACCGGAACGATGCTGCAGCCCAAGCGCGGGCGCCGCTGAGCGGCACCACCCCTGCAGCACCCTCGCCGGTCTGCGACCCGCCTGCGTTCAGCCGTCGCCGCGGCGCCGCCTCGCCGCGCCGCGCTCGGCCACCAGCTCGACGATGCCGTCGGCTTCCTGCTGCTCGAGCCGCACCGTGAACCCCCACAGGTACGCGAGGTGCTCGAGCACGGCCTCGCAGGAGGCCTCGGCGAGCGGCCTGCGGTCGCGAACGAAGTGGCGCAGCGTGAGCGAGCGGTCGCCATGCAGGTCGACGTTCCAGACCTGGATGTCGGGCTCGCGGCTGCCCAGGTCGTATTGCGCGGAGAGCAGCTGGCGAAGCGTGCGATAGCCGCGCTCGTCGTGGATCGCGTCGATCCTGAGCTTCTCGCGGCTGTCGTCGTCGAGCACGGCGAAGAAGCGGAATTCGCGCATCAGGCGCGGCGACAGGTACTGGGCGACGAAGCTCTCGTCCTTGAAGTTGCGCATCGCGAAGTCGAACGTCTTTCGCCAGTCCGAGCCTGCGATCTCGGGAAACCACTCCCGGTCCTCGTCGGTCGGCGCCTCGCAGATACGCCGGATGTCGCGCCACATCGCGAAGCCCAGCGCGTACGGATTGATCCCCGAATAGTGCGGGCTGTTGTACGGCGGCTGGTAGACCACGTTGGTGTGCGACTGCAGGAACTCGAGCATGAACCCGTCCGAGAGCAGTCCGTCGTCGTACATCGAGTTCAGCAGCGTGTAGTGCCAGAACGTCGCCCAGCCCTCGTTCATGACCTGCGTCTGCCGCTGCGGGTAGAAGTACTGGCCGATCTTGCGGATGATCCGCACTATCTCGCGCTGCCACGGTTCGAGCAGCGGCGCGTGCTTCTCGACGAAGTACAGCAGGTTCTCCTCGGGCTCCTCGGGCCAGCGCTTCTCGCGCCGCTCCTCGGCACGCTCGAGCGTCGGCGGCAGCGTGCGCCACAGGTCGTTGACCTGGGCCTGCAGGTACTCCTCGCGCTCCTTCTGGCGCAGCTTCTCCTTCTCGAGCGACAGCCGTGGCGCGCGCTGGTAGCGGTCGACGCCTAGGTTGACCAGCGCGTGGCAGGCGTCGATCAGCCGCTCGACCGCCGCCTCGCCGTGGTGCTCCTCGCACTCGGCGATGTAGTTGCGCGCGAACACCAGGTAGTCGATGATCGCGTCGGCGCTTGTCCACTGCCGGAACAGGTGGTTGCCCTTGAAGAACGAGTTGTGCCCGTAGGCGGCGTGCGCGATCACCAGCGCCTGCATCGGCAGCGTGTTCTCCTCCATCAGGTAGGCGATGCACGGGTTCGAGTTGATGACGATCTCGTAGGCCAGTCCCATCCGGCCGCGCCGGTAGCGGCTCTCGGTGGCCAGGAAGTGCTTGCCGAACGACCAGTGGTGGTAGTAGACCGGCATGCCGCTCGACGCGTAGGCGTCCATCATCTGCTCGGCGCTGATGATCTCGACCAGGTGCGGATAGACGTCGAGCCCGTAGCGCCGCGCGACTTCGCCGATCGCCTCGTCGTAGCGCTCGATCGCCTCGAAGCTCCACTCGGAGCTGTCGGGGAGTCGCACCGCCGGCCGGGCCGTCATGCCGCGCCCGCCTGGCTGCGCTTGCGAAACAGCTCGCGGAACACCGGGTAGATGTCGCCCGGCCCGCCGATCCGCTGCATCGCGAACCTGTCGGGGTGCGCCGCCTGCAGCTTCTCGTACTCGCGCCACAGGTTCTGCGGTTCGCCCGGGCTGATCTCGATGTAGGCGAAGTACTGGCACGACGGAAGGATCGACTCCGCGATCAGCGTGCGGCACAGCGGCGAGTCGTCGTTCCAGTTGTCGCCGTCGGACGCCTGAGCAACGTAGATGTTCCACAGGCTCGACGAATAGCGCTCGGCAATGATGTCGCGCGCGAGCTCGAGCGCGCTCGACACCACCGTTCCGCCGGTCTCGCGCGAGCCGAAGAACTCGGCCTCGTCGACCTCGCTGGCCACCGTGTGGTGCCGGATGAACACGACGTCGATGCGCTCGTAGTTGCGGTCGAGGAACAGGTACAGCAGCATGAAGAAGCGCTTGGCAATGCTCTTGCGCTCCTCGTCCATCGAGCCAGAGACATCCATGATGCAGAACATCACCGCCTGCGTCGTCGGCTCGGGCACGCGCACGCGGTGCCGGTAGCGCAGGTCGAAGGTGTCGATGAACGGGATGGCTTCGATGCGGGCCTTCAGCCGCGCGATCTCCTCGCGCAGCGCCTCGACCTCGGGGTCGCCGTCGCGGCGCTCGAGGCGCAACCGCTCGAGCTCCTGCTCGAGCTCGTGCAGCCTGCGCCCGTAAGGGCCGCCGGCGGCGACCCGCCTTCCGGCGGCGCCGCGCATCGTCCGCGTGAGGCTGATGTTGGTCGGAACGCCGCTCTGCGTGTAGCCGGCGCGCACCCGCTTCGTCTGCTCGATGCGGGCGAGCTGGCGCTTGACGAGGTTGGGCAGCGCCAGCTCGTCGAAGAAGATGTCGAGGAACTCCTCGCGCGTGAGCGTGAACGCGAACTCGTCGAGGCCCTCGCCCTCGTTGCTCGCCTGGCCGCGGCCCGGGCCGCCCTCGCCGCCCTCGGGGCGCTCGACCTCGTCGCCGGCGGCGAAACGGTCGTTGCCGGCGTGAACGTACTCGCGCACGCCGCCGCGGCCGTGCGCGAACTGCGGCTCGGCGATGTCGCGGCCCGAGATGCCGATTCTCTCGCCGTTCTCGAGGTCGCGGATGCCCCGCTTCGACACCGCGTCGGCGACCGCCCTGCGGATCTGCGCCTTGAAGCGGCGGATGAAGCGACTGCGATTGACCGAGCTGCGGTTTCGGCTGTCGAAGCGCCGGTCGACGATGCGCAGCATCACGGCCTCACGACGACTTCCTCACCCGCAGGTACCACTCGCACAGCAGCCGCACCTGCTTCTCGGTGTAACCCCGGGCGATCATCCGGTTCACGAAGTCCTGGTGCTTCTTCTGCTCGTCCGCGCTCGCCTTGGCGTTGAACGAGATGACGGGCAGCAACTCCTCGGTGTTCGAGAACATCTTCTTCTCGATCACCGCGCGAAGCTTCTCGTAGCTGGTCCACGACGGACTCTTGCCGTCCTGCGCCGCGCGCGCGCGCAGCACGAAGTTCACGACCTCGTTGCGGAAGTCCTTCGGGTTCGAGATGCCGGCCGGCTTCTCGATCTTCTCGAGCTCGTCGTTCAGCGCGCGACGGTCGAGGATCTCGCCGGTGTGCGGGTCGCGGAACTCCTGGTCCTGGATCCAGAAGTCGGCGTAGGTGACGTAGCGCTCGAAGATGTTCTGCCCGTACTCGGAATAACTCTCGAGGTACGCGGTCTGGATCTCCTTGCCGATGAACTCGGCGTACCGCGGCGACAGGTACTCCTTGATGAAGCGCAGGTACTTCTCCTCGACCTCGGGCGGGAACTGCTCCTGCCCGATCTGCTGCTCGAGCACGTACATCAGGTGCACCGGGTTGGCCGCCACCTCGCGGTGGTCGAAGTTGAACACCCGGGACAGGATCTTGAACGCGAAGCGCGTCGACAGCCCGGTCATCCCCTCGTCGACGCCGGCGTAGTCGCGATACTCCTGGTAGCTCTTGGCCTTCGGGTCGGTATCCTTGAGGTTCTCGCCGTCGTAGACGCGCATCTTCGAGTAGATCGACGAGTTCTCGGGCTCCTTGAGCCGCGAGAGCACCGAGAACTGCGCCATCATTCGCAGCGTGTCGGGCGCGCACGGCGCTTGCGACAGCGACGAGTTGGCGAGCAGCTTCTCGTAGATGCGCATCTCGTCGCCGACGCGCAGCGAGTACGGCACCTTGACGATGTAGATGCGGTCGAGGAACGCCTCGTTGTTGCGGTTGTTGCGGAACGACAGCCACTCCGCCTCGTTCGAGTGCGCGAGGATCAGCCCGTCGAACGGGATCGCGCCGAACCCCTCGGTGCCCTTGTAGTTGCCTTCCTGGGTCGCCGTGAGCAGCGGGTGCAACACCTTGATCGGCGCCTTGAACATCTCGACGAACTCGAGCACGCCGCGGTTGGCCAGGCACAGGCCGCCCGAATAGCTGTAGCAGTCGGGGTCGTTCTGCGAGAACGTCTCGAGCTTGCGGATGTCGACCTTGCCCACCAGCGACGAGATGTCCTGGTTGTTCTCGTCGCCGGGCTCGGTCTTCGAGACCGCCAGCTGCGAGAGCACCGACGGCCGCAGCTTGACGACGCGGAACTTCGTGATGTCGCCGCCGAACTCGTGCAGCCGCTTGACCGCCCAGGGGCTCATGATCGTCGACAGGTAGCGGCGGGGAATGCCGTAGTCTTCCTCGAGGATGGCCGCGTCCTCGTCGGGCCTGAACAGGCCGAGCGGCGACTCGTGCACCGGCGACCCCTTGATCGCGTAGAACGGCACCTTCTCGATCAGCGACTTCAGCTTCTCGGCCAGCGAGCTCTTGCCGCCGCCGACCGGCCCGAGCAGGTAGAGGATCTGCTTCTTCTCCTCGAGGCCCTGCGCCGCGTGACGGAAATACGAGACGATGTTCTCGATCACCTCCTCCATGCCGTAGAAGTCGGTGAAGGCAGGGTAGACCCTGAGCATCTTGTTGGCGAAGATCCGCGAGCGGCGCGGGTCGAGCCGCGTGTCGACCAGCTCGGGCTCGCCGATCGCCATCAGCATCCGCTCGGCGACGCTCGCGTAGGCCGACGCGTCGCTGCGGCACAGGTCCAGGTATTCCCGGACCGACATCTCCTCTTCCTGGGCCGCTTCGTAGCGGCTCTGGTAGCGGGCGAAGATCGTCATGCTCACCTCCTGCTGTCGGCGATGCACGTCTGTCGTGCGGCGCCTTCCAGCGTCTGTCCGTCTGCTCGTGGCCTCCTGTCGCTTTTTTTTCTTCTTTATATGCCTTTACGGATCAACCTGCATAGTGGTTGACGCGCGAGAGGGTTTGCACCTACCCGAATGCCTGCCCCCTCGCAACCGTTTTTCGCCTGCCTGCGCGGCAGGCAGTTGCTCAGCGCAGCCACGCGTGCTCGGCGAGCCGCCGCGCCTCGAACGCGGCGATCGCGTCGCGATGCTGGAGCGTGCGCTCGATCTCGTCCCAGCCTGCGAGCAGCGACTGCTTCGCTCGAACCTCGATGTCGAACGCGAAGTCCAGGCCTGCAGCGTGCAGTCGCTGCCGCGGCAGGTCGATCTCGAGTTCGGGCAGCGGCTGCGCGCGCACCCAGTCGAACAGCGCGGCAACCTGCGCAGCGGGCAGTTCCACGGCCAGCATGCCGTTGGCCAGCGCGTTGCCTGCGAAGATCGACGCGAAGCGTGGCGCGACGATCGCCCGGATGCCGAAGTCGCGCAGCGCCCACACGGCATGCTCGCGGCTCGAACCGCATCCGAAATTCTCGCGCGCCAACAGAACGGTCGCGCGGCGATATGGCTCGCGATTCAGGACGAAGTCCGGGTTCTCGCGACGACGCGAGTGATCACTATCGAGATCGCCCGCATCGAGGTAACGCCAGTGGTCGAACAGGATCGGACCGAAGCCGCTGGCAGCGATCGATCGGCCGTACTGCTTGGGGAAGATCGCGTCGGTGTCGACGTTCGCGACGTCCAGTGGCGCGACGATGCCGCGATGGGTGACGAACGGCGCGTGCTTCACGCGGACGTCGCCTCAGCGGCCATTGGCGACCCCGGCAGGGACGTGCCCGGCCGGGCCGTAGCGCGACGCCGACTCGCAATGGCCAGTCTGGTCGTCGAAGAAGAAGTCAGGCTCGAACTCGTTCAGGAATGGCCCCTTGGCGAGCCCGCCGAGGAACATCGCCTCATCGACCTCGATGCCCCAGTGCATCAGCGTTCGGATCGCGCGTTCGTGCGCCGGCGCGCTGCGCGCGGTCACCAGCGCGGTGCGGATCCGTACCGGCGCCTGCGCGCCGGTCTCGCCGCCGGCGCGCGCGTCCTCGCGCTGCAGCCGGTGAAGCGCCTCGAGCAGCGGCTTGAACGGCCCCGGCGGCAGCGGCAGCGCCGCGCGATCGGCCTCGTGGCGCTGGAACGCGTCGAGCCCGCCCGACTGGAACACCCGCTCGGATTCGTCGGAGAACAGCACCGCGTCACCGTCGAAAGCGATGCGGATCTCGTCCGGATGCGACTCGGAGGCCTTGACCGATTCCGGGAACACCCGCGCCGCCGGGATGCCCGCGTCGATCGCGGCACTGACGTCGTCGGCGTTGGCCGACAGGAACAGGTTGGCCTTGAGCGGCGCCAGGTAGCGCCATGGCGCGCGCCCGCGAGTGAACACCCCCCGCTCGAGGCGCAGCCCGGCCTGCTGCGCCGAGCGAAAGACGCGAAGCCCGCTCACCGGGTCGTTGCGCGAGACGACCACCACCTCGATGCGCCGCTCGCGCTCGGGCCGGTCCGGCGGGTCGAACTGCAGCAGCTTGCGCACCAGCGCCCAGGCGACGCCGGGTTGCGCGCTGACGTCGAGGCGCTCGCGCTGCAGCGCCATGTACGCCGCGTCGTCGTCGCGCTCGAAGACGCGGTTCTCCTCCTCGAAGTCGAACACCGCGCGAGAGGAGATCGCGACGACCAGCTTTCCTTCCAGCGATGCGGGCATGATCGCCAAGCGTAGGCACTGCGCGCCGTTTGCGCAAACCGGCGGCCTTGGGCGGCCCGGCGGGCCCATCCGGGCCGGCGGCGATCCCCGGCGGCGCTCTGCGACAATGGCGGTTTGCCCGCATCCGGCCGCCTTTCCCGGCGACCTGATCGGCGGCCCGCCCGGAGCTCCCAAGCATGTCCCTGAAATGCGGCATCGTCGGCCTGCCCAACGTCGGCAAGTCGACCCTGTTCAACGCGCTGACCAAGGCCGGCATCTCGGCCGAGAACTACCCGTTCTGCACGATCGAGCCCAACGTCGGCATCGTCGAGGTTCCCGATCCGCGGCTCGACGCGCTGGCCAAGATCGTCAAGCCGCAGCGCGTGCTGCCCGCCACGGTCGAGTTCGTCGACATCGCCGGGCTGGTGGCGGGCGCCTCGAAGGGCGAGGGGCTGGGCAACCAGTTCCTCGCCAACATCCGCGAGACCGACGCGATCGTGCACGTCGTGCGTTGTTTCGAGGACGAGAACGTCGTGCACGTGAGCGGGAAGATCGACCCGCTGTCGGACATCGAGGTGATCGACACCGAGCTCGCGCTGGCCGACATGGCCACCGTCGAGAAGGCGCTCGTGCGATACGGCAAGGTCGCGCGCGCCGGCGGCGACAAGGAGGCTCAGCGGCTGGTCGCGGTGCTCGAGAAGTGCATGACGGTGCTCAACCAGGCGAAGCCGGTGCGCTCGCTCGACCTGTACGACGAGGAGAAGGCGGTGCTCGGGCCGCTGTGCCTGATCACCGCCAAGCCGACGATGTACGTGGCCAACGTGCGCGAGGACGGCTTCGAGGGCAATCCGCACCTCGACGCGGTGCGCCGCCACGCCGAAGCCGAGGGCTCGATCGTCGTGCCGGTGTGCGCGGCGATCGAGGCCGAGATCGCCGACCTGCCCGACGAGGACAAGGCGGTGTTCCTCGCCGACATGGGGATGGACGAGCCGGGGCTGAATCGCGTGATCCGCGCGGCATTCTCGCTGCTGGGCCTGCAGACCTACTTCACCGCCGGCGAGAAGGAGGTGCGCGCGTGGACGGTGCCGGTGGGCGCGACCGCGCCGCAGGCCGCCGGCGTGATCCACACCGACTTCGAGCGTGGCTTCATCCGCGCCGAGACGATCGCCTACGAGGACTTCGTCGCACTCGGCGGGGAAGCCGGCGCGAAGGAGAAGGGCAAGATGCGGCTCGAAGGCAAGGACTACGTCGTGAAGGACGGCGACGTGATGCACTTCAGGTTCAACGTCTGACGCCGATCTGTGCCGGCGTCCCCGGCACGCCGCGGTGTCAGCGCGGCGTCGTGGTGATGTAACCCAGCACCCCGGTCGACGTGCAGTTGCCCTGCGCGTCGCAGTACGTCCTCGACGACGACCCGCCCCCGCCCCGGCTGGCCATGCCCGGACACTGCCCCAGGGCGAACACGGCCGGCCCGCCCTCGTAGCCGCCGATGCCGTTGGCCAGGATCCAGTATCGGGCCGGGATGACCGGCGTCCGGCACAGCTGCTCGAGATACGCCTTCTCGCCGTCGGTGATCTGGCGGCCGTTGATGAAGACGCCCGAGCGCCCGCGCGAAGCGTCGGCCCGCAGCGGGCCGCCGAGCGCAAGCCCCGGCATCATCTGCCCCGCGATCGGCCCGCCCTCGGGCCCCCATGCGCCGGAAACCGGGTCGTACCAGTAGCGCGCAGGCGCGATGGCCACCGGGTACATCTGTCGCAGCGCGCGCTCGGCCTCGGCGGACAGGACCACGCCGTTGACGACGACCTTGCCTTCGCCGGAGCGCTGCGCGAACGCCGCGCTCGCCAAGCCCGTGGCGACGAGCAGCAAACCCAGCATCGCCGACCGGAACCCGCCAGCCTCGCCCATCGTGAACCTCCAGCAAAGTCGCTGCCGGGCCTCGGCTACAGGCGCCTCGCGCTTCCGATGCACAGCCCGCCGCTGCCCTGGCTCGGCCCCTCCTGATAGACGTAGGCCGAAATCTGCGAGAACGTCCTTCCGTTGGACGCCAGCGTCCAGTTGAAGTCCTCGCGATAGGTGCTCCCGGCAGGGCCGCCGATGAAGAAGCCGCGGATCGCGTAGGGGCTGGCGCCGAGGACCGAGGCCGCGTATACCTTCACGTCGCCCGAGCCGGGCGGGTCCTCGTCCGAGATCGAGACAGTGGCCGCGCCGGTCGACGCGATCGTCAGCCGCGCGCGGCCCGATTCCCTCGGCAGGCACGCCCAGTCCATCTCGAACGTGCCGGCCCAGTCGTCGACGCTGCCGCCGGCGCCGCAGCGGATGTCGACGCTCGAATCGGGCAACGCCCAGGTGCGGCCGGCGCCGTCGGTGAACGTCGCGGCGCTCACCGCCGCGCTCGCGCGAGTCGACGCGAAGCTCCAGGTCGAGGACAGGCTTCCGCTGGAATTCGCGACCGTGAGCCGCATGTCGCCGTCGAGGCTGTAGCCGCAAGCGTTGGAAACCGCGTCGGCGGCGCCCGTGGCCGGCGCGACCCGCAACGGCGCGGACGGATCGACCGACAGCGTCGTGGTCGTGCCGCTGAGCGGCTCCGTGAACGTCCCCGAACCCGACAACTGGCGCTCGGCGGAACCGATCGTGAACGCCATGTCGCCGTGATAGACGTGGACCAGGCCGAGGATGTCCACGTCGGTGGTCGTTCGCCCCTGCAGGCCGGTCCACGCGCTGTCCGGATCGCTGTCGAAGCTCACGCCTCCGGACAGCGTCGTCTCGTTGTAGCCGTCGGTGTTGCCGTCGTAGGGGCCGCTGAAGAGGAACGAGAACGGCGGGGCGCCGGCGCTGCCGTCCGGGGTCAGCGCGACGCCCTGTGCCAGCGGTGTCCCGGGGTTGAGGATGCCGACCATGCTCGACTCGAAGCCGGCCGCTCGGGGGACGAAAGAGCCCATGCCCGACTTGAGCTTCGACTCCATGGCCAAGGCCTCGGTAGGAATGCCCGACGAGCCCGAGTCGGAGCCGCCGCCGCACGCCGACACGAACAGAAGCAGCGAAGTCCCGGTGAGTCGACGCATGGCACATCCCCCTGCACCGCGGCAGAAATCGCCCGCCGCAGCCCGCTCAGATGCTAGACCTTGCCGCCGGTAGGGTCAATCGACATGCGCGCCTGCGACACCGTGCGGCGATCAGTCCAGCGTGCGGCGATAGAACGCGAGGCCGACGCCGGTCACCACGACCATGAACGCGACGATCGGCCAGACGGCCGGCCACAGCTCGCCGATGCCGATTCCCTTGAGCAGGATGCCGCGCACCAGTACCAGGAAGTGCGTGAGCGGCAGCAGGTTGCCGATCCACTGCGCCCACTCGGGCATGCCGCGAAACGGAAACATGAACCCGGACAGCAGGATCGACGGCAGGAAGAAGAAGAACGTCATCTGCATCGACTGAAGCTGGTTGCGCGCCAGCGACGAGAAGGTGATCCCGAGCGCGAGGTTGGCGGCGATGAACAGCAGCACGACGAGGTACAGCAGCGCCAGGCTCCCCTGGAACGGCACGTCGAACACGTAGCGGGCCGCGGCGAGCACCAGCGTGACCTGCACGAGCCCGATCAGGATGTAGGGAACGATCTTGCCGGTCATCACCTCGATCGGCAGTGCGGGCGTCGCGAGCAGGTTCTCGTAGGTGCCGCGCTCGCGCTCGCGGGTGAGCGCGAGGCCGGTCATCAGCACCATCGTCATCGTGAGGATCACGCCGATCAGGCCCGGCACGATGTTGTACTGGGTCACCCCCTCGGGGTTGTAGCGCCGGTGCACGCGCACCTCGACGCGTTGCGCGGGCGGGGGCCGCGGCTGCAGCACGCCCGCGGCGTCGCGAGCCACCACCGCGTCGACCAGCGTGCCCAGCGTCGCGAGCGCGTTGCTGGTCGACGCCGGGTCGGTGGCGTCGGCCTCGACCAGCAGCACCGGCTGCTCGTTGCGCACCAGGCGCCGCGAGAAGTCTTCGGGAATCGTCACCGCGAACTGCACCCGCCCGTGCGCGAGCAGCTCCTCGACGTCGCGGGTCGTGCGGGCGCTCGCCGTCAGCGCGAAGTAGCCGCTGTTCTGCAGCGCGGCGACGATGCTGCGCGAATACGGACTGTTGTCCATCGACAGCACCGCGGTCGGCAACTGGCGGGGGTCGGAGTTGATCGCGAACCCGAACAGCAGCAGCTGCAGCACCGGGATGCCGATGATCATCCCGAAGGTGAGCCGGTCGCGCTGCAGCTGGATGAACTCCTTGAGCATGATGCCGATCCAGCGGCCGGGAGAGAAAGACATCGGCGTCACCCGCGCACGCCGTTCGCGCGATCCATCAGGTCGATGAACGCGTCCTCGAGGCTCGGCGCGATCGGCTCGACGCGCGCGCCGCTCCTGGCGGCCCACGCGTGCATGCTGCTCGCCAGCAGCGGGGCATCGTGCCCGGTCACGTGAAGCGTGTTGCCGAACGGCGTGATCCGCGCGACGCCGGGTAGATGCGCGAGCTCGCGCGACGCGGTCCCCGGATCCGTGCCGCTGACCGACCAGGCCGACAGCCGCTGGCCGGCGACGACCTCGTCGGCGCTGCCGCTCGCCAGCAGGCGGCCCTCGGCGATGTAGGCCAGCCGGTGGCAGCGCTCGGCCTCGTCCATGTAGTGGGTCGACACGAGCACCGTGATGCCCTCGGCAGCCAGCCGGTGGATCTCGTCCCAGAAGTCGCGCCGCGCCTTCGGGTCGACCCCGGCGGTCGGCTCGTCGAGCAGCAGCAGCTTCGGGCGATGGATCAGGCAGGCCGCCAGCGCGAGCCGCTGCTTCCAGCCGCCCGACAGCGTCCCCGCGAGCTGGTTGCGCCGGTCCGCGAGCCGGAGTGCGTCGAGCGCCGCCGACACGGTCGCCCGGCGCTTCGCGAGCCCGTACATCCGCGCGACGAAATCGAGGTTCTCGGCGATCGTCAGGTCTTCCCACAGCGAGAAGCGCTGCGTCATGTAGCCGACCTCGCGCTTGATCGCCGCGGTTTCGCGAATCACGTCGTGGCCGAGGCAGGTGCCGTGCCCGCTGTCGGGCCTGAGCAGGCCGCACAGCATGCGGATCGAGGTGGTCTTGCCGCTGCCATTGGGACCCAGGAAGCCGAAGATCTCGCCGTGCCGGACCTGCAGCGTGAGGTCGCGCACGACGTGGCGGTCGCCGAAGTGCTTGTTCAGGCCGGCGACGTCGATGACCAGCTCGACGCTCATGGCGTGCCGAGCGCGATCTCGACCGGCTGGCCCGGATGAAGTCGCGTCGCGTCGGCCGCCGCAGGCCTGGCCTCGACCAGGAACACGAGCTTCGCGCGCGACTCCCGGCTGTAGATCACCGGCGGCGTGTACTCGGCCTTCGGCGACACGAAGCTCACGCGCGCGGCGATCGGCGCGCTGCAGCCATCGCAGGTCGCGCTGACCGCGTCGCCGACGCGCACGCGCCCGAGCTGCGGCTCGGCGACGAAGAAGCGCAGCTTGATGTTCTGCGGCGGCAGCAGGCTCACTACCGGCGCCCCGGCCGGCACCCACTCGCCGACCCGGAAGTAGGTGTCGGCGACCAGGCTGTCGGCGGGCGCGGCGAGCGACTTGTCGTCGTAGCGGTTGCGCGCCTGCGCCTCGGCGGCGCGGGCCGCGTCGAGCTCGGCGCGCGCCGCCTCGATTTCCTGGGCGCGGCCGACGCTTTGCGTCGCGCTGCGCAGCTGCGCCTGCGCGGCCGCGAGTTGCGCGGCGTCGCGGTCGCGGGCGGCCTGCGCCTCGTCGCGCCGGGCCACCGAGACGAAGCCGTCGGCGAACAGGCGCTGCTGCTGGCGAAGCGTCGCCTCCGACAGCGCCAGCGCGGCCTGCGCGGCGGCCACCTGCTGGCGCAGCGCGTCGATCTCGGGCGCGCGGCGGGCGGCGGCGAGGTTCGCCAACCGCGACTCGGCCGCCTGCACCCGCGCCTGCGCCTCGGCCGCAGCGCCCTGCTCGATGATCCGCTCGAGCGTGAACAGCGCCTGGCCGACGCGCACCTGCTGGCCGCGCTCGACCCGCAACGTCAGCAGCTTGCCGGCCGACGGCGCCCCGACCAGCACGAACTCTCCCTCGGCGTAGCCCTGCAGCCGCGACGGCGCGGGCTCGCCGCAGGCGGCGACGACGCCCAGCAGGCCGGCAGCCGCGATCGATCGGATTCGCATGCGAGGGCAGCTTAGCACCGGGCCGGCGCGCCTCGCGCGATCAGGATCAGGGGAAGGCGCAGGCCGGCACCGACGTGTCGCACCGGCGGATGTGGAAAGTATTGCAAACGCGAACCATTTGCGTTTATACTGCAGTGGAAAGCCCGACCGCGGCGAATCCGCCGTCCCCGGCCACCCGTTGTCACCCCGAACACCGAGCCACCATGTACGCGACCCTGATGATCACCTTCCGCGAAGGCCTCGAGGCCTTCCTCATCGCGGCGATCAGTGCCGCGTACCTGCGCCAGACCGGTCGCGCCGCACTGCTCGCGCCGCTGCGCGGTGGCGTCGCGGTGGCCGTGTTCATGAGCGCCGCGCTGGGCGTGCTGCTGGCGCGCATCGGGTCGCTGACGCCGGCCACCGAGGGCTGGCTCGCGGCGGCTGCGATGGTCCTCGTGCTCGGCTGCACCGTGCACATGCTGCGCCACGGCAAGCAGATGAAGGGCGAGATCGGCAAGCGGCTCGATTCGTTGTCGGGCAAGGCCGGTTTCGGCGCGGGCGCCGCGGTGTTCCTGTTCGCGCTGCTGATGGTCGGCCGCGAAGGCGTCGAGACGGCAACGATGCTCGCGTCGCTGGCGTCGCAGAGCGGCAGCGGCGACATGTTCGTCGGCGGCGCGCTGGGCGTCGCCTGCGCCGGGCTGATGGCGTTGGCCTGGACCCGCTACGGGCGTCGCGTGAACCTGTCGCGCTTCTTCCAGGTCACCGCGGTGTTCATGGTGCTGTTCTCGGTGCAGCTCGCGATCTACGCGTTCCACGAGTTCAGCGAGGCCGGCGCGCTGCCCGGCCTGGACAACGCCTGGTGGCACATCGCGACCGAGCCCTACGGGCCCGAAGGCGTTTACGGGCACTGGCTCACCTACGGCCTTCTTCTGGTGCCCGCTGCCTTCCTGCTCGTCGGCGCGCTGAAGGACCGGCAGTCGGCGGCGCGCACCCTGCCGATTCGCAGCGACGCCGCGTCGGCGTCCGCCCCGGCGGTTCCCGCCAGCGCCCGCTGAGGGGTACGTCCGGCCGGCTGGTTGCCGGCAGCCCGGGGCCGCGGCGCGGAGCGAAGCCGGCCGCGCCGATCCGCCGCGCCTGTGGTCCAATCGCCGGATGCTGGACCCGCAAGCCCACGCCCTGCTGGACGCCATCGCGCGCAGCGGCATCGCGCCGACGCACGAGCTGTCGATCGCCGAGGCACGCCGAGCCTACCGGGATCGTCGCGCGATCACGCAGCCACCGCCGCCCGAGGTCTCGACCGTCCGGGAGTTGCTCGGCGAAGGGCCGTGCGGCCCGATCCCGATGCGCAGTTATCGCCCGCACCGGGCGCGCGCCGACGAAACGCTGCCGGCGCTCGTCTACTACCACGGCGGCGGCTGGTCGATCGGCGACCTGGACACGCACGACACGCTGTGCCGCGAACTCGCCAACGGCTCGGGCTGCGCAGTCGTCTCCGTCGATTACCGGCTGGGCCCTGAGCACCGCTTCCCGGCCGCAGTCGACGACAGCCTCGCAGCGGCCCGGTGGGTGTCGCGCAACGCGTCTACGCTCGGGATCGACGCCGCGCGACTCGCGGTCGGCGGGGACAGCGCCGGCGGCAATCTCGCGGCGGTCGTCGCGATCGCCGCGCGCGACGCCGGCGACCTGCCGCTGGCATTCCAGCTGCTGGTCTATCCGGCCACCGACATGCGCCGGATCGCCCCTTCGCACGAGCGCAACGCCAGCGGCTACCTGCTGACGCGCGAGACCGTCGCTTACTACCACGATCACTACATCGTCGATCCGGCCGACGACCTGGACTGGCGCGCGTCGCCGCTGTTACGCGAAGACCTCGGCCGACTGCCGCCGGCGCTGCTGCTGACCGCCGGTTACGATCCGCTGCGCGACGAAGGGTTGCAATACGCGCAGCGCCTGAGCGACGCCGGCAACCGGGCGACGTACGTCTGCTTCGAGCGGCAGATCCACGGCTTCATCCTGATGGGCAAGGCGATCGACGAGGCGAACACTGCGGTCGCGCTGTGCGCGACCTCGCTGCGGGATGCGCTTCGCCCGGGCACCTGACCGGACCCCGCGGCGCAGGACCGTCCGGCCAGTCGGCATCGGATTCGAGGCGGGTTTCGACTCGCCGACTGCACTTGTCGAGCTCCGCTCAGCACTCCCCCGCGTCCTGCAAAGGGGCGCTGTCCTTCGTCCCGTGCAGCGATTGCGTGCATCGACGAAGACCACGCGCGGTCGGTGCGAATGCAGCTCGCCGTCCGAGATCACGGCGAAGGTCGAGATGATGACCAGGTCTCCCACGGCGGCCCGCCGGGCCGCAGAGCCGTTCAGCGAAACAATTCCGCTTCCGCGCTCGCCGCGGATTGCGTAGGTGACGAACCTCTCGCCATTGTTGATGTTCCAGACGTGGACCTGCTCGTTCTCGCGGATATCGGCGATCTCGAGCAGATCCTCGTCGATCGCGCACGACCCCTCGTAGTGCAATTCGCAGTGGGTCACCGTCGCGCGGTGGATCTTCGATTTCAGGAAATGACGAAACATGATTGGCCGGCTGGAGTGATACCGCGAAGCTTATAACATCGCCGCTCACGGCCGGCCTTCGGGGATGCTCAGCGAGGCCGGCGCGCTGCCCGGCCCCGGCGGCGTCACCGCAAGTCGATGGTCTGCGCCGAGCCAGCGACCCGATTCCCTCGAGCGCCAGGTAAACTCGATCGTCTGCCCGCTTTTCAGGCCCGCGGTAGGCAGCCGGGCCACCTCGAGGCCGGGCCCCAGCGTCCGGGTGGCCGCGTCGGCCGGCTCGCGCCAGCCATCTACGCCCCAGTGCACCAGCGCGGGCTCGCGCAGGCACACCAGAAGCTCGGCGCCCGCGAAGCACGACGGCGTGCGCGCCTGTTCGAGCCACACCGCGAGCCGCGGCGCCGGCCGCTCGCCGCGATAGCGTTCGGCCACTGCCGACGGGCAGTCGCAGGCGCGGCCGAGCGCGGCCGAGACCGCCAGCTTCACGAATTCCGCGTGCGCCCAGGCGAGCGGCATTGCGGAGCCGGTCGGCCGGCCGGGCAGCAACCCGAGCGAAGGCAGCGGCGCGCCGTCCCAGACCTGCTCGGGAATCATGCCGACGCCGCCGGCCATCGCCGCCATGGCTTCGAGGGCCGGCTTCGGATCGCGCCCGGCGAGCAACTCGTAGTGGCCGCGCTCGCCGACCAGCAGCGGCCACGGGCGGCCGCAGCCGGTGCCGTCGAACGGCGCCCCGTCCTCGTGCTCGCCGTAGCCGTCGCCGCTATAGCGGCGCCAGGCCGACCCGGTGGGCAGATCGACCTTCAGCAGCGCGTCGATCACCCGCACGGTGTCGACGATCAGTGGGTCGTCGGCGCGGCGCAGGCCAAAGCGCACCAACTGCAGCACGTCGGTGGCGACCTGCTCGTCGGCCGGCGGTGCCGCCTCGATCCGGTTGCGGATCGGCAGCCGTCGATGAAGCGCCGGCGCGCCACCCGCCGACGCCGGCGGCGCGATGCGGACGAAATAACCGCGCACGCCCAATTGCCGCGCCAGCGCGGTGTCGAACACTGCGGTCAGGTCTTCGATGCGCGCGTTCCAGTCGTCGGCGAGCGCGAGCGCAAACCCGCGCAGGCCGGGCTCGACGAAGCGTGCGCCCGAGACTAGCGCCGCGATGCACACCGCCAGCGTGAACGCGTTGACGCCGGCGTCCTCTTCCCATCGATCCTGTTCGCTCGCGGGGCCGGTGCGCGCGATGAAGGCGAGCGCGCGGCGCGCCATGTCGCCGACCTCGATGCCGTCGAGCGCGTCGCGCTCGGCGAGCAGTGCTGCCAGCAGCACCGGAAAGGCGGCCTCGTCGAGCTGCACGCCGCGCCAGTACGGCGTGCCGCCGAGCCACTGGTTCTGGTGCCAGTGGCCATCGGGCTGCTGCGACGCGATCAGGTAGCGCAGCACGTTGCGCGCGCGCTCCAGCTCGCCGAGCGCGATCAGCGCACCGGCGCATTCGACCAGGTCGCGCGGCCAGACCAGGTGGTAGCCGCCGCGCTCGTCGTGCCGGTTTCCCCAAGGCACGCTCAGGCTGGCGACGATCGCGCCAGGATAGATCTTGTCCTGGTGCGCGCGCAGCACCATCGCCGATACCGCGACCTGCTCGCGCACGCGCGACGACAGCGTGGCCGGCAGCCCCGCCGGCCGCTCCTCGTGCCAGCGCGCCCACTGCGCCACCTGCCGTTGCCACGGCTGCTCGAACGGCTGCGCGAGAGAGGCGATTGCCAACGCGGCGGCCGCCTCGCGGCTGCTCGCCAGTCCGAGCGCGAGCACGCAGCGGCGCGGCAGTTCGCCGATCAATGCGACGTTGCCCGGCCCGGCGCGTCGATTCTCCCAGCGCATCGCCGCATGACGGTCGAAGTCCTGCCAGCCATCGCTCGCGCCGACGTAGCCCGCGCTGCCGCGCAACCACGCGTCGCGCTGCGCCTCGTCGACGGCGGCCAGCGCCAGGCCGAACGGCCCCTGCTCGGCCCACAGGACACGCCGGCAGCCGTGGCGACCCACCTCCGCCCGGTTGCCGGCACCGCTGCCGCCCAGGTGCGGCGCGAGCAGCGCGTACAGCTGCAGCCCCGGCGCGCTGCCGTTCGCGGCTTCGCCTGGCGCCTCGTTCGCGTCGTCGAGGCGCAATTCGATCAGCAGCACGTCGCGCTCCGGATCGGGCGTGATCCTGAGCGCGAGCGTGAAGCGCTCGTGGCGATGCACGATGCGCGCTGCCGGCACTCCGGGCGCGGCTGTCTCGATGCGGTAGTTGCCGGCGCGCTTCACTTCGACCCAGAAGCCGGCTGCGTCGGCCACGATGAAGCCGAGGTCGCGGATCTGCGGCAAGTCGACGCGCGGGCAGTAGACCTCGTTGACGATGCCGAATCCGGTGGTGAACCACAGCCGCGACGCACCGAGCGCCGTGCCGACGAGATCCTTGGCGCTGCTCGTCCAGGTGGGTGCGATGCCCGGTGCGCCGGGCGCATCGGCCGGCTCGTCGGTGCGGTCCGCGATCCAGCTCATGGTCTCCGCTGCGCATGCACGCGTGGCCCGGGGCGCGCCCCCGTGCGCGCCCCGGTGTGTAGTCCTGCGCGCGCTGCAGCGCGCGGTGCCTGCACCGCGGCGGCCCAGAGCCGGAAGCCGCCGATGAACGCGTTGGCGTTGTCGCCGAGCCGCACGTCCGCGGGCAGCGCCTGCGCCTCGAGCTTGCGCGCATTGCCGCCGCCGAGCACCACGTAGTCCGGCCGCAGTGCGGCGCGAAGCGTCTCGACCACGTCGAGGACGGCCTTGCGCCACTTCTTCGTGCCGAGCCGCTCCAGGCCGCGCGCACCGACATAGTCTTCGTAGCTGCGTCCTTTGCGGTACGGCAGGTGCGCGAGCTCCATCGCCTCGACGCGCCCATCGACCATCAGCGCCGAGCCCAGACCGGTGCCCAGCCCGAGGAACAGCATCGTGCCGCCCTCGTAGCTGCCGATTGCCTGCATCGCCGCGTCGTTGACCAGCTTCACCGGGCGCCCGAGCGCCGCCTCGAAATCGAAGCCGACCCAGCCGCGGCCGAGGTTGTGCGGCTCGCGTACCGGCCTGCCGTGCAGCACCGGGCCCGGGTACCCGATCGAGACGACCTCATAGCGCCAGTCGCGGCTCGCATCGAGGGTGCCGCGCACCATCTGCTGCGGCGACAGGCGGCCTCCCGACGCGAAGGCGCGCGGCTCGGTGACGCCGCTGGCGAGCAGCTTGACGTGATGGCCGCCTACGTCGACGACGAGGATCTTCATCGTCGCGCGCGCTCCCCGACGGCGTCGCCCGGACGCGGCAGCAGCGCCGCCGCCGCCTCGTCAGCGACGACGCAGGCGCGATCGCGGCGAACCAGCCCGGCGGGAATTGCCCGATCGCCGAGCACCAGCCGCTCGAGCATCGCCGCCTTCGATGCGCCGCAGGCCAGCCACAGCACGCGACGGGCTGCGTCGATCGCGGGCAGGGTCAGCGTCATGCGCCGCCATCCGCCATGCGCGGCGGTGGCCGACACCCAGGCATCGACGACGCGCGCTGCCGGGTCGCCGGGCATCAGCGATGCGGTGTGCCCGTCCTCGCCCAGACCCAGGTGGACCAGGTCGAACACCGGCGGCTCGCCCAGCGTATCGGCCAGTGCCCCGGCATAGGCTGAGGCCGCCGCCGACAGGTCGGGCCTGTCGACCGGCATCGGGTGCACCTGCGTGCGAGGAATCGGCACCCGGGACACCAGCAGTCGTTCGAGGTCGTTCAGGTTGCGCTCGCCGCTGCCGCGCGGCGCCGCACGCTCGTCGACCTGGAACAACTCGACGCGGCTCCAGTCGATCGACTCGAGGGCCAGCCACTCCAGCATCGGCAACGGCGTCCGGCCGCCGCTGAGCGCCAGCGCGAAGCGACCTCGCGCGCGCACCGCCTGAGCGGCCCGGCGCGCGACGAAGGCCGCCCCGCGGCGCGCGGCCGCTTCGGCATCGGGTGCGACGACGATCCGCATCGCGCGCTCCTCATCCCTCGCTCGGCGCGCGCCAGCCGCCGCAGGCAGCCGCCTGCGCATCGGCCTGGGCCGGCCCCCAGCTTCCGGGCGCGTACGGAATCGGCGGCGTCGAGGATGCCAGAACCGGATCGACGATTCGCCACGCGGCCTCGACACCGTCCTCGCGCGCGAACAGTGTCGGATCGCCCCTGATCGCGTCGCCGATCAGCCGCTCGTAGGCGCCCATCTGCGAGCCGCGCTCGTTGCACACGAGCAGTTCGATGTCGTCGCCTAACATCCCCACGCCCGAGCGCTTGGCGCGCGCGCCGATCGCGATCGCCATGCGGTCGGGCCCGAGCCGGAAGCGGAAGTAGTTCGACTGCGGTGGAACTGCTTCGCGGAACACCTGCTGCGGAGGCCGCTTCAGGAACACCCGCACTTCGGTGGCGGTGCTCGCCAGCCGCTTGCCGGCGCGCAGCACGAAGGGCACGCCGGCCCAGCGCCACGAATCGAGATGCAGCCGCAGCGCGGCGAAGGTTTCGACCTGCGAGTCGGGCGCCACGCCGTCCTCGTCGCGATAGCCGGCATACTGGCCCCGCACCACGTCGGAGGCGGCCAGCGGGCGAATGCCGCGGAACACCTTCACCTTCTCGTCGCGCAGCGCCTCGGCGCCCTCGCCCACCGGCGGCTCCATAGCCAGGTGCGCGACCACCTGCAGCAGGTGGTTCTGGATCACGTCCCGGATCGCACCGACTTCCTCGTAGAACCGGCCGCGGCCTTCGACGCCGAACGCCTCGGCCATCGTGACCTGGATGGCCTCCACGTGATCGCGGTTCCACAGCGGCTCGAGGAAGGCGTTGGCGAAGCGGAAGAAGAGCAGGTTCTGAACCGACTCCTTGCCCAGGTAGTGGTCGATGCGGAAGATCGACGGCTCGGCGAAGACGCGATGCGCCGCGCGGTTCAGCGCCTGTGCCGAGGCCAAATCGCGGCCGAACGGCTTCTCGACCACCACGCGCGCACCCTGCGCGCAACCGGAGTCGCCGATCCCGTCGATCACCGTCGGGAACAGGCTCGGCGGCACCGCGAGGTAGTGCAACGGATGCCGGGCCGCGCCGAGCGCCTGCCGCATCCGGTAGAAGGTGTCGGCGTCTCGGTAGTCGCCGTCGACGTAGCGCAGCAGGCCCAAGAGTCGCTCGGTGGCGGCGCGATCGGCGCGATCGCCGTGCGCGTCGATGCTCGCACCCAGGCGCTGGCGCAAGGCGTCGAGCCCGAGGCCCGAGCGCGCGACGCCGACCACCGGTTGCTCGAAGCCCTGGTGCGCAACCAGCGCTTGCAGCGCCGGGAAGATCTTGCGGAATGCGAGGTCGCCGGTCGCACCGAACAGGACCAGCGCATCCGATCCAGTCGCGTCCACGATCAGCTTCCCTTCGGGCCGGTGATACGCTCGACGTGGCCGCCAAACTCGCGGCGCATCGCCGAGAGGACGCGATTGCCGAAGTCGTCGGCGTCGCGCGAAGCGAAGCGCGCGAACAGCGCCGTCGCCAGCACCGGCGCAGGCACGCCGTCGTCGATCGCCGCCTGCAGCATCCACCGCCCCTCGCCCGAATCGGCGACGTGGCCGCGCAGCGATGCGAGATCGGGCTCGTTTCGCAGCGCGTCGGCGGTCAGGTCGAGAAGCCAGGAGCGCACCACGCTGCCGCGGCGCCACAACTCGGCGATCTCCGCCAGGTCGAATGCGTATCGCGGCTCCCGCGGATGCGCGGCCGGAGCCGTTTCGGCATCGGCAGCCGTAACACCTGCACCGACACCTGCCCCGCGAAGCAGGTTGAAGCCCTCGGCATAGGCCGCCATCAGGCCGTACTCGATGCCGTTGTGGATCATCTTCACGAAATGGCCGGCCCCGTTCGGCCCGCAGTGCAGGAAGCCGCGCTCCGCGCCGGACGGCGCGCCGCTTCGGCCGGGCGCGCGCGCGACCGAATCGAAGCGCGGCGCGAGCGACGCGAACACGGGTTCGAGCCGGCGCACTGCCGCAGCCTCACCGCCCACCATCAGGCAATAGCCGTTGTCGAGACCCCAGACGCCTCCGCTGGTGCCGACGTCGACGAAGTGAATGCCGCGCCCGGCCAGCCCGGCGGCGCGACGGACGTCGTCGCGATAGTGCGTGTTGCCGCCATCGACGATCGTGTCGCCGGGGTCGAGCAGCGCTGCGAGCGTCGCGAGCGTCGCGTCGACGGCGGCCGCGGGCAGCATCAGCCAGACCACCCGCGGGGGCGCAAGCCGCGAGACGAGTTCGTCCAGCGACGCCGCGCCGGTCGCGCCGACCTGTTCGAGCGCGCGGCGTGCCTGCGGATCGAGGTCGTGCACCACGCAGGCGTGTCCGTCGCCGAGCAGCCGCCGCACCATGTTGGCGCCCATGCGGCCGAGGCCGACCATCGCGATCTGCATGCCGAGCTCCTCTCGCCGGCAGCGGCGGCCGGCTGCACGCCCCGGGCCGCGGGCTGCGGGCCGCGTTAGGATGGCCGCTACCCGTTCCGAGGAGATATGAAGATGTCCGATCTTCCTTCCGCGCCTTACACGTGTGCCCGCGCACTCGTGCCGGCGCTGCTGCTGGCATTCGCGGTCGCGTTGCCCTGCACCGCGGCGGCGCAGGCCCGCGGCAACGACGACGGCCGAGACGGCGATCGCGCGCCGCGGCTCAGCCTCGCCGCCAGCGCATACCGCGACGTCCCGCAGGACCGCGTCACCGTCACGCTGTACGCCGAACGCGAATCTCCGCAACCGGCGACCGGCCAGGCGCACGTCAGCGAACTGCTCGGACCGGTGCTCGCGCAGCTGAAGTCGCGCACCGAACTGGAAATCCAGAGCTCGGGCTACCGCACCGACCCCGTGTGGCAGCAAAGCCGCATCGTCGGTTGGCGCACGCGCGGCTCGCTCCAGGTGAGCGCGCAGCCTTCGGAGTCGTTCAACCGACTGGTGGGCGAACTGGCCACGAAGCTCAACGTCGAGTCGGTCGCCTACTGGCTGAGCCGCCCCGCGCAGCTCGCGGTGGAGCGCGAGCTGATCGCCGAAGCGGTCGCGGCGTTCCGCGCGAAGGCCGACACCGCGGCCAAGGCACTCGGCTTCAGGACGTACTCGGTGCGCACCGTCTCGGTCGATGGTGCGGGACCGATCCGTCCGGAGCCGGTGCCCAAGGTGATGATGTCGCGCGCCGCGTCGGCCGAGTCGGCGCCGGTTCCATTGCCCGGCGCCGAAGGCAAGACGACGGTCACCGTGAGCGTCAGCGGCAGCGTCGCGCTCGAACCCTGAGCCGCCCGCGCGGCCGCCCCCGCCGCCGTCGGTCGCGCGGCGGCCTTGCTCGCCCGGCGCCATGCGCCTAGAATGTGCGGCGCATGTTAATGTTTTTAACATGCCTGCCACACGATGGAACTGAAGACGGCCCGCCTGACGCTGCTGATCGACCCCGCCAAGAAGGCTGCGTTCGAGCGCCTGTGCGCGAGCCAGGACGTGACGCCGTCCCAGGTCGTGCGGCGCCTGATCCGCGAGTACCTGGCCGCGCACGGAGTGCAGTTCGTGCCGTCCGGCATCGAGGCTTCCGAGCCCGAGACCGGCGGGTCCGGCAAGGGGCGCGGCAGGAAGGCGCGCCCCCGCGCCGCGCGAGACTCGCGATCGAAGGGCCCGTCCGGTGGCAGCGCTCGCTGAACTGCCGTCCCCGCTCGACTGGGTGGCCCTCGACTGGGCCCTGCTGGTGGTGGCCGGGTGGCTCGCGGTCGGGGCGGCCGGCATATTCGCGCTGCGCCGGTTCCGGTTCGTCGCACGGGTGCTGTTCCCGGCCGGCGGACTGTTGGGCCTGGCGCTGTTCGGTATCGCGCTCGCCGCGCTGTTCGACCGTTCGCAGGTCGCCGTGCTCCCGATCGGGCTGCCGGGACTGCCGTTCCACTTGCGTCTCGACGCGCTGTCGGCGTTCTTCCTGCTGGTGATCGGCGCGTCGGCAGCGGGCGTCTCGGCCTTCGCCGCCGGCTACTTCCGCCGCGGCGAGGGCACGCCGCCGGGCCTGCTGTGCCTGCAGTACCACGTCTTCCTCGCCAGCATGGCGATGGTGGTGCTGGCCGACGACGCCTACGCGTTCATGGTGATGTGGGAGACGATGGCGCTGTCGTCGTTCTTCCTGGTCACCGCCAACCACCGCATTCCCGAGATCCGCCGCGCCGGCTACATCTACCTGCTGGTGGCCCACGTCGGCGCGATCGGCATCCTGATGTGCTTCGGGGTGCTGCAGGCCAACACCGGCGACTACACGTTCGCCAACATGCGCGCTCAGCAACTCACGCCGTTCTGGGCGTCGGTGGGGTTCCTGCTCGCGGTGTTCGGCTTCGGCGCCAAGGCCGGCATCCTGCCGCTGCACGTCTGGTTGCCCGAGGCGCACCCGGCCGCGCCGTCGCCGGTCTCGGCGTTGATGAGCGGCGTGATGCTCAAGACCGCGATCTACGGCGTGCTGCGCGTCTCGTTCGACCTGCTGTCGCTGCAACTGTGGTGGTGGGGCGCGCTGCTGCTCGCGCTGGGCCTGGCCACCGCGCTGTACGGCGTCGTGTTCGCGGCGGTGCAGGTCGACATGAAGCGGCTGCTCGCCTACTCGTCGATCGAGAACATCGGGCTGCTGTTCACGGCGATCGGCCTCGGGCTGGTGTTCTCCGCCTACGGCATGCGGATGCTCGCGGCGCTGGCCCTCACGGCCGGCCTCTACCACGTCGCCAGCCACGCGCTGTTCAAGAGCCTGCTGTTCCTCGGCACCGGCTCGGTGCTGCACGCCACCGGCGAGCGCAACCTCGGCAAGCTCGGCGGGCTGATCCGCTACACGCCCTGGGTGGCGTGGGTCACGCTGGTCGGCGTGCTCGCCAGCGCCGGGCTTCCCCCGCTGGGCGGGTTCGTGTCGGAGTGGTTGCTGCTGCAGAGCTTCCTGTTCACGCCGGGGCTGCCGCACCCGGTGCTCAACATGCTGATCCCGGTGGTCGCGGCGCTGATCGCGCTGGTCGCCGCGCTGGCCGGCTACACGATGGTCAAGTTCTTCGGCGTGATCTTCCTCGGCCAGCCCCGCGAGGAGAAGCTCGCGCAGGCGCACGACGCGGGCCGGTGGGAGCGCGCCGGAATGCTGTGGCTGGTCGCGGGCTGCGTCGCGCTCGGGCTGCTGCCCAACCAGTTCATCCAGTTGATCGACCCGGTGACGCAGGCGCTGGTGCAGGCGGGGCTCGGCGCAACGGTGGCGGCCGACGGCTGGCTGCTCGCGCCGACCGGCGTCGCCCGCGCGAGCTACGGGCCGGTGATCTTCCTGCTCGGCATCGCTGCCAGCTTCGCGCTCGCCTGGCTGCTCGTACGCCGCCTCTATCACGGACGGCTGCGCCGCTCGCTGCCGTGGGCCTGCGGCTTTCCGTGGGGCAACGCCCGCATGCAGGACACCGCGGAAGGCTTCGGCCAGCCGATCAGGCAGATCTTCGAGCCGTTCTTCAGGATGAAGCGCGAGCTGCCGTCGCCGTTCGACGAGCGGCCGCGCTATCGCGTGACCGCCGAGGACCACTTGTGGCACTGGCTGTACCTGCCGATCGCGCACCTTGCCGGGCGGCTCGCGAGGCTGGTCGGCCTGCTGCAACAGGGCCGGATCGCCGTCTACCTGATGTACAGCTTCGTCACACTGGTCGTGATGCTGCTGCTGGTGACGCGATGAGGCCGACGCGATGAGCGCCGTCTACGCGACCCTCTCGCAGGTGCTGGCGATCGTCGCCGCGCTGCTGCTCGCGCCGCTGCTGACCGGCTGGGTCAACATGTGCCGCGCCTGGCTTCAGAACCGCTCGGCGCCGAGCCTGCTGCAGCCGTACCGGATGCTGCACAAGCTGTTCGTCAAGGAATCGGTGGTCGCCGAGCACGCGTCGCCGATCTTCCAGGCGGCGCCCTACATCGTGTTCGGCTGCATGCTGGTGGCCTGCGCGATCGTGCCGACGCTGTCGACCGACCTGCCGATGTCGACGGCGGCCGACGCGATCGCGCTGGTCGGATTGCTGGCCCTGGCCCGCGTGTTCGTCTCGCTGGCGGCGATGGACGTGGGCACGGCCTTCGGGACGCTGGGCGCGCGCCGCGAGATGCTGGTCGGTTTCCTGGCCGAGCCGGCGTTACTGATGGTGCTGTTCTCGGCGTCGCTCATCTCGCAGTCGACGTCGCTGACCACGATGGTCGAGTCGCTCGCGCACCGGGAGCTGGCGATCGACCCCGTGCTGGCCTTCGCCGGCGTCGCGTTCACGATGGTGTCGCTGGCCGAGAACGCGCGGGTGCCGGTCGACAACCCGGCGACGCACCTCGAGCTGACGATGATCCACGAGGCGCTGATCCTCGAGTACTCCGGGCGCCACCTCGCGCTGATCGAGTGGGCGGCGAGCCTGAAGCTGTTCGCCTATTCGTGCATCGGGCTGGCCCTGTTCTTCCCGTGGGGCATCGCCGAGGCGCAGGCGCCGCTCGAACTCGTGCTGGCGCTGCCGGCGCTGGTCGCCAAGCTGGCGATCGGCGGCATGAGCCTCGCGGTGCTCGAGACGGCGAGCGCGAAGATGCGCATCTTCCGGGTGCCCGAGTTCCTGGCCACCGCGTTCCTGCTCGCGGTGATCGGACTGCTGGTGCACATCCTGTTGGGGGCGTGAGGTGAGCGAGCTGTTCTCCCAGTTCATCAACCTGCTCGGCGCGGTGCTGCTGCTGCTCGCGTTCGCGATGATCTCCCAGCGGCGCATCCTGTCGCTGATCCACCTGTTCACGCTGCAGGGCGCGACGCTGGTGCTCGCCACGAGCGTGGTCGGCTACGTGACGCAGCAGCCGCACCTGTACGTGTCGGCGGCGCTCACTTTCGCGCTGAAGGTCGTGGTCATTCCGGTGATGCTGCACCGCGTGATCGACCGGCTCGACATCCGCTGGGACGTCGAGACGCTGATCAACATCCCCACGACGATGCTGATCGGCATCCTGCTGGTGATCTTCTCGTTCAACATGGCCACGCCGATCGCGCAGCTGTCCTCGTCGATCGCGCGCGGCTCGCTGGGCATCGCGCTGGCCTGCGTGCTGCTCTCGTTCCTGATGATGATCACCCGCGCCAAGGCGGTGCCGCAGGTGATCGGCTTCCTGTCGATGGAGAACGGCCTGTTCTTTGCCGCGACGTCGGCCACCTACGGCATGCCGATGGTCGTCGAACTCGGCATCGCGCTCGACGTGCTGATCGGCGTGCTGATCCTCGGCGTGTTCATGTTCCAGATCCGCGAACAGTTCGACAGCCTGGACATCCGCCACCTCGAGCGCCTGAAGGAAGACTGACTTGGACGCGCTGCTGTTCGTGCTCGGGATCCCGCTCGCCGGCGGCGCCGTCCTGGCCTTGTGGGGCCATCGCGACAGCGCGATGACGCTGAACGTCGCGTTCAGCCTCGGCACCTTCGTGGCCGCCTGCGCACTGACCGCGGAAGTGATCGCCGAGGGCCCGCGCTTCGTCTGGGATCGCGAGTTCTTCATCGACGCGCTGAACGTGTTCCTGGTCACGCTCACTGCCTTCGTCGGACTGACGACGGCGATCTTCTCGCGCCCCTACATGCGCGTCGAGCGCGACCACGGCAAGATGACTCCGCCCAGGCTGCGCCTGTACCACAGCATGTACCAGCTGTTCAGCTTCACGATGCTGCTGGCGCTGATGACCAACAACATGGGGATCCTGTGGGTCGCGATGGAGGCGGCGACGCTCACCACGGTGCTGCTGGTCAGCGTCTACCGAACGGCGGCCAGCCTCGAGGCGGCGTGGAAGTACTTCATCCTGTGCGGCGTCGGCATCGCGCAGGCGCTGTTCGGCACGGTGCTGCTGTACATGGCCGCCGAGAAGGTGATCGGCTCCGAGGGCGGCGCGCTGCTGTGGACCAACCTCGACGCCGTGAAGGCGCAGCTCGACCCGAACATCATCACGCTGGCCTTCGCGTTCCTGTTCATCGGCTACGGCACCAAGGTCGGGCTGGTGCCGTTGCACAACTGGCTGCCGGACGCGCACGCCGAGGGCCCCACCCCGGTGTCGGCGGTGCTCTCGGGCCTGCTGCTGAACGTCGCGCTGTACGCGATCCTGCGCTGCAAGGTGCTCACCGACGGCGCGCTGGGAACCCCGCTGGCCGGCCGGATGATGATCGGCTTCGGCCTCGTGTCGGTGGTCGCGGCCGCGTTCCTGCTCACTCGGCAGAAGGACGTGAAGCGGATGTTCGCGTATTCGTCGATCGAGCACATGGGCCTCATGACC
>JAHBZV010000139.1 GCA_019635275.1 Burkholderiaceae bacterium | reverse complement strand
CGCTCACGTACCCGCTCGAGGACCGTGATCTCTCCTCAGCACCCGCGTCTCGCCGCAGGCTCGCCCGCCTACCGCCGCACCAGCCTCGCGATGTTCGTCGGCGGCTTCGCGACCTTCGCGATGCTCTACGCGACCCAACCGCTGCTGCCGCAGCTCGCCGACGACTTCGCGGTCGGCCCGGCGCAGGCCAGTCTCGCGGTCTCGGGTGGCACCGCGGCGATGGCGTTCCTGCTGATTCCGGCGAGCGTGCTGTCGGATCGCTTCGGCCGCGAGCGGCTGATGAAGCTGTCGCTGGCGCTTGCGGCGGCCGTCTCGATCGCGTCGGCGGCGGTTACCGACTTCACGCAACTGCTGGTGCTGCGCGCGCTGCTCGGGGCGGTGCTCGCCGGCCTGCCCGCGGCAGCGATGGCCTACCTGTCGGAAGAGATCGCACCCGAGGCGCAGGGACGCGCAATGGGGCTCTACATCGGGGGCAACGCGCTGGGCGGGATGAGCGGCCGCTTCCTGTCGGCGGTGATCACCGAGTGGGGCTCGTGGCGCTGGGCGCTGGGTGCGCTGGGCGCGCTCGGCGTGGTGGCCGCCGTCGTTTTCTGGCGGGGGCTGCCGCCGTCGCGTCGCTTCCGGTCGCGCGAGGCCGCGATCGGCCGCATCCTGCGCGACGTCCGCGCCATCGCGACCGACCCGGGGCTCCCCTGGCTGTTCCTGGTGGGCTTCCTGCTGATGGGCACGTTCATCGGCCTGTTCAACTACCTCGCGTTCCGACTGAGCGATCCGCCCTATCGCCTGAGCCACACCGCGATCGGCGCGATCTTCCTGCTTTATCCGATCGGCAGCTGGGCGTCGGCGTTCGCCGGACGCGTCGCCGATCGCCACGGACGGCGCAACGCGCTGTGGGTGATGGTCGCCGTGATGGGCGCCGGGCTGGCGACCACGCTCGCCACCCCGCTGGCATGGGTGATCGCCGGCGTCGCAGTCTGCACTTTCGGCTTCTTCGCGTCGCACGCACTGGCGAGCGGCTGGGTGGCCCGCCGCGCACCCGAGCGCCCGGCGCTCGCTTCGGCGCTCTACCTGAGCAGCTACTACCTGGGCGCCAGCGCGATCGGCACCGTGGCCGGCGGCGCATGGAGCGCCGGGCGCTGGCCCGGGGTGGTCGCGTTGCTGGGCGCCTGCACGCTGGCGACGCTCGGCGCGGCGCTGCGGCTGCGGCGGGTCAGAAGAGCAGGTTCGGAAGCCACAGCGTGACCTGCGGCACGTAGGTGATGAACGCCAGGAATGCGAGCAGGATCGACAGCCAGGGCAGTGCCGCGCGAATCACCTCGCCGATCGACATCTTGGTGATCCCGACCGTGACGAACAGGTTCAGCCCCACCGGCGGCGTCACCATGCCGATCTCGAGGTTGACGACCATGATGATGCCGAGGTGCACCGGGTCGATGCCGAGCTTCTCGGCGATCGGGAACAGGATCGGCGCCAGGATCAGGATGATCCCGGTGGGCTCCATGAACATCCCGGCGATCAGCAGCAGGATGTTCACGACGATCAGGAAGCCCCAGGCCGGCATGCCCCAGGCGACGATGTGCTCGGCGATGATCTGCGGAATGCGCTCGGTGGTCAGCACGTGCGCGAACAGCAGCGCGTTGGCGATGATGAACATCAGCATCACCGTGACCTTCGACGCGTCGACCAGCACGGCCGGCACCTGCCGGAAACCGATGTCGCGGTAGACGAACACCGCGACGACGAACGCGTAGACCGCGGCGACCGCGGCCGCCTCGGTCGGTGTGAAGACGCCGCCGTAGATGCCGCCGAGGATGATGACGATCAGCAGCAACCCCCACAGCGAGTCGCGGCCGGCGACGACGATCTCGCTCAGTGTCGCCCGCGGCTGCCGCGGCAGGTCGCGGATCGTCGCGAGCACGTAGATCGCCACCATCAACAGCAGGCCGAGCAGGATGCCGGGAACGACGCCCGCCATGAACAGCTTGCCCACCGAGGTCTCGGTCGTCGCGCCGTAGACGACCATCACGATCGACGGCGGGATCAGGATGCCGAGGGTGCCGGCATTGCAGACGACACCGGCTGCGAACGACTTCGGGTAGCCGGCGCGCACCATGCCGGCGATGACGATCGACCCCACCGCGACGACGGTGGCCGGCGACGAACCCGACACCGCCGCGAACAGCATGCACGCGAGCACCGAGGCCATCGCGAGGCCGCCGCGCAGGTGTCCGACGACGGCGACCGCGAAGCGGATCATCCGCTTGGCGACGCCTCCGGTGGTCATGAACGCGCCGCCGAGGATGAAGAACGGGATCGACAGCAGCGTGAAGTGCTCGGACGTCTCGTACAACTTCAGCGCCAGCGACGCGAGCGAATCCTGCCCGAACAACAGGATCGTGAGCAGCGACGACAGGCC
>JAHBZV010000138.1 GCA_019635275.1 Burkholderiaceae bacterium | reverse complement strand
GAGCTGGTTCATCGGCGTCCGGCAAGCTCGACCAGCCGCTCGGCCAGCCGGCCGTGGCGCTGCGTGGGGCGCCGAGCGGCTTCGTCGATCGCTTCGCGCGTGCCCCAGACGCTCAGCCGCCGACGCGCACGGGTGACGCCCGTGTAGACGAGTTCGCGGGTGTTGAGCGGGTGGCCGGGGGGCGCCGGCACGAGTGCGACCGAATCGAACTCCGAACCCTGCGACTTGTGCACCGTCATGGCCCAGGCATCCTGGCAGGCAGGCATCTGAAGGACCGGGAACAGGCGCACGCCCTGCGCGCCGTCGAACGCCACGACGAGGTCGACGTCGCTTGCGCCACGCTCGGGGTGCGGCAGGCACACCCCGACGTCGCCATTGAACAGCCCGAGCCCTGGTTCGTTCTTCGTAACCATCGCGAGCCTTCCAGCATACCAGTCCTCGTATGCCGACCCCGTTGCGAGCCGGCGCACCCGCGCGCCGATGGCCGCGTTGATCGCGTCGACGCCGTGGGGCCCCTCGCGCATTGCGGCGAGCACCCGATGACGGTCGTAGGCGGCGAGCACCTGCTGCGCGCCGGCCCCCGATTCGATCGCCGCGAGCGCGTCGCGCCAGGCTGCCAGCGCCTCGTCGACGATCTGCGGCGCCGCGGGCGGCGCCAGCGCGATCGTGTCGGGCCAGTCGATCGCGGCGCCGGCGCCCCCGGCGACGCTGTCGATGCCCCCCGCGCGTCCGTCGATGCCCGCCGAGAGTCCGCCGTGGCCCGCCGCGAGCCTGCGGATACCGGCGGCCAGCGCAGCGATGTCGGGGGCGTCCTGCTGCCGATAGTTGCGCTCGAGCACGATCACGCCGGCCAGCGGCGCAGCGCACAGGTCGGCGAACACCGCGCCCGCCTCGACCGAAGCGAGCTGGTCCCGATCGCCGGCGAGCACCAGCCTCGACGCCGGGGCAAGCGACTCGAGCAGGCGCGCCGCGAGTTCGATGTCGAGCATCGACGCCTCGTCGACGATCACGAGGTCGTGATCGAGCGGTGCGCGACCGGCGGCGTGGCCGCCCGCGCGCGCGCCCAGCAACCGGTGAACGGTCTGGCCCGCGGCCGGGAGCCGTGCGCGCAGCTCGCCGGAGGGATCGAGGCCGGGCAACTGCGCGGCCAGCGACTGCGCGAGCCGCGCCGCGGCCTTGCCGGTGGGCGCTGCATAGACGATGCGCGCCTGCGGGGCGGCGCGAGCGAAGGCGACCAGCAGGCGCGCGAGCGTAGTCGTCTTGCCCGTGCCCGGGCCACCGGACAGCACCGTGAGCCCGCGCTCGAGTCCGCAGGCGACGGCACGCTGCTGCGGGTCGTCCGGATCGGCGCGGTCGAACACGCCGCCGACCGCGCGTGCGACACCACCGCCGCATGCGAACGGCACTTCGGTGTCGAGCGTGCGCACCGCATGAGCCAGCGTCGTCTCGGCTCGCCACAGCCGCTGCAGGTACAGCGCGCCACGATCGAGCACGAGCGGCAGCGGCTCGCCGGACGGTCCGACCACCGGGCTGGCGCCGAGCGCTGCCCGTTCCGACTCGTCGGGCACGTCGACGCACACGTGCCCCGCATCGGCCTGGCCCCAGGCCAGCGCTGCCCAGCGCCCGACCGACGCGGCCTGCGCCGCGTCGCCGCCCATCCTCAGGTGAAGCGCCTGCATCGCGCGACCGAATTCGCGCGCGACCCTTGCCCCGGGTTCGAATGGCTGCGTCATCGCTCGCCACCGCGCGGCGCAGCCGCGAACAGGCGATCGAGCGCGTCGATCAGCCTCGCGCTCGGGCGACTGGCATGCACGCCCACCCTCTCTACGCCGGGCACCTCGAGCCCCGCGCCCCGGAGGAACACGTAGAGCGCGCCACCGAAGTGGCGCTCGTAGTCGTAGCCGCTCAGCCGTCGCCGCAGCCAGCGATGCAGCGCCAGCGCGTACAGGCACGCCTGCAGCGAATAGGCGTTCGCGCGCATCGCCGCCGCCAGCGGGCCGGCCGCATAGCGCGTAGCCGAGTCGCCGAGATGATTGCTCTTCCAGTCGAGCAGGTAGTAGCGGCCGCCGTGCTCGAAGACCAGGTCGACGAAACCGCGCAGGAAGCCGCTCCAGCGCGCGGCGCCCGCTGCGGCATCGATCGCGAACTCCGTGCCCACCGTCTCGATGAGCGCCCGATCGGAGACCGCGTGGCCGCAGAGCAGGAAGTCGAGCTCTCGCACCTGCCGCGCCATCGGCACTTCGGGCAGCCGGATCGTTTCGCCCTGTGCGTCACGCATCGGCGCGGCGACGACCTGTTCGAGCCACTCGGCGACCTGACCGGCGTCGAAGCGCCGGTAGCCGCCGCGAAGCAGCCGATCGGCGACCGCCCGACGATCGAAGCGCGCGTCGAAGCGCGCATCCTCGAGCACGCCGTGCAGGCAGACGCCGGCCTGCGCA
>JAHBZV010000137.1 GCA_019635275.1 Burkholderiaceae bacterium | reverse complement strand
GGTGAGCAGCGCCAGCATGTCCTCGGCGTCCTTGCGCGCCTCGGCGTCGGGGTGCGTGAGCGCGATGTCGGCCTGCAGCGCGGTCCAGTACGCGAACGCGCGCGAACCCTCGGCATAGGCCTTCTGCGTGAGCAGCATCCGCCGCACGTCCGGGTGCACGATGATCGGGTCGGCCGGCTTGTCGGGCGCCTTCGGACCCGACAGCGAACGCATCTGCAGTCGCTCCTTCGCGTAGTCGAGCGAGTTCTGGTAGGCGACCTCCATCAGGCCGAGCGACTGCATGCCCACGCCGATTCGCGCCGCGTTCATCATCACGAACATCGCGTTCAGACCCTTGTTCGGCTCGCCCACCAGCCAGCCGCAGGCGCCGTCGAGGTCCATCACGCAGGTCGCGTTGGCGTGGATGCCCATCTTCTCCTCGAGCCGCGCGCACTTCACGCCGTTGCGCGCACCGAGCGAGCCGTCGGCGTTCGGAACGAACTTGGGCACGATGAAGAGCGAGATTCCCTTGGTGCCGGCCGGCGCGTCGGGCAGCCGCGCGAGCACCAGGTGCACGATGTTCTGCGCCAGGTCGTGCTCGCCCGACGAGATGAAGATCTTGGTACCGGTGATCCGGTAGCTGCCGTCGGCCTGGGGCTCGGCCTTCGTGCGCAGCAGGCCGAGGTCGGTGCCGCAGTGCGGCTCGGTCAGGCACATCGTGCCGGTCCACTCGCCCGACACCAGCTTCGGGATGTAGAGCGCCTTCTGCTCGGGGGTGCCGTGCGCGTGCAGGCAATCGTAGGCGCCGTGCGTGAGGCCCGGATACATCGCCCAGGCCTGGTTGCCCGAGTTCATCATCTCCTGGAACGCGATGCCGACGGCCGCCGGCAGGCCCTGCCCGCCGTACTTCGGGTCGCAGGTGAGCGTCGGCCAGCCACCGGCCTTGAACTGCTCCCAGGCCTGCTTGAAGCCCTTCGGCGTCGTGACGACGCCGCCCTCGGACCAGCGGCAGCCCTCCTCGTCGCCGCTGCGATTCAGCGGGAACAGCACCTCGGCGCAGAACTTGCCTCCCTCCTCGACGACCTGGTCGATCAGCTCACGGTTGGTCTCGGCGTAAGGCGGCAACGCCTTCAGGGTGCCCTCGACGTCGAGCAGCTCGTGCAACACGAACTGGATGTCGCGCGAGGGTGGGGTGTATCGGGCCATGACTGCTACTCCAGCTTCGAAACGATGGGTTGGAAGGGAAAGGTCGGGGTCGGGTTCAACTCTTTACAGACCGAACGTTCGTGCGTTTTTTCGGCCGCGCCGTGCGCATCGCTCGCTGGTACGAATCGACCAGGCGGTCGAAGCTGCGACGCGCGCGCCCGACGGCGTCGGGGCTGTCGAGCAGCCTGCCGTCGTGGTGCAGCACGAGGATCACGCCGTAGAGCTGGAAGACCAGCTCCTGCACGTCGAGGTCGCCCGGCAGGTCGCCGGCGTCGACCGCCTGCTGGATCGCGCGCGACAGCTCGCGCTGCCACGAGCGCACCATCGCCACGAGTTCCTCGCGAACCGCGCCAGGCCGATCGTCGTACTCGGCGGCGCCCGAAATCCAGATGCAGCCCCGCGCCGCCTCGATCGCGGTGCGATCGAGCCACCGGTCGAAGATCGCGCGCAGCCGCGGCAGGCCGCGCTTCTCCTTGAGCCCCGGGACCAGCACCTCGTCGACGAAGCGCCGCTCGTAGGCCTTGAGCACCGCGATCTGCAGGTCCTCGCGCGAGCCGAAATGGGCGAACACGCCGCTCTTGGACATCTGCATGCGCTCGGCCAGCGCGCCGATCGTGAGGCCCTCGAGCCCGTTGCGCGCCGCGAGCTCGAGCGCCGCCTCGACGATCGCGGCGCGCGTCTGCTCGCCCTTGCGCGGCGCGCCCGCGGGGCGCCGGCGAGCGGCGGCGGGCGAGCCGGCTGGAACGGCCGAGGGATTCTTCATCGTCAGTTTTCCGAACGATCGTGCTTTTCGGGGAGCCTAACCGAAAGCGGGCGACGGCGGGCGGGGAATCTGCCGCCGTTAGGGGCAAGGCTCTAATGGTGCGCTGCAGCGAACGCCGGCACTGCAAGCCGGGGACGTCGTGCGGTCAGCCGACCGCCTCCTGCGCGCCCCCGAACTCCGCGCCGATCTTCAGGATGCCGCTCACGCGGACCACCGGCGTGCCGTCTGCCGTCACGAGGCCCTGCGCGAAGACCATCGATCGCGTCGTGCGCAGCACTTGCGCCTCGCCTTGCACCCAGGCGCCCGTGGCCGATGGCGCGAGGTAGTCCATCTGCAGGCTGATCGTCGGAAGGAACCGGCGCCCGATCTCGGGCACCTGCCGGTGCGCGACCAGCGGCAACAGCATGTCGCAGAAGCTCGCCATCATCCCGCCGTGGCAGATGCCCATCGGATTCGTGTGGCGCGGCTCGACGCGAAAACCGAGCTGCACCCGGTGGCCGTCGTGCCGCAGGTAGAACGGGCCATTT
>JAHBZV010000136.1 GCA_019635275.1 Burkholderiaceae bacterium | reverse complement strand
GAAGCCGAGGTTGAACCACGCCGGGGCCCGGTCGGGGTCGATCTCGATCGCCTTCTCGACCAGCGCGACCGCCTCGCGGTGCTCGCCGCGCTCGGCGCGGCGATGCGCGACCGTGAGCGCGGTCGCCGCATCGCGCGGGCGCAACGCGCGCACGCGTTCCCAGTATTCGAGCGACAGCTCGTCGCGCTTGAGCAGGCCCGCCCAGATCGCCATCTGGCGGTAGAACCAGGCATTGAGGGCCGTGTTGACGCTCATCGTCGCCGTCCCCGCGTCAACCGGCCACCGGCATCTGCAGCCGGAGCTTGGCCACGATCAGCGCCACCCAGATCCAGAACAGGATGAACAGCGCCACCGCCGGCACGTGCCGGTCGACGACGAACGCCGGCGTGATCCGCCGCACCACGCGCGTGATCGGCGAAGTGAGGAAGGCCATCGCCCGGTAGACCGGGTTCTGCTCGTGCTTGCCGAAGCTCATCAGGAAGACCAGCCCCTGGCCGAGGATCAGCAGCCCGGCGAACTCGACCAGCCCCTTGAGCACGACCACCACACTCAGCACGCTTCTCGTCTCCCTCGGTGTGGCGGGCGGATCCATCGTCCGCCCGCTCGCGTTGCGGACCGCCGGCAGGCGGCCCGCGTCTCCTCACCTCACAGCGATTGCTTGAGCTGCTCCAGGATCGCGGGGTTCTCCAGCGTCGACACGTCCTGCGTGATCGACTCGCCCTTGGCCAGCGCCCGCAGCAGCCGGCGCATGATCTTTCCGGAGCGCGTCTTCGGCAGGTTGTCGCCGAAGCGGATGTCCTTCGGCTTGGCGATCGGGCCGATCTCCTTGCCGACCCAGTCGCGCAACTCCTTCGCGACCTTCGCCGCATCCTCGCCGGTCGGCCGTGCCTGCTTGAGCACGACGAAGGCCGACACCGCCTCGCCGGTCAGCTCGTCGGGGCGACCGACCACGGCCGCCTCGGCCACCAGCGGATGCGACACCAGCGCCGACTCGATCTCCATCGTTCCGAGCCGGTGGCCCGAGACGTTGAGCACGTCGTCGATGCGACCCATGATCCAGAAGTAGCCGTCGAGATCGCGGTTCGCCCCGTCGCCGGCCAGGTAGTAGCGTCCCTTGAAGTCTTCCGGGAAGTAGCTCTTGCGGAAGCGCTCGGGGTCGCCCCAGATCGTGCGGATCATCGAAGGCCAGGGCTTCGTGATGACCAGGAAGCCGCCCTTGCCCTTCTCGACCTCGTTGCCGGTCTCGTCGACGATGGTCGCGGCCACGCCCGGCAGCGGCATCGTGCACGAACCCGGCTTCAGCGCATGCACGCCCGGAAGCGGCGAGATCATGATCGCGCCGGTCTCGGTCTGCCACCAGGTGTCGACGATCGGGCAGCGCGTGCGGCCGACGTTCTCGTAGTACCACATCCACGCTTCGGGGTTGATCGGTTCGCCGACCGAGCCGAGAAGCCGCAGCGACGAAAGGTCGTACTTCTTCGGGTGATGGTCGGGCGAGGTCTCGCCGGCGCGCACCAGCGAACGGATCGCGGTCGGCGCGGTGTAGAAGATGTTGACCTTGTGGCGGTCGATCATCTCCCAGAACCGGCCCGGGTTCGGATAGGTCGGGATGCCCTCGAACACCACCTGCGTGGCGCCGCAGGCCAGTGGCCCGTAGGCGATGTAGCTATGGCCGGTGACCCAGCCGATGTCGGCGGTGCACCAGAAGATGTCGTTCTGCTTGAGGTCGAACACCCACTTCACCGACAGCGCCGCGCCGAGCAGGTAGCCGGCCGACGAATGCTGCACGCCCTTGGGCTTGCCGGTCGAACCCGACGTGTAGAGCACGAACAGTGGATGCTCGGCATCGACCCATTCGGGCGGGCAGTCGGCGGACTGGCCCTCGAGCGCCTGGTCCCAGGTGATGTCGCGCCCGGCCTGCATCTTCGCGCCCTCGCCGGTGCGCTGGTAGACGATGACCTTGCGCACCGCGTCGCAGCCGCCCAGCGAAAACGCCTCGTCGACGGCGTCTTTCAGCGGTACGCGCTTGCCACCGCGCACCTGTTCGTCGGCGGTGATGACCAGCGTCGCGCCGACGTCGATGATGCGCTCGTGCAGGCTCTTGGCCGAAAAGCCGCCGAAGACGACCGAATGCGTGATGCCGAGCCGCGCACAGGCCTGCATCGCCACGACGCCGTGGATCGACATCGGCAGGTAGATGATCGACCGGTCGCCGCGCTTGTACCCGAGCGCCTTGATCGCATTGGCGAAGCGGCTCACGCGCTGGTGCAGCTCGCGGTAGGTGACTCGCGTGACGGTGCCGTCGTCGGCCTCGAAGATGATCGCCGTCTTGTTCTCGACCGGCGTACCGAGATGGCGGTCGAGGCAGTTGTAGGAGACGTTCAGCTCGCCGTCGGCGAACCACTTGAAGAACGGCGCGTTCGAATCGTCGAGCGCGCGCGAGAACGGCTTGTGCCAGACGAGGTGCTCGCGGGCGAGCCGCCCCCAGAATCCTGCGTGATCCTTCGA
>JAHBZV010000135.1 GCA_019635275.1 Burkholderiaceae bacterium | reverse complement strand
GTAAGCGTCCCACGAAGTCAGGTTGACAGCGAACGGCGTGAGCCGATTTCGGTCGTCAGACGGGCAGCGGGGTCCAGCGATGCGGGAGCAGCGCGTCGATCTCGCGGGCTCGCTGGGTGGGCAGGCGCTCGAGGACGTCCTTGAGATAGGCGTAAGGATCGTGCCCGTTGAGCTTGGCCGACTGGATCAGGCTCACGATCGCCGCCGCGCGCTGGCCCGCGGCCAGCGTTCCGGCGAACAACCAGTTCTTGCGACCCGTCGCCCATGGACGGATCTGCTGCTCGTCATGGTTGTTGTCGATGGGCAGGCGTGGATCGTCGAGGTACCGCACGAGCGCGCGCCAGCGGTTCAGGCTGTAGTCGATCGCCTTGGCCGTGGCCGTTCCGTCGCTCACCCGGACACGCTGCGCGAGCAGCCATTCGTGCAGCGCCCTGGCCACCGGTGCCGCTCGGGTCCGCCGCAGCTGCAGCCGCTCCTGCGGCGCGAGGTCCCTGGCGTCGCGCTCGACGTCGTAGAGCTTGCCGATCAGTTCGAGCGCCGCCCGCGCGATCTCGCTCTTGTTGGCGACGTGCAGTTCGACGAACTTGCGCCGCGCGTGCGCCATGCAGCCGACCTCGGTCACCCCGCGCTCGAACAGCCACTTGTACCCCGAGAAGTCGTCGCACACCAGGTGCCCCGTCCACGGGATCGGCTCGCGTTCGCACCGATCACGGTCATGGCCGAGGAACGCCCTGGCGTGTTCACCCGAGCGGCTGGCGGTGAAGTCGTAGACGACGGCCTGGATCGATTCGTGCGCCGCGGCCGTCCACGCCCACAGGTAGGCGCGGTGCGTCTTGCCCGTGCCCGGTGCGAGCATCGACACCGGCGTCTCGTCGGCATGCAGCACCGCGCACTCGAGCAGCCGCGCCTTCAGCGCTTCCACCAATGGTTGCAGCCGTGCTCCACACTGACCCACCCACGCAGCGAGCGTCGAGCGCGCAATCGCCATACCGGCCCGCGCAAAGATCGCCTCCTGCCGGTACAGCGGCAGGTGATCGGCGTGCTTGGCCACCAGCACCTGTGCCAACAACCCCGCCGTGGGAATCCCCTTGTCGATGACCTGCGCGGGCACCGGCGCCTGCACCAGCGTGCGGCAGTGCGCGCAGGCCCACTTGCCCCGAACGTGGCGCTCCACCGTAAAGACGCCCGGCGTGTAGTCCAGCTTCTCGGCGACGTCCTCGCCGATGCGTTTGAGTTCGCACCCGCAGCCGCAGGTCGTGCTCTCGGGCTCATGCCGGATCTCGCGCCGCGGCAGGTGCGCGGGCAGCGCCTGACGCTTCGGGGGCTGCTTGGGCGCCTCCGATTCCCCGAGCGGGGGCAGTGTCGCCTGCAGCTGCTCGATCTGCGCTTCGATCGCGGCGATGTCGGCCTGCACCGACTCCTCGAACAGCGCGCGCTGCTCGGCGTTGATCCGCTCGCTGCTCGCGCCGAACTTCAGGCGCTTGAGCTGCGCGATCTCGAAGGTCAGCTTGTCGATCTTGGCGTCGCGCCAGACCAACTCCTGCGCGTCGCGGTTGGCGCGCTCGATCAGCTTGGCAGCGAGCGCACGCAGCTGCTCGGCGTTCAGTGCGTCGAGCTGGGCGGGGTCGATCTGCGTGCCGTCGATCATCGGCCGCAGTGTGCCGGCTCGCGTGCGTGCGAGCCATCGGTGAATGCTCGACTTGCCAGCGACGGCGATCTACAGCACGCTGATCACGCCGTTCTCACCGACCCGATGCCAGGGCAGGCCGAGCACCAGGGCATGAAGTTGCTCGTGCGTGATCGAGTGCGGCGCACCGTTGCCCCCACCAGGCCAGACGAAGCGGCCCCGGTACAGGCGGCGCGCGGCCAACCAGATCCCGATACCGTCGTGAACCAAGACCTTGAGACGGGTCGAGCGCTTGTTGGCGAACACGTACGCGTGATGCGGGTGCGCGGCGCCGAACACCCTGACCACACGCGCCAGCGTCGTGTCGGTACCGGCTCGCATGTCCATCGGCTCGATGCACAGCCACACCGCTTCGATTCGGATCATCGCAGCCAGTCGCGAAGCCACGCCGCGCAATCGCGCGCAGCCGCCGCCGGCCAGGTAATGCTCACCGTCGTGCCGGCGCGCTGCAGTTCGATGCGGATATCGCCCTGCACCGAGGGCGCGCTCAGCGCCAACGGAACGAACGTGGGCGGCACGGGCTCAACCTCCTGCGCCTGCTGCGTCGCCGCTACCGCTCGCTTCGGCGGCAGTCTGTGCTCGGCCTCGATCACCCACTTGCGCAGCATGTTCGCGTTCAGCCCATGATGCAGCGCCACCGCGGCAATCGACACGCCGGGCCTCATGCACTCGCCGACGACCGATTGCTTGAACTCCGCACTGTGCCGGCGACGACGTCGCCGGCCCATCAGGTCAACCCCGTAAGTGTTCATGTGTCCGCCTGTCTACGCGGACACGAGCATCCTAAGAACGCCGCCTGCCGGTCAACATGGGTTCGCTGGCCGCTTAC
>JAHBZV010000134.1 GCA_019635275.1 Burkholderiaceae bacterium | reverse complement strand
CGGCGGCTTCGGCGGCGAGACCGCGGCGGCATCGGGCGGCGCGAAGGAGCAGCGCCCGGTCAAGTCCGGTTCGGCCGACGACGCGGCGTTCCTGCTCACCAACGCCGACAGCGTGATCATCGTGCCCGGCTACGGGCTCGCCGTGGCGCGCGCGCAGCACCCGCTGAAGGAGCTCGCCGACAAGCTGATCGAGCGCGGCGTTTCGGTGAAGTACGCGATCCACCCGGTGGCCGGCCGCATGCCGGGCCACATGAACGTGCTGCTCGCCGAAGCCGAGGTGCCGTACGACCAGGTGTTCGAGATGGAGGACATCAACTCCGAGTTCGGCGACACCGACGTGGTGCTGGTGCTGGGCGCCAACGACGTGGTCAACCCGGCGGCGAAGGACCCGAAGTCGCCGATCGCCGGCATGCCGATCCTCGAGGCGTACAAGGCGCGCCAGGTGATCGTGAACAAGCGCTCGATGGCCTCGGGTTACGCCGGGCTGGACAACGAGCTCTTCTACATGGACCGGACCATGATGGTGTTCGGCGACGCGAAGAAGGTCGTCGAGGACATGGTGAAGGCGATCGAGTGAACGATGGCCGCGTCGGCGATCGGGCTGTTCGCGAGCTTCTTCCTGGGCTCGTTCTTCAGCCTCGTCACGATCATCAACCCGCCTTCGGCGATCCCGCTGTTCAACGCCCTCAGCGCGCCGCTCGATGAACGCGGCGCCGACCGCCTGGCCCGCGACGCGAGCGTCTACGTCTTCGCGATCCTGACCGTCAGCCTGTTCGCAGGCGGACTGATCCTCGCCTCCTTCGGCATCTCCTACGGCGCGCTACGAATCGCCGGCGGAATCGTCGTCGCGTTGCTCGGCCACGGCATGCTGTTCGGCCGCGACGAGCGAGGCACCCCCGAGGCCGGAGCGGCCCGGAACCCCGCGTTCTTCCCGCTGGCGCTGCCCGGCATCAGCGGACCCGGCTCGATTGCGGTCATCATCGGCATCTCGACGGAGATCCGCGAGATCGGCGGCTGGGCCGACACGCTGATCGCCTGGACCGCCACGGTGGCGGCGATCGTCTGCGCGAGCCTGCTGACCTGGCTGGTGCTGCGCAGCGCCCGGTCGATTTCGAATAGACTGGGCCCCAACGGCATCGAGGTCATGACCCGGCTGATGGGCTTCCTGCTGATCTGCATCGGCGTGCAGTTCGTCGCCTCGGGCATCCGCACCTTCGTTTCGGGAATCTGACCATGGACAGCGCCGTCGACCTGAACGCCGCCCGCGAGGAATCGCTGCGCAAGTACGCGATGCTCGGCTATGCGATGCACCTGCTGGGGCTGATCTCGATCATCGGTTTCGTCGTCGGCCTGATCATCGCCTACATCAAGCGCGAGGATGCGCGCGGCACGGTCTACGAGTCGCACTTCCGCTGGCAGACTCGCTCGTTCTGGTGGGCGCTGCTGTGGTTCGTGCTGCTGCTGGTGCCGACGATGCTGACGATCGGCTTCGTGCCGTTCTTCGTACTCGCGCAGATCTGGTTCGCCTACCGGATGATCAAGGGCTGGATGCGCCTGAACGACGGGCGCGCGATCCCCTGAGGCGCCGGCTGCGTCCCGTAAGCCGCAACCCGCACGTCCCGACCAGGCCCGATGGATACCTTCGCACCCCGCCCCGGCCGCCGCCGCCTGCTGCTGGCGGCGGCCGCTGCGCTGCCGGTCGGCTGCGCCGGGCCGCAGTTCGTGCCGCCGCCCGCCGGCGCGATTCCCGCGCCCCGCGTGCAGGTCGGCCAGCGATGGCGCTACGACGAAATCAACCGCTACAACGGCGAGCGGCGCGCGGTCGTCACCGCCGAAGTCGTCCAGGTGTCGCCGCAGCTGCGTGTGAGCCTGACCGACGCGGACGGCAGGCGCCGCGACGACGAGATCTACGACCGCCCCTGGCGCGTCGTCCAGGAGCCCTCGTACGACTACACGCAGATCTTCGACCGGCCGGTGCCGCTGCTGCCCGAGCCGCTCGCGGTCGGCGGCGGCGGGTTCACGCAGGTGGGCTACCGCTCGGTGCTCGGGCGCGACTACCCGCTGGTCTGGAACGAGCGGATGGTCGCGCGCGGCTGGGAAGACCTGCGCGTGCCCGCCGGCCGGTTCCTGGCGCTGCGCGTCGAGCGCATCATCCAGTTCGTCCACATCGACTTCCGGCGCGAGGAATCGGTCCGCGAAGAGACGATCTGGTACGCGCCGGCGGTCAACCGCTGGGTGCAGCGCGAGTGGACCGGCCGCTACGTGATCCCCGGCGGAGACTTCAAGCCGATCTACCGCGAGGACTGGGTGCGCTGGCAGCTGCTCGACTGGCGCGAGGCCGGCTGATCCGTCAGGCCCCGGCCACGCGCTGGATCCGCGTCCACAGGCAATCGACCGGACGCACGGAGAACCGGATCGCCTCGTGGCCGGCGCGGTCCTCGTAGACGTAGGTGACCCTGACGCCGCGCGTGACCAGGGGCGCCGTCGACGAGCGCCCGCAGATCCCCTGACGCGCGCGCTCCTGCAGGCGCGCGGCGACGCCGGACGCCTCGAGCTCGCGCGCGTCCTTGTTGACGAGCCGGAAGCGGAACACCTGCTCGAGGCCGGCACCGGCCTCC
>JAHBZV010000133.1 GCA_019635275.1 Burkholderiaceae bacterium | reverse complement strand
CACGACGCTGATCGCGAACAGGATCGCGCCGAGCACCAGGTAGTGGGCGAGCGTGAGGCTCATGGCTGGCTCCGGTCGCGCGGCTGCGCGGGCATCCGCACCAGGCGCACGCGGTCGTCTCGGCGCGTGCGCACCGCGGCCGACGGGTCGTTGTAGCGGGTGTCCTTGCGGCGCCGCAGCGTGAGCGCGATCGCCGCGACCATCGCCACCAGCAGCAGCACGGCAGCGATCTCGAACGCGTAGACGTACTCGGTGTAGATCAGCTTGCCCAGCGCCTTCGTGTTGCTGTAGTCGGCGGGCAGCTGGGGAACGTCGGCCTGCCGCACCCGGAAGCTGGTCATCAGCACGATCGCCAGTTCGATCACCACCACCACGCCGACGAACAGCGCCACCGGCAGGTTGCGCCAGAAGCCCTTGCGAACCTGGTCGAGGTTGATGTCGAGCATCATCACCACGAACAGGAACAGCACCATCACGGCGCCGACGTAGACCAGCACCAGCGTGATCGCCAGGAACTCGGCCTTGAGCAGCAGCCAGATGCACGCGGCGCTGCAGAAGGTGAGCACCAGGAACAGCGCGGAGTGCACCGGGTTGCGGGCGGTGATCACCCGCAGCGCCGAGAACACGGTCACGGCCGCGAAGATGTAGAACAGGACAGTCCTGGCATCCATGTGTGTGGTCTCTGGATCGGCTCTCGGGCTCAGCGGTAGCGGGCGTCGGACTCGCGGTTGGCGGCGATCTCCGCCTCGTAGCGGTCGCCGATCGCCAGCAGCATGTCCTTCGTGAAGTACAGGTCGCCGCGCTTCTCGCCGTGGTACTCGTGGATGTGGGTCTCGACGATCGAGTCGACCGGGCAGCTCTCCTCGCAGAAGCCGCAGAAGATGCACTTGGTCAGGTCGATGTCGTAGCGCGTCGTGCGCCGCGTGTTGTCGTCGCGGCGCTCCGACTCGATCGTGATCGCCATCGCCGGGCACACCGCCTCGCACAGCTTGCAGGCGATGCAGCGCTCTTCCCCGTTCGGGTAGCGCCGCAGCGCGTGCAGGCCGCGGAACCGCGGCGACATCGGCGTCTTCTCCTCGGGGTACTGGATCGTGATCTTGCGCGCGAAGAAGTACCTGCCCGTGAGCCTGAGGCCCTTGAGCATCTCGCGCAGCATGAAACTGGAGAAGAAATCCCTGACCGCTTCCATGTTCGCCACCTCTCGACGCGCGCTGCCGGTCGTCACTTCCAGATGTTCCACGGCGTCTGCATCCAGACCGCCACCACCACGAGCCAGAAGAGCGTCACCGGGATGAAGATCTTCCAGCCCAGCCGCATGATCTGGTCGTAGCGGTAGCGCGGGAACGACGCGCGGAACCAGATGAACATCGACACGACGCAGAAGGTCTTGATGCCGAGCCAGATCCAGCCCGGGATCCAGTTGAACAGCGCCGAGTCGAGCGGCGGGTACCAGCCGCCGAGGAACATGATCGAGGCCACCGCCGACAGCAGGATCATGTTCGCGTATTCGGCCAGGAAGAACACTGCGAAGCCCATCCCGGAGTACTCGGTCATGTGGCCGGCGACGATCTCGGACTCGCCCTCGACGACGTCGAACGGGTGGCGGTTGGTCTCGGCCACTGCCGAGATCACGTAGACCACGAAGATCGGCAGCAGCGGCAGCCAGTTCCAGGACATGAAGTTCACGCCGCGCGACGCGAACCAGCCCTGCCCCTGCCCGAGCACGATGTCGCTCATGTTCAGGCTGCCCGAGACCATCAGCACCACGACCATCGCGAAGCCGATCGCGAGTTCGTACGACACCATCTGCGCGGACGCGCGCATGGCGCCCAGGAACGCGTACTTCGAGTTCGACGCCCAGCCGGCGATGATGATGCCGTAGACCTCGATCGAGGTGATCGCCAGCAGCAGCAGCAGGCCGGCGTTGACGTTGGCCAGCACGAGCTCCGGGCCGAAGGGGATCACCGCCCAGGCCGCCATCGCCGGCATGATCGTCATCACGGGCCCGAGCAGGTAGAGCCCCTTGCTCGCCTGCGACGGGACGATGATCTCCTTGAACATCAGCTTGAGCGCGTCGGCGATCGGCTGCAGCAGCCCCTTCGGGCCGACGCGGTTCGGCCCGATCCGCAGGTGCATGTAGCCGATCATCTTGCGTTCCCACAGCGTCAGGTAGGCCACGCAGGCGAGCAGCGGCACGAGCACGACGACGATCTTCGCCAGGTTCCAGACGACCGGCCAAGCGGCGCCCAGGTTGCCCGCGCCCCAGCTCGTCACGGCGTTCAGCAGGTTCCCCATGGCGATCAGGCCTTCTCGATCGAGATCGCGCCGAAGGCGCACACGAGACCCGCGGTGCCCGGCTGCCCTGCAGCCACGCGCACCACGCCGTCGGCCAGCGCGTCGTCGCGCTCGAGCTCGAGCGTGGCCTCGCCCGCGACGCCGCCCGCCGACTGGCGGACCCGCACCGGGTCGCCGGCCACCAGGCCCAGCCGCGCGATCGTCGCGCCGTTGGCGCGCGCGCGCGCCGGACGCGCGTCGCGCGTCTTCTGCAGGCTCTCGGCGCGCCGCACGATCGGGTCGCTCGAATAGATGGGCACGTCGGCGAGTCGCTCGAGCGCCCCCGGGGTCGCCGGCACGGCCGGCGCGCCCGCCGCGGGCGCGCTG
>JAHBZV010000132.1 GCA_019635275.1 Burkholderiaceae bacterium | reverse complement strand
CAGGTCCGCGAGGGCGCGACGATCCTGGTCAACGTCAGCAACATCGCCTGGTTCGGCGACTCGCACGCGCTGCCGCAGCACCTTCAGATCGCGCGGATGCGCGCGATCGAGCTCGCGCGGCCGGTGCTTCGGGCGACCAACACCGGCGTGACCGCCGCGATCGACGCGCGCGGGCGCGTCGTCGACGCACTGCCGACCTACTCGGCGGGCGCGCTGGCGTTGTCGGTGCAGGGTACGACAGGCCTCACCCCGTACGCCCGCTGGGGCAACGCGCTGCCGCTCGCGCTGGGCCTCGCGATGGCGCTGTCCGGTGCGCTCGCCTGCGTCGCGTCGCGCCGGTCGCGCGGGGCAAACCCGCTAGAATGACGGCTTTGCCCGCCTCCCCTGCTCTATGCTCAGCTTTCAGCAAGTGATCCTGCGGCTGCAGGCTTACTGGGACAGCCAGGGCTGCGCCCTGCTGCAGCCCTACGACATGGAGGTCGGCGCCGGCACCTTCCACACGGCGACGTTCCTGCGCGCGATCGGACCGGAGCCCTGGCGCGCGGCCTACGTGCAGCCGTCGCGTCGCCCGAAGGACGGACGCTATGGCGACAACCCGAATCGCCTGCAGCACTACTACCAGTACCAGGTGGTGCTCAAGCCGTCGCCGCCCGACATCCTCGACCTGTACCTGGGTTCGCTGCGCGCGCTCGGCATCGACACTTCGGTCAACGACGTGCGCTTCGTCGAGGACGACTGGGAGTCGCCGACGCTGGGCGCATGGGGGCTGGGCTGGGAGGTGTGGCTGAACGGCATGGAGGTCACGCAGTTCACCTATTTCCAGGAAGTCGGCTCGCTGAAGTGCCAGCCGATCACCGGCGAGATCACCTACGGCCTGGAGCGGCTCGCGATGTACCTGCAGGGCGTCGAGAGCGTCTTCGACCTCGCCTGGACCGACGGCATCAGCTATCGGGACGTCTTCCACCAGAACGAGGTCGAGCAGTCGACCTACAACTTCGAGCATGCGAACGCCGCGATGCTGTTCCGACACTTCGACGACTACGAAGGCGAAGCCAAGCGGCTGATCGCGGCCGGGCTGGCCCTTCCCGCCTACGAGATGGTAATGAAGTGCTCGCACAGCTTCAACCTGCTCGACGCGCGCGGGGCGATTTCGGTGACGGAACGCGCGGCGTACATCGCTCGCGTGCGCAATCTCGCCCGCGCCGTCGCCCAGGCGTACTACGAGGCGCGCGAACGCCTCGGGTTCCCGATGTCGAAGGCGCTCGCCCATGCCGCCTGACGCCGCATCGGGCGCAGCCGCCGTCGCGCCGCTGCTGGTCGAGCTCTTCACCGAGGAACTGCCTCCCCGGGCGCTGAAGCGGCTCGGCGATGCCTTCTGCGAGGGCATCGTCGAGGGCCTGCGCAGCCGCGGGCTGGCCGGCGAAGGCGTGCGGGTCGACGGCTTCGCGACGCCGCGCCGGCTCGCGGCGCGCGTCGCTGCGGTGGCCGCGCTGGCCGCCGACCGCAGCGTCGAGGTCAAGGGCCCGTCGGTCAAGGTCGGGCTCGACGCCGCCGGCGTGCCGACGCAGGCACTGCTGAAATGGGCCGAGAAGCAGTCCGCGCCGATCGAGTCGCTCACCCGCGCCAGCGACGGCAAGCAGGAGTGCTTCTGGTACCGCAGCACGGTGCGCGGCGAGTCGCTCGACGCCGTGATCGACGCGGTCATCGAGCAGGCCTTGTCGAGGCTGCCGATTCCGAAGGCCATGCAGTACCAGCTCGCCGACGGCCGCACGACGGTCAGCTTCGTGAGGCCGGTGCACGGCCTGCTCGTCCTGCACGGGGCGCGCCTGCTCGAGGTCTCGGTGCTGGGACTTCGCTCCGGGCGCACCACGCACGGCCACCGCTTCCAGTCCGAGGGCCCGATCGAGATCGCGGAGGCGAGCGCCTACGAGGAAGCGCTCGAGACGCGCGGGCGCGTGCTCGCGTCGTTCGATGCGCGCCGCGCGCGCATCGAGTCGATGCTGCGCGGGCGCTCGGCGGCGCTCGGCGCCTCGCTCGGCGACGAGGCGCAGGTCGCGACGCTGCTCGACGAGGTCACCGCGCTGGTCGAGTGGCCGGCGGTCTACGTCGGCGAGTTCGAGCGCGAGTTCCTCCAGGTGCCCCAGGAGTGCCTGATCCTCACGATGCGCACCAACCAGAAGTACTTTCCGCTGTTCGAGCCCGGCGGCCGGCTGCTTCCGAAATTCCTGATCGTCTCGAACATGGAGGTCGGCGACCCGCGCTTCATCGTCGACGGCAACCAGCGGGTGGTTCGTCCCCGCCTGGCCGACGCACGGTTCTTCTTCGAGCAGGACAAGAAGACGACGCTCGCCGCCCGCGTGGGGCAACTCGGCTCGGTCGTCTACCACGCGAAGCTCGGCTCGCAGGGCGAGCGGGTCGAGCGGGTGCGCTCGATCGCGCGCGACGTGGCCACGCTGCTTCACGCCGACGGTGCGCTCGCCGACCGCGCCGCGCTGCTCGCCAAGGCCGACCTCCTCACCGGCATGGTCGGCGAGTTCCCGGAACTGCAGGGCGTGATGGGCACCTACTACGCCCGCCACGACGGCGAGCCCGAGGCGGTCGCGCGGGCGATCACCGAGCAGTACCAGCCGCGCTTCGCGGGCGACGCGCTGCCCGCCACCGAAATCGGCACGGTGCTCGCGCTCGCCGACAAGCTCGAAACGCTGGCGGGGCTGTTCGGCATCGGCCAGCAGCCCACCGGCGACAAGGACCCGTTCGCG
>JAHBZV010000131.1 GCA_019635275.1 Burkholderiaceae bacterium | reverse complement strand
ACGGCGATGAACTCGCCGCCGACTTTCAGGGCGGCGAATCCGGTGGGGATTCCTGCATCCATCGCTTCTTGCTCCACGAGGCCGACTCGCTGCGAGGGTAGCAGGGCGCGCGGCGCGCTTCGCACGGCTACCAGAGCGCGTAGCGCCACCCGAGCAGCGCCGTGAGCGCGCCCCACATCAGCAGCAGCAACGGCACTCCGACACGTATGAAGTCCGCGAAGCGGTAGCGCGCAGCGCTCATCACCAGCAGGTTCGTCTGGTAGCCGATCGGCGTCGCGTAACAGAGGTTGCAGCCGAACAGGATCGCCAGCACGTAGGCCTCTGCCGGTGCGCCCAGGCTGCGCGCTGCCTCGACCGCGATCGGCGTGCCGATCGCCGCCGCCGCGTTGTTCGACACGAAGTTGGTGATCACCGCGACGAACAGCATCATCGCGCCGAGCACCGCGAGCGGCGGCCAGCCGGCGACGAGATCGCTGAACGCGTGCGCCAGCCCGCTCGCCGCGCCGGTGTCGAGCAGCGCCTTGCCTAGCGCCAGGCTCGCCGCCACCAGCATGATCACGTCGGCCTTGAGCGCGCGGCCGATCGCCTCGGGCTTCAGGCACCGGGTGGCGAACATCGCAAGCACGCCCGCCAGCGCGGCCAGGTACATCGGCAGGACCTTGGTCGCCGCGAGCGCCACCACGGCCAGCATGATCGCCGCCGCGACGCCGCCGCGGCCGCCGCCTCCCGCGTCGACCGCGCCGTCGACGACGACCAGCCCACGGTCGGCGCGCAACGCCGCGACCTTGTCCGGCGCGCCCTGCACCAGCAGCACGTCGCCCGCCGCCAGCCGGATGTCGCCGACATCTCGCTGCCGCTGCATCGCGCTGCCCGTGGACCTGAACGCCCCGAGCACGACGACGTCGTGCCGATCGGCGAAGCGCTGCTCGCGGATCGTCCAGCCGACCAGGTTCGACGTGGGCAACAGGATCACCTCGGCCAGCGCGGCATCGTCGCCGTGCAGCGGGTGCTCGTCGTCGACCGGGTGCTCGGAGTCGTCGACGTTGTAGAGCCTGAGACCGAGCTCGCGCTCGAATGCCTTGAGCCTGGTGGCCGTGTCGCTGACCACGAGGCGATCGCCGGCCGCCAGCTTGACGTTGGGCAATCGCACGAGGCTCAGCCCATCGCCACGATGCAGCGACTTGACGCGCAACTCGCGCTTCGAGCGTTCGAGCAACTCCTCCAGCGTGGCGCCGTCCAGCGGCGAACCCTCCGGTACGTGGAACACGGCGTCGAACCGGCGCTCTGCCGGAGCTGCACCCCCGTCGTCGCCGGCCGGCAGCAGCAGCGGAGCGACCAGCCACAGGTACGGCAGCGCGACCAGGGCCGCGATCGCGACGAGCGGAGTGAAGTCGAACAGGTCGAAATGCGCCGCGCCCATCCGTGCGGCGATGGCGACGACGAGCAGGTTGGTCGAGGTGCCGATGGTGGTCGCCATCCCGCCGATCAGCACCGCGAAGTTCATCGGCATCAGCTGCCGCGACGCCGAACCGCCGGTCTGGCGCGCGAGCGCGGCCAGGACCGGGATCAGCAGGACGACGATCGGCGTGTCGTTCACGACGCCGCTCGCCGCGAGGCAGACGACGAGTACCAGCAGCATGCCCGCGCGAGCGCCGAGCCGCTTCCACAGCGCGGCCAGCTGCCTGGTGACCGGATTCAGCGCGCCGGTTTCGACCAGGCCCTGCCCGAGCACGAGCAGCGCGCAGATCGCGACCAGCGCCTCGTGCCCGAAGCCGAGGTAGAAGTCGCGCGGATCGACGACCCGCTCGCCACTGCGATAGGGGAACGCCACGAACGCGAGCGGCAGCGCCACCAGCACCAGCAGGCTGGTGACCACGATCGGAACGCGCCGGATCGTGTAGAGCGCGAACACCACGATCGTGAACACGAGCGAGGCGACCGCGTGCGGGGTCAGGTCGGGCATTTCCGAATGGTAGCGGCGCGCCGGGACAGGCAACAGGTATAATCGCGCCTCGGCGTCCCGAAGACGCCGTCGATTCAATCCGTGCCGCCCGCGATCGCGGGCACCCCAGCGCCGGGCATTCGAATTCGCCTCGCAGCGGCCCCGCGAATCGCCGCAGGCTCCCCGCCTTGCTGCGCAGACGCGCCGGCCGGCCGCAGCAGACACCGTGCGCTCCGCGTCCCTGGCGCGGACGCGCGAGCGCCGCCGGCGGCGCCAGGGCCGCTCCGGCGACCCGACGACAGGAGATGACGACGCATGCGCGAACAGCTGCTCGAACTGAAGGCGTGGATCACCCCGTACGCGGCCGAACTGCGCGTCGCGGCCTCGATCGTCGGCGTGCTGCTGATCGCGTTCGTGCTGCGCTACGTGTCCAACCGGTTGCTGCGCCGCTTCTTCGTCGGCGTGTCCGATCGCGCCCCGTCGGTCGAGGAGCGGCGTCGCGTGGAAACGGTGGGCAAGGTGCTGCGACACACCGTCTCGGCGCTGATCCTGATCGTCGCCGCGCTCGTGATGCTCAACCAGCTGGGCATCTCGATCGCGCCGATTCTCGGCGCCGCCGGCGTCGTCGGCATCGCGGTGGGCTTCGGCGCGCAGAGCCTGGTGAAGGACATCTTCGCCGGATTCTTCCTGCTGATCGAGAACCAGATCCGCGTCGGCGACGTGGTCGAGATCGCGGGCAAGTCGGGCGTCGTCGAGCAGCTGAGCCTGCGCCGCACGAAGCTGCGCAGTTACGATGGCAGCGTCCACTACATCTCGAACGGGCTGATCACGACCGTGAC
>JAHBZV010000130.1 GCA_019635275.1 Burkholderiaceae bacterium | reverse complement strand
GACCGCTGGCATGCGCTGCGCCTGCTGCAGGCGTTCTGCCTGCTCGCGGTGGTCGCCTGCGCGGGCCTGCTGGGCATCGCGCTCGTCGCAATGGTCGCGGTCGAACCCTCGACGACGCGCACGATGCGCACGGCCGTGCTGCATCCTGGCCTGACGGTCCTGGCGCTGATGCTGGGCGGCGCGGCGCTCACCGCGGCGCGGCTTGGCCGGCTGCTCGAGGACCGCAATCTCCAGCGACTTCGCGAGCGGCTGTACTTCGTCGCGACCGTGGCCGCGCTGGTGCTGGCGCCGTCGGCGCTGCTCGGCTGGCGCTGGGCGTTCGCGCAGCGGCCGGTCGCGGGGATCGGCGTCGCGCTGGCGATGGAGGCGATCGCGCAGCTGATCGTGCTGCTGCTACTGGTGCGCAACGCGCGCGACGCGCTGCGCCTGCGCGTTCAGCCGGGCCGTCCGGCGCGGCGCTCGATGAGCTCGATCTTGTAGCCGTCGGGGTCCTGCACGAAGGCGATCACCGTCGTGCCGCCCTTCACGGGCCCGGCTTCCCGGGTCACGAGACCGCCGCCTGCGCGGATGCGTTCGCAGGCAGCGGCGGCGTCGTCGACCTCGATCGCGATGTGCCCGTAGCCGCTGCCCAGCTCGTAGCGATCGACGCCGTAGTTGTACGTCAGCTCGATCACCGCGCCGGCCGATTCGTCGCCGTAGCCGACGAAGGCCAGCGAATACTTCTGCTCGGGGCGGTCGGTCGTGCGCAGCACCTTCATGCCCATCAGGCGCGTGTAGAAGTCGACCGATCGCTGCATGTCGCCAACGCGTAGCATGGTGTGGAGGATTCGCATGGTGCTCCTTTGCCGGCCCTAGCCGACCGGCATGTCGTCGGGAAAGTCGCGCAGCCACGCCCGGGCGCGCTCGAAGTCGGGAAAGAGCTCGCCGACGGTGGACCAGAACCGCGGACCGTGGTTGAGCTCGCGCAGGTGCGCGAGCTCGTGCGCGATCACGTAGTCGACGATCTCCATCGGGAAGTGCACCAGTCGCCAGTTCAGCCGGATGGCTCCGTCGGGCGTGCAGCTGCCCCAGCGCGTGCGCGCCGACGACAGGGCCCATCGGCTCGGCGTGCGCCCCAGCCGCTCGGCGAACACCGGGATGCGCTCGGCGAAGACTTCGCGCGCGCGCGCCTGCAGCCAGGACTGCACGCGGTCGCGCAGTTGCTCCTCGCCGGCACGCGGCGGCAACCCCACGCGCAGCAGGTCGCCGTCTCGAGCGACGCCGCGCGCGCCCGGGTCGACCGACAGCGTGAGCGCGGTGCCCAGGAAACGCAGCGTCGCGCCGTCGTGCCAGCGGATCGCGACCCGCTCGCGACGCGCTTCGTGGTCGCGCCATTCGACCAGCTTGCGCAGGATCCAGCGTGCCTTCTCCTGCAGCGCTCGCTCGATCTCGCCCATCGGCACCCAGCGAGGAGCAGTGACCCGCAAGCCGCGGTCGTCGATGACGAAACCGATCGTGCGCCGACGCGAGCGGCGCAACTCGTAGTGAACCGGCTGCTCGCAAAGCATCGTCGAGCGCATGCCGGCGGGCGCGCGCACGGATGCAGGCGGCGTCGCGGGAGGCAGGTCGAACAGCGGCAGGGTCAGCTGCAGTGCCGCGTCGGCGGCGGGCTGCGCGCGGGCAGAGGGTTCGCGGGCCGCATTCGTGCGGCGGGGGTCGGTTCGGTCTGGTGGGCGTTTCAAGCGATCGGATCCTTCGTCGCGCCGGCGTGCGCGTCGCTGCGATACAGGTGAGGGCTGAGCCGGCGCATCTCGGATTCTATCCAGCCTTCGACTTCCTGGTTCAACTGCTCGGCGGTCTTTCCGGCGCTGTCGATCGGCGGACCGATCGAAACGGTGATCAGTCCGGGCCGCAGCACGAATCTCCTTCGCGGCCAGCACTCGCCCGAGTTCACCGCGATCGGCACGACCACGGCGCCCGTGCGCACGGCTAGCCTCGCGCCGCCCGTCTTGTACTTGCCCTGCGAGCCGGCGCGCGTGCGCGTACCCTCGGGGAAGATGATGATCCATCGGCCTTCGGCGAGCTTGCGCTCGCCCTGGCGCACGACCTGCTCGAACGCGTCGGTGCCGCGACGCCGGTCGATGTGGATCATGCCGAGCAGCGCGATGCCCCAACCGAAGAACGGAAGGAACAGCAGTTCGCGCTTGAACACGTAGCACAGCTCGCGCGGCATGAAGGTCGGGAAGAACAGCGTCTCCCAGGTCGACTGATGCTTCGACAGCAGGATCGCGGGCGCATCGGGAAGGTGTTCCGCGCCGATCACGCGGTGCCGGATGCCCACGATCCGGCGCGCGCCCCAGATGACGAGGCGCGGCCACCCGACCGTGAGCCGGTAGCGCCAGTGAAGCGGCAGCGGCGACCACGCCAGGCACAGCAGCGCGTAGGGCGCGACGGTGACCACCTGGAACAGGACGAACAGGCCCGAGCGCAGCGCCTGCCACGCCGTTCGAGCACCGTCCATCAGGGCGCCAGTTCGGCGGCGACCGCGGCGAGGTCGACGCGCACCGCGGTGTCGGGCGGCAGACCGCCGTTGGCCATCGTCGCGCGGCCCTTGCCGGTGAGCACCAGGACGGGCCGGCAGCCGGCCGCGTGAGCGGCCTGCAGGTCGCGCAACTGGTCGCCGATCGCGTGTACCTCGGCGGGCGCCGCCTTGAAGCGCTCGAGCACCTCGACGAAGAGCCCCGGCCTGGGCTTGCGACACGCGCAACCCGCCTCGGGCCCGTGCGGGCAGAAGAAGATTGCGTCGATGCGG
>JAHBZV010000013.1 GCA_019635275.1 Burkholderiaceae bacterium | reverse complement strand
GCGCACGCCGGTCGCGTGGTGGATCGCGTTGAGGATCGCCGGCGCGGTCGCGACCAGCGCCGGCTCGCCGACGCCCTTGGCGCCGTAGGGGCCGAGCGGCTCGGCGTCCTCGATGAGGTGCACGACGATCGGCGGCACGTCGCCCGCGGTCGGAATCAGGTAGTCGTGAAGGTTGTCGGTGCGCCCGGCGTGGTACTCCTCCATCAGCGCGAGCCCGAGTCCCTGGGCGATGCCGCCGTGGATCTGGCCCTCGACCTGGGTCGGGTTGACCGCCCGGCCGACGTCGTGCGCCGCGTGGATCGCCAGCACCCGCACCGTGCCGAGCGCCACGTCGACCTCGACCTCGGCGAACTGCGCCGCGAAACCGTAGGTCGCGTAGGGCACGCCCTGGCCGTCCGCGTCGAGCGGCACCGTCGGCGGATCGAAGTGGCCGCTGCCGAGCGCGACGTCGCCGCGCTCGTCGGCCGGCAGCGTGCCGAGATCGACCGAGCTACGGCGCCCGTCGGCCTCGCCCCACAGGCACGCGCCGTCCAGCCTGAGCCGCGCATGCGCGGCGAGGCCGAGCATCGCGAGCAGGCGCGCGCGCAGGTCGGCCCCGGAGGCTTTCGCCGCGTTGCCCGACACGAAGGTCTGCCGCGACGCCGAGCTCTTGCCCGCGTCGAGCGTGAGGTCGGTGTCGGCGACGGTCTGGTCGATCAGCGACACCGGAACGCCCAGCGCGTCGGCGCAGATCTGCGCCATGATCGTATAGGTACCCTGCCCGATGTCGACCGCACCGTTGTAGAGCATGAAGCGGCCGTCGCGACGCAGCCCGACCTGCATCGACGAGGGGTTGGCGATCACGGTGTTGCCGATCCCGTACCACATGCAGGCAACGCCGACGCCGCGGCGCTTGTGCGATGCGTAGCGGGCATGCGGATCGGTGGAGCCCGTGTCGGCGAGCGCGCCGCGCGGTGCCGCGTGCCCCGCCACCGCCTGGCCGGCGTTGAACGCCTCGGCGCGCGCGCGCGCCGCGCGCCACTGGGGTCGCAGTGCGTCGAGGCAGGCGCGCATCCCGACGCTGGCCGCGAGCCGCTGTCCGGTCGGTGTGGTGTCGCCTGCACGAAGCGCCTGCTCGAAGCGGAACTCGAGCGGATCGGCGCCGAGTTGCTGCGCCAGCATGTCGACCAGCGTCTCGTTGAGCAGCGTCGACTGCGGCACGCCGAAGCCGCGGAACGCGCCGGCGATCGCATTGTTCGTGTAGACCGCCCGCGTGAGCGCGCGCACCGCGGCGACCCGGTACGGCCCGCTGGCGTGGATCGGCACGCGATTGGCGACCGTGGGCCCCCACGACGAATACGCGCCGGTGTTGAAGTCGCCGTGGAAATCGTAGGCGAGCAGGCGCCCCTCGCGGTCGGCCGCCAGCGTGGCCCGCATGCGGGCCGGATGCCGCTTGGTCGTCGACGCCATCGACTCGGGCCGCGTGTAGACGATGCGCGCCGGCCGGCCGAACTTGCGCGCGGCCGCCACCAGCAGCGGCTGGATCGAGATGTCGAGCTTGCCGCCGAACCCGCCGCCGACGCCGGAGGGCACGATGCGCACCTGCGCGGCCTTCAGGCCGAACATCCAGGCGAGCTCGTCGCGATCCATGTACGGCGTCTGCGTGCAGGCGAACACGGTGACGCGCTCGGCGCCGTCGCCGCGCGACCACTGCGCGTAGCCCGCCTCGGGCTCGATGTACGCGTGCTCGACGTATGCGGTGCGCATCGTGGCGTCGACCACGAGCGGCGCCGCGGCGAGCGCGGCGTCGACGTCGCCGCGGACCACGCGGCCCCGGCACAGCACGTTGTCCGGCCAGCGCTCGTGCAGCGCCGGCGCACCCGGCGCGAGCGCCGCTTCGGGCTCCTCGATCGCTGGCAGCGGCCGCCAGCGGATCGGCACCGACGCGGGATCGACCGCCTCGACCGCGTCGCGCTCGCCCGCCAGCACCAGCACCGCCTCGCCGCGCAGGCGCACCCGGCCCTCGGCGATCGCCGGCTGGTCGCGCAAGTCGGCAAAGATCGCGAAGCGGTTGTTCGGGATGTCGGAGGCGAGCACCACGCCCAGGAGCCCGGGGTGCGCAGCGACGAACGCGTCGAGGTCGCCGTATTCGAACTCCGCCGACGCGTGCGGCGATCGCACGACCTTCAGCCAGCAGGCATCGGCCGGCGCGCGGTCGGCGCCGTAGGCGAGCCGGCCGTCGACCTTCTCCGCCGCGTCCAGGCGCGGCAGGCGCGCGCCGACGGCACGGCCGGCGCCCAACGACTCGAGCGGCTGCGCGACCGCCGCCGCCGGGCCCGGCTCACGGTCAGGGCGGCCCGCGGCGCCCGCCGCGACGACCGCCTCGACGATCTTGCGGTACCCGGTGCAGCGGCACAGCACGCCGCCGATCCCGTCGAGCACCTGCTGCTCGGTCGGCTGCGGGTGACGGCGCAGCACGTCCAGCCCCGCCATCAGCATGCCCGGCGTGCAGATGCCGCACTGCGCCGCGCCGTGGTCGATGAACGCCTGGCGCAACGCCGCGTCCGGCGAGCCCGGCGCGGCCGCCGCCAGCGACTCGACCGTCGTGACCGCGCGGCCCTCGCACTGGCCGACCGGTACCAGGCAGGCGCACACCTGCTCGCCGTCGAGCAGCACCGTGCAGGCGCCGCAATCGCCGGCGTGGCAGCCGATCTTGGTGCCGGTGAGCCCGAGTTCGTCGCGCAGGCAGTCGGAGAGCCGCGTGGCGGGCGCCGCGCGGACTTCGACCGCGCGCCCGTTGACGTCGAGCCGGATCGCGTGGGCGATCGCAGGCGCCCCGATGGATTCGCGGCGGTTCATCGGGCGTCCTTTGGATGGGCGGCGATCTCGGCGAGGACGCGGCGCACCAGTTCGGCCGCCGCCTCGCGGCGATAGGCGGCCGTGCCGCGCACGTCGTCGATCGGGGCGAGCGGCGCGAAGGCCGAAGCGGCGTCGAGCGCGTCGAAGCGCTCGCCGAGCTGCGCGCGTGGCGCCGAGGCGAGCGCACTCTCGACCACCGGGAGGCGCACCGCGGCCGCCGAGCAGGCGCCGATCGCGACGCCGCACTGCACGACGCGGTCGTCGACGTCGAAGTCGAGCGCCGCCGCGACCGCAGCGATCGAGATGACCAGGTAGCGCCGGTGGCCCAGCTTCAGGAAGCGCGACACCGCGCGCGCGGAGCGCCGCGGAACGATCACCGCCGTCAGCAGCTCGTCGGCCGCGATCGCGGTGCGGCGATTGCCGAGCACGAACGCCGCCAGCGGCATCGTGCGCACGCCTCGAACGCTGGCGAGCTCGACCTGCGCGTCGAGCGCGAGCAGCGCCGGCACCCCGTCGGCGGCAGGCGACGCGTTGCAGAGGTTTCCGCCGATCGTCGCCTGGTTCTGGATCTGGATGCCGCCCACCTCGCGCGCCGCCTGCTGCAGCGCGCCCAGCCCGGGATCGAGCGGGGCGCGCGCCAGGTCCGACCACGTCGTGAGCGCGCCGAGGCGCCACGCCGGCGCGCCGGCGTGCGCGGCCGCGGCGATGCCGCGAAGCGCCCGCAGGCCTCCCAGGTCGAGCAGCGACTCGCGCACCGGACGTCCGACGCGCGCCGGATAGAAATCGGTGCCGCCCGCGAGCGGCGTCCAGCCGCCTTCGGCCAGCCGGCGCAGCGCCGAGTCGAGATCGGCGGCACGCTCGTAGCGCGGCGCGCCTGCATGATCAGGAGCGCCTGCGCCTTCGAACGGATGCTGCGGGCGGGTGGCCATCGAGACGGGATCCCGGAAACATCGACACGACCTGCATCAATGAAGCAAGCGCTTCATTCGCGTTGCGCAGCGAAATTACTCCACGCTAATATGCGCGTCAATACGTACCGATCCGGAATCGCGCGCCATGACCCACGTCGTCCTCGAATCCTGCATCCGCTGCCGCTACACCGATTGCGTCGACGTCTGCCCGGTCGACTGCTTCCGCGAAGGCCCCAACATGCTGGTCATCGACCCGGACGAGTGCATCGACTGCGCGGTGTGCATCCCCGAGTGCCCGGTCGAGGCGATCAAGGCCGAGGAAGACGTGCCGGCCGGACAGGAGTCGTTCGTCGCGCTCAACGCCGAACTGGCGAAGGCCTGGCCCAGCATCACGCGCACGAAGGATCCGCTGCCCGACGCCGAGCAGTGGAAGGAAGTGCAAGAGAAGCTGCAGTACCTGGAACGCTGAGCGGGCGCCGGACCCGCGGGCCGGCCGCGGCAATCGGTAACGAGGAGCCCCGCATGTGGCGGCCCCCGCAGAAGATCAAGTGGAAGACCGATCCCGGCGCGTGGCCGTCGCGCGAGCAGGCCAGCCGCTCGCGGCTGTTCAGCCCGCTCGAAGCCGGGCCGTTCAGGCTCGCGACCCGCACGTGGGTTCCCGCGATGGTGCCGTGGCGGGCCACCGAAGACGGGTTCGTCACCGACGACAACGTCGACTGGTACGCGCGCTTCGCTGCCGGGCGCCCGGGTGCGATCGTGCTCGAGGCGACCGGGATCCGCGACGTGCCGAGCGGCCCGCTGCTGCGGATCGGGCATGACCGCTTCGTGCCCGGCCTGCGGCGCATCGTCGACGCGGTCAGGCAGGCGAGCGACGGCGAAACGAGGCTGTTCATCCAGCTGATCGACTTCCTGTCGATTCGCCGTCGCCCCGACCCCGCGAAGTACCTGGGCCAGCACCTGCGCATCACGGAGCGGCACCGGTCGGCGCTCGGGCTCGAGGAGGCCCCGCAGGAAACGGTTCGGCAGGCGCTGCTCGGCCTTGCGCACGAGCGCCTCGCCCAAGTGCTCGATGCGCGCGAACTCGAAGCGCTGAGGATGGGCGCGCGTGAACGCGTGACCGACACGCATTTGCCGCACATCCGCGAGTTGCCGCAGGTACTTCCGGGCCTGTTCGCCGCCGCCGCGCGCCGCGCGCGCGAGGCCGGCTTCGACGGCGTCGAACTTCACTACGCGCACGCCTACACGATGGCCTCGTTCCTGTCGGCGCTGAACACCCGCGGCGACGGCTACGGCGGCTCGCGCGAAGGGCGCGTGCGGCTTTCGCTGGAAGTGTTCGAACGGGTGCGCGCCGAGGTCGGCGCCGATTACGCGGTCGGATGCCGCTTCCTGTCCGAGGACTGCATCGAGGGCGGCTCGACCGTGGACGACGCGACCCATTTCGGCGTGGCGTTCGCGCGCGCAGGCATGGACTTCCTGTCGCTGTCGCGGGGCGGGAAGTTCGAGGACGCGAAGCAGCCGGCGATCGGCCGGGCCGCATACCCCTACACCGGCCCGAGCGGCTACGAATGCATGCCGCACCACGTGTCGGACGAACGCGGCCCCTTCGGGCGCAACGTCGAGGCGTCGGCGCGGATCCGCATGGCAATTCGCACCGCGGGGCTGACGACGCCGGTCGTCGTCGCGGGCGGGATCCACGGCTTTGGCCAGGCCGAAACACTGCTTGCCGCCGGTCACGCCGACGTCGTCGGCCTCGCGCGCGCAAGCCTTGCCGATCCGGACTGGTTCGTGAAGGTGCGCACCGGTCACGGCGGCGCGGTCAACCTGTGCATCTACGCGAACTATTGCGAGGCGCTCGACGAGAAGCACCAGGAGGTCACCTGCCAACTCTGGGACCGCACCGACCTCGACGAGCCCGGCGTGCGCAGGACGAAGGACGGCAAGCGCCGGCTGACCCCCGCCCCGTGGGTGCCGCCCACGGCCTGAATCGCCACCGACGACGAAGGAACCGCCTTGGACCAACCGCTCGCCCTCGCCTACGGTCTCCGGTTTCAGGATATCTACTCGTCCGACGGACTGCTTCGAGTCGATGCCGCGTTCGTCGACGCACTGCGCACGGCCGACGCGGCGCTCGCGCAGCGGCTCGAGGCGACCCGGGCGGCGCACCGCGCCGGCGAGCGCTGCGACCCGGCGCCCGGCCCGTACGACGAGGCGGCGCTGCTGATCGAGCTCGCCCCGCACGTCGACGCGTTCGTCGGCGCGCTGTTCGGCATCGGTGATGCGCTCGCCGCGCTGCGCCAACGGCACCACGAGCTCGACCCGCTCTACGAGGTCAAGACGAAGTTCGTGCGGCGCGAGGCGGCGAAGCTGCGCGCGACCGAGCTCGAAGGCTTCGACGCCGACGCGGCGCTGCGCCAGATCGAATCCTGGCTCGGCGAACCGTACGACGAACTCGCCTTCGCGCGCGCGGTGCTCGCCTGGCAGCGCGAGGAGGCCGACGAAGCCGCCGGGCCGCTGCTGCGCGACGCGGCGCGCGCGCGCCTGGGTGTCGCACTGCGCTATAGCGCCTGGGCCGCGACCACCGGGGCCGGCCGCCGCCGCCACGCCGGCGACGTGCTGTTCGCGCTGCCCGCGAAGACCGACCCGATGCAGCTCATCGGCCACGCGCACAGCCACGACGAGGACGGCGTGCGCGTGTTCACCATCGAGCCCGGTCACCTGCGGCGCCGCGAGGGCTTTGCGCTCACCGACGCGGGCACCGACCTGCGCGGCGCGCTCGACCAGGCCAACTACTGCATCTGGTGCCACGAGCAGCGCAAGGACTCCTGCTCGAAGGGCATCCGCGAAAAGCCGGGCCCCTCCGGCGAGGCCGCCTGGAAGCGCTCGCCTTTCGGCGTGAACCTGGCCGGCTGCCCGCTCGAGGAGCGGATCTCCGAGTTCCACAAGCTCAAGACGCAGGGCCACTCGATCGCGGCGCTCGCCACGATCGCGATCGACAACCCGATGATGGCCGCGACCGGCCACCGGATCTGCAACGACTGCATGAAGGCCTGCATCTACCAGAAGCAGACGCCGGTGGACATTCCGCAGGCCGAGACCCGCACGCTGAAGGACGTGCTCGAACTGCCCTGGGGCTTCGAGGTCTATTCACTGCTCACGCGCTGGAATCCGCTGAACCTGCGCCGGCCGCTGCCGAAGCCCGACAGCGGCTACCGCGTGATGGTGGTCGGCATGGGCCCGGCCGGCTTCACGCTCGCGCATCACCTGCTCAACGAAGGGCACGGCGTGGTCGGCGTCGACGGACTGAAGATCGAGCCGCTCGACGAGCGCCTGGGCGGCGTGCGCGCCGACGGCACGCGCGTGCCCTTCGAGCCGGTGCGCGACGTCCGCGACCTGTACGAACCGCTCGACGACCGGGTCATGGCGGGCTTCGGCGGCGTGGCCGAGTACGGCATCACGGTGCGCTGGAACAAGAACTTCCTGAAACTCGTACGGCTGCTGCTCGAGCGGCGCACGCGCTTCGCGCTCGTCGGCGGCGTGCGCTTCGGCAGCACGCTGGGCGTCGACGACGCGTTCGCGCTCGGTTTCGACCACGTCGCGCTGGCGATGGGCGCCGGCAAGCCGACGACGCTCGACATCCCCAACGGCCTGGCGCGCGGCGTGCGCACCGCGAGCGACTTCCTGATGGCGCTGCAACTCACTGGCGCCGCGCGCGCCGACTCGCTGGCCAACATGCAGTTGCGGCTGCCGGTGGTGGTGATCGGCGGCGGCCTTACCGCGATCGACACCGCGACCGAATCGCTCGCCTACTACGCCGTGCAGGTCGAGAAGTTCCTCGCGCGGCACGAGGCGCTGGTCGCCCGGCTCGGCGAGTCGGGCGCGCGCGCGGGCTGGCGCAGCGAAGACCTGGCCCTCGCCGAGGAGTTCCTCGCGCACGGCCGCGCGATCCGCGCCGAACGCGACGCCGCGCAGCGCGAGGGGCGCGCACCGCGCATCGCCGAACTGCTGCAGCAGTGGGGGGGCGCCACGATCGCCTACCGCAAGCGACTGGTCGACAGTCCGTCGTACACGCTGAACCACGAGGAGGTGGAGAAGGCCCTGGAGGAAGGCATTCGCTTCGCCGAATGCCTCGCCCCCACCCGCATCGACGTCGACGCCCAAGGCGCGGTCGAATCGATTTCGTTCGCACGACAACTGCGCGACGACGACGGCCAGTGGCGCGACGGCGAGGCCTGGTCCGCGCCCGCGCGCACCGTGTTCATCGCGGCCGGCACGCAGCCGAACACCGTGCTCGCCCGCGAGGACGCGACGCACTTCGAGCTCGACGGACGCTACTTCCGCGCGATCGACCCCGAGGGCAAGCCGGTCAGGCCCGCGCGCGGCAACGCCAAGCCCGACACCGCGCAGGTGCTGCTCGCGCGCCTCGACGACGGCCGGATGATGTCGTTCTTCGGCGACCTGCACCCGAGCTATTTCGGCAACGTGGTCAAGGCCATGGCCTCGGCGCGCCACGGCTATCCGGTCGTCTGCAGCGTGCTCGAGCGTCGGCCGCCGGCCTCTACGGCCGTGTTCGGCGACTTCGCCGCTCGGCTCGACGACCTGTTGCGCGCGCGCGTCGAACGCGTCGAACGCCTCACCCCGAACATCGTCGAGGTCGTCGTGCGCGCGCCGATGGCCGCGCGCCGCTTCGAGCCTGGCCAGTTCTACCGGCTGCAGAACTACGAGACACGGGCGCGGCGGGTGAGCGTCGACGGGCTGCCGACGACGCTCGCGATGGAAGGCCTCGCGCTCACCGGCGCCTGGGTCGACCGCGAGCGCGGGCTGGTGTCCACGATCGTGCTCGAGATGGGCGGGTCGTCGAACCTGTGCGCGGACCTGCGCCCCGGCGAGCCGGTGGTCCTGATGGGGCCGACCGGCGCGCCCACCGAGATCGAGGCCGGCGAGACGGTCGTGCTCGTGGGCGGCGGCCTGGGCAACGCGGTGCTGTTCTCGATCGGGGCGGCGTTCCGCGCGGCGGGCTCGCGGGTGCTGTACTTCGCCGGCTACAAGAAGCGCATCGACCGCTACAAGGTCGCCGAGATCGAGGCGGCGGCCGACACGATCGTCTGGTGCTGCGACGAAGCCCCCGGCTTCGAGCCCGGACGGCCGCAGGATCGCAGCGTCGTGGGCAACATCGTCGAGGCGATGCTCGCCTGGGCGCGCGGCGAACTGTCGAACCTGTCGGATCCAGGCGCGCTGCGCCTGCAGGACGCCGACCGGATCATCGCGATCGGCTCCGACCGCATGATGGCCGCCGTCGCCGCCGCGCGCCACGCGCAACTCGCCCCCTTCCTGAAGCCGCGCCACCGCGCGTTCGGCTCGATCAATTCGCCGATGCAGTGCATGATGAAAGAGGTCTGCGCGCAGTGCCTGCAACCGCACAAGGACCCCGAGACGGGCGCGGTCACCTATGTCTTCTCGTGCTTCAACCAGGACCAGCCGCTCGACCGGGTCGACTTCCCGGCCCTGGCCGGGCGCCTGGCCCAGAACGCGCTGCAGGAGCGCCAGACGGCCGCATGGATTGCGCAATGCCGCAATGCGGAATGAACCGCGGTTTTTTCGGTACGTTCGTGCGAAAAGATTTCTTGCGCGCCGCAACACGCTGCGGATAAATTGCATGCAATCGGTGGCCGAACCGGAGCCCGAATGCTTTACGACATCCGCGAAGCCCAGCGCGCCTTCCTGAACCCGCTGTCGCACTGGGCCGACTCGATGAGCCAGCTGTACACGAATCCGTACAGCCCGCTCTCCTACCTGCCGTTCGCCAACCGCGTGTCGGCCGGGCTCGAGCTGATGCACCGCCTCGGCAAGGAATACGAGAAGCCCGAGTTCGGGCTGCGCTCCACGCGCATCGAGGGGCGCGACGTCACCGTCGTCGAGCGCATCGAGCTCTCGCGGCCGTTCTGCCATCTGCTGAAGTTCGAGCGCCTGCTGCCGGACGCGCTGGCGCACCGCCGCGACGATCCGGCCGTGCTGGTGTTCGCGCCGCTGTCGGGCCATCACGCGACGCTGCTGCGCGACACGGTGCACGCGTTGCTGCCCGACCACACCGTCTACATCACCGACTGGATCGACGCGCGGATGGTGCCGCTCGCCGAAGGCAACTTCCAGCTCGACGACTACGTCGGCTACGCGATCGACTTCATCCGCCATCTCGGCCCGGACGTCCACGTGATGTCGGTGTGCCAGCCGACGGTGCCCGTGCTCGGCGCCATCTCGCTGATGTCCTCGCTGGGTGATCCGGCGGTGCCGCGCTCGATGACGATGATGGGCGGGCCGATCGACACGCGGCGCTCGCCGACGCAGGTGAACAACCTCGCCCAGACGCGCAGCTTCGAGTGGTTCGAGCGCACCGTCATCTACCGCGTGCCGGCCCGCTATCCCGGAGCCGGGCGGCGCGTCTACCCGGGCTTCCTGCAGCACGCGGGCTTCGTCGCGATGAATCCCGACCGGCACGTCACCTCGCACTGGGACTACTACCTGAGCCTGGTCAAGGGCGACCTGGACGACGCCGAGGTGCATCGCCGCTTCTACGACGAATACAACGCGGTGCTCGACCTCCCGGCCGAGTACTACCTGGACACGATCCGCACCGTGTTCCAGGACCACGCGCTGCCGCTGGGCCGCTGGCACGTCTGGTTCGAGGGCAAGCGCCACCGGGTCGTGCCCGGCGACATCCGCAAGGTGGCGCTGTTCACGATCGAGGGCGAGCTCGACGACATCTCGGGCCAGGGGCAGACGCAGGCCGCGCACGACCTGTGCACCGGCCTGCCGAAGTCGATGAAGCGGCACCTGACGGCGCAAGGCGCGGGCCACTACGGGATCTTCAGCGGACGCCGCTGGCGCGAGATCATCTACCCGGAAGTGCGCGACTTCATCGCCGCGAGCCGGCAGCGGACGAAGTTGCGCGTCGTGGCGTGAACCCGGTCGACGCGATCGACGCGATCGACGCGCTGCTGCCGCAGACGCAGTGCACGAAGTGCGGGTTCGCGGGCTGCCGGCCGTACGCCGAGGCGATCGCCGCGGGTGAAGCGTTGATCAACCGCTGTCCGCCGGGCGGCGCGGAAGGGATCCGGCGCCTCGCCCGGCTGCTCGGTCGCGCCGAACTGCCGCTGGATCCGGCCTGCGGGCACGAGCAGCCGCGCCGCATCGCGTGGATCGACCCGGCACTGTGCATCGGCTGCACCAAGTGCATCGTGGCCTGCCCGGTCGACGCGATCATCGGCGCACCGCGCCGGATGCACACGGTGATCGACGCGCTGTGCACCGGCTGCGACCTGTGCGTGCCGCCCTGCCCCGTCGATTGCATCGCGATGCGCGAGGTCGAGCCGGCCGAGCCCTGGCGCGACGACGACGCCCGCGCCGCACGCGCACGCCACGACGCGCGGCGAGCGCGCCTCGCGCGCCGCCACGCCGAGCGTGACCAGCGGCTCGCCCAACGCGCAGCGCGCAAGCTCGCCGCATTCGATGCGCAGGCCGTCGATGGCGGCGACGATGCCGCGCGGCGCAAGCGCGCCGTGATCGAGGCCGCGCTCGAGCGCGCGCGCAGCCGCGCAGCCGCGCAACGCCCATCCGCGGCGCCCCTGCGCACCGAGGCGCCCGATGCCGCGCACGAGCGCCGGCGCGGCCCGGAAGGCCAGCGATGAATCCGACGCGGCGCGCCGAGATCTTCGCGCGGCTGAAGGCGCTCAACCGCAGGCCGACGACCGAGCTCGAGTACCGCACGCCGTTCGAGCTGTTGGTGGCGGTGATCCTGTCGGCGCAGGCCACCGACCGAAGCGTCAACCTCGCAACGCGCGAGTTGTTCCGCGTCGCGAACACGCCCGCGGCGATCGCCGCGCTCGGCGTGGACGGGCTGGCCGGGTACGTGCGCACCATCGGGCTGTACCGGTCGAAGGCGAAGCACATCGTCGAGGCCTGCGAGATGCTGCTGGCCGAGCACGGCGGCGAGGTGCCGCGCACCCGCGAGGCGCTCGAGCGGCTGCCCGGCGTGGGCCGCAAGACCGCCAACGTGGTGTTGAACGTCGCCTTCGGCGAGCCGGTCATCGCAGTCGACACGCACATCTTCCGGGTCGCCAATCGAACGGGCCTCGCGAAGGGGCGCACGCCGCTCGAGGTCGAGCAGCGGCTGATGCGATTCGTCCCGCAGCAGTATCTGCACGACTGCCACCACTGGCTGATCCTGCACGGTCGCTATGTCTGCAAGGCGCCCAAGCCGCAGTGCTGGCGCTGCCCGATCGCCGACCTCTGCGACTATCGCGCCAAGACGCCGCCGCCCGCGCCGCGCACGGCCGCCGCCTGATCGGCGACGCAGGCACACCCGGGAACGCGAACCGCCATGTTCGACCCGTCGCGCGAGGACGTCCGCCGCTTCTTCTGCGAAGCCTGGCGCAAGCACGGCGAGCGCCTGCCGCTGTCCCCGCTCGAGGCGCTCGCGCTCGACTGGATCGTCCTGCATCCCGAGTACCACGCGCTGCTCGCGGCACCCGAACAGGCACTCGCGGCCGACTTCGGCCCGGAATCCGGCCGCGAGAACCCGTTCCTGCACCTGTCGCTGCATCTCGCGGTGGCCGAGCAGCTGCAGGTCGACCAGCCGCCCGGCATCCGGGCCGCCTTCGAGCGCTTGCTGCGCAGCGCCGGAACGCCGCACGAGGCCGCGCACGCGCTCATCGACTGCCTGGCCGAGGTGGTCTGGCGCTCGCAGCGCGACGGCGCGCCGCCCGACGCCGCCGCCTACCTCGCGTGCGTGGCTCGCCGCGCCGGCGCGGCCGGAGCCGGCTGAATCGCCGGTCATTTCTGTTACCCTTCGCTGCGAACTCTCGCCGGCGCGCCACCCCGATTCGGCCCGGCGCCCACCTTCCCGGGAATCCAGCATGTTCGGACGCCTGATGCCCCGCGAGGGCAATTTCTTCGAGTTGTTCGACCAGCACGCCGACCAGATCGCGAGCGGCAGCCGCGCGCTGGCAAGGCTGATGAGCGACTACGGCGACGTGGCGGCACGCCGCCAGCACATCGACGCCATCGACCGCGCCGAAAAGGACGCGGACAAGGTCACGCACGAGACGGTCTCGTTGCTGCACAAGACGTTCATCACGCCGTTCGACCGCGACGACATCCACAAGCTGATCACGACGATGGACGACATCCTCGACCTGATCCAGGACGTCGCCGAGTCTGCGATGCTGTACGACCTGCAGCGCATCTCGCCGGAGGCGCAGCAACTCGCCGAGATCAACGAGATGTGCTGCGATCGCGTCAAGGCGGCCGTGAACCTGCTCGACAGCATGGAGAACGCCGAAACGATCCTGAAGATCTGCACCGAGATCGACCGGCTCGAATCCGACGCCGACCGCGTGATGCGCTCGGCGATGTCGAAGCTCTTTCGCGACGAGAGCGACGTCCGACAGCTCATCAAGCTCAAGGCGATCTACGAGCTCCTCGAGTCGGTATCCGACAAGTGCGAGGACGTCGCCAACGTACTCGAAGGCGTCGTGCTCGAGAACGCATGACGACGCTGCACATCAGCTTCTCGGTCGTCGTGTTCCTGGTGGTGCTGGCGCTCGCGTTCGACTTCATGAACGGCTTCCACGACGCGGCGAATTCGATCGCCACCGTCGTGTCGACCGGCGTGCTCAAGCCCTACCAGGCGGTCGCCTGGGCGGCGACCTTCAATTTCCTCGCGCTGTTCATGTTCGAGCTGAAGGTGGCGGCCACGGTCGGCAAGGGCATCGTCGACCCAACCGTCGTCGACCACGTCGTGATCTTCGGCGCGCTGGCCGGCGCGCTCGCCTGGAACATCATCACCTGGTGGTCCGGGATTCCGTCGAGCTCCTCGCACGCGCTGATCGGCGGGCTGATCGGCGCGACGATCGCCAAGTCCGGCGCCGGCTCGCTGCTGGGCAGCGGCATCACCAAGGTGGCGCTGTTCATCGTGATCTCGCCCACGCTCGGCTTCATCCTAGGCTCCGCGCTGATGCTCGGGGTGTCGTGGGCCTTCTTCCGCTCCACGCCGCGCAGCACCGACCGCTGGTTCCGACGACTGCAGCTGGCCTCGTCGGCGCTCTACAGCATCGGCCACGGCAGCAACGACGCGCAGAAGACGATGGGCATCATCTGGCTGCTGTTGATCGCCGCCGGGCTGAGCTCGACCGCCGAGCACCATCCGCCGTACTGGGTGGTGCTGTCGTGCTACCTCGCCATCGGGCTGGGAACCCTCTTCGGGGGCTGGCGCATCGTGAAGACAATGGGCCAGAAGATCACCAAGCTCAAGCCGGTCGGCGGGTTCTGCGCCGAGGCGGGCGGAGCGATCACGCTGTTCATCGCGTCCGGCTTCGGAATCCCGGTGTCGACCACGCACACGATCACCGGCGCCATCGTCGGCGTCGGCTCGTCGCAGAAGTTCTCGGCCGTGCGCTGGGGGCTGGCCGGCAACATCGTCTGGGCCTGGATCCTCACGATTCCGGCGTCGGCGGCGATGGCCGCCCTCGCCTGGTGGATCGGCTCGAAGTTCCTGTAGGAGGCCGCAGCAGTTGAACCGGGCCGGCCAGTTGTGGCTCGAGTTGCCGCCCCAGTCGGCGCAGGCCCCGCGGCGCCTGCTGGTGTTCCTGCACGGCGCCGGCTCGAGCGCGGAAGCCTTCGCGCCGATCGCGCTCGCCTGGCAGCTGAAGTTCCCCGGCGCGACAGCGGCGATCCTCGAGGCGCTTCGCGAGGGCTCCGCGCACCGCGGCAAGGACTGGTTCGACGCGCGCGGGGTGTCCGCCGACCGGCAACCGCGGATCGAGGACGCCTGCGCCGCGGTGGCGCGGCGCCTCGAAGCCCTGCAGCTCGCCACCGGCATCGAGGGCGCGCGCACCGTCGTCGTCGGGTTCTCGCAGGGCGCGACCGTCGCGCTCGAGCTGGCGCGCTCGCACGCGCGGCTCGCGTCGATCGTCGTGTCGTACGCCGGCCAGCTCGCGCGGCCGATCGCCCCCGCGGAGAGAATCGCGCCGACGATCCACCTCGTGCACGGCGAGTTCGACAGCCTCGTGCCCGCCGTGCACGCGCAGCGCGCCTATCGCGGGCTGAGCGCCGCGGGGGCCGACGTCACGCTGGACATCGCGGCCGACGAAGCGCACTCGATCGGCCAGGCGATGGTCAATCTCGGCACCACGCGCGTGCTGCAGACGCTGTTCCGCGGACGCACTCGGCGCGCGCGCAACGGCTCGACGCTTCACTGAGCGGCCGCACGCCGGCGCCGACCCTCGATCTCCCTTCCGTAAGCAATCCCCTGGAGGACAAGCCATGAACCGTGAAGTCGTCGTCGTCAGCGCAGTGCGCACCGCAGTGGGAACCTTCGGCGGCAGCCTGAAGGATCACGCGCCGACCCGGCTCGGCGCGATGGTGGTGCGCGAGGCGGTCGCGCGAGCCGGGCTCGGTGCCGGCGACGTCCAGCACGTCGTCTTCGGGCACGTGATCAATACCGAGCCGCGCGACATGTACCTGGCGCGCGTCGCCGCACTCGAGGGCGGCCTGTCGCAGGACGTGCCGGCGATGACGCTGAACCGGCTGTGCGGCTCGGGCATGCAGGCGATCGTCTCCGCGTCGCAGGCGATCCTGCTCGGCGACGCCGACGCCGCCGTCGCCGGAGGCGCCGAGGTGATGAGCCGCGGCCCCTACTCGATGCCGGCCGCCCGCTGGGGCGCGCGGATGGGCGACGCGCGCGTCGTCGACATGATGACGGGCGCGCTGCACGACCCGTTCCACGACGTGCACATGGGCGTGACCGCGGAAAACGTCGCGAAGAAGTGGGGCATCTCGCGCGAGGACCAGGACGCGCTGGCGGTCGAGAGCCATCGGCGCGCGTCGCTCGCGACCCGCGAGGGCCGCTTCGCGTCGCAGATCCTGCCGATCGAGCTAAAGTCGCGCAAAGGCACGACCACGTTCGCCGCCGACGAGCACATCCGCCACGATGCGACGATCGAGGAGATGCGCAAGCTCAAGCCGGTGTTCGCGAAAGAGGACGGCACCGTCACGCCGGGCAACGCGTCGGGCATCAACGACGGCGCCGCGGCCCTCGTGCTGATGGAGCGACGCGCCGCCGAGGCGCGCGGCCTCGCGCCGCTGGCACGGCTCGTCTCGTACGCGCATGCCGGCGTCGACCCCGCCTACATGGGGATCGGCCCCGTGCCCGCTTCGCGCAAGGCGCTCGAGAAGGCCGGCCTGAAGGCGCACGAGATCGACGTCGTCGAGGCCAACGAGGCGTTCGCCGCACAGGCGCTGGCGGTGACGCGCGACCTCGACCTCGATCCGGCGCGGGTCAACCCCAACGGCTCGGGGATCTCGATCGGCCACCCGGTCGGCGCCACCGGCGCGCTGATCACCGTCAAGGCGCTCTACGAGCTGCAGCGCACCGGCGGGCGCCGCGCACTGGTCACGATGTGCATCGGCGGCGGACAGGGCATCGCGGCGATCTTCGAACGCGCCTGACGGCCGAACCGCGCCGGCCCGCTCTGCGGCCGGCGCACCCTGCCGCGAAAGCGACGCCCGCAGGGCGCATCCGCCGGCGGGCTACGCGCGCGCCGCCGTTGGCGCGCGGCGCTGGCCCATCGGCCGCTGGTCGATCGGCGCGTGGACCAGCGCGGCGAAGGCACCGAACGCGATCACCATCGCCCACGCGTAGTCGTAGTTGCCGAACAGGTCGAAGAAGCGGCCGCCGAGCCAGGCGCCGAGGAAGCTGCCGATCTGGTGACCGAAGAAGATCACGCCGCCCAGAAGACCGAGGTACTGCACGCCCCAGCGCTGGCCGACCAGTGCGTTGGTGAGCGGCACCGTGGAGAGCCAGAGCAGGCCGATCGCCGCGCTGAACAGGTACACCGACGCCTGGCTCAGCGGCGCGAGCAGGAACAGGCCGATCACGACCGAGCGCGCGACGTAGATGCCCGCCAGCAGCCACTTGCGCGAGAGCTTCTGACCGAGCATGCCCGCGGCGAACGATCCGGCCACGTTGAACAACCCGATCAGCGCCACGGCGGTCGCGCCGACGTTGGCCGAGAGCCCCTTGTCGAGCAGGTAGGCCGGCAGGTGAAGCTGGATGAACACCACCTGCAGGCCGCAGACGAAGTAGCCCCAGAACAGCAGGTGGAAGCTGCGGTCGGCGACCGCCCCGCGAAGCGCGTCGGACAGCCGGACGGAACCCGCGCGCGCCGCGGCCTCGTGCTCGCCGCGCACGCCGAGCGCGAGCAGCAGGATCAGCGCGACGATCGCCGCGTGCACGAGCAGCGCCGACTGCCATCCGAGCGCGGAGATCAGCCTGCCTGCCAGCGGCAGGAACAGGAACTGTCCGAAAGAGCCCGCGGCGACCCCGATGCCGAAGGCCAGGCTGCGCTGCTCGGCCGGAACGACGCGCCCCAGCGTGGCGAGGATGATCCCGAACGACGTGCCGCCGATCGCGATGCCCATGACGACGCCCGCCGACAGCGACAGCGCGGCGCCCGATTCGGCCCACGCCATGCCGAGAAAGCCGACCACGTAGAGCAACGCGCCCAGCAGCAGCGTTCGCATCGAGCCGTACTTGTCGGCCATCGCGCCGAGAAACGAGCCGCCCAGGCCCCACATCAGGTTCTGGATCGCGATCGCGAACGAGAAGGTCTCGCGCGACCATCCTCGCGCCTGCGTCATCTCGGGCAGGAACAGGCCGAACGACGAACGCACGCCGGTGGAGATCACGAGGATCGCGCACCCGAACAGCAGCACCGGCAGGTACGAGGGCGCGCTGCGCGCCGGCGCGGGCGGGCGCATCAGGCGACCGCGCGCAGCGCACGCCGGGCCGCAGCGACCGTCGCGTCGACGTCCTCGTCGCTGTGCGCGCCCGAGAAGAAGAACGCCTCGACCGGCGACGGCGGCAGGTAGACGCCCTCGTCGAGCATCAGGTGGTAGAACCGCTTGAAGCGCTCGACGTCCTGCGCCTGCACCTGCACGAAGCCCGCCGGCGGCGCCGAGAGCATGTACAGGCCGGCCAGCCCGCCGCGATGTTGCGCACAGAACGCGACGCCGGCCTCGCGGGCCGCAGCGTTCAGCCCGTCGACGAGCCGCGCGCAGCCGGCGCCGAGCCGCTCGAAGAAGCCCGGCTCGGCGATCAGGTCCATCGTCGCGAGACCCGCGGCCATCGCGATCGGATTGCCCGACAGCGTGCCCGCCTGGTAGACCGGGCCCAGCGGCGCCATCATCTCCATGATCGCCGCCGGGCCGCCGATCGCGCCGACCGGCATCCCGCCGCCGATCACCTTGCCGAACGCCGACAGGTCTGGCACGACGTCGACGAGTTCCTGCGCGCCGCCCAGCGCCACGCGAAAGCCCGACATCACCTCGTCGAAGATCAGCAGCGCGCCGTGCTTCGTGCACAGCGCGCGCAACCCGGCCAGGAAACCCGGCGCAGGCAGGATCAGGTTCATGTTGCCGGGCATCGGCTCGACGATCACGCAGGCGATCCGGTCGGGGTGCGCGGCGAACAGCGACTCGACGCTGGCCAGGTCGTTGAATTGCGCAACCAGCGTGTGCTTCGCCAGGTCGTCGGGCACGCCGGCCGAGCTGGGCGTGCCGAAGGCGAGCGCCCCCGAGCCCGCCTTCACCAGCAGGCTGTCGGCGGTGCCGTGGTAGCAGCCCTCGAATTTCACGATCGAGTCGCGCCGCGTGAAGCCGCGCGCCAGGCGCAGTGCCGACATCGCCGCCTCGGTGCCCGAACTGGTGAAGCGCACGCGCTCGACCTGCGGGAACAGCGTGCAGAGGCGCTCGGCGAGCTCGCTCTCCATGACGTTCGGTGCGCCGAACGAGAGCCCGCGCCGGGCAGCGCGCTCGACCGCCGCGAGCACGTGCGGATGCGAGTGCCCGGCAATCATCGGCCCCCACGAACCGAGGTAGTCGATGTAGCGCTTGCCCTCGACGTCCCACATGTACGCGCCTTCGGCGCGATCGATGAAGCGCGGGGTGCCGCCCACCGCGCGGAACGCGCGAACGGCCGAGTTGACGCCGCCGACGAGGACCTTGCGGGCGCGTTCGAATTCGGAAGAGTTGGTGCTCATGCCGGGCAGCGGATCCGGGAGACTGGCGACGCCGCCAAGTCTACTGGATGCCGCCGCCGGCCGTCACGACGCGCGGTCGCGCGCTGCGCCTGCCTGCTGCGACTGCGCGTCGACCAGCTTCTGCGCCATCTGGCGCAACACGAACTTCAACACCTTGCCGGTCGGATTGCGCGGCAGCTGCTCGAGAATCTCGAGCCGCTCGGGCCAGAAGCTCTTGCTGATCTCCTGCGCCTCGAGGAACGCGCGCATCGCCGCCATGTCGACGTGAGCGCCGGGGTGCACCGCGACGAACGCGCAGGCGCGCTCGCCCAGGCGCGGATCGGGCATGCCGACGATCGCTGCTTCGAGGATGCCGGGCATCCGGTACAGCGCGGCCTCGATCTCGACCACCGGGATGTTCTCGCCGCCGCGGATCACGATGTCCTTGTCGCGTCCGCATATCCGGATGTAGCCCTCGTCGTCCATCCGCGCGATGTCGCCGGTGTTGAACCAGCCTTCCTCGTCCACCGAGTAGAGCTGCGGTCGCTTCAGGTAGCCGACGAACAGCGCCGCGCTGCGCACCCGCAGCGAGCCCTGCTGGCCGCACGGCATCTCGCGTCCCTGGTCGTCGACCACCTTGACCTCGGAACCCGGCACCGCGACGCCGTCGCTCTCCTGGACCTTGTGTCCGGAGAGCAGCGTCGTCGTCGCCGAGCAGACCTCGCTCATCCCCCAGCTCGCGACGACCGTGACGCCGAGGTTCTCCTGCGCCTGCCTGACGACGATCGGCGGGATCGGCGCGCCCGACGTGACGAACAGTCGAAACGATCGCAGGTCGCGCTGCTCGATCCCGTCGAACTGCGCCAGGTCGGCCAGGAACGGCGTGGAGGCGAACGTGTAGGTGGCGCGGTACTGCTCCATCAGCTCGACCGCGCGTCGCGGGTGCCAGATGTCGAGCAGCACGATCGGCGCGCCGAGGATCACGCCGAGCATCAGGCCGTAGGCGAAACCGGCCTGGTGCGCGAGCGGCGACGGCATGAAGACCACGTCGCGATCCGAGCACTCGAGCCGCTCGATGAACTGCAGGATCGTGCCGAGCAGCGTGTTCGACGTGTGCAGCACGCCCTTGGGTTCCCCGGTGGTGCCCGAGGTGTACAGCAGCTGCACCAGGCCGTTGCCGTCGATCGAGGTGCCGCGAGCGAAGGCGGGGTCGGCCGGCCCGTCGAGCAGCGCACGCTCGAACGAGTCGGCGCCGTCGCCGTCGACCAGGAACACGTGCTGCAGCGATGGCAGCTCGTAGCTCAGCGAGCGCGCGAGCGCCCCGTGGTCGAAGCCGCGAAACTGCGATGGCGCGATGAACACCTTCGACTCGGCGTGGCCCACCATGAACGAGAGCTCGCGATGGCGAAAGATCGGCATCAGCGGATTGGTGATCGCGCCGATGCGCAGGCACGCCAGGTGCACGGCGACGAACTCCCACCAGTTCGGCAACTGCAGCGAGACCACGTCGCCTCGGCCCACGCCGCGCGTCGCGAGGCCCTGCGCGATCCGCGCCACCCGGTCGCCGAGCTCTCGCCAGCTCAGGCGCACGGTGGCGCCGCTCTCCTCGCGGTATCCGATCAACGCGGTGGCGTTGCCCTTCTCCTCGATCCACCGATCCAGGTAGTCGGTGAGCACGCGATCCGGCCAGATGCCGCGCTCGCGCTCCATCGCGATCCTGCGCGGGTCGACCTGCATCCCCTCCATTGTCTCCCCCTCCCCGGGCTCCTGTCGGGCCCTCTGCCCTGTCACGACGCGTCGCGGTCGAGGAAGCGCCGCACGCGCTCCTGCGTCTCTTCGAGCGACAGCAGCGCACCGCTGCCTTCGAGCTCGACCTCGTAGCCGTCGCGCCGCGAGTCGAGCGCCGCCGCGATGCAGCGCTTGCTCTCGCGCAGCGCGGCGCCGGGCAGGTCGGCGATGCGCTCGACGATGCCGCAGGCCGTCGCGCGCAGTTCTGCCGCCGGCGCGCGCCACTGGGCCAGCCCGAGGCCGACCGCCTCGGCGCCCTGCACCACTTCGGCGCCGAGGATCAGGCGTCGAGCGACCGATTCACCGCAGATGCGCGTCATCCGCTGCGTGCCGCCGGCCGCCGGCAACAGGCCGAGCCGCGCTTCCGGCAACCCGAGCCTCGCCTCGTCGGCGACCACCCGTACGTCGCACGCCAGCGCGAGCTCGAACCCGCCGCCGAGCGCGGCGCCGCCGATCTCCGCGACCGACACGAGGGCGCTGCGCTCGATGCGCGCGTACACCTGCTGCAGCCGGCGCGTGAAGTCGATCATCGCGCGTCGTCCGTCGTCGGTCGCGAAGCGCTGGCGCATGAACTCCAGGTCGGCCCCGGCACAGAAGACGCGCTGCGCGCTGCGGATCCACAGCACGCGCACGCGAGCGTCTCCTTCGGCGTCGTCGAGCAGCTCTTCGAGCCGCGCGACCCAGTCGTCGTCGATCGCGTTGACCGGCGGCCGGCACAGCGTCGCGACGGCGACGCCCGCCTCGATCGACAGCGAGATCGGCGGGGATGCCGCGGCCGGATGCGCCATCGCGGGCGACCACGCAGCCGACCGGGCCTCGTTCGTGAGTGAACGTTCATTCACCATGATGCCGCACCTCTTCCCAATGGGGTCGTCGTCAGCGACCCCGCCTCAGCCCGCGGACCCGCGCGCCGGCGGTCCGGAAAAATCGCCGCTTCGCCGGCGCAACGACGCCAGCGCGGCCTTGCCCTTCGTCGTGAGGAACGGCTCGATCAGCAGCGAGATGCCGCCCGACACGTAGCCGCCCAGGTCGAAGCGCTCGCGCATCGCCCAGTTCTTCAGCGCCCACGCGTGGCAGAACATCACCAGCTGGTAGACGAGCAGGAACTCGTCGAGCTGGCGCATGAGGCCCCCGTCGACGCAGTCGCGCACGCAGCGCTCGAGCAACCGGTTGGTCCGCAGCTCGGCCTGCTGGATCAGCGCGCGGCGATCGGCGCGCAGCGAGCCGGTCGACCGGTACGTGAGCACCGCCACCTGCCGCAGCTCGTCGACGATCGAGCAGTAGGCCCACACGGCGGTGCACAGGCGGTCGACCGGGTGCGAGACGCCCTCGAGGCGCGCGGGAATCTCGGTCTCGTAGCGATCGAGCACCCGCTTCAGCGACAGGAACAGGATGTCGTCCTTGTCGCCGAAGTACTGGTAGATCAGGCCGATGCTGACGCCGCTCGCCTTCGCGATCTGCTGGATCGTCGTGACGTAGTAGCCGTTCTCGGCGAACAGCTTCACCGCCGCGTCGAGGATCCCGGCGCGCCGTTCCTCGACCAGCTTCGGGTCGCTGACGACGCTGGCGACGTGCTCGGGCGATTTCACCGCACTGCGTTCCTCAGTTGCCCTCGAACTTCGGCTTTTCCTTCGCGACGAAGGCGTTGTAGGCGCGGGTGAAGTCCTGCGTCTGCATGCAGATCGCCTGCGCCTCGGCCTCGGTCTCGAGCGCCTGCTCGATGGTCTGGTTCCACTCCTGGTGCAGGCACTTCTTGGTCATGAAGTGCGCGAACGCAGGCCCGGTCGCGAGCGACCTTGCCATGTCGATCGCCTTCTGCAGGACCTGCGCCTGCGGGACCACGTCGTTGAAGTAGCCCCAGGCCTTGCCTTCGTCGGCGCTCATCGATCGTCCGGTGTACAGCAGCTCGCTGGCGCGTCCGTGCCCGATGATGCGCGGCAGGATCGCGCAGGCGCCCATGTCGCAGCCTGCCAGCCCGACGCGGACGAACAGGAACGCGGTCTTCGTCTCCGGCGTCGCGTAGCGCAGGTCGGAAGCCATCGACAGGATGGCGCCCGCGCCGGCGCACACGCCGTCGATGGCGGCGATGATCGGCTGCGGGCAGGTGCGCATCTCCTTCACCAGGTTGCCGGTCATGCGCGTGAACGTCAGCAGCCCGTTCATGTCCATCTTCGTCAACGGCCCGATGATCTCGTGCACGTCGCCGCCGGAGCAGAAGTTGCCGCCCTCGCCGGTGATCACCACGGCGCGGACGTCCTCGGCGTACTGCAGACGGTGGAAGGTGTCGCGCAGCTCGGCGTAGCTCTCGAAGGTGAGCGGGTTCTTCCGCTCGGGCCGGTTCAGCGTGACGATCGCCACGTTGTCCTGCACCTGCCACTTGAAGTGCTGGGGACGCCACTCTGCCGCTTTCAGCTTGTACATGCGATGATCTCCGGGGTGTCGCGCCGCCCGGGTCGCGGATCGACGGGCAGCGCAGGGAATTCAGCGGGGTTCCTGCTTGACTGAATGAACGCTCATTCAGTATCCTAGGCGCATCGCCCGGAGAAATCAAGCGTCGCCATGCCCGACCGCAGTCATTACGCCTGGCCCTTCCTCGACGACGCGCATCGCGAACAGGCGCACGCGCTCGAGCAGTGGGCCGCCGCCCGGCTCTCGGACGAGCACGAGGCCGACGTCGACGCGGCCTGCCGGCAGCTGGTCGCCGACCTGGGCCGCGACGGCTGGCTGCGCTATTGCGCCGGCAAGGCCTGGGGCGGCGCGTTCGACTCGATCGACACCCGCTCGCTGTGCGTGGCGCGCGAGACGCTGGCCTGGCATTCTGGGCTGGCCGACTTCGCGTTCGCGATGCAGGGGCTGGGCAGCGGCTCGATCAGCCTGGCCGGCACCGAAACGCAGCAGCGCCGCTACCTGCCCGACGTGGTGGCCGGGCGCAAGCTCGCCGCGTTCGCCCTGTCGGAGCCCGACGCCGGTTCGGACGTGGCGGCTCTGTCGACGACCGCGACGCGCGACGGCGCGCACTGGGTGCTCGACGGCTGCAAGACCTGGATCTCCAACGCCGGCATCGCCGACTTCTACTGTGTCTTCGCGCGCACGGGCGAGGCTCCGGGCAGCCGCGGCATCTCGGCGTTCGTGGTCGACGCCGCGACGCCGGGCCTGGAGGTCTCCGATCGCATCCCGGTGATGGCGCCCCATCCTCTGGGCACGCTGCGCTTCTCCGGGTGCCGCATCCCGGCCGACGCGTTGCTCGGTGCCCCGGGCGAAGGCTTCAAGATCGCGATGCGCAACCTCGACATCTTCCGCACCAGCGTCGCCGCCGCCGCGCTGGGCTTCGCGCGGCGCGCGCTCGACGAGGCGCTCGGCCGCGCGACGCGGCGCCGCATGCTCGGTCAGATGCTCGCCGACTTCCAGCTCACGCAGGCGGCGCTGGCGGACATGGCGACCGGGATCGACGCCGCCGCGCTGCTCACCTATCGGGCCGCGTGGGTGCGCGACCGGCTCGGCGAACGCGGCACGCGCGAGGTCGCGATGGCGAAGATGGTCGCGACCGAGACCGCGCAGCAGGTGATCGACAAGGCAGTGCAGCTCTTCGGCGGCCTCGGCGTGAAGTCGGGCATGGCCGTCGAGCTTCTCTATCGCGAGATCCGCCCGCTGCGCATCTACGAGGGCGCCACCGAGGTGCAGAAACTGATCATCGGCCGCGAGCTGCTCAGGCAGTTCGAGCCGCCGAAGTCGGGCGGCTGACGCGCACCGCGCAGTACTTGAAGCCCGGGATCTTCCCGAACGGATCGAGCGTGGGCTTGGTGAGCAGGTTCGCTGCCGCCTCCGCATAGGCAAACGGCACGAACACGCTGCCGGGGGCGACGCCGTCGTCCTCGCGCATCTGCAGCACGATCTCGCCGCGCCGCGAGGCGATCGCCGCGCGCTCGCCCGGGCGCAGGCCGAGCCGGCGCAGGTCTTGCGGGTGCAGCGAGGCGGTGGCCTCGGGCTCGATCGCGTCGAGCGCCTGCGCGCGCCGCGTCATCGCGCCGGTGTGCCAGTGCTCGAGCTGGCGCCCGGTGATCAGCACGAACGGCCAGTCCGCGTCGGGCTGCTCGTCGGCCGGCTCGGGCCGCGCGTGCTCGAGACGCGCGCGGCCGTCTTCGGTGGGGAATCGGTCGACGAACACGACCGGGTGGCCGGGGTCGCTCTCGTCCGGGCACGGATAGGTGACGCTGCCCTCGCGCTCGAGCCGGGCCCACGAGATGCCGTGGATCGAGGCCATGTCCTGGCGCATCTCCTCGAACACCTCGCGCGGGTGCGCGTACCGCCAGTCGAGCCCGAGGCGCCGGGCCATCTGGACGATGATCCAGAGGTCCGGACGCGCCTGGCCGGGAGGATCGATCGCCTGGCGCGCGAGTTGCACCATGCGGTCGGTGTTGGTGAAGCTGCCGGTCTTCTCGGGGAACGCGCTGGCCGGAAGGATGACGTCGGCGAGCACCGCGGTCTCGGTCGGGAAGATGTCCTGCACGACCAGCAGGTCGAGCTTCCCGAGCGCCTCGCGCGCGTGGCGAAGGTCGGGGTCGGACATCGCCGGGTTCTCGCCGACGATGTACATGCCGCGGATCTCGCGCGCGTTGGCGGCCCGCAGGATCTCGACGACCGTCAGGCCGGGCCGTCGGTCGAGCCTCGCCCCCCACAGCCGCTCGAACGCGGCCGCCGCCGGCTCGTCGCCGACCCGGTGATAGTCGGGCAGCATCATCGGGATGAGACCCGCGTCGGAGGCGCCCTGCACGTTGTTCTGCCCGCGCAGCGGATGCAGCCCGGTGCCGGGCCGGCCGATCTGGCCGGTGAGCAATGCCAGGGCAATCAGGCAGCGGACGTTGTCGGTCCCGTGCACGTGCTGCGAGATGCCCATGCCCCAGAAGATCATCGACGCCTTGCTGCGTGCGTACAGGCGCGCCACTTCGCGAATGGTGGCGGCGTCGATGCCGCAGACCGGCGCCATCGCTTCGGGGCTGTACGGTGCGACCGCCTCGCGCAGCGCCTCGAAGCCGGCCGTCCGCGCGGCGACGAAGTCGCGGTCGACGAGGCCCTCGGCGATGATCGTGTGCAGCATCGCGTCGAGCAGTGCGACGTCGGTGTCCGAGCGGAACTGCAGCACGTGCGTCGCGTGCCGCGCGAGCTCGGTGCGCCGCGGATCGGCGAGAACCAGCCGCGTGCCGCGCCGTACCGCGTTCTTGATCCAGGTAGCCGCGACCGGATGGTTCACGGTGGGATTGGCCCCGATCACGAACACCAGGTCGGCCTTCATGACGTCCGACACCGGGTTCGACACCGCCCCGGAGCCGATGCCTTCGAGCAGCGCGGCGACCGACGACGCGTGGCACAGGCGCGTGCAGTGATCGACATTGTTCGTCCCGAAGCCGGTGCGAACGAGCTTCTGGAACAGGTACGCCTCCTCGTTGCTCCCCTTGGCCGAGCCGAATCCGGCGAGCGACGAGGGCCCGTGCAGGTCGCGGATCCGCGCCAGGCCGCCGCCCGCGAGGTCGAGCGCCTCGTCCCAGCTCGCCTCGCGGAACTGCTCGCGCCAGTCCGCCGGCACGCGGCCCGTGCCGGCGATCTTCGCGGCGCCGGGCCGGCGCACCAGCGGCACGACGAGGCGCTCGGGGTTCGCCGCGTAGTCGAAGCCGAAGCGCCCCTTCACGCACAGCCTGCCGCGGTTGGCGGGGCCGTCGCGGCCCTCGACGTAGCGGATGCGGTTGTCCGAGACGTGGTAGGTCATCTGGCAGCCGACGCCGCAGAACGGGCACAGCGAGTCGACCCTGCGCTGCGCAGCGCGCGGCGCCACCCGCGCAGCATCGCCGTCCGGCGCGGCCCCGGCGCCCAGCAGCCGCGGCATCAGCGCGCCGGTCGGGCAGGCCTGCACGCATTCGCCGCATCCGACGCAGCTCGACGCGCCCATCGGGTCGTCGCAATCGAAGACGATCTTCGCGTGCTCGCCTCGCCACGCGTAGCCGATGACGTCGTTGACCTGCTCTTCGCGGCAGGCGCGCACGCAGCGCCCGCACTGGATGCACGCGTCGAGTTGCACCGCGATCGCCGGGTGGCTGAAGTCGGGCGCCGGCTGCTCGCGCGGCGCGAAACGCGACGCCTCGACCCCGAGCGCGCGCGCCCAGTGGCGCAGCTCCGAGTCTTCGCGGCGATCGGCCTCGGGCGCGTCGGCCAGCAGCAGCTCGACCACCATCTTCTGCGACGCACGTGCGCGCCCCTCGGTGCGCACCTTCATGCCCGGCGCGGGTGCGCGGCAGCACGACGGCGCGAGCACACGCTCGCCTTCGATCTCGACGACGCAGGCTCGGCAGTTGCCGTCGGGCCGATAGCCGTCGCGATGGCACAGGTGCGGAATCGCGACGCCGTGACGCTTCGCGGCCGCGAGGATCGACTCGCCGGCGCGAGCCTCGATGGCCCGCCCGTCGAGCTCGAAGACGGTCGCCGCGCCGGCGGGGCCGGCCTGCGCCACTTCGGTCGTCGGCGGGTGCACCGGGCTCATCGCTCGCCTGCGTCGTCCGGACCGAGTTCGTGCGCAAAGTGCCGCAGCACCGAGAGCACCGGGTTCGGCGCCGCCTGGCCGAGACCGCAGATCGACGCGTCCATCATCGTCGTCGACAGCTCGCGCAGCAGTGCGACGTTCCAGTCACCGCTGGCGATCTCGCGCGCGGCCTTCGCCGTGCCGGCCCGGCACGGAGTGCACTGCCCGCAGGACTCGTCGCGGAAGAAGGCCATCAGGTTGCGTGCGGCGTCGACGGCGCGATCGTGCTGCGAGAGGACGATCACTGCCGCCGACCCGATGAAGGCCCCGTGCGGCTGCAGCGTGTCGAAGTCGAGCGGTTCGCCGGCGAGCGACGCGGGCAGGATGCCGCCGGACGCCCCACCGGGCAGGTATGCGTACAGTTCGTGTCCCGGCAGCATGCCGTCGCAGAACTCGTCGATGAGTTCGCGAACGCTGATGCCGGCCGGCGCGAGCTTGACGCCGGGCGAGCGCACGCGCCCGGACACCGAGAACGCACGCAGGCCGCGACGTCCGCGCCGCCCGTGCCCGGCGAACCACGCGGCGCCTCGCTCGAGGATCTCGGGCAGCCAGTGCAGCGTCTCGACGTTGTGCGCGAGCGTCGGCCTTCCGAACAGGCCGACTTCGGCCACGTACGGCGGACGAAGCCGCGGCATCCCGCGCTTGCCTTCCACCGACTCGATCAGCGCGCTCTCCTCGCCGCAGATGTACGCGCCCGCGCCGCGCCGCAGGTGCACCTGCGGCAGCGCATGCCCGCGCACCGGCGGGTCGCGGCGCAACGCCGCCAGTTCGCGCTCGAGCAGCGCCCGCGCACCCGCGTACTCGTCGCGCAGGTAGACGTAGCAGGCATCGCAGCCGACGACGCTCGCCGCGATCAGCATCCCCTCGAGCATCCGGTGCGGCGCGGTCTCGAGGCAGTGCCGGTCCTTGAAGGTGCCGGGCTCGCCTTCGTCGGCGTTGACGACCATCAGCCGCGGACCGGCCTGACGGGCGACGATGCGCCACTTGCGCGCGATGGGAAACCCGGCGCCACCCAGGCCGCGCAGGCCCGATGCGTCGAGCTCATCGAGCACCGTCTCGCGGCTGCGCGAGCCGTCGAGCAGCTGCGCGAGCTGACGGTAGCCTCCGGCAGCGCGGTAGGCCACGTAGTCCTGCGCGGCGGGATCCGGGCAGTCGTGGGGACCGCGCGACACGCAGGCTTCGACCGATGCGGGATCGGCCGGCGCGACGGGGCGGCGACCGACCACGGCCACGGGCGCCTGCGCGCAACGCCCGACGCACGGCACGCGCTGCACGCGCACGTCGCGGCCGAGCCACCTCGGCAGCGAGGCGATCAGCGCCTCGGCGCCAGCCAGCCGGCACGGCAGCGAGTCGCAGACGCGCACGGTGAGCGACGGCGGGCGCTCGTCGTCCTCCCGGACCACGTCGAAGTGGTGGTAGAAGGTCGCGACCTCGTACACCTCGGCCTGCGACAGCCGCAGCAAGTCGGCGAGCGCAGCCAGCAGGCCTGCCGGCAGGCAGCCCTCGGCATCCTGGATGCGATGAAGGTGCTCGATCAGCAGGTCGCGCCGCAGCTCGATCCCGTCGAGCAACTGCAGCACGCGCGCCCGCGCGGCGGCGTCGACCTGCCGGCCCTTGCGCAACCCCGTCGGTCGTCGGAACCCGCTCGCGTCCATCGCACCGACTTTAGCAGCCCGGCGCCGCGCGTTCAGCGCATCAGAGTCCGGCGCGGGGGAATCGGTGCCTCGCCGGCCGACGCCCCTTCAGAGCGGCAGGTCGACGCTCTCGAGGTGCTCGGGCACTCGCGCGTGCCAGCCGAGCTCGGTCTCGATGCGCACGCGCAGCCGGTCGGCCGCCTCGGGTTCGCCGTGCGTGACGTAGACCTGCTTCGGCGCGGATCGGAAGCCCCGCATCCAGGCGATCAGCTCGTCGCCGTCGGCGTGCGCCGAGAACCCGTCGAGCTGCGTGACGCCGGCACGCACCGGATGCCAGTCGCCGTGGATCTTCACCTCGCGCGCGCCGCCCACGAGGTGCGCGCCGCGCGTGCCCGGCGCCTGGAAGCCCGCGAACACCACGTGGTTCGCCGGGTCGGGCACGATGCGCTTGAGGTGGTGCAGCACCCGGCCGCCGGTCGCCATGCCGCTCGCGGAGATGATGATCAGCGGCCCGCGAAGCGTGGCCAGCCGCTTCGATTCGTCCGGCGTCGTGATCAATCGAGCCGCGCGGTACATGCCGGCGCATTGCTCGGGCGTGAGCCGATGGTCGTGCTGGAACCGGCGGTACAGCCGCGTCGCGTCGACCGCCATCGGGCTGTCGAGGAAGACCGGGATCTCGGGAATCTCGTCGCGCTCCTTCAGCCGGTACAGCGCATAGAGCAGCGTCTGCGCGCGGCCCACGGCGAAGGAGGGAATCAGGATCGTGCCGCCGCGCGCCGCGGTCTCGCGGATCACGCGGCCGAGCACGGCCTCGGGGTCGTCGTCGGCGTGGTCGCGGTCGCCGTAGGTCGACTCGACGATCAGCGTGTCGGCCGACTCCACCGTGCGCGGCGGTTGCATGACCAGGTCGTTCGGGCGGCCGAGGTCGCCGCTGAAGACCAGCGTGCGGTGGCCCCGCTGCAGCCGCACGATCGCCGCACCGAGCAGGTGCCCGGCGGGCAGGAAGCGCGCGGCGATCCCGTCGCCGAGGTCGAAGTCCTCGTCGAAGTCGACCGTGACGATGCGCGAGAGCGCGCGCTCGGCGTCTTCGCTGGTGTACAGGGGCCGCGCCGGGGCGTGCTTCGAGTAGCCGTGCCGGTTGGCGAACTCGGCCTCCTCCTCCTGCAGCCGCGCGCTGTCTCGCAGCAGGATCTCGCACAGTTCGCGCGTCGCCTCGGTGGCGATGACCTGCCCCTTGAAGCCGTCGCGCACGAGCGCCGGCAGGTAGCCACTGTGGTCGAGGTGCGCGTGGCTGAGGACGACGCGGTCGATCTCGCGCGGCGGCAGCGCAAACGCGGCCCAGTTGCGGTCGCGCAGCTTCTTGAAGCCCTGGAACAGCCCGCAGTCGAGCAGGACCTGGCGCCCGCCGGAATCGAGCAGGTAGCGCGAGCCGGTGACGGTGTCGGCGGCGCCGGCGAAGGTGAGCTTCACTGGAAGAAGTCCTTCACGCGGTCCATCCAGCCCTTCGTCTGCGGGCTGTGCTTCGGATCCTTCAGCGACGCCTCGAGTTCGCGCAGCAGCTGCTTCTGCTTGTCGGTCAGCCTCACCGGCGTCTCGACGACCACGTGCGCGTACAGGTCGCCCGGATAGCTCGAACGGATTCCCTTGATGCCCTTGCCGCGCAGCCGGAACTGCTTGCCCGACTGCGTGCCCTCGGGGAGGTCGATCTCCGCACGGCCGGCCAGTGTCGGGATCTGCACCGTGCCGCCGAGCGCGGCGGTCGTGATGCCGATCGGCACCTCGCAGTGCAGGTCGTCGCCATCGCGCTGGAACACCGGGTGCTCCTTGACGTGGATCTCGACGTAGAGGTCGCCCGGGGGCCCGCCGTTGATGCCGGGCTCGCCGTTGCCGGCCGAGCGGATGCGCATCCCGTCGTCGATGCCCGCAGGGATCTTCACCTCGAGGGTCTTGTTCTTCTTCACCCGCCCCACGCCCTCGCAGCTGGTGCACGGCTCGGGGATCACCTTGCCGCTGCCATGGCAGGTCGGGCAGGTCTGCTGGATCGAGAAGAACCCCTGCTGCACGCGCACGGCGCCCTGCCCGCCGCAGGTGTGGCAGACCTTGGGCTTCGTGCCCGGCTTCGCGCCGGTGCCGCTGCAGGTGCCGCAGGTGTCCCAGCTCGGCACGCGGATCTCGGACGTGTAGCCGCTGGCCGCCTGCTCGAGCGTGACCTCCATCGCGTAGCGCAGGTCGGCGCCGCGATAGACGTTGCTGCGGCCGCCGCCGGCGCGCTGGCCGCCGAAGATGTCGCCGAAGATGTCGCCGAACACGTCGGCGAAGCCGCCGAAGCCCTGTCCGCCCGCGCCGCCGGGGAAGCCCGCGTTCGGGTCGACGCCGGCGTGGCCGAAGCGATCGTAGGCCTCGCGCTTGGCCGGGTCGGTCAGCATCTCGTAGGCTTCCTTGACCTCCTTGAACTTCTCCTCGGCGTCCTTGTTGTCCGGATTGCGGTCCGGGTGGTACTTCATCGCGAGCTTGCGATACGCCTTCTTCAGGTCGTCGTCGCTCGCGTTCTTCGCGACGCCGAGGACTTCGTAGTAGTCACGCTTTGCCATGGTCGGCCGATTGTCTCTGATGGGCTTCGTATCGCATCAACGGGGAGCGGCCCGGAGCGGGTGTCCGGCGCCCTCCCGAGTCGCGGCCCGATATCCGCTTTGTCGGGAGAGCGCCGGACACCCGCTCCGGGCCTCGCGGCGTGCGGGAGGCCGCATCCGGCCCCCAGCACTCGATGCGGCCGTCAAGCGTCGCGTTTCACTTCCTTGAAGTCAGCGTCGACCACGTCGTCGTCCTTCGGGCGCTTCGCTTCGCCGGCGCCCTCGGGGCCCGCGGCGCCGGCGGCCTGCGCGCCACCCTCGGCCTGCGCCTTCGCGTACATCAGCTCGCCGAGCTTCTGCGACGCCGTCATCAGCGCGTTGGTCTTCGCCTCGATCTCGGCCTTGTCGTCGGACTTCAGCGACTCCTCGGCGGCCTTCAACGCGTCCTCGATCTTCGACTTCTCGCCGGCGTCGATCTTGTCGCCGTACTCGGCGAGCGACTTCTTCACCGAGTGGACCAGCGCGTCGGCCTGGTTGCGCGCGTTGGTGAGCTCGACGCGCTTGTGGTCCTCGGCGGCGTTCGCCTCGGCGTCCTTCACCATCTTCTGGATCTCGGCCTCGGTCAGGCCCGAGTTGGCCTTGATCGTGATCTTGTTCTCCTTGCCGGTCGCCTTGTCCTTCGCCGACACGTGCAGGATGCCGTTCGCGTCGATGTCGAACGTGACCTCGATCTGCGGCGTGCCGCGCGGCGCCGGCGGGATGCCCTCGAGGTTGAACTCGCCGAGCAGCTTGTTGCCCGACGCGATCTCGCGCTCGCCCTGGAACACCTTGATCGTGACCGCCGGCTGGTTGTCGTCGGCCGTCGAGAAGGTCTGCGAGAACTTCGTCGGGATCGTGGTGTTCTTCTGGATCATCTTGGTCATGACGCCGCCCAGCGTCTCGATGCCCAGCGACAGCGGCGTCACGTCGAGCAGCAGCACGTCCTTGCGCTCGCCCGAGAGCACCGCACCCTGGATCGCCGCGCCGACGGCCACGGCCTCGTCGGGGTTGACGTCCTTGCGCGGCTCCTTGCCGAAGAACTCCTTCACCTTCTCCTGGACCTTCGGCATGCGGGTCATGCCGCCGACCAGGATCACGTCGTCGATGTCCGACGCCTTGACACCCGCGTCCTTCAGCGCGATGCGGCACGGCTCGATCGTGCGCTCGACCAGCTCCTCGACCAGCGCCTCGAACTTCGCGCGCGTGATCTTCATGTTCAGGTGCTTCGGGCCCGACGCGTCGGCCGTGATGTACGGCAGGTTGAACTCGGTCTGCTGGGCCGACGACAGCTCGATCTTGGCCTTCTCGGCGGCCTCCTTGAGCCGCTGCAGCGCGAGCACGTCCTTCGACAGGTCGACGCCCTGCTCTTTCCTGAACTCGCCGATCACGTAGTCGATAACCCGCTGGTCGAAGTCTTCACCGCCCAGGAACGTGTCGCCGTTGGTGGACAGCACCTCGAACTGCTTCTCGCCGTCGACGTCGGCCATTTCGATGATCGAGATGTCGAAGGTGCCGCCGCCGAGGTCGTAGACCGCGACCTTGCGGTCCTTGCTGCCGCCCTTGTCCAGGCCGAACGCGAGCGCGGCCGCGGTCGGCTCGTTGATGATCCGCTTGACGTCCAGGCCCGCGATGCGGCCCGCGTCCTTGGTCGCCTGGCGCTGGCTGTCGTTGAAGTAGGCCGGCACCGTGATGACCGCCTCGGTCACTTCCTCGCCGAGGTAGTCCTCGGCGGTCTTCTTCATCTTGCGCAGCACTTCGGCCGACACCTGCGGCGGGGCGAGCTTCTTGCCGCGCACCTCGACCCAGGCGTCGCCGTTGTCGGCCTTGACGATGCCGTAGGGCATCAGGTGGATGTCCTTCTGGACCTCCTTCTCCTCGAACTTGCGCCCGATCAGCCGCTTGACCGCATAGAGGGTGTTCTTCGGGTTCGTGACCGCCTGCCGCTTGGCCGGCGCCCCGACCAGGATCTCGCCGTCGTCCATGTACGCGACGATCGACGGCGTCGTGCGCGCGCCCTCGGAATTCTCGATCACCTTGGGCTGGCCGCCCTCCATGATTGCGACGCACGAGTTCGTCGTGCCCAGGTCGATGCCGATGATCTTGCCCATGTTCCTTCTTCCTCGGTGACGGAGATTGTCTGGCTTGCAGATATGTCGTGATGAATGGAATTCAAGCGGCCGGCTCAGCCCTGCACCACCGTGACGAGGGCGGGGCGCAACACCCGGTCGCCGATCAGGTAGCCCTTCTGCAGCACGTGCGCGACGTGGTTGGGGGCAACCGGCGGCTGCGTCGCGGCGGCAGGCACCGTGGAGATCGCCTGGTGCCGGTTGGGGTCGAACTTCTCGCCCTTCGGATCGATCTCGAGCAGCCGGTTCTTCTCGAACGCCGAGGCGAGCAGCCGCAGCGTCGCCTCGACCCCCTCTTTCAGGTTGTCCAGGCTCGGCGCGTCGGCCTTGAGCGCCATCTCGAGGCTGTCCTTGACCGGCAGCAGGCTCTCCGCAAAGGCCTCGATCCCGTACTTGTGGGCCTTGGCGACTTCTTCCTGCGCCCGCCGGCGAACGTTTTCGACCTCCGCGACGGCACGCAGGTACTGGTCCTGCATGTCGGCCAGCTTCGCCTCGGTCTCGGTGAGCCGCTGCACCGGATCGGCGCCGGCCTCGTCCGGCGCAGCAGTTTGCCGGCTGCCTTCAGGCGCGGACGGCGCCGGGGCATCGGCGGCGGGAATCCGGTCTTCCGGCCGATCCGGCCTTTCTGGGTTCATCCCCTCGATCTCCTTTTCGAATCAGATACTTGCGTACACTCTTCGGCGTCGACCCGCGCCCAGCGTGCATTATGTCGGGGCGATGTCCGGGATTTCAAACCGCCTCCGTCGGTGAAAGCGGGTTACCCTTGGGCGGGCCCGTGACATCGGCCGGGCCTGCCCTGGCAACAAGGAGAACGAGCATGGGACTGCTGTCATTCATCAAGGAAGCCGGCGAGAAGCTGTTCGGAAGCGGCGAAGCGAAAGCGGGCACCGCGGATGCCAACGCGGCTGCCGCCAAGGCGATCAAGGACTACATCGGCGCCATGAAACTGGGCGCCGACAATCTGGAGGTGGCCTTCGACGGGAGCACCGGCACGGTGACCGTTTCGGGCCAGGCCAACGACCAGGAGACCCGCGAGAAGATCGTCCTGTGCTGCGGGAACGTCGCCCACGTCGACAAGGTCGTCGACAACATGACCGTGAAGAATCCGCTCCCCGAGGCGAAGTTCTACACGGTCGTTCGCGGAGACACGCTGTCGAAGATCGCCAAGGAATACTACGGCAACGCGAACGCCTACATGACGATCTTCGAGGCGAACAAGCCGATGCTGACGCACCCGGACAAGATCTATCCGGGGCAGGTGCTGCGGATTCCGCCCAAGGCCTGAACCCCCGGCCGCGCACGAGCGGGGGCCGGGCGCGCCGGGCGTCCGCTCACGCGCTGGCTGCCCGCGGCCGGCCGCTCGACGTAGCCAGGATCCGCCGCGCACGCGCGACGAACATCCCCGACAGGAACCCCCCTGCAACGCTAGCCGGCAGCGCGAAGCCGGCCTCGAAGCGCCACTGCGGGTGCATCGCCAGCGACACCGCGACCGCGTAGCGGAGCAAGAATACGGCGAGCATCAGCAGCAATGGCAGCGGGCTGCCCGGCAACGCGAAACCGCCGTCGCCGTGGGCGCGCACCTGCCCGGGCCAGCCGACCCGGGCGTTCGACGCCAGCGCGATCGAGAGTCCAGCTGCCCAGGCGACCAGCACCGGCGCTTGCACGCCGAAGGCCGCAGCCGCCCCCCAGAGCGAGTAGCCTCCCATTCCGAGCGGCATCGCCAACAGGCGCAGCCGGCTCGTCGTGTGGTCGCGCATCTGCAGCGCGCCGAGGGCCACGATCGCGGCCAGAATTCCCCACGCCCAGACAGGCGTGTGGCGTACGACCTCGACGATGACGACATCCAGGGGCAGGTTCGACGGCATGACGGGCTCCTTCGTTTCTTGAAGGCCCGATGGTGGCCGACGCCGTCAGCCCGGTCGACGCCGATGCGACGCGCTGCAGCCAGCCTTCGCGAACTGCGCCGGCGGCGGCGCCAGCGGCGCCGGTGGCCGTCAGCGGTCGGCGCCCAGCGCCTTCGCGCGCCGGCCTCTTTCGGCAAGCGCCTGCGCGCGCGCGGCCGTCGCCGCGTCGTCGAGGCGACGCGTGGCCCAGCCCGAAAGGTGCTGCTCGGCGAGGCTGGCCAGCGCGCCGATGAAGGGAGGCGACTCGTTCAGGCATTCGATGTAGCGAAACGCCTGGCCGCCGGATTCGACGAAGGCCTGCCGGCCTTCGACGGCGATCTCCTCGAGCGTTTCCAGGCAGTCGGCGACGAAGCCGGGACAGATCACGTCGACGCTGCGCACGCCCGAGCGCGCGAGCTCGCGCAGCGTCGGTTCGGTATACGGCTGCAGCCATTCGGCGCGGCCGAAGCGGGACTGGAAGGTGACTACCCAATCGCCGGCCCGCAGGCCGAGACGCTCGGCGAGCAGCCGGCCAGTCGCCAGGCACTCGCAGTGGTACGGATCACCCAGCGCCAGCGTGCGCCGGGGCACGCCGTGGAAGCTCATGACGAGGCGCTCGCCACGGCCGTCGCGTTCCCAGGCGCGGCGCACGCCGGCAACCAGCGCGTCGAGATAGCCGTCGTGATCGTGGAAGTCGCGCACGACCCGCAGCTCGGGGAGGTTGCGCCAGCCGGCCAGCTCGCGCGCCAGCGCATCGAACGCGGTGGCCGTGGTCGAGCCCGCGTACTGCGGATACAGGGGAAGCGCCAGCAGGCGGGTCACGTTACGCTCGCGAAGCTCGCGCAGTACGGCGGCGATCGACGGATTGCCGTAGCGCATCGCGAACGCCACCTCGAGGTCGTGTCCGCGCGCGCCCAGCGCGCCGCGCAGCAGCGTCGCCTGGCGACGCGTGTGCACCATCAGCGGCGAACCCTCGTCGGACCAGATGCTCGCGTACTTGCGCGCCGACTTCGACGGGCGGGTCCGCAGGATGATGCCGTGCAGGATGGGCAGCCACGCGACGCGTGGAATCTCGACCACGCGCGGGTCGGACAGGAATTCGCGAAGGTAGCGCCGAAGCGCCCCCGGCGTCGGCTCGTCGGGCGTGCCGAGCTGCAGAAGGAGCACCGCGGTTCGCGATGGCGCCGCGTGGTCGAATCGGGTCGCAGCCGTGTAGCGCGTCACGGTGCCGGTGCGCGCTCGCGCTCGATGAAACGGTCGAGCTGGCCGCGCGCCGCGCGCTGGACCGCGCGGCGATAGGCCGGCAGCCAGCCGAACAGCCAGCCCGTGGCGCCCAGCGCCTGGCGGCTCCATGGCCAGAACGCGAACTCGTCGACCTGCCGCACGATCGCGTCGTCCCAGAACGTGAGCGTCGACCGGGCCCGGTTGTGCACCCGGCGCCCCCCCCGGTAGAGGTAGTCGGCCTCCCACAGCACCTGCGCCTTGCGCTCGTCGGCGTGCGCGATCCGGTAGTCGAGCCGGAAACCGCCGCTGCGAGCGGCGGCCGCGGTGAGCATCCGCCACATCGCGCCGGGCTCGGACCCGCGCAGGTCGGGAAATACCGGGTCGCTGAACGACGCCTGGCGGTGGTAGCAGGCGGCCATCGCCGCGCCGTCGAGCGCGGCAAAGGCGTCGTAGAAGCGCCGGATCAGCGTCTCGGACATGCGCGCAAGGGCATCCGCGTCGGCGTCGATGGCACGGGGGGCAGATGCTCAGCCGTGATGACTGAGCGCCGACGAGACCAGCCTGGCGGTGATGTCGACGATCGGGATGACCCGCTCGTAGGCCATCCGAGTCGGGCCGATCACGCCCAGCGTGCCGACGATGCGGCCGTCCGACTCGTACGGAGCGACGACGACGCTGATCTGGTCCATCGGCACCAGCTCGGACTCGCCGCCGATGAAGATCTGGACGCCCTGCGCACGACTGGACGCGTCGAGCAGCTGCACCAGGCTGGTCTTCTGGTCGAACAGGTCGAACAGCCGGCGCAGGCGCTCCATGTTGTCGGTGAGGTCGGCCACGCCCATCAGATTGCGCTCGCCGGAGATGACCACCGGCTCGGCCTCTTCCGTCAACGCGCGGTTGCTCGCCTCGACCGCCTTGTGCATCAGCCCCGTGATGTCGTCGCGCAGCGAGGCGAGCTCGGAGTGCAGGCGGCCGCGAATGCTTTCGAAGTCGAGCCCGGCGAAGTGCGTGTTGATGTAGTTGGCCGCCTCGACCAGCTGCGACGGCGTGTAGTCGCGTTCGGTCGACAGGATGCGGTTCTGGACGTCGCCCTCGGGCGTGACGATGATCAGCAGGATCCGGCGATCGGAGAGCCGAAGGAACTCGACCTGGCGGAACAGCGACGCACGGCGCGGCGTCATGACCACCCCGGCGAAATGCGAGAGGTTCGACAGCAGCGACGCGGCGGCCGAGAGCAGCCGCTGCGGCTCGTCGGCCTGCAGCCGGCCCTGGATGGCCCGGGTCTGCTCGCCCTCGAGCGGCTCGACAGTGAGCAGCGTGTCGACGAACAACCGGTAGCCGCGCGGCGTCGGGACGCGCCCGGCCGAGGTGTGCGGGCTGGCGATGAGCCCGAGCTCCTCGAGGTCGGCCATCACGTTGCGGATCGTGGCCGGTGACAGGTCGAGCCCGGAGTACCGCGACAGCGTGCGGGAGCCCACCGGCGTCCCGTCGGCGATGTAACGCTCGATCAGGGTCTTCAGCAGGGTCTGTGCACGCGCATCCAGCATGCGCCCATTGTATGGGCAGCCGGCACGGACGCAAGTCGTCCGGCTCGGCCGGACGGCTCGGCCGGGCGCCCCGGCTCGCCGCCGGCGGCTTATGCTCTAATCGCTGCAATGAAGAGCCGATTCAACCGCGTGGCGCTGGTCAGCCGCCCGCAGACCGAGAGCGTCGGGGGAACCGTGCGCGAGATCGCCGCGTTCCTGCGCGCGCGCGGCGTCTCGGTGCTGGTCGAAGAGCGCTCGGCGGTGATGCTGGGCGCGTCCGAGCTCGAAACGGCCAGTCTGGAACGGATCGGCCACGAAGCCGACCTCGCGATCGCGATCGGCGGCGACGGCACGATGCTCGGAGCCGCTCGCGCGCTCGCCCCGCACGAGGTGCCGCTGGTGGGCATCAACCACGGCCGGCTCGGCTTCATCACCGACATCGGGCTCGACAGCTGGCGCCAGGCGCTGTCGTCCATCCTCGAAGGCCACTACGCGTCCGAGGAACGCACGCTGCTCACCGCGCGCGTCGTGCGCGGCCAGGAAGTCGTCTGGACCGAGCTGGCGCTGAACGACGTGGTCGTCAACCGGTCGTCGCGCACCGGCATGATCGAACTGCAGGTGCATGTCGACGACCTGTACATGTACAGCCAGCGCGCCGACGGCCTGATCGTGGCGACCCCCACCGGCTCGACCGCCTACGCGCTGTCGGCCAACGGTCCCATCCTGCACCCGCAGATCAAGGGCATCGTGCTGGTGCCGGTGGCGCCGCAGTCGCTGTCGAACCGACCGATCACGCTGCCCGACGACGTGACGATCACGATCCGCGTCGTCGAGGGTCGCGAGCCGCGCGTGGCCGGCGACATGCAGGTGTTCAGCGACCTGCAGGTCGGCGACGACATCATCGTCCAGCGCGCCGCGTTCACCACCACCTTCCTGCACCCTCCGGGCTACAGCTACTTCGCCACGCTGCGCGGCAAGCTCAACTGGCACGAGCTGCCGCACCTGCAGACGATCCAGCGCTGAACGCGGGCGCCCCCGACCGACCCGTCCCTGCACGCCGCTCCCGATGCTGCTCAGCCTTCGCCTCGAAGACTTCGTCATCGTCGACGCGGCCGAGCTCGAGTTCGGCCCCGGATTCACGGTGCTCTCCGGCGAGACCGGCGCCGGCAAGTCGATCCTGATCGACGCGCTGAGCCTCGCGATGGGTGGGCGCGCCGACGCCGGGGTGGTGCGCGAAGGCCGCCCTCGCGCCGACATCGCGGCCGTGTTCCGCAGCGACGCGGCGCTCGACGCTTGGCTGGCCGAGCGCGAACTGCAGGGCGACGCCGGCACGGTGCTGCTGCGCCGGCTGGTCGACGCCGACGGGCGCTCGCGTGCGCTGGTCAACGGCCATCCGGCCACCGCGGCGCTGCTGCGCGAAATCGGCGAGCGGCTGGTCGACATCCACGGCCAGCACGCGTCGCAGTCGCTGCTGCGCGCTGACGGGCAGCGGCAGCTTCTCGACGGCTATGCCGGGCTCGACGGCGACAGGCAGGTGCTCGCCGAGGCCTGGACGGCCTGGCGCGCGCTGCAACGCGACCTCGAAGCCGCAGAATCGGGGCAACGCGAGCTCGCGCTCGAGCGCGAGCGCCTGGCCTGGCAGGCGGGCGAGCTCGAACGCCTGCGGCTCGCGCCGGGCGAGTGGGAACAGCTCAACGAAGAACAGAAGCGGCTCGCGCACGCCGCCTCGCTGATCGAGGGCACGCGGGGCGCCGCCGACGCGCTCGTCGACAGCGACGACGCGCTGGCCAGCCGCCTGCACCAGCAACTGCAGCGCCTGCGCCCGCTCGCGACGATCGACGTTGCGCTGCAGGAAGCCGTCGAGCTGCTCGAGAGCGCCGCCATCCAGGTCGACGAGGCCGCGTCCATGCTGGCCGACTACGCCGAACGCGTCGACCTCGACCCGCAGCGGCTCCAGCAGGCCGAGCAGCGCATCGGCGCCGTCTTCGAGGCGGCGCGACGCCTGCGGATGCCGCCCGAATCGATTCCGGCCACGCTCGAATCGATCCGCGCGCGGCTCGGCGAGCTCGACGCGGCCCAGGACGTCGAGGGCCTGCGCGCCAGGACGGCGGCCGCGCGGGCGCGCTACGACGCACTCGCGTCGCAGCTGTCCGCCGCGCGGCGCAAGGCGGCGCGGCGCCTGGCCGACGGCGTGTCGCGCCACATGGCCGAACTGGGCATGGCCGGCGGCAAGCTCGCCGTCGCGTTCGAGACGGGCGAGCCCACGGCCTCGGGCACCGACGCGATCGAGTTCCGCGTGGCGGCGCACGCCGGCGCGACGCCACGACCGCTGGCCCGGGTGGCCTCGGGCGGAGAGCTGTCGCGCATCGGCCTCGCGATCGCCGTGCTGGCGGCGCAGGCCAACCCGGTGCCGACGCTGATCTTCGACGAAGCCGATGCCGGCGTCGGCGGCGCGGTCGCCGACGCGGTCGGCGAGCTGATGCGCCGGCTGGGCGGCGACCGCCAGGTCCTGTGCGTGACGCACCTGCCGCAGGTGGCCGCAAAGGCGCACCATCACTTCCGGGTCAGCAAGGACAGCGAGGGCGGACGCGCCGTCAGCCGGATCGAGGCGCTCGACCGCGGCGCCCGCGTCGAGGAGATCGCCCGGATGCTGGGCGGCGCCGAGATCACTGCAACCACCCGCAAGCACGCGCGCGAGATCCTCGCGCAGGCCTGAGCGCAAACGGCGCCCGGCGCCTTCAGCTGCGCCGATATACGCAGTCGGGCTTGGTGCAGTTTCCGTACAGCGCCAGCGCGTGCTCCTGAAGCGAGAAACCGCGGTCCTTCGCGATCTTCTGCTGGCGCTTCTCGATCTCGGCGTCGTAGAACTCTTCGACGCGGCCGCACTGCAGGCAGACCAGGTGGTCGTGGTGCTGCCCCTGCTCGAGCTCGAACACGGCCTTGCCGGACTCGAAGTTGCTGCGCTTGAGCAGCCCGGCCTGCTCGAACTGGGTGAGCACGCGGTAGACCGTGGCGAGCCCGATCTCCTGGTTCTCGGCGATCAGCTCGCGATAGACGTCCTCGGCACTCATGTGCCGCTGCTTGCCGTTCTGGAAGATCTCCAGGATCTTCAGGCGCGGCAGGGTCGCCTTCAGACCCATGTTCTTCAGTTCGCTGGTGACGGACATGCGGCTCGACCCGGGCTGGGGAAGTCCCGTCGTATGATAACGGTTTTCAACTGCAACGAGTCGCGACCGGCACCATGAATGAGGTTTCTGCCCAGCGCCGCCGGCCACGGGCCGTCTCGCGCGGCTTGCGGCCGGCACGCGCCGCCTGGTGGGTGCCCGCGGCGCTCGTGGCCGCGCTCGTCGCCGGCGGCTGCGCCCCGCGCGACCCGAACCGCAGCGGCCTGCTGCAGCCCTACCGCACCGACCTGCCGCAGGGCAACTACCTGACGCAGCAGACACTGGACCAGGTCAAGGAGGGCATGACGCGCGAGCAGGTCCGCTTCGCGCTCGGCACCCCGCTGTTGCGCCACGTGTTCCACCCGGATCGCTGGGATTACGTGTTCCGCTACCAGTTCCCCAGCGGCCGAGCCGAATTGCGGCGCGCCACCATCGTGTTCCGCGACGACCGCGTCGCCGCGATCGAGGCGGAGTCGCTGCCCGCGAAGGAAGACCCGACCGACCCCGCCCTGCCGGGCTATCGGCCACCGAGCACTGCGCAGAAGGCGCAGCCATGATGCGGATCGCGATCGCGGGCGCTTCGGGCCGCATGGGAAGGATGCTGGTCGAGGCCGTGCTCGACGCTGCCGACGCGCAACTCGTCGGCGCGCTCGACGTGGGCGGCAGCGCCTCGATCGGGCGCGATGCCGGCGACTTCCTCGGGCGCACGACCGGCGTCGCGATCACCGACGACGTCGACGCCGGGATCGCCGACGCGCAATTCCTGATCGACTTCACCCGACCGGCGGGCACGCTCGCGCACCTGCGCGCCTGCGTGGCGCGCGGCGCCGCGATGGTCATCGGCACGACCGGTTTCGACGACGAGGGCCGGCGCGCGATCGCCGCGGCGGCCGAGCGCGTGCCGATCGTGTTCGCACCGAACATGAGCGTGGGCGTCAACGTGACGCTGAAGCTGCTCGAACTCGCGGCGAAGTCGCTGCGCGAGGGCTACGACATCGAGATCATCGAGGCCCATCACCGCCACAAGGTCGACGCCCCGTCGGGCACTGCGCTGAAGATGGGCGAGGTCGTCGCGGCGGCGCTCGGGCGCGACCTGAAGAAGGTGGCCGTCTACGGTCGTGAAGGCGTCACCGGCGAGCGCGATCCGTCGACGATCGGCTTCGCCACGGTTCGCGGCGGCGACATCGTCGGCGACCACACGGTACTGTTCGCCGGCATCGGCGAGCGCATCGAGATCACGCACCGCTCGGCGAGCCGCGTCACCTACGCGCACGGCGCGCTGCGCGCCTGCCGATTCCTGTCCGAACGCGCCGACGGCCTGTACGACATGCAGGACGTGCTGGGCCTGAAGGACTGATTCGCGACCTCATTGCGACGATTGCGTGCGCAGCGGCTTCGTGCGAAGCGCATTGCACGGATCCTCGCGCTTGGCCGCGGCGGTCACCTCGGCCGCGTCGAACGGCACCGACGCCGCCTCTCCGGCTTCCAGAAGACCGATGCCGAACACCCGCGCGTGCGGCGCGAGCTCGGCCAGGTAGCGCGGCACGCCGATGTCGCGACGGACGTGACCGTTGCCGGCCAGCAGCACCACCGGCAGGCCGCTCGCGCGATGGGCGTCGACGACCGCGCGGGCCAGCCGCGCATCGCGACTGCGCTGGGCGGACGCCATCGGCCCGATCAGCGATTCGGGGAGCAGGCCGCAGTGACCTCGCCGGATCGAGTCCTCCAGGGTTCGTTCGTCGCCGGCGCTCCAGCCGGCGGGCTCGCCCGCGGCCGGCGCGCGGCCGCGGGCCACGTCCGAAGTCTCGGCCCGCGACAGGTTGGCCGCCACCAGCGGCAGGTCGCGGCGCAGCGCGAGCTCGATCACCGGCCGGTAGTACTCCCAGTGCCAGCCGCCGAAGTCGAAGCCGGCGGCCTCGGCGATCCGGCGGGCGCGCTGCGCCAACGGATCGCCGCGCGCGGCTGCAGCGCGGTCGGCTGCTCGGGCACGGTCGAGCGCGCCCTGGTTCACGGCGTCGAGTTGCTCGAGCGCGATGACGACGCGACGCCGCTGCGCGAGCTGCTCGAGCCATCGCAGCCGCATGCGGTGCTGCATCGCGTTGTCGTGCACCTCGCCGATCAGCAGCAGGTCGGCGTCGAACGCCGCCGGCGGCAGCGCCGCGCCCCCAGGCGAACCGGGCAGCGCCGAGCACGCGGCGAGCGCGATCGCCGCGATCGTCGAGGACAGGCGCTGCCACCGAGGCCTGCGCCCTGGCGCCGCGGGCTCGCTTCTCGCGAAAAGGTCGACGATCGTCTCGCGCCACCCCCGGTCGTCCTGCATCTGCGCCCTGCCCGCTCGGAAAGAGGAACGCGCATTGTTGCAGAGCCAGCGCGTGCCGCCCGCCCCGGCTCGTCCGAATTTGGTCTTCCCGGCGTCGGCCGCGATAATTTCGCGATGGATGCATCCCGGCTGTCGGCGGCAGGCGGTGCGCTGGCGCTGCACGGTCTCGTGCTCACCGGTGTGCTGACGCTGGCCATCGCTCCCACCACGAAAAGCACGGTCGAACCGGTGCAGGTCGTCCTGCTGACGGCGCCCGAGCCGCTGCCCGTTGCGCGCACGACGGCGCCGCCCGCGGCCGCGCCCGCTGCCGAGCCGCCTGCGCGCAGCGCGCCGCTCGAAGCCGCCACGCCGCCTCCCGCACCGAAGCCGGTGCGCGCCAGGCCCAGGTCGCGACCCGAGCCGCGTCCCGTGGTCGAGCGCCCGGCGCCGCCGCCCGCCGCAGCGAGGTCCGAGACGCCGCAGCCGGTGCCCGACCTCCCGGTGCGCGCCTCGCCGCCAGAGTCGACCGCGATCACGGTGCCGCCGCCGGTGGCGACCACCGAGCCGGCGCCGGGGCAGGACGCGGGGCCGCCCGGGGTGCCCGGAGCGTCAGCCGTGGCCCGGGACGCAGCGGCCGGCAGCCGGCGCAGCGACGGCATCGCCTCGGCCGCGCCGTCGGCGCGCAGCGCCCCCCACGTCGACGCGACCTGGAGCGGCAACACGCCGCCGCCCTATCCGGGGATGGCGCGGCGACTGGGCGACCAGGGCGAGGTCAGGCTGGACGTCCACGTCGGCGCGGACGGCCGGGTCACCGAGGTCCGGCTCAAGCAGTCGAGCGGTTCGACGCTGCTCGACCGCACCGCGATCGACACGGTGAAGAAGTGGCGCTTCAAGCCGGCCACCGTCGATGGCCGGCCTGTTGCGGAGTGGTATCACGACTGGCGATGGGTCTTCCGACTCGAAGGCTGAAGGGACACGCGATGCAGGAACAGCAACTCGGTTTGATGCACTTCTGGCAGGCCGGCGACGCGGTGACACACGCGGTCGCGTACCTGCTCCTGGCGATGTCAGTGGTGAGCTGGTACTTCATCCTGTCCAAGGCGTGGAGCGCGTGGCGGCTGCGTCGCGGCGCGCGCGCCGCGCTCGAACAGTTCTGGAACGCGCGATCGATGGACGAGGCCGTGGCCACCCTCGAACGCGCCGACACCGAGCGGGTCTTCCTTCCGCTGGTGCAGAAGGCGCGCGCAGCCGCCGCAATGCAGCCCGACAGCTCGCTCGCCGCGTCGATCGACCGCGACGAGCTGGTGACGCGCGCGATGCGCGGCGAGATCACGCAGGCTTCGGCGCGGCTCGAGAGCGGCCTCGCGTTCCTGGCCTCGGTGGGCAGCACCGCCCCCTTCGTCGGGCTGTTCGGCACCGTCTGGGGCATCTACCACGCGCTGCTCGCCATCGCATCGAGCGGCCAGGTGATGATCGACAAGGTGGCGGGCCCCGTCGGCGAAGCGCTGGTGATGACCGCGGCGGGCCTCGCCGTCGCGATTCCCGCGGTGCTCGCCTACAACGCGTTCGTGCGCGGCAACCGCATCGTGCTCGCCGAGCTCGACGGCTTTGCGCACGACGTGCTCGCGCTGGTCATCACGGGGCGCAGGCTGAGGGACCACGAAGGCGACGCGCTGCGCAGCGCGGTGGCCCCGCTGGCGGCCAGCCGGGTCGTGCGCTGAGCGGCGCGCAGCTCGATCACGAGGAGGCTCCACGCGATGGCATTCGGCGGATTCGACACCGGCAACCACCCGCAGCCGATGGCCGAGATCAACACGACGCCGCTGGTCGACGTCATGCTGGTGCTGCTGGTCATCTTCATCATCACTGCCCCGCTGCTCACGCACGCGATCCGCCTCGACCTGCCCAACGCGCAGGCCCCGGCATCGGCCGAGAAGCCGGAGACGATCACGCTGTCGATCGACCCGTCGGGCGCGCTGTTCTGGAACAACGAGCCGGTGGCGGGGCTCGACGCGCTCGGCGAGCGGTTCCGGCAGGCGGCGGCGCGGCAGCCGCAGCCCGAGCTGCACCTGCGCGCCGATCGCGAAACGCGCTACCAGCGCATCGCCGAGGTGATGTCGAGCGCGCAGCAGGCGGGGATCACGAAGCTCGGATTCGTGACCGAGCCGCACGATCGACGCGGCCGCCCCGCCGAGTAGCGCCTGCTCGCGCCACGATCGTCTCCGCGCCGGAGCCCGCCGGAGCGGCGATCGACCCGGCGCCTCACGACGTGAAGCGCAGCGCGCCGACGAGCGCGGCCGGCGCGCTGATGCCGCCCGGCTCGCGCCCGTCCCAGGTGGCGGTGTCGGGCATCCGGCGCACCGCGTCGCCGAGCGCGACCAGTTGCTCGCCGAGCACGCGGTACAGGCTGTCGTCGAAGCGCATCGGCTCGATCGGCGCGACCGCCCGGCCATCCTCGACCCACAGCGTCGCGAAGCGCGTCGTGCCGGTCGCGCGGCAGGCCTCGCGATCCGAGTAGTTCAGGTACCAGAGGTTGGAGACCGCCACGCCGGTGTGAAGCGCCGCCATCGCGTCCTCTGCGGGCAGCGTGCCCGGTGCGACACAGGCGGCGACGGGGCGCTCGTCGTCGTCGGCGCCGTTGCCGTCGACCCCGAACTCGCGCGCGCTGCGCGGCGAGACGAGGCGTTGCGCCGGGCGGCCTGCCTCGACGAGTACGACGCGCGCCGGGCGCTCGAAGCCGTCGGCCTGGAAGCGCGCCACGCCGAACGCGTCGAGGTCGTCGACCAGCGTGAGCGACGGATGCAACGCGGCCTCGCCGCGCGTCGCGCGCGCCAGCGGCGACTGGCCGCTGCGCCAGGCGCGCTCGGAGAAACCGCCCCAGCCCAGCAGCGCCACCAGTTCGGCCAGCGCCTGCGGCGCGAGCAGCACCCGATGGTCGCCGGGCGCGAGCCGCCGCGGCGGCCGATGCAGGATCCGCGCGCGCTCGCGAGCGGCGCCGATCGCCGCCCGCAAGGAATGCGCGTCCCAGCGCTCGGCGAACCAGGTGTCCTTGACCGCGCGATCGCCGCCCACCTGCACGGAGAAGTCGAAGGTCGACGAAACCGTCTCGTGGTAGTGGCGGTGGCCGAGGCTGCTGGCCAACGCGCGCACCACCGGCCCGGCCGCGTAGAGCCCGACCAGGTCGTCGCCTTCGGCCGCTGCGACGATCGCTTCGATCGCGACGCCCGGGTCGGGCACGCCGGCGCGGCCGATGCGCTCGCTCGCGCCCGGCACGGACTGCCAGCAGGCATAAGGATCGACGGGGAGCTGCGCGACCGCGGCGCGCAGTTCGGCGAGGCCGCCCGCGAGCACCGCCCGCGTCGCCCGGGGCTCGCCCAGCGTGCAGACCATGCGTGCCTGGCGCCCGCCGTCGATCAGGCGAAGGCTCACCGTCGCACGCTCGACCGTTCCGGCCTGCCGGACTCGCGCGCGATTCACCCGCACGTAGTCGCTGCGCTCGGCCCGCAGGCTGCCGAAGAGGATCTCGCCTGGCCCGGCCGCCGCGGCGACGAACCGGACCACTGCGTCGAATTGCGCGGCGAACGCCGGGTCGGCGGTCAAGATTCGCCCCCGAACACGTCGACCGACCGGAACAGGCATGCCGGCGATGCGTGCCCGACGCGCGCGATCTGCCCGGGCTCGCCCTTGCCGCAGAACGGCGTGCCGAGCACCTGCATCGTCGAGCGGTCACCCACGGCGGCCAGGCTGCGCCAGAAGGTGGCCGACGTGCCCCGGTAGTTCGGGTTGCGCACCAGCGTCGTGAGCCGCCCGCCTTCGATCAGGCGCCCCCATTCGCAGCCGAACTGGAACTTGTTGCGCGAATCGTCGATCGACCACGAAGCGTTGGTCTGCATCCAGACGCCGTGTTCGACCGACGCGACCATCGACTCGAGCGTCGCATCGCCGGGCTCGAGGTTCAGGTTCGCCATCCGGTCGATCGGCGGCCGGTGCCAGCCGCTGGCGCGCGCCGACGCCACGCCTTCGACCGGCCGGCCGAGGTCACGGGCGCGTGCCTGCGACAGCTCGCCGCCGAGCGCGCGCAGCAGGATGCCGCGCTCGATCAGGCGTTGCGGACGCGCGGCGGTGCCGTCGTCGTCGGCGGCATAGCTGGCGAATTCGCCGCTCACGCCGGGGTCGAAGCTCACGTTCAGCAGCGGCGAGCCGTAGCGATGACTGCCGAACATGTCGGCCGTGACGAAGCTGGTGCCCGCGAAGTTGCGCTCGTCGCCGAGGATCCGGTCGAGCTCGAGCGGATGCCCGATCGACTCGTGGATCTGCAGCATCATCTGGTCCGGCGACAGCAGCAGGTCGCGCGGGCCGTCGGGACAGTTCGGCGCGCACAGCAGCTGCAGCGCCTCGTCGGCGACGCGGGCGCCGCCGCCGATCATCCCGGAATCGCGCACCGCGGCCCAGCCGCCCTGCCGGCAAAAGCCGTTGTACTGGCCGCCCAGCGTGCGCGTCTGCGAGCGACCGTCGGCGAACGCGGTCGCCTCGAGATTCGGCTCGACGAACCGGAACGACTGCTCGGCGACGAGCACGGCGTCGATCCACAACCGCTGCGCCGACACCGTGGCGCGCAAGCTCGCGGACCAGTGAACTACCCGCGGGTCGCGCGCCATCGCGTCGGCCTCGGCGCGAAGCATCGCGAGCAGCTCGGCGCGCGCCGGCAGGGGCTCGTCGGCGGGCCCCTCGTAGCGCAGCGTCGCGGCGGGAAGCTGCCAGGGCACCTCGACGAGGCCGAGGCCCCGCCCGCGCGCGGCGCGCGCCCACTGGGCGGCGCGATCGGCCGCCGCCTGCAGTCCTCGCGCCGAGAGGTCGGCCGTCGCGCAGTACCCCGATTCGCCGTCGAGCCACACCGTGACCATCGCGCCGCGATCGGTCGACAGCTGCGCCGGTTGCACGACGCCGCGCACGACGGCGAGGGTCTCGTGGCGCTCCTCGACCAGTCGCAGCGAGACGCGAGCGCCTGGCTGCGCTACGGCCGGAAAGGCCGCAAAGGCGGAACAGGCCGCAGAGGCCGGCCAGGACGGCGCGGAAGGCGTGTCGATGCGGCGCGCCTCAGCGCGCGAGCCACTGCAGCAGCGGCTCCCAGGTCGCGCGATCCTTGTCGACGCGCTGCGAAGGCACGTCGAACACGGTGAGCCCGTGCGCGGCCAGGTGCACGTAGTTCTGCGTGTCGCGCACGTAGCCCGCCACCGGCAGACCGAGGCTGCCGACGAAGCGCGCGAGTTGCTCGGCGGCACGAGTGCGCGTGTCGACGCGCATCCCGACGATGCCCACGGTCTCCTGGAAACGGCGCAAGTTCGCGAACCCGGCCTTCAGCTCCTCGAGGAACTGCTGCGTGGCGAGCACGTCGAACATCGACGGCTGCAGCGGCACGAGGATGCGATCGGCCACGCGCACGACCTCGGAGAGCCGCTTGCCGGTGATCTGCGCCGGCGTGTCGAGCACGACGTGGGTGACGCCGCGCGGCGGGCGCGCGACCTCGCCGTTCATCTCCCAGCTCTCGATCGGCTTGACGCCGGCGGGGCGCAGCGTGAGCCAGTGCCGGGCCGATTGCTGTCGATCGAAGTCGCCGAGCATCGTGCGATGGTCGTTCGACGCGTAGAAGCCTGCGAGGTTCGTCGCGAGCGTAGTCTTGCCGACGCCTCCCTTGGGGTTTACGACCGCGACGACGGGCATGCGTGAGCTCCTGGGTTGCGATGCCGCGATGTTAGCAAACAACGCGCACCACGGTTGCATTCAGGGGGTGGCGCGCCGCGCCGTGTCGATCGCGGCACACAGCTGCTCGACGGCGTCGAGCACGCGCGGCCCGGGGCGCTCCATCGTCGTCGCATCGAACGACGCGAAGCGCGCCGTCCCCCGTGGCGCCAGCACGCCGCGCTCGCGCCACAGGCGCTCGGAGCGCATGCCGTCGGTTGCGAGCACCATCTCTGGACGCGCAGCGATCACCGACTCGGGGTCGATCCGCGGCGCCGCCACGGCCGCGTCGGCGAGCACGTTGCGCGCGCCGCAGCTGCGCACCGCGTCGCCGATCACGTCGCGGTCGCCGATGCCGATCAGCGGCGACGACCAGATCTGCACGAAGACGCGCACCGGCCTCGCGCCCACGTAGCGCCCGCGGATCGCCGCGAGCCGCTCGCGAAACGAGCGCGCCGCGCGCAGCGCCGCGGCGCGATCGTCGGCGATTTGCGCGAAGCGCTCGATCGTCGCGCCGACGTCGTCGAGCGTGCGCGGCTCGGACACGAAGACGCGCAGGCCGAGCGCGTCGAGTCGTCCGACCAGCGCGCGCGAGGCGCCGGGCCCCCAGATCACGACCAGGTCCGGGGCGAGCGCCAGCAACTGCTCGACGTCCGGCTGCGGGTAGGCGGCGACGCGCGGCAGCGAGCGCGCCTCGGGCGGGTAGTCGCTGTCGCGATCGACGGCCACGACCCGCCCGCCGACCCCGGCCGCGAACAGCAGCTCGGTGGCGTGCGGCGCCAGCGAGACGACCCGCGCCGGTGCCGCGGAGAAAGACACGTCGCGTCCCCAGTCGTCGTGGATTCGAACGGCCTGCGCCGCCGCCGGGCACGCCCAGGCCAGCACGGCCGCCGCCCCCGCGAGCAGCGACGCGACGATGCGCCGGCGCGCCGCGTGCATCACCGCGCGGCGTAGCGCACGCCGACGAACAGCGATCGTGGCGGCGAGCGGTAGCCCGCTGCGGTCTCGTAGTCGCGGTCGCCAAGGTTGGCCGCGCGCGCGAACAGTTCCCAGTCGCGGTCGATCCGGTAGGACGCCCACGCGTCGACGAACACGTAGCCGGCCATGCGCTGGCCCAGCGTATCGAAGCGCCGCGCCTGCGCGATCGCCTCGGCGCCGAAGCGCCACGGGCCACGCGCATGCTCGACACCGATCACGCCGTAGCGTGGCGCGCGCCGCGCGAGCTCGGCGTCGCTGCGCGCGCCGGTCACGGGATCGACGCTCACGCCTTCGGTGTGCTGCATCGTCGCCGAGCCGCGCAGCACCCACGCGCCGATCGCGCGCCGCGCCTCCAGCGTGAGGCCCTGCACGCGCGCGCGCGCCAGGTTCTGTGCGGTATAGAACGAGTCGAGCTCGATCGCATCGTCGATGCGGCTGCTGAACGCGGTTGCCCGCAACAGGTCGGCGCCGCTGCGCTGCTCGAGCGCAACCTCGTAGCCACGCGACTTCTCGGGGCGCAGCGCCGGGTTCGGCGAGAACGGGTTGTAGAGGTCGTCGAAGGTCGGGGCCCGGAACGCCGTGCCGTAGCTCGCGCGCAGCAACCACTGCGGCACGAAGCGCCAGCCCCAGGCCAGAGCCCCGGTGGTCTCGGACCCGACCGACTCGATGCGGTCGCGACGAAGCGTCGCGCGCAGCGTGTGCTCGCCCCACGCGCGTTCGTAGCCGCCGAACACGGAATCGGTGCTGCGGCTGTCGCGCGCGTAGACGAACGCCCCGCCGCGGGTGACGCCATCGCCGTCGATGCGTTGCACCAGCGACTCCACGCCCAGCAGCAGCGACCCGCCCCAGGCAGCGACGGTGTTCTGCCACGAGATCGTGCGCGAGTCGGTCCTCGGCGCGAAGGTGAAGGCGTGGAAGCTGTAGTCGATCGAGCTGTTGCCGACGCGCAGCTCGGTCTGCCAGTCGTCCGTCGGGCGCCCGCGTACCCAGGCCGACGCGGCGCCCGAGCGATAGTCCTGGCGCGCCGTGGACGCGGTGGAGAAAGCGTCGTCGTACTCGACGCGCCCGTCGTTGACGAGCAGGCTGGCGCCGGCCTCCCATTGCGCCGCGATCCGGTGCGACAGCGAAGCCGTCAGCGACCGTTGTCGGTTGCCGTCGCGATCGGCCTGGAAGTCCGGGCTGCCGGAGCGCGTCGACTCGAACCCGTCGGTGCTTTCGTGAGCCAGCGACAGCGCGACGCGCGTACCCTCGCGTGCCGCGCGAAACCCGACCTGGACCTGCTGCGTGCCCTGCGTTCCGATGCCGGCCGACGCCCAGGGCCACCAGCCGTCCACGTCGGCCTGTCGCGTGAAGACCTGGATCACGCCGCCGATCGCCCCCGAGCCGTACAGCGCCGACGCCGGGCCGCGCACGATCTCGATCCGGTCGATCGCCGACAGCGGAAGGTGCTCGACCAACCCGCCGCCGCTCAGCGGGCTCTCGATGCGGATGCCGTCGACGAGCACGATCGACTGCGAGTTGCGCGTGCCGCGCACGAACAGCCCCGACACCGAACCCGCGCCGCCGGTCTGCGAGATCTCGATGCCGCCGGCGCTGCGCAGCAGCTCGGGCAGCGTCGCGGCGCCGGCGTCGCGGATCGACTGCGCGTCGATCACCGTGATGTCGGCGAGCGCGCGATCGATCGTGGTCTCGGTTCGCGTGGCGGTGACGACCACCGGATTCATCGACTGGGAGGATGCGTGCAGGGGAATCAGGCCCGCGGCGAGCGCACTCGCGCACCGGGCGGCGACCGCGAGCGCAGCCGCCGAACGAGTGGAAGGAAGGGACATGGGGACTCCTGTACGCCTTGCCCACCGCAAGGCGTCGGTTCGTCAATGGATCGACGGCTCGAAGCCGCGACCCGCCCTTCCGGCCGGTATCCGGGCTTGCAGCGTCGGGGGCCTCGCGATGCGGGGCCGGCCCGGGCGGGCACTGCCTTCCCGGACCGGCGCGCGCCAGGCGACGCCGGATCCAGTGGCGATGGGTGCACGACCGCTCGCGCGAACGCGAGCGCCGCTGCTTACCGTTGCGGGGGCAGCACAGGTTGGCGACGGCCCCTGGGACCGCGCTCCCTGTTTCCCGTTTAACCGCGCGTCGGCAAGGACCGCGCAGCACCGGAAGCGAGACGGATTATAGGCCGGCCCGGCGACGGTGAATCCGCCGTGGCGAGATCGGCTTGATCCAGGTTCAGCGATCGGCCGAGCGCGCGACCGGCGAGGGCGCGATGCGCGCCAGCGCGTCGAGCACGATGCCGGAAGTCAGCAGTTCGGGAAGGACCTGCGGCTCGCCCTGTCCGGGCGCATAGAGCAGGTAGAGGGGCACGCCGTTGCGCCCGTAGCGCGCCAGTTCTGCGGTGATCGCGGGATCGCGATTGGTCCAGTCGGCCTTCAGCCGCACGACGCCGCGCTGCGCCATCGCCGCGAGGACCGCGTCGCGCTCGAGCACGAGCCGCTTGTTGGCCTGGCAACTGACGCACCAAGCGGCGGTGAAATCGACGAACACCGGGCGACCGCCCGCCAGGGCGTCGGCGACGCGCGCGCGCGACCACGGTTGCCACGTCATGTCGACGCCGTCCATCGGACTCCCGACGCCCGCCCGCGCCTGCGCCGGCGGCGCGTTCCCGTCCCGCTGCGGCCACGCCGTCCAGATCGCCAGCGCGAGCGACGCGAGCGCGAGCGCCGCCGCCCAGGTGCGGCGCGCGCCGCTGCCCCGCTGGACGAAGCGCCCCGCCAACCAGAGCGCGAGCGCGAGCAGCACGGCGCCGATCGCGAGCGCGAGCACCGCGTCGATGCCGGCCTGCTGGCCGAGCACCCAGGCCAGCCAGGCGGCGGTCGCGTACATCGGAAACGCCAGCAGCTGCCGGAACGTCTCCATCCAGCGGCCCGGGCGGGGCAACCAGCGCAACCACGCCGGGAACAGGCCCAGCAGCAGGTATGGCGCAGCCATGCCGACGCCGATCGCGGTGAACACGACCAGCGCCTCGATCGTCGAGCTGCCGAGCGTGTAGCCGAGCGCCGATCCCATGAACGGAGCGGTGCACGGCGTGGCGACCAGCACCGCCAGCACGCCCGAGCCGAACGAACCGGCCAGCGGATGCGCGCTGCGCCCGGCCGCACGATCGAACTGCCCCAGCCGCGTCAGCGACAGGCCGATCTCGTAGACGCCGGAGAAGTTCAGCGCAATCGCCACGAAGAGCAGCGCCATCGCGGCGACGAACAGCGGCGACTGCAGCTGGAAGCCCCACCCCGCCGACTCTCCGGCCGCGCGAAGGCCGAGCAGCAGGCCGGCCAGCACCCAGAACGACACCACCACCCCGGCAGCGAATGCGAGCGCACCGACGCGCGAGCCGGCGCTGCCTTCGCTGCCGTGGCGCGCGAAGCCGAGCACCTTCAGGCCGATCACCGGAAACACGCACGGCATCAGGTTCAGGATCAGTCCGCCGATCGCGCCGAACAGCGCCGCGACCCACAGGCTCGCGGCCGAGGCCGACGGCGCGCCCCGGGCGGTGGTCCCGGCGCCGCCCGCCGACACGGACGCATCGGGCCCCAGGCCGGGCAGGTCGAGCCCGCGACGCACGGGCTCGGCGCTCGCCTGCGGCGCACCCGCCACGCGCGCGATCTCGGTGCCGGCGGCCAGCGCCGCCGGCGACACCGACACGTCGAGTTCGCGCGCCTCGCCGTCGACGACGACGATGCCTTCGGCCGCCTGCGCGACGGCTGCGCGGTCGGCGCGCACCCGCTGCACGCCGTCCTCGCTGAGTTGCACCGCGAGCCGCACGCCGCCCTCGGTGGCGTAGAGCACTTGCGCGTCGGCGTTGCGCAACAGCCCTTCCCGGTACGGGAAGAACTCGACCGCTGCCGGGCGCCCGGCCAGGCCGATCGAAAGCGTCGCGCCGTCGGCGAAGACGCGCGCCGCGACGCGCTCCCGCGGCATCCGGCGATCGGCCTCGTCGAACAACTTGGCGAACCGCGACCTCGCGGCCTTGCCCTCGCGCAGCACGGGCAACTCGAGCGCGACGTCGGCCTCGCCGGGGATGCAGACCTCGCGGCACATCAGCCACGAAGCGCGGCCGGTGAAGCGCACGCGCGCCGCATCGATCGCGGCCGGCACCTCGACGGGCACGGGCAACACGACCTCGCCCTCGTAGCCGTAGTTGGCCAGCGGCGGGATGAACAGGCGCTGCGGTGCAGGCCACTCGATCGCACCGGCCCGGAAACCCGCCGGCAATTCGAGCGCGAGTTGCGTCGCCAGCCCCGAATCGCCGGGGTTGCGCCAGTAGGTGTGCCAGTGCGGGTCGTGCCGGATGCGCAGGCCGAGGCGAAGGGCCTGGCCAGGCACGACCGCGGCGGATTCACCGACGAGTTCGACTTCGACCGCTTCGACGCGCGTCGGGCCGGTGCTCGCCGGCGCGGCGGCGGCCGGGCCGATCGCGCCAGCGGCGGCGGCGCCAGCGGCCTGGGCCAGTGCGCGCTGCGCGCCGGCGCCGGATATCGCGAGCGCCACCAGCGCCCAGGCTGCCAGTCGCGAGCGAAGCGGGGAATGAACGGTCATCGGCGGGTCCGCAGGGGGTTCCCGAATGCTACCGGAACCGACCGGGCGCCCCCCGCGAACCCCTTCGCCAGGCCGGCACGGGCGCGGCCGCCCCTGCCGCGGCGTCTTCATATACCATCACGCCATGGATCAGGAAGTGGACCAGCTGGGCGAGCGAATCGACCGGATGCTGCAGGTCGTGCGTCGTCTTGCGGACGAGAACGCCAACCTGCGCGACCAGCTGGCGGCGAGCCGCAACGCGAACGAGCAGCTCCAGCAGCGCATCGCCGAGGCACGCGCGCGCGTCGAGTCGGCGCTCGCGCGGCTTCCGCTGCCGGCAGAAGGCGGCGAATAGAGACCCTGGCGGCGACTGGCGGCGCCTTCGACGGACCCCGAGCATGGAACAGATCGACGTCAAGATCCTCGACCGCGACTACCGGCTGGCCGTCAGCGGCGAGACCAAGCCGCAGCTGCTCGAAGCGGTGCAGATGGTCGACGAGAAGATGCGCGCGATCCGCGAGGCGGGGCGCATCTCGGGCATCGACCGCATCGCGGTGATGGCGGCGCTGCAACTCGCGCACGAGCTGCTCGGCGCGCAAAGCCCCGTGGCGGGCACGCCGAAAGCCGAGATCCTCGGCAAGATCCGCAAGATGCGCGAAGACCTCGACGCCGAGCTCGAACGCCAGGAAAGCCTGTTCTGAAGCGCGTTCCGCGCTAGAATGGCGGCCGACCCTGCAGTGTTCGACAAGGTCATATATTCCTTGAACCAATGCATTGCATCCAGGTCGCGGCTTTCTGCGTACTGCTGTTGTGATCGTCCCTCGTCGGACGAACCTGATGTGGTGCCTGCTGCGGCCGAACTGAACTGAACGGTTCAGGATGCCGGCCTGCCGGCACAGGCGGGGTCCCCTTTCCCTACGCGACGATGCCCGCGAAGTCCCACTGGCTGATGAAGTCCGAGCCCGACGAGTGCTCGATCGACGACGTGCTGGCGATGCCGCGGCATACGGTGCCATGGTTCGGCGTGCGCAACTACCAGGCGCGAAACTTCATGCGTGATGCGATGCGCGTCGGAGACGGCGTGCTGTTCTACCACTCGGGCTGCGCCGAGCCGGGCATCGCCGGAATCGGCGAGGTCGCGTCGACGCCCTACCCCGACGACACGCAGTTCGACCCGGCTTCGCCGTATTTCGACCCCCGGAGCACGCGCGAGTCGCCGCGCTGGACGCTCGTCGACGTGCGCGTGCTGCGCAAGACGCGTTACGTCACGCTCGCCGAAATGCGCCGCCACGAAGCGCTCGCCGACATGGCGGTGCTGCGCAAGGGCAGTCGCCTGTCGATCACGCCGGTGACGCCCGCCGAGTGGCGCTACCTGGGCCACCTGCTCGAGCCGCGGTCCCGATGAGCGCGCCTGGCGAACTGCCCGACCTGTCGCCGCTGTGGATGCCCTTCACGGCGAACCGGGCGTTCAAGACCCGGCCCAGGCTGCTCGCACGGGCGAGCGGCATGCACTACACGGCGGCCGACGGCACGCAGGTTCTCGACGGCACGTCGGGACTCTGGTGCGTCAACGCGGGCCATTGCCGGACCGAGATCACCGAGGCGATCGCGCGACAGGCCGCAGAGCTCGACTACGCGCCCGGCTTCCAGCTCGGACACCCCGATGCGTTCCGGGCCGCCGCGGCGATCGCCGAACTGATGCCCGAGGGCCTCGACCGGATCTTCTTCACGAACTCCGGCTCCGAGTCGGTCGACACCGCGCTCAAGATCGCGCTCGCGTATCACCGCGCGCGCGGCGAGGGTCAGCGCACGCGCTTCATCGGGCGCGAGCGCGGCTACCACGGCGCGGGCTTCGGCGGCATCTCGGTCGGCGGTATCGTCTCGAACCGCAAGGCCTTCTCCGGTGCGCTGTTGCCGGCCGTCGACCACCTGCCGCACACCCACCTGCCTCGCGACAACGCTTTCTCGCGCGGACAGCCCGTTGTCGGCACGCACCTGGCCGACGAGCTCGAGCGCCTGGTCGCGCTGCACGACCCGTCGACGATCGCAGCCGTGATCGTCGAGCCGATGGCCGGCTCGACCGGCGTCCTCGTGCCCCCGGTCGGCTACCTCGAGCGGCTGCGCGAGATCACGAGCCGGCACGGCATCCTGCTGATCTTCGACGAGGTCATCACGGCATTCGGCCGCCTGGGCGCGGCGACGGCCAGCGGCGCGCTGGGCGTCACGCCCGACCTCATCACGCTGGCCAAGGGCATCAGCAACGGCGTCGTCCCGGTCGGAGCCGTCGCCGCGCGTCGCCAGGTCCACGACGCCATCGTCGAGGGCGCGCCGGCCGGCATCGAGTTCTTCCACGGGTACACCTATTCCGGGCACCCGCTGGCGAGCGCGGCGATTCTCGCCACGCTGGACATCTATCGGCGCGAGTCGCTGTTCGAGCGCGCGCGCAGCCTCGCGCCGCTGTTCGAGGAAGCGGCCCATTCGCTGCGCGACGCGCCGCAGGTGGTCGACGTGCGCAACCTCGGCCTGGTGGCGGGCATCGAGCTCGCGCCGCGCGACGGCGCTCCGGGCGCGCGCGCGGCCGACGCGTTCCAGCGCTGCTTCGACCGCGGCCTGCTCGTCCGGGTGACCGGCGACGTGATCGCGCTGTCGCCGCCGTTGATCGTCGAGCCCGACCAGATCGCCTGGATGTTCGAGACGTTGCGGCGAGTGCTGCAGGAGATCGACGCGGCCGCGGGCCGTCCCTGAGCCCGCCCCCCCGACTCGTTCATGGCCCTCGACCTGATCGCCTGGTTCCTGCTTCTCGGCGCCGCCACCGGCTTCGCCGCCGGCCTGCTCGGTGTCGGCGGCGGCATGCTGCTGGTGCCGTTCGTGACGATGCTGCTCACGAGCAAGGGCTTTCCGACCGAGCAGATCGTCAAGGTGGCGATCGCGACCTCGCTCACGACCATCCTGTTCACGTCGCTGTCGAGCGTTCGCGCGCACGCGCGGCGCGGCGCGGTGCGCTGGGACATCGCGAAGACGCTGGCTCCGGGCATCGTGCTCGGGTCGCTGGCCGGCGCCCAGATCGCCGCGGCGCTGCGCGGCAGCGTGCTGGCGGTCGGCTTCGGCGTGTTCATCGGACTGACGGCCACGCGCATGCTGTTCAAGGGCCAGGCGAGCGCGCGGCGCGCGCTGCCCGGCAACGCCGGGCGATTCGGCATGGGCACCCTGATCGGCCTGCTGTCGGCGATCGTCGGGGCGGGCGGTGCGTTCATCACGGTGCCGTTCCTCACCCGCGCCAACGTGAAGATCCACGAGGCGGTCGCCACCAGCGCCGCCTGCGGTTTTCCGATCGCGCTGGCCGGCACGCTCGGCTACGTCTACGCCGGCTGGGGGCTCGAGCTGCCCGCTGGCACGTTTGGCTACATCTACCTGCCGGCGCTGGCATCGATCGTGGTCACCAGCGTGCTGACCGCGCCGCTGGGCGCGAAGACCGCGCACGCGATGGACGTGGGCGGGCTCAGGGCCGTGTTCGCGATGCTGCTCTACACGCTTGCGGCGTACATGCTCTGGAAGGGCCTGTACGGGCACTGACTGCGCGGCCACTGACCGCGCGGACTCCGAACCGCGCCGTCGCGGCCCGCGTCGCGCTCAGGCGCCGTAGCGCTCGCGCAGCACGTTCTTCTGCACCTTGCCCATCGTGTTGCGCGGCAATTCGTCGACGACGTGCACCCGCTTGGGCACCTTGAACGCCGCGATGCGCCCCTTGAGCGCCGCGATGATCGCCGCCTCGTGCAGCTGCGCGCCAGGCTTCCTGACGACGACGGCCGTGACCGCCTCGCCGAAGTCGCGGTGCGGCACGCCGATGACCGCCGACTCGGCCACCCCGTCCATCTCGTCGAGGTACGACTCGATCTCCTTCGGGTAGACGTTGTAGCCGCCGGTGATGATCAGGTCCTTGCTGCGCCCGACGATCGACAGGTAGCCGTTGGCGTCCCACTTCCCCATGTCGCCGGTGCGGAAGTAGCCGTCGGCGGTGAACTCTTCCCGGGTCTTCTCCGGCATGCGCCAGTAGCCGGAGAAGACGTTCGGGCCGCGCACCTGGATCGCGCCGATGTCGCCGGTGCCGCACGCGCGTCCCGCGTCGTCGACGACGCGGACCTCGACGCCCGGCAGCGGCAGGCCCACCGTGCCCGGTACCCGATTGCCGTCGTACGAGTTCGAGGTCAGCATCACGGTCTCGCTCATTCCGTAGCGCTCGAGGATGCGCTGGCCGGTGCGCGCCTCGAACTGCCGGAAGGTGTCCGGCAGCAGCGGCGCCGACCCCGAGACGAACAGCCTCATGTTGCGGCACGCGCTCGCGTCGAACCCGGGCTCGTCGAGCAGGCGCACGTACATCGTCGGCACGCCCATGAACACCGTCGCCTGCGGCAGCAGCCGGATCGCCTCGCGCGCGTCGAAGCGCGCGCGCCAGATCATCCGGCTGCCCGACAGCAGCGCGCCGTGGATCGCGACGAACAGTCCGTGCACGTGGAAGATCGGCAGCATGTGCAGCAGCACGTCGCCG